>NZ_DASWNM010000087.1:0-180928 GCF_036399255.1 Longimicrobium sp.
ACCCGTTCACCCGTTCACCCGTTCACCCGTTCACCCGTTCACCCGTTCACCCGTTCACCCGTTCACCCGTTCACCCGTTCACCCGTTCACCCGTTCACCCGTTCACCCGTTCACCCGTTCACCCCCCGCCCCGTTCACCGATATTCCAGCTCCCGCCGCGTCCACACCTCCCCGCCGCGGGCGACGAGGCGAATCGCCCGCAGGTTGCGCACGTTCTCCAGCGGGTCCGCGTCCAGCACCACCAGGTCCGCCGCCATCCCCGGCCGCAGCGTGCCGATGGAATCGCGCCCCATGGCCATCGCCGCGGTGCGCGTGGAGGCCACCAGCACCTCCATGGGCGACATGCCGGCGGCGGCCATGGCCTCCATCTCACGGAACACGCTGGCGCCGTGAAGCGTGAGCGGGTTGCCCGCGTCCGTCCCCATGGCGACGGGAATGCCCGCGGCGTGCACGCGGCGCAGGTTGTCGACCATGATCAGCCGCTCACGCTCCAGGCTCTGGCGAATGCGGGCCATGGGATAGTTGTTCGCCGGGAGCGAGTCCGTCCGCGCGGCCTTGGCGCGCGTGGCGGGGTCCACGCACTCCATGGGCAGCCCGGTTTCGTCGAAGTCGCGGCCGTACAGCTGAAGGTACCCCTGCGCCACCGTGAGGGTGGGGGTGTAGATGGCGCCCGCCTGGCGCGCCAGCTGGATGAACTCGTCGTCCACGGGCTGGTCCTGCACCGAGTGCACCAGCAGCCGCGCGCCGGCGCGCAGCGCGTCCTTGGCCTCCCACAGGCCGGTGGCGTGCACGATGAGCGGAATCCCCGCCCGCCGCGCCTCGTCCGCGGCCGCGCGCAGCACCGTCTTGAGGTGGGCCGTGTCCGCGCCCGGCGCGTCCGCCAGGTACCACACCTTCACCGCATCGCTTTCGTACTGCGCCACCATCCGGGCGGCCGCGCGCGTGCTGCTGTCGTTTGAGGCGTAGACGAACTGGCGCTGCGCGGGGGTGTTGACCCAGTGGTCGATGGTGGAGAGCAGCGGCCCCGCGGCGGCCACGCGCGGCGCCGCGTTGTTCCGCTCCGCGCGGTCGCGCAGGGCCCACGTCCACGGGTAGCCGCCCACGTCGAACGTCCCCGTCACCCCCGAGCACAGGTAGCTGCGCTGAAAGAGCTCGGGGTGGGCCTCCAGGTGTGCCACGGTGCTGTCGTAGGGAAAGCGGGCGCGCACGTCCTCCGCGTCCGGCCGCCCGTCGGCCCAGCCGGTCTGCGAGTAGTGCATGTGCGCGTCGATGAGCCCGGGGATGATCCACTTTCCACGCGCGTCGATCGTGTGCACGTCCGCCCCCACCTCGCAGCGGCCCACGCAGGCGATCCGCCCGTTGCGCATCACCACCGTGGCGTCGCGCAGCGGCGCCCCGCCCGTCCCGTCGATCACCGTGGCGCCGGTGAGCGCAAAGGCGGGGACCGGCGCGTCGCCCGGGCTGCCGAACGCGGTGCTGACGGCCACCTTCCAGCTGCCGTCCGGCTGCTTTACCAGCACGCGCTCGCTTACGCCGCGCTGGCTGCCGCCCTGCACCACCCGGTAGCGGTACGCGCCGTATACCACGCCGGGCGCCAGCGGAACCACCTCGGCGTGCGTGGCGATCAGCGTGTCGGGCCAGGCGTTGGGGTCCCCGCCCGCCATTCCCTGGTACCCCCAGCTCACGCCGCCGGGGCCGGTGCGCGCCAGCCGCTCGCTCTGCAGGTAGAACGTCAGGTACGTGGCCCGGTCGCGCGCGTGGATCGCGCCGATGTTGCCGCGAAAGGCGGCCAGCGCCTCGGCCGAGTCGCGGGCGCGCTGCGCGGCCGGGTACGCCGGCTGGGCGGACGCGGGCGCCGGAAGGATGGACGACAGGGCGAGCGAGGCGGCCAGGGCACGGAGGATGTTCATGGCGGCGCGTGGGTGGGGTGGATGATGAACGAAAGCGCACGCCCACAGAGTAGTGGACGTGCGCTCCGCCGGTCAAATCCTTCCGGATGTGATCAGCCCGGGGTGGGCACCACGATCAGGCAGACGCAGCCGCCCTGGTCGCACCGCCCGTCGTCGTAGCCGATGGAGCGGCACTCCTGCCTGCACCGTGCGCCGTTGCACGCCTGCGGGTCCCGCGCCGCCGCGCCGGGCTGGGCAAGCGCCTGCGCCGCGCCGAACGCCAGCGCCGCCGCCGTCGCCACCCCAAAGATCCCGCCCCGCATCCCCCCGCTTGTTCTGCTCATCTCGCGTTCCTCCGGTCCGGGAATGAACGGGCGGCCGTGTGGCGCCGCCGGGACGGGGAGTGTAAGATGTGCTCAACCTGCCGTCAAAGGTGAGGATGCGCATCCGCGGAGCCATCCTCGGCCAGCGCCGCGCCATCGCGGGGAACGGGGGTTGCGGCGCGCGGGGGCACCTCGCGCGGCGGGGGATGGACATCGACCGGAAAATCCAACAGGAGAACGACCGTGGCGGATGGGATGACGACGACGCCCTCGGGGCTGCAGTACCGCGACGAGGCGGTGGGCGAAGGGCAGGAGGCCAGGGCGGGCGACACCGTGTCGGTGCACTACACCGGCACCCTGGAAGACGGCAGGAAGTTCGACAGCAGCCGCGACCGCGGGCAGCCCTTTTCGTTTCCGCTGGGCGCCGGGCAGGTGATCAAGGGGTGGGACGAGGGCGTGGCGGGGATGAAGATCGGCGGGCGGCGCCAGCTGCGGATTCCGGCCGACCTGGGGTACGGGGCGCGCAACATGGGCCCTATCCCCGCCAACAGCACCCTGCTGTTCGACGTGGAGCTGCTGGGCATCCACTGATCCCGTAGCAGGGACGCGGGATGGAACTTTCGCCCCGGACGGCGGATACACCTTCCGCATTCGACGAGCGCGGCCTTCGCCATGCGGGGGCCGCGCTCCGCGAGGCACCCGGACCAGGAAAGACGTACATGCGGAAGACCATTCCGTTGATCGCCGCGGCCGCCGCGCTGGTGGCGTCGGCCGGCACCGCGCAGGCGCAGAGCGGCTTTGCGCTCAAGGGGCACTACCTGTTCAACGCCAGCGACGTGGAGAACCGCGACACGCAGACCCCCGTGGCCGACGGGTTCAGCGTGGGCGCCGAGTTCGTGCTGCCGTTCAGCCTGGGCGTGGGCGTAACCGCCTACACCACCGGCAAGGCCACCGAGGTGGACCGCGAGAGCACCAGCTTTGGCGTGCTGGCCGAGGCCAACTACTTCATCGACATCCCCCTGCTGCCGGTTACGCCGTACGTGGGCGTGCACGGCGGCCTGGGGCAGTACACCATCGAGGACGCCGGCGCGGCCGATCCCGAGTTCAAGGACAGCCGCACGCAGCTGGGGTGGCAGGTGGGCGCGCGCTTTCAGTTCAGCCAGCTGATTGGCCTGGACGCGCAGTACCGCCGGGTCAGCGAGTCCGCCTCCGAGGACCAGGGCGGCGACCTGGAGCGCGACCAGGTGCTGGTGGGCATCACCCTGTTCTGATCCGCATCGGCGGACACACACTGGTGATGGAGGGGCCGGCGGAGCGAATCCGCCGGCCTTTTTGCGTTGCCCACAAAGAGACGCCCGTCCGGACGATCACTGTCATTCTGAGGAAGGCGCCGCCCGGAGCCGTCCGGAACGCCCAGCAGCCCTGTGCGCCGACCGAAGAATCTTTCTCGGGAACGGGGGCCCCTCGCGGCCAACCCGGCCGTAGCCGACGGATCCGTGCGCCCATCCGGCAGATTCTTCGGTCGGCGTTCAGGCAGCAGTGCCTCTGGAGAGCACCGGGCGCGCCTTCCTCGGAATGACACCGTCCGCCGGGCTTCGTATCCCTGGATTCATCCCGCGTGCAGACAGGCGAAATTCGCGGCGCTGGCAGGGGTCGCGCACAGGGGACTAGATTGCGGTGGCAGACGAGTTGCGAATACGGCATCGAAGAGCCTGTCCCCACTCACGCCCCCGACGTGCGCGAACCCATTCCCGGCATCCCGACCTACGCGTCCGGCGGCCTCCCCGTTCCCGAAGCCGGAGCGCGCGAGCTGTCCACCGCCGCAAGCATGCGCGTCATGCTGCGGATGGCGGAGCGGGCCATGGTGCGCGCCTCCGACAGCGCGCAGATCCGCGGCAACACCGCGCACCTGCTGCCCGGGAGCATCGACGCGTTCCAGGCGTGGCTCGACGCCATCGGCCGGGCGCGGCGGTACGTGCACCTGGAAAACTACATCATCCGCGACGACCACATCGGCCGGCGCTTTCGCGACCTGCTGGCCGAGCGGGCGCGCGACGGCATCAAGGTGCGGGTGCTGTACGACTGGATCGGCTGCTGGGCCACGCCCAACCGCTTCTGGAAGCCGCTGCGCGACGCCGGGGCCGAGGTGCGCGCCTTTGCCCCGCCGTCGTTGACCGACCCGCTCAACTTCATTCGCCGCGATCACCGCAAAGTAGTGGCGGTGGACGGCGAGTGGGCGTCGGTGTCGGGAATGTGCATCGGCGACGAGTGGGCGGGCGACCCGGCGGCCGGAATTCCCGCCTGGCGCGACACGGGGGTGGAGTTCCGCGGCCCGGTGGCGGCCGTCATCGACCGTGCCTTCTGCAAGACGTGGATGACGGCGGGGGGCGTGCTGCCCCCGGACGAGATCCCCGACCCCGCGGCCGTGGCCCCCGTGGGAAGCACGTCCGTGCGCGTGGTCGAGGGCGAGCCGGGGCGCTCGCGCATCTACCGCATCTCGCAGTTCGTCTCGGTGGGGGTGGAGCAGCGGCTGTGGATCACCGACCCGTACTTCGTGCTTCCCCCCGCCATGGCCGAGGCGCTGGCCAGCGCCGCGCGCGACGGGGTGGACGTGCGGGTGCTGGTGCCGGCGTACAACAACTGGCCGATCGTGGGGGGGATGTCGCGCGCGGGGTACCGGCCGCTGCTGGACGCGGGGGTGCGGCTGTTCGAGTGGGAAGGGCCCATGATCCACGCCAAGACGGCGGTGGCCGACGGGTTCTGGTCGCGGGTGGGGAGCAGCAACCTGAACCTGGCGTCGCTGCTGGGAAACTGGGAGCTGGACGTGGCGGTGACGGACCTGAACTTCGCGGCGGAGATGGAGGCGCTGTTCCTGCGCGACCTGGAGTCGTCGGTCGAGGTGTCGCTGGTGAACTCGGCGCGCGTGCCGGGAATCGGCATCCGCGAGCGGCGGGCGGTGGAGCGGGTGATCGCGCCGGACGCCGAAGACGAGCTCTCGCCCACGCGCGCGGCCGCCCGCGACGCGCGCCAGCGCTCGTTCCGCGGCTCGCAGGTAAGCCGGTTCCTGGGGCGCCTGGCCCGCGCGGCCACGGTGCTGGGGCGCGCGCTGGTGGGGCAGCGCACGGTGGGGCGCGAGGACACGGGATGGGTGACGGTGTGGGCGGTGTACCTGCTCACGCTTTCGGGGGTGGGGTTCTTTTTTCCCCGCGTGACCGCGTGGCCCATGGCGCTGCTCACCCTGCTGCTGGCCCTCGCCGCCGTCGTGCGCATCGTCAGCAACCGCGAGCCGCCCGGCGATTTGTCCAAGGACTCGCAGTCGGTCCGTCGATCCTGAAAAAGAACGATCTGTATCCTTGAAGGTGTTGTTTCCGGATTCGATGTCCCCCAGGTACTCTGCGTTCTCAGCCCCGGGGCGGCACCACGGCGGTGGCCTCGATCTCGACTTTCGCGCGCTCCTCCAGGAGGCCGGCGACGATGACGAGGGTCATGGCGGGGTAGTGGCGGCCAAAGGAGTCGCGCCAGACGCGGCCCAGGGCGCGGGTGTTGGCCAGGTACGCCGCGCGGTCGGTCACGAACCACGTCATCCGCGCCACGTGCCCGGGCCCGGCGCCGCCCTCGGCCAGCACCTCCAGCACGTTGCGCAGCGCCTGGTCGGCCTGCCCCACGAAGTCGTCCGTCTCGAACGCGCAGGTCTGCGGGTTCCACCCGATCTGCCCCGCCACGAACACCACGCGCCCCTCGGCGGCGATGCCGTTGGCGTATCCCTTGGGCGCGCCCCAGCCCTCCGGCTGCAGTATCTCCATCATCCCTTTGGCTGGCGAAGGCGAAAGCGCTGCAGCTTGCCCGTCTGCGTGCGGGGCAGCGCGTCCACGAAGGTAATGCGGCGCGGGTACTTGTAGGGGGCGATGCGCGCCTTGACCCACTCCTGCAGCTCCTTTACGCGCGCCTCGCCGCCGCCGGCCCCCTCGCGCAGCACGATGAAGGCGCTCACCACCTGCCCCCGCTCGTCGTCCGGCAGGCCGACCACGCCGCACTCCGCCACGGCCGGGTGCTCCAGCAGCACGCCCTCCACCTCGGGCCCGGCGATGTTGTAGCCGGCGGAGATGATCATGTCGTCGGTGCGCGCCTGGTACCAGAAGTAGCCGTCCTCGTCCATCCGGTACGCGTCGCCCGTGAGGTTCCACCCGTCCAGCACGTAGCCGCGCTGCCGCTCCTCGTCGTCCAGGTAGCGGCACCCTGTGGGCCCCCGCACCGCCAGCCGCCCGACCGAGCCCGGGGGGAGCGGGTTTCCTTCTTCGTCGATCACCCGCGCCTCGTACCCGGGAACGGCGCGGCCGGTGGATCCCGGGCGCACGTCGTCGCCGGACGAGCCGATGAAGATGTGCAGCATCTCGGTGCTGCCGATGCCGTCGATGATCCGGATCCCCGTCGCGCGCTCGAACGCCTGGAAGGTGGGCAGCGGCAGCGTTTCGCCCGCGGAGACGCACTTGCGCAGCGACCGGATGTCGAAGCCGCGCACCAGGTCCGGCATGGCGCGGTAGGCGATGGGCGCGGTGAACAGGATGGTGGCGCGGTGGTCCTGGATGCCCTGCAGCAGGTTGGGCGGCGTGGGTGCCTCCACCAGCAGCGCCGACGCGCCCACGCGCATGGGAAACAGCAGCAGCCCGCCCAGCCCAAAGGTAAAGGCGATGGGCGGCGACCCGCAGAACACGTCGTCCGGGCCCGGCTTCAGCACGTGCTTGGAGAAGGTGTCGCAGACGGCCAGGATGTCGCGATGGAAGTGCATCGCCCCCTTGGGCTTGCCCGTGGTCCCCGACGTAAAGGCGATGATCGCCACGTCGTCCGCCGCCGTGTCCACCGCCTGGAAGTCGGCGGGCTTGCCGGCCATCATCGAATCCAGCGACCCCTCGTCGTCCCTGCCCCACGCCACCGCGCGGCGCAGCACGGGCGCCATCCCCCGCGCTTCCTCCAGCTCCGCCGCCAGGCGATGGTCCGTCAGCGCTAGGTGGATCTGCGCCTTTTCGGCCACGTTGGCGAGCTCGCGGGCGCGCAGCAGGGGCATGGTGGCCACCACGATGCCGCCCGCCTTCAGCACGCCGAACCAGCACGCCGCCATCATGGGCGAGTTGTAGCCGCGCAGCAGCACGCGGTTGCCGGGCACCAGCCCCAGCTCGTCGCGCAGCACGGCGGCGATGCGGTTGGACCGCTCCACCACGTCGCGGTACGTCCACCGCCCGCCGTCCCACACGAACGCGGTGCGGTCGGCGTGGCCGGAGTTCGCCATGCGGTCCAGCAGCTCCACCGCGCAGTTCAGCCGCGGCGGATACGCCAGGTCGCCGGGGAGCGCGGAGCAGTCGATGAACGGCAGCAGCTCCGGCGGCGGAACGTGGTCGCGGGCAAAGGTGTCCGCGTAGGCGGTGGGCTGGGCGGGGGCGTGCGTTTCCATCGTGGCCATGGGTGCTACCGGGGACGGGACGGAAGCGGCGGAGCGAACGTACACGCCGCGCGCAATCCGCGGACCGTGGCAACGTATATCCAGTGCACAGAGCACACAAACCTGCAGACCCGGATGGCGGACATCCCGCACCCCCCATACGTCTGAACCGTCGGCGGGCTGCTGCACGGAATGGGGGTACAGAGGAGCAGAGTAGAAAAGAGAGATGCAGAGGAATTCTCGGCCTCTGTATCTCTCTTCTCTACCTCTGCTCCTCTGTACCCCAACCTTCTTTTGGGTTTTCACAGTCCGACTGGGGAACGCGTATCCCTCAGCCGGACAGCCTTTCGAGGACCGGCGCGCGGATCAGGCGGCCAGCCGCACCTCTTCCTGCATGGCCAGCAGGCGCGCCACGCGCTCTTCCGTGGGCGGGTGGGTGCTGAACAGCCGGCTGATGCCGCCCCCGTGCGCGGCCAGCGGGTTCACCTGCGCCAGCGGCGCGGCGGCGGGCGTCACGTGCATGGGCAGGCTGCGCGCCCCCGCCTCAAGCCGCCGCAGCGCGTTCGCCAGGCCCGCGGGCCGGCCGCTGATCTGCGCGCCCAGCGCGTCGGCGCTGAACTCGCGCTGGCGGCTGATGGCCATCTGGATGATCATGGCCGCGATGGGGGCCAGGATCGCCATGCCGATGAGCGCGAACGGGTTGTCGTCCTCGTCGCCGCCGCCGAAGAACAGGCCGAAGTTGGCCAGGTTGCCGATGGCACCCGCCAGCGTGGCGGTGACCGTCTGCAGCAGCATGTCGCGGTTCCTGATGTGCGCCAGCTCGTGCGCGATCACCCCCTCCAGCTCGTCGCGGGGCACCAGGTCCAGCAGCCCCTGCGTAACGCACACCACCGCGTGGTCGTAGTCGCGCCCCGTGGCGAAGGCGTTGGGCTGCGCGTGGGGCGCAATGGCCAGCGTGGGCATGGGCAGCCCGGCGCGCCGGCGCAGGCGGTCCACCATGTCGTACAGCTCCGGCGCCTCGTCGCGCACCAGGGTGCGGGCGCGGTACATCCGCAGCACCATCCCCGCCGACATCCAGTACATCGCCACGTTCATCACGGCGGCAAAGACCAGGGCCAGCATCATCCCCGCCTGCCCGCCGATCAGCCCGCCCACGGCGCCGAACAGCGCCGTCATGCCGGCCATCAGCAGGAACACCTTGAAGTTGCTCATCTCTCGCTCCTCCTTCCTTCTTCCAGCCGTCAGCGTTCCCCGTTGCGGGCGCGCACCTTTACCTGGGCGGGAATGCCGCAGGTGAACCGGCGCAGCGCCGCGGGAATCTGCGCCACCGGCAGCGGCGCGTACCGGCCGTCCGCGTTGCGCTCGTACAGGCGCGTGGCGCCGTCGGGCCCGTTGAGCACCAGCAGGTGGCCGTGCAGCATCGCCGTGCGCACGAGCCGCGACACGCCGGCCGCGGCCGCCGCCAGCACCAGCATCGACAGCATCCAGATCATTCCGCCGTCCTCCGATCCGAAGGGTTCGCGGCGCAGGGGCGCACAAAAAGGCGAGACCCTGCAACACGCGCGCACGCGTCCGCAGTGGTCTCGCCCCGGTATCTCCTCCGGCCGCCGGGGGTTCGCAGACCCCGTCATGACGACTGCCGGTCCTTTGCGGCTCCAGGGCACCCTGCGGCCCCGTGCGCTCAGGCGGGCTACTCCCCACGCCAATGAATATCTCGCAATCGTCCCCGCCGCTCAAGATCCCTGGATGAAGGTTGGATTAACCCGTCTCCATCCCGTAAACCGCTCCGGTGGATGAACATACGCAGCTTCATCCACACCGCGTTCACGACGGCGAGCCCCACGCGGAGACGCACGCGCCTCTGCGTGATACCAGATCCGGAAAAGAATGATCGTACAGAGGAACAGAGTCAGACAGAGAAAGCGAGCTGAAATATCATCCTGGTTTCTCTGTCTGACTCTGTTCCTCTGTACCCATCAAGGTGCTGTTTCCCTGATTGGGTATGAGGCCGATCTTTTCGCGGATCAGGGATCAGCCCTGGGCAGGTTGTAGCGCTCGCGCATCTCGGCCACCCAGGCGGGCACGTCGCGGTGGCTGCGGCCGTAGCTTTCCTCCATGCAGCGCAGCATTCCCGCAATGGTCTCGGCCTGGGCGGCGGCGGGCAGGTCGTGCACCAGCACCCGCAGCGCCGCGAAGGCGTCCTCCTCGCTGATGTCCTGGCGCGCGTCGGCGGCGTGGTGCAGGTACCACCTGCGCAGCCGGTGAATGGTCTTGGTGTACGGCATGTTGCCGTCCAGGAACTTCTTGAGCCCTGTGGGCGACATGCCGATCTCGCGGGCGGCGCTGCGCAGCGACGTGCGCTCCACCCGCTCGATCACCGCCGTCCGCAGCTGCGGGATCAGCCGCTGGTCCGGCAGGCTGTCGCTGTCGCCCCGGCGGGCCAGCTCGGCCATCAGTGCCCGGACCTCGGCCGGGTCGGTGGGGGTCTCGCCCCCGGTCATCTTCCGAATTCTGCGCGGCGGCTGCATTGCGCTGCTCCCTCCCAGGTCTCGTCCATTGGTGCACACCCCGACTTTTGTACACAATGTACATGTTGGACGGTGCCCAAGGCAATTGGCCCACGCGGAGCGAACACAACGCCGCCGCCCTCCCCGGTGCGGCGGGGAGGGCGGGGGTCAGCGTGCCTGCCGGAACACGGGCTCCCGCAACGGGTTGACGATGCGGTGCGGCACGAACCGGCTCAGGTTGTCGGTGATGGGGCCCGACGATTCGCGGATCCCCATCCCCGCCGGCTCCTGCCCGATGATCCAGCTGCCGATCACCGGCCGCTGCCCGTCCATCTCCGGGAGCGGCGCGTACTCCTGGTACACGAAGCCCTCCTCGCCGTAGTCGCCGCCGCTGGCCGCCGCCGGGTGCCAGGGCGAGACGATGCGCACGTTGGCGCCCTCGCGGCTCAGCAGCGGCTTGGCGACGTACGCGTCCACCCCCCGCCGGAACATGAACTCGTCCCGGTACGCGGGAAGCAGGTTGGGGTGCCCGGGGTTGCGCTCCCACAGGAGGGGAAGGATGCCCTTGTTGCTCAGCAGCATCTTCCACGCGGGCTCCATCCACTGCATGCGGTCGACGGTGGCGCCCAGGTGCGCGCCGAACTCCTCGTGCACCATCCACTCCCACGGGTACAGCTTGAACATGCAGCGGATGGGGGCGCCGTCCACGTCCACGAACCAGCCGTTGGCCGCGTCCCAGCCAATGTCCTGCACCCCCAGCTGCACGGTGCGCAGCCCCGCCTGCTGCGCCGTGTCGCGCAGGTAGACGATCGTGGCCTCGTCCTCCACGTCTTGGAGCGAGGAAAAGTGCACGGTGCCGTCCAGCAGGTGCGGCTTGAGCTCCGTCCACGTTTCGACCAGCGCCTCGTGCAGGCGGTTGAACTGGTCGCCGCCGGGAAAGCGCTCTTCCAGCCAGAACCACTGCGCCACCGCGGCCTCCACCAGGCTGGTGGGGGTGTCGGCGTTGTACTCCAGCATCCGCGGCTCGCCGGTGCCGTCGTACGAAAAGTCGAAGCGCCCGTACAGCGAGGGCGCGTCGGCTTCCCACGACTGCTCGATCAGCGGCACGGCGGCGGGGGGGATGGCCAGCTCCGCGTAGCGCTTTTCGCGGATGATCGCCTCGGCCGCCTCGACGCACAGGCGGTGCATCTCGCGGGTGGCGTTCTCGATGCGGTACACCTGGTCCAGCGCAAAGGTGTAGTGCGCTTCCTCGTGCCAGTACGGCACGCCGCCGGCCGTGTGGTGCCGCAGCCCCACGTCCTCCACCTTCTTTTCCCACCCCTCGCGGGGGGCGTGCGTGTGCCGCTGCATGGTCAGCCGCCGACGCTGCCGCTGCGACCGCCGCCGGCGCTCCGTACCGAGCCCGTGCGTCCAAAGCCGCCGCGGCTCACGCTGGGCGCGGGCGCGTTGCGGGCGATGGGGCCGCCCGGACGGGTGCGCGCCGTGCCGCGGTTGTCGTAGTAGTACCCGCCCCAGAAGATGGGGTAGTACATGGGGATGAAGCCCGAGCGCGGGCGCTCTTCGCACACTTCGGGGTTGGCGGGGTCGCAGTACCCCCGCATGGTTTGCGTGGGGCGGCTTTCCCCGCACGAGGCGGCGCCCATGGCGATCGACGACACCAGCGTAAGCCGGATCGCGGTCGATTTCTTCAAGTGCATCCCACCTGCAAAAGGTGAACGTCCGTGGACGGCAAGGTGAGCCATCCGCTTGGACGACATCACTATACGCCGCCGGAGCATTTCGGTTTCGGGCGGATGTGGGGGTGAACTGCCGCACCTCGATCCGCGATTTCGCCGGCCAGGTCTGTCTCGGGCGGGTGAACCCGCGGCTGGAACAGCGGGAAGCCCCGCAAACTGCGCGGGGCTGTGGGCCGCCGGCCTCGCGGGGGCATGAATCCAGCGCGCCCGCCGCCGGGCGAATGAATTCGCGGCTGGGAAGACGCAATGTCCGCCTGCGCGGACGGGTATCTGCCGCATGCGTGCGGCGGTGTTGCTGTTGAAGCCCCGCGCGGTTTGCGGGGCTTTCCGCAGTCGTTGCGGCGAGTTCACTCGCTCCCGCGCGAGGTCCGCGGGCGGAGGGGCATGGACTCAGCGCCCGGCCGCCGGGCGAATGAATTCGCGGCTGGGACAACGCGATGTCGGCCTGCGCCGCGTTGAAGCCCCGCGCGGTTTGCGGGCTTTCCGCTGTCGTTGCGGCGAGTTCACTCGCTCCCGTGCGAGGTCCGGGCGCGGAGGGGCCGCCGGGCGAATGAATTCGCGGCTGGGAAGACGCGATGTCGGCCTTCGCCGACGGGTGTGTGCCGCAGGCATGCGGCGGTGTTGCTGCTGAAGCCCCGCGCAGTTTGCGGGGCTTTCCGCAGTCGTTGCGGCGAGTTCACTCGCTCCCGCAAGAGGCGGGCACGGTGCTCTTCGACGAGTCACGAGCATTCCGACGGTAGATTCCTCGGTCGCGCTCCGGGTCTTGTGGTCGGGCAAGGTGCTGCGCGTGCGCTCCCTCGGAATGACAGATTCGCGGGGCGACACCAAACCTGCGGTCACATAGCCCCGCGCGGTTTGCGGGGCTTCTCGCTTTTCCAGCCGCGGGTTCACCCGCCCGGGACAGAGCGGGGCTGAAGCGCTCCGGTCGTTCCCCTGCCGCTACGCCCCCGCCGCGCTATCCGCCGCCGCAGGTACCGTCTCCGCGGGCACCGGAGCCGCGGCCGCCGGGTCGCGCAGGATGGGCTCCAGCGTCTTCCACACGTTGGCGGCCACGATCTGGTGGCCCTGCTCGTTGGGGTGGATGCCGTCCGCCAGGTTCAGCCGCGGCTGCGCGGCCACGCCGTCCAGCAGAAACGGAATCAAGGTAAGCCCGTTCTCGCGCGCCAGCTGGGGATACGCGCCGTTGAACCGGTTCCCGTAGCGCCGCCCCAGGTTGGGCGCCGCGATCATCCCCGCCAGCACGATGCGCGCGTCCGGCCGGGCGGCGCGCACGGTGTCGACGATGGCCTGGATGTTGGCGCGCATGGCGTCCACGTCGCCGCCCGTAAGCATGTCGTTGGCGCCGGTCTCCAGCACCAGCACGTCGAACGGCTGGCGGATGAGCCAGCTGCGCATGCGCTGCAGCGCCCCGGCGCTCTTTTCGCCGCTGAGGCCCGCGTTCACCACCTCCCAGGGCAGCCCGGCGGAATCCACCTTCTGCTGGATGATCGCGGGATACGCGTCCTCGCGCTCCAGCCCGTATCCATCCGTCAGGCTGGTGCCCAGGAACATCACCGTCCGCCTGGGGGATGAGGACTCGCCCCCGGCGGCCGCGGACGTGGCGTCCCCGGCGGGCGGCTGGTTGCTTTCAGGGCGGCCGCACCCGAAGATCAGGAGCGGCAGGATAAGGGCCCACCATGGGCGGGTGCGAAGTGCGAACGGCGTGACGATGCTCATTGCGGACGATCTCCAGAAATCCTATCGCAGCGGCGGACGACCGCTGGCGGCGTTGCAGAACGTAAGCTTTCAGGTTGAGCCCGGCGAGACGGTGGCCATCGTGGGCCCGTCCGGCAGCGGAAAGACCACCCTCCTGGGCCTTCTGGCCGGCCTGGACCGCCCCACCGGCGGACGCGTGCTGCTGGACGGCACCGACCTGGGCGCCCTCTCCGAAGACGACCGCGCTCGCCTGCGGCGCGAAAAGATCGGCTTCGTTTTCCAGTCCTTTCAGCTCATCCCCACGCTCACCGCGCGCGAAAACGTGGCCGTGCCGCTGGACCTGGCCGGCGACGGCGGCGGCGGCGCACGCGCGGACGAGCTTCTCGATCGCGTCGGACTGGGCGGGCGCGGGCACCACTACCCCACGCAGCTTTCCGGCGGCGAGCAGCAGCGGGTGGCGCTGGCGCGTGCCTTCATACACCGCCCGGCCATCCTGTTCGCCGACGAGCCTACGGGCAACCTGGATGCCGCCACCGGCGCACGCATCATCGAGCTCATGATGGAGCTGAACCGCGAGCTGGGCACCACGCTGGTCCTGGTGACGCACGACCTGGAGCTGGCGGGCCGCATGCGCCGCGTCATCCGCCTGGCCGACGGCGCCGTGGTGAGCGACCAGCGGGGCGGCGCATCGTGAGCCTGCGACCCCTGCTCGCGCTGTCGTGGCGCGAGAGCCGCTTTGCGCGGCGCCGCCTGCTGCTGTTCCTCTCCTCCATCACCCTGGGCGTGGCCGCGCTGGTGGCCACGCAGTCGTTCGCGGCCAACCTGTCGGCCGGCGTGCGCGACCAGGCGCGCGACATGATGGGGGCGGACCTGAGCCTGGCCAGCAACCGCCCGTTCGGCCCCAGGACGGAGGCGGTGCTGGACTCGCTGCGCCGCGCGCGCGTTCCCGTGGCGCGGGTGACGTCGTTCGCGTCCATGGCGCTGGTGGAGCGCACGGGCGGCGCGCGGCTGGCGCAGGTGCGCGCGGTGGAGGCCGGCTACCCGTACTACGGCGAGATCGTCACCGGCCCGGCGGGGCGCTGGCCGGGGCTGCAGGCGGGCCGCAACGCGCTGGCGGACCCCGCGCTGCTCACCGCGCTGGACGCCCGCGTGGGCGACGTCATTCAGCTGGGCGAGGGGCGCTTCACCATCATCGGCACGCTGGAAAAGGTGCCGGGCGCGGTGGCCATCGGCTCGCTGTTCGCGCCGCGCATCTACATCCCCGCGCGCTTCGTGGGCGAAACGCAGCTCATCCGCTTCGGCAGCCGCGCGGAGTACGAGGCGTACGCGTGCATGCCGGCGGTGGACGCGGACCGGCTGCTGGCGGAGCGCCGCCTGCAGCTGCGCGACGAGCGGGTGCGGGTAGAGACGGCGCGCGAGCAGCAGGCGGACCTGGACCGCGCGCTGCGGCGGCTGGGGAGCTTCCTTGCCCTCGTGGGGACCTTTGCGCTGCTGCTGGGCGGCATCGGCGTGGCCAGCGCGATGGGCGCGTACATCGCCCAGAAGCGCGACACGGTGGCCACGCTGCGCTGCCTGGGGGCCACGGCGCCGCAGGTCATCTTCATCTACCTCCTCCAGGCGGGGGTGATGGGGCTGATCGGCGCGGCGCTGGGGACGGCGATCGGCCTCGCCGTGCAGTGGGTGCTGCCGCGGCTGCTGGCGGATCTGCTTCCCGTGCAGGTGGATACGTCGCTCAGCATTCCCGCGGTGCTCACCGGCGTGGGGGTGGGGGTATGGATCGCCGTGGCCTTCGCGCTGCTGCCGCTGATCGCCACGCGCCGCATTTCGCCGCTGCAGGCCATCCGCCGGCGGGTGGAGGAAGACGACGTACGCCGCCGCGACCCGTGGGTCATCGGCGGATGGGCGCTGCTGGCGGCCAGCATCGTCGCGCTCGTCTTCCTCCAGGCGGGGGAGATGCGGACGGGGTGGATGTTCACGGCGGGGATCGCGGGAACGCTGTTCGCCCTGTGGATGGCCGCGTGGCTGGTGACCAAAGCCGCGCGCCGGGCACCGACGGGCGCGCTGGGCTACCCCACGCGGCAGGGGATCGCCAACCTGCACCGGCCGGGCAACCAGACGCGCGTCGTCGTCCTGGCGCTGGGCTTCGGCGTCTTTCTGCTCGCCGTCGTCTACCTGATGCAGAGCAACCTGCTGCGCCCGCTGCGGGTGGACGCGGGCAGCCAGGGGAACCTGCTGCTGTTCGACGTGCAGCAGGAGCAGGAGGCGGGCGTGGCGCAGATCCTGGCCGGCGGCGGCACGCAGGTGCTGCAGCGCGCGCCCATCGTCCCCATGCGCATCCACGCCATCAACGGCGTCCTGGCCTCGGTCCTGGCCCCCGGCCGCGGCGGCATGGAGGAGGAAGAGGGTCCGCCGCCGGACGAAGGTGAGGAAGACGCTGACGATCGGCCCAAGGGCGGCGAGCAGCGCAACGGCGGGCCCGCGGGGGACGACCGGCCGGAGGGATGGGCGGTGCGGCGGGAGTATCGATCCACCTACCGCGACACGCTGGTGGATTCTGAAAAGCTGCTGCGCGGGCGGATGTGGCGGCCGGGCGGCGGCGGGGCGTCGGGCAGCCAGCCGGCGGAGGTGTCGATGGACGTCGCCGTGGCCGAGGACCTGAAGGTGGACGTGGGCGACCTGATCACCTGGGACGTGCAGGGCGTGCGCATTCCCACGCGCATCACGTCGATTCGCGAGGTGGACTGGCAGCGGCTGGAGCCCAACTTCTTCGCCGTCTTTCCCACGGGCGTGCTGCAGGGTGCGCCGCAGACCTGGGTGATGCTGGCCCGCGCGCCGGGCGCGCCCGCCCGCGCGGCGGCGCAGCGCGACGTGGTGCGGCGGTTCAGCAACGTGGCCGTGCTGGACCTGACGGCCATCCAGGCCGCCCTGGACGACGTGCTGGGCCGCGTGGCCGCCGTCATCCGCTTCCTGGCCGCCTTCAGCGTGGCGACGGGGTTCATCGTGCTGCTGGGGGCGGTGCTGGCGGGCCGGCTGCAGCGCATTCGCGAGAGCGTGCTGCTGCGCACCCTGGGCGCCACGCGCCGGCAGATCGGGCGCGTGCTGCTGGCGGAGTACCTGGCGCTGGGGCTGCTGGCCAGCCTGGCGGGCATCCTGCTGGCGGTGGCCGCCGGATGGGGGTTGGCCAAGTGGCTGTTTGAGGTGGAGTACGCCGTGCCGGTGCTGCCGCTGCTGTGGCTGGCGCTGGGCGTCACCGCCCTTTCCGCCGCCGTGGGCCTGCTCGCCAGCCGCGAGGTATTCCGCCACACCCCGCTGGAGGCGCTGCGGGAGGAGTGAGCGGCGGTACCATCTGAATCACATGCCGCATTCCCGATCGAAACGGACCCCGCGCCTCGAGCGGCCGAGCCGCCGTTCCATGGCAGACGGGGGCGCCCCGGATACGGAGCGCCCCCGATCGCTTTGACTTCCCATTCGCGGATTGACGCAGGCGCGAATTCAGCCCCCCACCCCGCTCCGCTCCGTGCGATCCAGCCTGCGCGATAACGTCGCCACGCGACCGGCGACCCGCGCATGTCAGTCCCTGCCCCAGAGCGGATCAGAACGGAATGCAGATCCCCGCGGCGCAGGTATGCTGTCCCGCACACGATCCACCGCACGATTGATCGTAGCACGAACCCTGGCACGAGGCGTAGCACGTGCCGCCATTGCACGAGGGCTCGTGGCACGTGCCCGCACACGAGTTGTAACACGTGACCTGGCAGGTGCCCGCGCACGTGTAGCACGTCTGGGCGCACGTGCCGCCATAATACGACTGCATGTTGCCCTGAACGGTGCCGCGGGAGTCCTTCGGGGGGGCCGTGGTGTCGAACGATTCCACGCACAGCTCGTCCAGATCGAGGGCCAGCTTCTTCATGATGGGAGGCTCCTGGGGGATGGGTGTCGAGATGCGGCCAACGCCGTGTGCCACATCTGACGGGCAATGTACCCCACACTCCGCCGCTTTCCAAGATTTTGTCCTTAATCGATTGTCTTTGATTTCCAGTGCCGCTCAAAATCGGCCTTGCTACTGGATAGGCGCGGGAGATCCGCGAATTTCCAGCGGTGAATCCATCCGTTTCACCGATAGGGGCACGCCCATTCTGTTCATTCCATCCGTCGTCTCCCCCGCCTGGCCGCTCCCCGCGCACTCCATTCCTGGCCGATCGCTCCGTCTTCGCCGGGGCCCCGTGCATCCATCCATCCCCGTTGCGCTTTCCTCCGCCACCGCACCAGCTTGAATGCGTCCGTCCGCGGCGTTGCGGCGGCCGTTTCACCTTTACTCGGGCGCACATGCATTCCGGCAATGGGACGGATGAACGGGGCCAGGTAGAGCGCGCGCTGGACGCCGCGCGCACGGAGCTGGGCATCCGCTGCACGTTTCCGCCGGAGGTGCTGGCGGAGGCGGAGGCGTCCGCGAAGCGCGTCGCGACGGTGGAGGACGGACGCGAGGACCGGCGCGACCTGCCGCTGGTCACCATCGACCCGCCGGGAAGCCGCGACCTGGACCAGGCGCTGTACGTCCGCGAGGCGGACGGCGGCGGAATCCAGCTGTTCTACGCCATCGCGGACGTGGGCTTTTTCGTGGACCGCGGCGGCGCGCTGGAGGCGGAGGCGTGGCGGCGCGGGCTCACGGTGTACGGGCCGGACCGCAAGGAGCCGCTGTATCCGCCCGTGCTCAGCCAGGGCGCCGGCAGCCTGCTTCCGGACCAGGACCGCCCCGCCATGCTCTTCGAGTTCGGCCTGGACGCCGCGGGGGAGCTGCGGTCCACCGTCGTGCGCCGGGCGCTGGTGCGCAGCCGCGCGCAGTTGACGTACGCGCAGGTGGTGGAGCACGTGTGCGGGGGCGAGCGGCTGTTCGCCGGCGAGGAATGGGCGGACGGGCTGATGGCCATGCGCCGCTTCGGCGAGCTGCGCGAGAAGGTGGAGGCGGCGCGCGGCGGCGTCTCCATCCCCCTGGTCTCGCAGCACGTTACGCAGCTCACCACGCGGCCCTTGGGATACGAGCTGGAGTTCGAGGCGCCGCAGCCGTCCGAGGAGTGGAACGAGCAGGTGTCGCTGCTCACCGGCCACGCGGCCGCGCTGATGATGCTGGAGGCGCGGGTGGGGCTGGTGCGCGTGATGGGCGCGCCGGAGCCCGCCGCGGTGGAAAGCTTTCGCCGCGCGGCGGGGACGCTGCGCTTTCCCTGGCCGGAGGGGGTGTCGTACGCGGAGTTCATCCGCACCGTCGACATCACGCATCCGCTCGTCACGCCGCTGCTGTGGCAGGCCAGGCGCGTGAACCGCGGCGCCGACTACCTGGCGTTCGACGGGGAACTGCCCGCGGACCCGCTGCACCACGCGCTGGCCATGCCGTACGCGCACACCACCGCGCCCCTGCGCCGCCTGTGCGACCGCTACGTGCTGGACCTGCTCGTGCAGCTTTCCGCCGGCGGGCGCCCCTCCGCGGACGAGGTTGCGACGCTGCGGCGCCTGCCGAAGACCATGGACGAGGCGGAGCGCCGCGAGAGCCGCTTCGAGCGCCTGGCCATCGACATCGCCGAGGCGTGGGTGCTGCGCGACCGCGTGGGCCAGCGCTTCGCCGCGACGGTGCTGGGCAAGCGCGACGGCGACGTGGAGGTGCAGATCGAGGACCCGCCCGTGCGCGCCGTCGCCGAGGCCGGCGGCCGCAAGCCCGCCGCGGGCGACGCGGTGCAGGTGACGCTGGACCGCGTTTCGGTGGATGAGGGGCGCGTGACCTTTACCCTGGCCTGACCGGGCGAACGCGGCTCTTCATCGATTGCTCATCCTTTCACCGGCAACCTCCCGCGGGGTGCCGGAATCACACCCGTCCGGAACGCGGCGCCCCGATGGCGCCGGGGCTCGCTACACCATCACCACGGGTGACGGAAGATGATCCACATCAAACACCGGTACGCGGCGCCCCTGCTGGCGGCGCTGCTGACGATGGGCGCGGGGACGGCGGCGGCGCAGGACCGCGTGGTCCGGCTTCCCGAGCGCGACCGCCCGCTGGCCGGCACCCCCGCGCAGGTCTTTGCCATCGGCCGCGCCGAAGGGGCCGCGCACGAGATGTTCGGCATCGTGGCCGGGGTGGCGTTCGACGCGGCGGAGAACCTGTACGTGCTGGACCGCCAGAGCGCGCGGGTTATGGTCTACGACCGCACCGGGCGCTTTCTTCGGCAGATCGGCTCGCAAGGCGAGGGGCCGGGGGAGCTGATGATGCCGCTGCAGGTGGTGGTGGCGCCGGATGGAACGATCATCATCCAGGACCTGGGTCGTCCTGCCTATTCGCTGTTCCGGCCGGACGGAACGTTCATCCGGAACGTGCTCATGGAAGGCTGGATGCCCGCGATGTCGGCAACGCTCGCCTGGCATCCGCGCGGCGGGGTGGTAGGCACCTTCCGGCAGGCTCCGTCCGAGACCATGCGCATGGGAACCAGCACGCGGTCCGAAGCGACCATACCGCTCATGTTCCAACCGCTCTCCGGGGCTGCGCCGACCCACCTGTACAACGTTCCCCAGCAGTGGACGGTGCAGCAGTTGGCGGAGCCAACTGGCCGAGGCCAGGGGCAGGGCCAGCGTGTGGCGATGCGGATCAGCGGCCCGCCAGCGTTTTCGCCTCCGGTGCTTTTCGGCGCGCTCTCCACCGGACAGATGGCGCTCAGCTTTACACCGGGGTACACCATCCGCATTCTGGACGCCAGCGGGCAGACCGTGCGCTATCTGCAGCGGCCCACGCGCACACGGCTTACCACCGAGGCCGATCGTGATCGCGCGCGTGAGGAACGGCGAGAGATGATAGCCAGCGGTCGGGGCGGCATCATGATCAGGCGAGGTGGCGGTAGCAACGATCCTCCGCCCGCGAACGCCCGCCAGATGCAGGAGCGGGAGCTGGCCAACATGCGTTTTGCCGATACGATCCCGGCGCTGCGAGGACTGCGGGTAACGCCTTCCGGCAAGCTGTGGATCGAACGCACCGGCCCGGTGGTCGGCGAGCCGGGACCGATCGATCTGGTCACGCCGGAAGGACAGTACCTGGGTACGATCACCGGCACGCGCCTGCCTGACGCGATCAGCCGCGGCGGACTGGCTGCATACGTTGAACGCGACGAGAACGACGTGGAGCGCGTGATCGTGCGGCGGCTGCCGGAGAGCTGGCGGTGATGCCGCTGCAGCAGAGCGGAGGAATGAACTCCGCTCTGCTGCAGCACTCCTGATCAGTACGGCTCTACCCTGGACCAGCCCCAGATGTACTGGCCACGGTCCCACGCCTCACAATACCACAATGCTCCTGTGCGGCCGTAGCTGTCTCGTACGTCGCCCATGTAGTAGCAATAGATGTCCGCTGCCGAAGCCTTCGCGGGTTGTGTCAGCACCAATCCGAGTGTCGCGGCAATCAGGATAGATAGCTTACGGATGGTCTTCATCGCTCGTCTCCATGATTAAGGGTGGTTGCTCGAATTCCTAAGAGGAAGGTATGTGGGTGTCAATCTTTTTGTGACATGAGGGCCGGAGCGGACTGCTGAAGGTCGTGCTCCACGACATCTTCGCTTTAGCGGATCTGCCCACAGACTCTTTGCAGCCGCGCGCCCGCCCTGTACGTTGGGGTCGGGTGCGCGGCTTGCGTGTGGCCGCGAAACCGCCCGTGGGCCCGCGCGCCCGCCTTGCCTTCACGCCTTCCGGAGACGGATTCCGAGTGAACCGCGAGTACCACCGCTGGCACAGCCCTTCGCTGGGCCGCGACATGGAGCTTCTGGTGTTTGGCCACGCCGGCGCACGCATGCTGGTGTTCCCCACCTCGATGGGACGCTACTTCGAGTGGGAGGACCAGGGGATGATGCAGTCGCTGGGCGAGCACCTGCGCAACGGGTGGCTGCAGATCTTCTGCGTCGACAGCGTGGATGCCGAAAGCTGGTACGCGCGCCAGAAGCATCCGCACCAGCGCGCCATCCGCCAGTTCGAGTACGAGAACTACCTGCTGCGCGAGGTGCTGCCGTTCACCCAGAGCCGCAACGACAACCCGTTCCTGATGGCGGTGGGCGCCAGCTTTGGCGCGTACCACGCGGTCAACACGGCGTTCCGGCACCCGCACCTGTTTCACCGCGTCATCGGGCTCAGCGGCATGTACGACATCCGCGAGCAGACGTACGACTACTACGACGACGCCGTCCGCGCCCACAACCCGTCGCACTACGTAGGCGAGATCCACGACCACGGGCACCTGGAAGCCCTGCGCCGGATGGACATCATCCTGGCCACCGGCGAAACGGACCCGTTCGTCGACAACAACCGCTGGCTGTCGCGCGCGCTGTGGGACAAGGGCGTGGGGAACGCGCTGCGGCTGTGGGACGGATGGTCGCACGACTGGCCGTACTGGAAGAAGATGATGAACACGTACGTCGGCGGCAGCGACTGAGGCGGTAAGTGCGTGAGTGCGTGAGTGCGTGAGTGCGTGAGTGCGGAAGTGCGTGAGTGCGTGAGTGGAGGATGAGGGGACGATGGCGGACTGGTTTCGCCGCGGAGCAGGCGGTTGCGTGGGAAAGTACGATCGAAGTTCAACCTCCCCAGCCGTATTGGGGAGGTGCGAGCCCAGGCGGGCGGTGGGGGCGCTCGCGGACGGCGGATAGCCGGATGATGCGCTGAGGATCGGGATCAAAAACACACCAGAGGAGCGGCAGATGACGCTGAAAGTGGGGCTGATCGTGGGGCGCGAGTGGTCGTTTCCGCCGGCCTTCATCGAAGAGGTGAACCGCCGCAACGAGGGCGTCACCGCCGAGTACGTCACGCTGGGCGCGCCGCGCATGGACCAGCCCAGCGAGTACGCGGTCATCATCGACCGCATCAGCCACGAGGTGCCGTTCTACCGCACCTACCTCAAGCAGGCCGTGCTGCAGGGGTGCACCGTCATCAACAACCCCTTCATGTGGACGGCCGACGACAAGTTCTTCGGCGCCGCGCTGGCCACGTCGCTGGGCATCGCGCATCCCAAGACCGTCGTCCTTCCCAACAAGGAGTACATCCCCGGCATCGTCCCCGAGGAAAGCCTGCGCAACCTGCAGTACCCGCTGGACTGGCAGGGCATCGTGGACTACGTGGGGCTCCCCTGCGTGCTCAAGGACGCGCACGGCGGCGGGTGGAAGGACGTGTACATCTGCCGGTCGCTGGACGAGCTCATCCACCACTACGACAACTCCGGCCTGCTGACCATGGTGGTGCAGGAGTTCATCAAGTGGGACCACTTCATCCGCTGCATCTGCCTGGGGCAGGAGGAAGTGCTCCCCATCCGCTACGATCCGGGCGAGCGCAAGTACCACGTGGACCACGCCCACATGAGCGACGAGCTGGGCCGCCGCGTGGTGAGCGACTCGCTCAAGCTGGTGCGGGCGCTGGGCTACGACATGGATTCCATGGAGTGGGCGGTGAAGGACGGCGTGCCCTACGCCATCGACTTCATGAACCCCGCGCCCGACATGGACGTGTACTCGCTCACCGAGCACTACTTCCAGTGGGCCGTCACCCACATGGCCGACATGGCCATCCGCTTGGCCAAGAACCCGCGCCGGCAGGCCGCCGCGCTGGGCTGGGAGGGGCTGTTCCAGGGGCGGCGGCAGATGCAGGAGGCCCTCGCCGCGTCCCCGGTCATCCAGGCGCCCCTCGCCGGCGGCGCGGCGGCCACGGCCGACACCCCGCCCCCCGGCGGCGGTGATCCCGGCCGCGGGGGCTACCTGATCGGCGGCGGCGGACCCTCGTCCGGCCGCGGCGGCGGCGAGCCGGACGGCGGAAGCTCCGGCGCGTCCGGTGGGTCCGGAGGTGACGAGGACTCCGGTTTCTCCGCCACCTCCGACGTCTCCACCCGCTACGACGCGCCGGCGGACGACGGCGGCGACACGATGGAGGCGGCCGGCGGCTACCTGATCGGCGGCGGCGGCCCGTCGTCCGGGCGCAGCGGTGAGCCGGAGCCGATGTCCGCGTCGGACGCGGACGGCGGGGACTCTACGCAGGAGCGCGGGGGCTACCTGATCGGCGGGGGCGGCCCCTCGTCCGGACGCAGCGGCGGCGAGCGGGAGCCGGGCGATCCGGGGGATGCGCCGGACGAGGTGGTGGACGAGGAAGCGTCGGAGGGGCACGCGTGAGCGAGGCCGCGGTCGCACGCGGCGCCATCGAGCGCTGGCACGGGCTGCTGCAGGACGGCGAGCTGGCGGCGGACAGCGCGGAGCGGATGGACGAGGAGCACCGGCGCCGGGGGATGTACTTTGGCGACCGGCCGCTCTGCTCCGTCCTCCGGCCGCGGTTCCTGACGCCCGGCCAGTACAGGTGGATTCGCCGCGAGATCGGCACGCTGATGCGCGTGTTCACCCGGCTGCACGAGCGCGCGGTGGGGGACGATGCCTTCCGCGCGCAGTTCCGGCTGCTGGACTGGGAAGAGTCGCTGGTGCACGACGACCCCGGCTTCGCCTCGCCCAGCCCCACGTCGCGCCTGGACGCCTTCTTCTCGTCCGACGACCAGACGCTGCGCTTCACCGAGTACAACGCCGAGACGCCCGCCGGCCCGGCGTACATGGACGTGCTGAGCGAGGCGTTCCTGGCGCTTCCCGTCACGGGCGAGTTCCTGCGCTCGCACGTCCTCCATCCGCTCCCCGCGCGGCACGGGGTGCTGCACGCGCTGCTGGGCGCGTACCGCCAGTTCAGCGGCGGACGCGCGCTGCCGCGCATCGGCATCCTGGACTGGAGCGACGTCCCCACGCAGAGCGAGTTCGTCTTTTTCCGCGACTACTTTCGCTCGCACGGCATCCAGGCCGAGATCCACGACCCGCGCGAGTGCGAGTACCGCAACGGAAAGCTGGTCGCGCCCGGCGGCTTCGAGATCGACCTGATCTACAAGCGCGTGCTGATCGACGAGCTGGTGCTGCGGATGGGGATGGACAGCCCCGTCGTCCGCGCCGTCCGCGAGGGCGCCGTGTGCATGGTGAACCCGTTCCGCTGCAAGATCGTCTACAAGAAGGCCAGCCTGGCCGTAATGGGCGACGAGCGCAACGCGGAGATGTTCAGCGCCGACGAGCTTGCCGCCGTGCGCGCGCACGTGCCTTGGACGCGGGTGGTGGAGGAGCGGCGGACGATCAAGGACGGCGAGACCATCGACCTGCTTCCCTGGGCCGCCCGCAACCGCGAGCGGCTGGTGCTGAAGCCCAACGACGACTACGGCGGCCGGGGGATCGTGCTGGGCTGGCTGGTCCCGGACGACGAGTGGCAGGCCACGCTGCGCGCCGCGCTGGAGGCGCCGTACGTGGTGCAGGAGCGCATCGTCCTTCCCACCGAGCCGTTTCCCAGCTGGGTGGACGGCGGCGTGCAGGTGACGGACCGGATGATCGACATCGCCCCGTACGTCACCAACACCACGCACGTGGACGGATGCCTTACGCGCATCGCCACCGACCCGCTGCTGAACGTGACGGCGGGCGGCGGCAGCAGCGTGGCGACGTTCCTGGTGGAGGAGCGGTAAGGGCAGGGAATAGGGAACAGGGAATAGGGAATAGGGAATAGCCTGCACCGGCCTGGGTGAGCGGGGGAGGGTGACGCGCCCGAAAACCCGTCGCAGCGGGATCGAATTCTCCCCTCTCCGTGAGGAACGAACGGGGAGGGGCCGGGGGAGGGGCACCCCGCCGGACGCCGGTTCGACGTCATTCGTCGCGCCTCCAACCCAGCCCCAAACGCCAAACGCCGCCCTTTCGAGGCGGCGTTTCCCATTTACGCGTTTCTTCGAGTCTGGTCAGGCCGGCTTCCCGCCCCCGTTGCCATTTCCGTTGCCGTTCCCCCGTCCGCGGCCCCGGCCGGGGCGCTCGGTGGGGCCCGGAACGGCGGCGGGCGGGCCACCCTGCCCCCGCCCACGCGCACCGTTCTGGCGGCCCTTGCTCTGGCCGGGCGGGGCGTTGCCGTTGCCGCGGCCCCGCTCCGCCGCGGCCTCGCCGGGGAGGCGGCGCAGGGCGTCGGGGCCGCGCTGCAGGGCGCTGGTCACGCGCGCCAGCGCCCGCTCCGAGCTTTCGCCCAGGCTCACCAGCTCCGTCAGCGCCACGATGGCCACGGCGCGCCGGTCCGCCGGCGCGGCGACGGCCAGGCGCCCCAGAACCGCCGGCTCCACCCCCGCCTCCAGGGCGTCGGCGCCCACGGACAGGTCCGCGGCGGACACGGGCGCACCCCGCGGCGCGGCCGCCATGGCCTCGCGCGCGCGGCCCAGCACGGCAAAACGGCGCTCCACCGCCACGGCGATGCGCTCGATGGGCACGCCCTTGGCGCGGCCTTCGGCCACCTTGCTGTCGAGCAGCGCCACGGGAATGCCCGCGGCCTCCGCCCGCCGGCGCACCGCGTCGATCCGCTGCTGCGGATCCTGCGTGTGCGCGGCGGCCGGAAGCGCCAGGAGCGCCAGCCACAGCAGTGGGAAAATCCGGAAGATCCTCATCAGTTCCAGTCGTAGCCCCTTCACGTACGGGCCCTCATGACGCGCGTCGCGCCTTGCCCGTCACTCATGGTACAACCAGTACGCCCGTCCTCCCCCCGAACCCGTCGTCCACCGACGGAATTCCCGGGGGCAGGACGATGCGGCCGTCCGCCAGCCGGAAGGCGTAGTGGTGCGCCCCCGGCTGCACCCGCACCCGCGCCACCCAGTCCCGCCCCTCCGGCGTCATCGCCACCGGCCGCCACCCGCTGAAGTCGCCGATCACCGCCGGGGCCTGCGCGTGCCCGGACATCGGCAGGCGAAAGGTGGCCCAGCCGCCGGCCAGGTCGGGAAGGCGCACGGCGGCGGGCGCCCGCGGCGGCGCGCCCCCCAGCGTTCGCCGCAGCGACAGCGCCCAGGTGCGCCGCGGGGCGTTCCAGTACAACGGCTCGAAGGGCTCCTGCCGGACAGTGGCCTGCACGTCGGTGCGGTGCACCACCCGCACCCGCACCCCCACGCCGTAGGCGGCGGCGGGCTCCGGCCGGTCCTCGTCCAGCCACGCGCCGGCGTACGCCCAGGCGGCGCCCCACGGCTGGCGCAGCTCCGCGCTGCCGCCGGCGTACGGCCAGTCGCCGCCCTCGCCGCGCAGCCAGCGCGCGTCGCCGCCCACCGTCAGCCCGTCCGCCAGGGCAACGGCCAGGCGGGCGGCGGTGTCGTGAAAGCCGCGCGTGTCGGTGCTGTCGCCGATGGCGTCCACCGCGCCCGAGAAGCCGGAGCTCACCTCCGCCGACACGATGCCGCGGCGAAACACCAGCGTGGGCGCCACTTCCAGCGTGCCGCCCGAGCCGGAGGGGTTGGGCCCCGCCGTGCCGTACGCGTATCCGTGCCCCGCGCTGGCCAGCCCCAGCCGCAGCGCGCCGCCGCCCATGCCGATCCATCCCCCCACCCCGCCCGCGCCCCATCCCGGCCCGCCGCCCTGCAGCGGCGCGCCGCCGGACAGGTATCCCCAGCCCGCCGGGCCGCGGTCGTACGCCACCCCCAGCGAGGCGCTGGTGGTGGCCACACGCGCCGCCACGGGGTCGTGCACGGCGCGTCCGGCGGCGGCTTCCACGCTCCACTGGGCCCGCGCCGCGGCGGGAAGCAGCAGGGCGGCGCACGCCGCAAGCACGCGGCGGGCGATCACGCGGAGGCGCCCGGCGGGGGAAGCGCGATGCGGCTGTTGGTGCCGCCAAAGCTGTCGTCCACCTGCGGCGCGTGCGGATCCGGCACCCACCGCGAGCCGTCCACCACGAAAACGTAGTCGTGCACGCCGGGCTGCAGGGGCACCAGCGCGCTCCACACCCCCGGCTCCGTCTGCCGCAGCTCAAGCGTGGGCTGCCAGCCGGTAAAGGTGCCCGCCAGCGCCACCTGCCGCGCGCTGGGCGCCTCCAGCCGGAACTGCACGTACACCAGGGCGGCGGACGTCTGCGCGGCCGGCGCCGTCACCGCCGCCGGCGCGCCGTCCTGGCGGCCCGCGTCGGGAACGACGAAGATCCCGGCCAGCGCGGCGAAGGCGGCGCCCGCCAGCGCGTACGCGGGCCGAAAGGTGAGCCGCACCGGCCGCGGGCTCCACAGCCACCCGGCCGCCGTGCGCCACGGGCTGCGCGCCGGACGACCCTGCGGCAGCGCGGCCATCACGCGCACGGACAGGTCCGGCGCGGGCGCGGCGCGCAGGTGCGCGGCGGCCGCGTCCAGCGTACGGGCAAGGGCGTCCGCGCGGGCCCGCTCCTCCGCGGAAAGCCCGGGGCCGCCGCCGCCGTCCAGGTGCTGGTGGATGCGTTCGTTCATCAGAATGTCCGCCGTTGAAAACTGCTCCGCAAGTGCGATGCAGAACCATGACGAATCCGGGGCCCCGGCGTCACACCGGGACGCCGTTCGCCCCCCTCTGGGTACCACCCCCGCGCGCGAAGGTTCGGCACCGGGCACCCGCCTTGCAAACCGCGCCGTCCGCGCGGATCGTGCCGCGCCTTTTCTTCCCGCACACGCTGAACGGATGCCTGCGACCTCGACCCTGAACGCCGCCGTGGACGCGCTGGCGGAGCGCCTGGGCGGCGCGCGCCTGGAGCGCGGCGCGCCGCTGGCTCCGCACACCACCTTCAAGATCGGCGGGCCGGCGGACCTGATGTACCGCGCGCTCAGCCAGGACGAGCTGGCCGCCGCCGTCCTGGCCGCCCGCGAGCTGGAGATCCCGTTCTTCCTCCTGGGCCTGGGCGCCAACATCCTGGTGGGCGACCGGGGCTTTCGCGGGCTGGTGATCAAGAACGAGGTCGAGACCATCGACTGGCTCAGCGACACCCGCGTCCGCGCCGGGTCGGGGGTCAGGATCTACCACGACCTCATCCAGATGACGGTGGCGAAGGGGCTGGGCGGGCTGCAGCACTACGTGGGCATTCCCAGCACCGTGGGCGGCGCGGTGTGGCAGAACCTGCACTTTCTCTCCCCCCCGCCGGAGCGGGAACGGACGATGTTCATCGAGGAGGTGGTGGAGGGCGCCACGATCCTGAGCGAAGAGGGCGAGGTGCGCGAGGTGGACAGGGCGTACTTCAATTTCGGCTACGACTACAGCGTGCTGCACGACCGGCGCGACGTGGTGCTCGACGTCACCTTCCGGCTGGACCCCACGCCGGTGGAGCAGATGCGCGACACCATCCGCGAGAACCTGCAGTGGCGCGACGACCGGCACCCGGACCTGTGGCTGTACCCCAGCGCCGGCAGCATCTTCCAGAAGCTGGAGGGGCTGGGCGCGGGGCGGCTCATCGACCAGTGCGGGATGAAGGGGCACGTGCTGGGCGGCGCGCAGATCTTTCACAAGCACGCCAACATCATCGTCAACCTGGGCGGCGCCACCGCCGCCGACGTGCGCGCGCTCATCGAGCTGGCGCAGACCACCGTGCAGCGCGAGCTGGGCTACGAGCTCAAGACCGAGATCGGGATGATCGGCGAGTTCTGATCCGCGATCCTGAAGACAAGGGCCTCATCCTCATTCCAGATCCTGAAGAAGTAAGCGTACAGAGGAACAGAGCCAGACAGAGAAAGCAATGATATTTCAGCTCGCTTTCTCTGTCTGACTCTGTTCCTCTGTACGATCATTCTTTTCACTCGGGGAGCGCGCGAAAGCACTCCTCCAGCTCGCGGCGGGTGCGCTCGTCCAGGCGCAGCGACTCGGCGCGGACGCTGCTCTCCACGCTCTGGACGCGGCTGGCGCCGGGGATGGGGACCAGCGAGGGCGACGCGGCCAGGATCCACGCCAGCACCAGCTCCTCGGGCGTCGCGCCGCCGTACCGCCCGCCGATGGCGCGGATGTCCTCGCTTTCGCGCAGCAGCGCTACGCGCCGGCCGCCGCCCACGGGCGAGTAGGGAAGAAAGGTGATGGAGTTCTGGTCGCAGAACTGGATGATCCCCGTCTGCTCGGACGAGCGGTCCCACGGGTTGAAGCGGTTCTGCACCGACGTCACCGGGACGATGGCCAGCGCCGCCTGCACCTGCATCAGCGACACGTTGCTCAGCCCCACCGCCGCCACCTTTCCCTCCTCGTACAGCCGCGCGATCTCGGACACGCTGTCGGTAAAGCGCACTTTGGGATCGGGCGCGTGCAGCTGGTACAGGCCAATGCGGTCGGTCCCCAGCATCTTCAGGCTGTGCTCGCAGGCGCCGCGCAGGTGCTCGGGGCTGGCGTTGCGCTCCCAGCGCCCGCCGGGCCGCACCACGCCGCCCTTGGTGGCCACCAGCACGTCGTCGCCCGCGCCCATCTCCGCCAGCGCCTCGGCGATCAGCCGCTCGTTGTGGCCCGTCTCCGAGTCGTCCAGGCAGTACGAGTCGGAGGTGTCGATCAGGTTCACCCCCAGCTCCACCGCGCGCCGGATCACCTGCTTGGCCTGCGCGCGATCCGGCCGCCCCACGCTGCTGAGCGGCAGCCCCCCCAGCCCGATGCGCGCCACCCGCCGCCCCGTGCGCCCCATCTGCACCTGCTGCATCCGCCCTCCCGTTGTGAGGCGTCGTCCGGCTGGTTTTCGCGTTGATGCTGGCGTGAGGAACTGCAACTGCTGGAACTGAGGGTCTGGGCGTGTCCCTCCGCTGCGCTCCGGGCCGGGCTGCGCGCGCCGTAGGCAACGATACGACTGTTGCCAACGGCGCCGAGCCCCCGGCGCGCGCCACGGTACGACGCGTCGCCGAGGGTCTCGTGCATGGCGCGCCGGGTTCTCGGCCCTGCGGGCGCGCATCCCTCACGCAACGGCAGCCGCGATCGCGGCGTCGAATCCCGAACTCCGGCGGGCCGCGGACACACCTCGACCGTCCGGCCACGCCCGCCGTGCGCGAAGCGCCCATGACGGTGAAGCCCCGCCGGGCGAGCTCCGCGAGCCCGGGGCGGGGCTTGTGGCAGTTCCAGCCGCGGGCTTCAGCCCGCGGCGTCTTTCGCCGCGCCGCCTTTCGCCGCGGGCCCCTGCACCGCCTCCCACGTGATCCGCTCGAAGCGGCTGCCCAGAAAGCGGTCGCGCATCACGCGGAGGGCGGCCTTGCGCGCCTCCGCGTCCGTATCCGCCACCGTGGGCACCACGCCCCGCACCCGGTAGCTCACGCGGAACTCCTCCACGATGCGCCCCGGCTCGCCCATCCGCGACACGTCCGTCACCTCCACCGCCGCCTGCGGCCACAGCGCGCGGAGCTCCTTTTCCACCTGGTGCTCCGCGTCCGCCAGCCCGTACGCCGCCAGCTCCACCCGCCCGCCGCCGCGGATGCCCACCGCGTGCTCCACCCTAGCGCGGCGTGCCGATGCGGATGCTGTCGCGCGGCGCCGGGCGCGGCGGCGGGGCGAAGGTGTCCGTCTCGATCACCGGCGGCGGCGAGATGCCGCCCTGGCCCGCGGGGCCGGGCACGGGCTGGATGGGCGGCGCGGCCGTGGCCGGGCGCAGCACCTCCAGCATCCGCACGGCCCGCCGGCGGTCTTCCTGGTTCTGCGTCACCTCCACGAACTCGTCCAGCGCGCGCACCGCGCTGACGGTGTCGCCCATGGCCAGCCGCGCCTCGGCCAGGTGGCTGTACAGCAGGTCGTAGCGCCGGTCGATGCGGATGGTGGACTCCAGCAGCTCCGCCGCGTCCTCGTGCCGGCCCAGGCGAATGAGCGCCACCGCCATCTGGTCGCGGTACTCGGGGTTGCGGTCGTCCACCGCCACCGCGCGCTGAAAGAAGGTCAGCGCCACCGCCGGGTCGCCGGCGTTCAGAAAGCGCAGCCCCTCCATGCTGAGCGCCAGCGCGTCGGTGCCGTCGATGGTGTCCTGCTTCGCCGTGTCCACCACCGCCGTGTCCGCCGCCACCGGGCCCACGGACGGGCCGCGGTTCATCTGCTGCCACACCAGCCAGCCCGCAAGCCCGGCCACCGCCAGCAGCAGCACCCACACCATGGGGTGAATGCCGGTGCGCGGCTCCGCCTGGCGGCGGCGCGGCGGGTTGATCACCGGCGTGGCCGCGGGGCGTGCGGCCGGCGCGGGCGTCCCGCGCACCGGCGGCGGCGCCAGCATGGTCCGGTCGTCGTCGCCCGCGAACGCGGTGCGGTCCGCGTCCGCCAGCATGGTGCGGTCGTCGTCCACCACCCCGCCCGCGGCCGTGGCGGGGACGGCGGCGGCCAGCGGCGTGTCGGCGATGCGGCGCAGGGGCGAGCTCAGCGCGTCGGCCAGGGCGGTGGCGTCGGGGTAGCGCTGCGCGGGGTCCGGCTCCAGCGCGCGGCGGATGACCTGCTCCACCTCTTCGGGCACCTGCGGGTTGCGCGCGCGCAGGGCGGGGACGGGCACCTGCATCCCCGCGCCCATGCGGTTGCGGTCGGCGTCGGTAAACGGCCGCGTCCCCGTCAGCAGCTGAAAGCCCAGCGCGCCCAGGGAAAACACGTCGGACGCGGGCGTCAGCCGCGCCTCGCCCACCAGCTGCTCGGGAGACGCGTACGCGGGGGAAAGCGGCGCGCGGCCGTCGTGCGTCAGGCCGGCCGAGGCGGTGTCCTCCTCCGCCATCGCCTTGGCGATGCCGAAGTCCAGGACGCGCACCTGCATGTCGTCGCCCGCGCCCTGCTCCACCAGGAAGACGTTGCCGGGCTTTACGTCGCGGTGGATGAGCCCGGCGCGGTGGCCCACCGCCACGCCGCGCGCCGCGTGCTGCAGGACGCGCAGCGCCTCGGCCATGGGGGGCACGCCGCCGCGCTGCAGCCGCGAGGCCAGGTCCTGGCCCCGCAGCAGCTCCATGACGATGTAGTCCAGCCCCAGCTCTTCGTCGGTGCCGTAGTCGTAGACGGGGACCACGTTGGGGTGGTGCGGCAGCCGCGCGGCGGATGCCGCCTCGTGGCGAAAGCGCGCCCGCAGCCGCTCGCGCACCTCGGGGTCGTTGCCGGCGGAGGCGGTGATGACCTTTACCGCCACGGGGCGCCCCAGGCGCTGGTCCGTGGCGCGGTACACGGCGCCCATCCCCCCGCGCCCGATCACCTCTTCGATGCGGTAGCGGCCCGCCAGCTCCCGCCCCTTCAGCAGCGATTCCAGTCCCGCCATCAGCTCACGATCTGTTTACGTAGACGTCCGGGCACGTGCCCCGTTCGTGTTTGGTCGATAGGTACTGCTCAAATCGTACTTCAGGCGCGGCGAATTGCATCCCACTGCGTCCGCCGGGATGCCCCTCCCCCGGCCCCTCCCCGTTCGTTCCTCACGGAGAGGGGAGAATTCGATCGCGCTCCGGACGGCTCTGTCTATCCCCTGCCGAAGCACACCACCGCCCGTGCCGTTTATCCCCTCTCCCGCTTGCGGGAGAGGGTGCGGCTCTCGGGCCGCGGGGGAGGGCCCGCGCGCCCTACGGAAGCCCGATCCGCAGCGTGTCGCGCGGCGAGGTGTGCAGCATCACGGTGTCGCGCCAGCGGCCGTCGCGGTCGCGCACGCGGCGGCGCACGATGCCAGCGCCGCCGATCCGCGCGCGCTCGGTGATCCGCATCCCGTTCTCCGCGATGACGGTGTCCACCCCGGCGCCCACCTCCGGCGGCGTCCACCCGTCCCACGGCTGACCGGCGTCTTCCACCGGCGCCTCGTCCACCGGCTGCGTGTCTTCCCACTCGGCGGTGTCCCACGCGTCGGCGCCCAGACGGGCCAGCAGGGTCTCGGCCTCGTGGCGGCGCGCGTCGGAGGGGCCGATGGCCAGCAGCGCCTGCATGGTGGTGATGACGCCGGCCGTGTCGCCCTTCGCCAGCTGCGCCTCGGCCAGGTTGCTGTAGGCCACCTCGCGCTCCGGGTGCTGCGCCACCACCTCCTGCAGCGCCGCCAGCGCCTGGTCCGTGCGGCCGGCGCGCAGCAGGGCGTACGCGTGGTTGTTCATGTACTCCGCGTTCCCCGGCGCCTGCTGCATCGCGCGGCCGAAGTGCTCCAGCGCGCCGGCGTAGTCGCGGTCGCGAAAGCGGCGGATCCCCTCCTCGTTCTCTTCCACCGCGGTCAGGATGCGCGTGGGCGCCGCGGCGGAGGGCACCGTGCCCTGCGCCTCGCGCATGGCGGCGATCCCGTATCCGCCCGCCACGCCGCCAAAGGCCAGCACGCCGATGCCGGCCGCCTGCAGCGCGCGGCGCCGCACCTTTTTCCAGCGCAGCCGCTCCATCTCCCGGTCCAGCCCCGTGAGGTCGGGCGCGGCGTCCTTTCCCCGCCGGCGGAAGCCGAAGACGCTGCGCGGCACCTCCATCGTCACCGCCGACGCGCCCGCATCCACCACCTGCGTGGCGTCGTCCCCCGTGCGGGCGGCGACGGGTGCCGCGACGGTGGCGTCCGCCGCCAGGTCGGTGGCGCGGCGCAGGCGGCCGATGGCGCGGTGCAGCTCGGCCGCCATCTCGCCCGCGTCCTCGAAGCGCTCGGCGGGGTCGTCGGCCAGCGCCTTGAGGACGATGCGCTCCACGTCGCGCGGGATGGCGGCGTTGCGCGCCACCAGCGAGGGGACGGGGACGGGGAGGCCGCGGCGGCGCCGGTCCTGGTCCTGGCTGGTGAACAGCCGCGTGCGCGTCAGCAGCTCGAAGGCGACCACGCCCAGCGAGTACACGTCGGACGCGCGCGTCACCGCCTCGCGCCGCAGGTGCTCGGGCGGCGAGTAGAACTCGCTGCCGAACCACTCGCCGGGGAGGGTGAGGTGCGTGCGCGTCTCTTCGTCCTCGGCCTCGTCCAGCAGCTTGGCGATGCCGAAGTCCAGGATGCGCACCCGGGGCCGGACCGCGTCGCCTTCCAGGAAGATGTTGGCCGGCTTCAGGTCGCGATGCACCAGCCCCGTCTCGTGCCCGGCGGCCACGCCCAGCGCCGCGTCGCGCAGGATGCGGAGCGCCGTGCGCAGGGGGACGGGATCGTCCTGGCGGGCCAGCCGCTCGCGCAGGCTTTCGCCGCGCAGCAGCTCCATCACCAGGTAGTCCAGCCGCTCGGTGGCGCCGTAGTCCAGCACCGGCACCAGGTTGGGGTGCACGGGAAGGCGCGCGGCGACCTCGGCCTCGCGCTGAAAGCGCTGGCGCAGCCGCTGCACCTGCACGCCGGTCATCCCGCGCGGCGCGTCGAGCACCTTTACGGCGACCTCGCGCTCCCCGCGCAGGTCGGCCGCGCGAAGGACCACGCCAAAGCCGCCCTCGCCCAGCACCGACTCCAGCCGGTAGCGGTCGTCGAGCACGTGTCCGACAAGAAACTGCGCCAGCCCTGCCATGATTGCCTCACCAGGCGATGGGGTGTACCGCGCCCCTCATCCCCGCCCACTGAAAGGTAGTGCGTGAGTGCGGAAGTGCGTGAGTGCGTGAGTTCGCGTGTCCCGGACTACGCAGCCGGTTGCCAAACGTTTCGGGTACCCGCTGCCCGCGATCGAGTGCCGAGTGCTTCTGCCGTTCACTTCCGCACTCACGCACTAACGCACTAACGCACTAACGCACTAACGCACTCCCTCCCTCATCCAAACTGCGTCGCGTCCGGGTCCACCGCCGGCTCCGGCGGCACCACGTGCAGCTCCAGGCCGGTGCCGCCGCCGGACGGCTCCTTCTCCGCTTCCTTCGCGTCGTGGATGCGCACCACGGGGCCGTGGCCGCCAATGCGGATCGGCTCGCCGGGGGCCACCCACAGCCTGCTGTCGCCCATCCCCGCGAAGTCCAGGGGGCCGCTCCTGGCGTTGGCGCCGGGGACCTCGCGCTCGCCCACGTGGATGGCGTTCAGCCCCAGGTTGTACACGTCGAACCCGGCGCGGCCGTCGCGCTCGGCGTGCACCAGCGCCAGCTGCCGGCGGCTCACGTTGGGCGAGCCGGTAAGCTGGATGTCGCTGCGCAGCGCCGGGTTCTCGGCCGTGCGCCCCACCGTCGTCGTCCCCTGCGCGATGGGAAAGCGCTCGCGCTCGGTGCCGTCCGGGTCCTCCACCACCAGCTCGAAGCGGCCGGCGGGAAAGCCGGAGGACGCCGGGGCGGAAGCGGCCGGGGCCGCGATCCCCTCCACCCGCGTGGCGTCGGGGTCCATCAGCTCCGGGGCCCGGCCGGCGAACAGCGTCTCGCCGGCGGGCGGCACCGGCGGGCGCTCCGGCGCGGCCACCGTCAGCTCCAGCGGCCGCGCGGTTTCCCGCGGCGGCGGCGGAGGAGGCGGGGGGGGCGGCGCGGCGACGATGGGCTCCGGCTCGGGCTGGCCCACGGGCTGGATGCTGACGCGGAACAGCGGCGCGCCGCGGGTGCCCGCTTCCTTGAGGCGCACGCGGTAGTCGCGGTCGTACAGCGAGCCGTGCCGCATCACCGAGTCCGTCAGCTCCTCCTCGAGCTCCGCCGCCATCACCGCCACCGCCTGCGCCGCGTCGGGGCGCAGCGTGACCACCAGCGTGGTCAGCGGCAGCAGCTTCTGGTACTTCTCGGGGATCGCGCGCGAGTTGTCCCGGTCGATGGCGTCGCCCAGCGCCAGCTTGATCTCGGGGATGGCCTCGCGAAGAAACGAGTCCAGCAGCGGCTCTTCGCCGCCCTCGTGCGGGCGGCTGGCCGGGGTAAAGTCGGTCATGGCTGCTTCGTGGGAGTGGGGCGCGCGGCCCCGGTCGTGGCCCCTGTCGTCGTCTGCGCGGCGGCCGGCGCCTGCACCGGCGGCGCGGTGGTCCCGGCCGGGGGCACCGCGCCGGCCGCCACCGGCACCGAGTCCACCGTCAGCCCCATGCTGTCGTTGGGGACGGCGGCGCGGGCGCGCAGGGTGCGCACCTCGTTGCGCAGGCTGTCCACCTGGGCCGTGAGCGCGGGGTCGGCGCCGCGCGACTGGGTCGCGGCCCAGGCGGCGTAGGCGGCCAGGCCCAGCGCCAGCAGCGCCAGGACAAGGGCGATGCCGCCCGCCTTGGATGAGCGTCGGGGGCCGTTCACGTCTACCTCCGCCGGGGGATTGAACAGGTTGCGGGGCGCTTCGTCCGCCCGCAGGTCGTTGGGCCGCGGGGCCGTCTGCGCCGAAGCCGCCGCGGTCGTCGCGGCGGCCGCCATCACCGGGTCGCGGCGCGGGGGCGCGGGCATGGTGCCGCCGTCGCCGTCCAGCACGCGCACCGCCACGGCCGTGTAGTTGTCGTCCGGGCCCCGCTCCTCGACCTTGCGGGTGATGGACTGGCAGATGGCCTCGGACGAGGCGAGCGCCATGGCGTCGCCCAGCTCGTCCAGGCGCATGGCCTTGGTCACGCCGTCGCTCACCAGCAGGTACGTCCAGCCGGGGCGCACGGGAATCCACCGTGCCTCGGCCTCGCCGCCGCGGCCCACGGCGCGCTGCAGCTTGTTGCTTCCCGGCGAGTCGGGGATCTCGTCCAGCGCGATCTCGCCCGCCTCCCACCGCGCGTACGCCGGCGTGTGGTCGCGCGTCTCCAGCCGCACCGTGCCGTCGGGCGAGCGGCTGAGGATGCGCACGTCGCCCACGTGCGCCCCGATCCACCCCACCTCGCCGCCGCGGTCCACCGACAGCGCCATCAGCGCCAGCGCGCACCCCATCCCCCCGCGCTCGTCGGGCGCCTGCTGGGCACTGCGGGCCACCGCCTCGTCCGCCGCGCGCACGGCGTAGCGGGCGGCGTCCAGGCTGCGGATCTCCGTTCCGCTGGCCAGGGTGCTGAGCGCCGTGTCGGCGGCCAGCCGGCCGGCGCGCTCGCCGCCCATGCCGTCGGCCACGGCCACGAAGCCGCGGGTGGTGAAGGCGTCGACGGCGAAGGCGTCCTGGTTTTCCTTGCGCGGTCCCTGCGCGCTGGCGCCGGCCACGTCGAACAGCAGGCCGTGCAGCGGCACCGGCGGCAGCGCGCTCGTTGCGGCGTCGGTCATCGAATGCGGATTCCGGGTGCGTGCGGCTCGGCCGGCGGGGGCGCCAGCGCCTCGTCCATGATCTCTTCACGGGCCCTGCGGTGGCTGACCCCGGCAGCCAGGCCGACGGCGAAGGCGGAGGCCAGCAGCTTGGCGCCGCCGTGCGCCGCGAACGCCGTGGCCACGCCGGTCAGCGGGATCAGCCGGATTCCGCCCAGCGTCGCCAGCCAGAAGGGGATGCCGATCAGCATCGCCACCCCCGTCACCAGCGTTCGCTCGAAGGCGCCCGACTCGCGCGCCGCCGCGCTCAGCAGCTGCACCACGAACAGGGTGTACAGCAGCACCAGCGACACCGTCCCCGCCAGCCCCCAGTGGGTGGCGATGGCGGTGATGAAGCCGTCGTCGGCCGCGTTGGGCGCCGTCTCGGCGTGCCCGCGCCCCGGCCCCACGCCCAGCGTCCCGCCCTCGATGACGTTGGCGTCGAACAGCTTCATCTGGTGCAGCTTGGCCGCCCACGTCTCGCGCTGCGGCTCCGTCATCTCCGCCGGGTTCTTGTACGGATCGTACGCCAGCTCCAGGCGCGTGGCCGACCGCTCGTCCACGTTGAACGCGGCGAAGACGAGGGCGGCCCAGACCACCAGCATCAGCCCCGCCCACCATCCGCGCCGCGTCCCCACCAGCAGCATGGCCGCCATCGACCCGGCCAGGACGATGGACAGGCCCAGCTCGCGGATGATGAGAAAGGGGATGACGGGACCCGCGCCGTACAGGAACAGGTTCAGCAGCCGCCGCGGCTCCATGATGGCGCCGGGGCGGGCCAGGTTGTACGCGTCCTCGGCCAGCGTGGCCGCCCAGATCACGATGAAGATGGGAAGGAACAGCTCCCACGGCGTCATCCCCCCCACCTTGCCCAGTTCCGTGAACCCGATGGTCAGCACGAAGAACACGGCCAGCGTGGGGACGAACGGGATCAATCTTCGGTCGCGCACCCATCGCATCACGCCGGGCTCGCGCGAGAGCAGAAAGCCCACCAGCAGCGCGAACGGGGCGATGAAGACGGAAAAGTGCGCCGCCGAGCGCGCAAGGAAGCCGCGCGACCGGGCCTCGCGCTGCACCGCGTTCTCGAACGGGTCCGGCATCTCGGGCGGGTTGCCCTGGTAGACGACCTGCTTGCGCTCTTCGCTGTACGTCCGCTCGATGGTGGACAGCCGCGCCCGCGTGGCCTTGAGGTCGTTGGCCCGCGCCCGCGCGCCGCCGCTGGCCTGGTACGCCGGGTCGGTAAAGATCTGGAACTGGGTGGGCCGGGTCAGGCTGAAGATGAGGATCGGCAGCACCACCAGCGCCCACTGCCCCCGGTACCCCAGCTGGCGCAGCGCCACCAGGACGGCGATCCACGCCGCCAGCGCCACCCCGTCGCGGATGAAGGTGCCGCCCGCCCCCGGCGAGGTGCCGTGGATGGGCCACACGCCGCGGACGATGGAAAAGTGCGCGGCCACGTAGAAGGCGGACGCCAGCAGCAGCCCCCACCACAGGAAGCCCGGCACCACCCGCCCCGCGCGCTGCTCCGACGGCAGGTTGTGGGGCTTGATGCGGACGGTGACGCCCTCCGGCGCCACGGCGGCGGGTGCGCGCCCGCGGCGGAACAGGTCGCGGATGGCCATCAGCGCCCCCCCCGCGCGCCGGCGGCCGACGCGACGCCGCGGGCCGGAGCGTCGCTCTCCCCGCTTCCCGGCGTGGTGATCTGGGGGTGCGACGCCATGAACTTCGTCATCTCGCCGGCGATGGAGGCGGGGATGCGGCCGCCCTGCCCGCCGCGCTGCAGGTAGACCACGACCGTGTAGCGGGCGCGGCCGTCGGGGCCGTACATGAGCCCGGCGAACCAGGCGTCGGGGCGGGGGGCGTTGGCCACGTCGGCCGTCCCCGTCTTGCCGCCCAGGTCCCACCCGGTGTTGGCGAAGCGCGCCTTGGCCACCTGCGCCGTGCCGGAGTCGACCACGCTCAGCATGGCCTCCTGCAGCTTGCGCGAGGTGGTTTCCTTCATGATGCGCCGCCCCTCGCCGCGCTTGTCCATCCGGTCCCACTCGATGGTGGGCGGCAGCATGACCCCGTTGTTGCCGATGGCCTGCAGAAAGCGCGAGATGGAGAGCGGCGTGACGTCCACCGGCCCCTGCCCGATGGCGATCTGCCCCCACTCGTGCGCGGTGAAGCGCGAGGCGAAGCGCACGCGGATGGGCGGCGGCGTCATCCGCTGCGCCCAGGCGGCGTTGTCGGTGTTCCAGAACGGCTCGTCCGAGGCCGACGGCAGGCCGGTGGAGTAGGTGACGAAGCCGAAGCGCTGGTAGGCGTCGCGAAAGGCGTCCACCCCCAGCCGCTCGCGCATCTCCAGCGCCATGCGCACCGCCGCCGTGTTGCAGCTCACCGTCAGCATCCCCGTGGGGATGGTGATGGACGCGTACTCGTGGCTTTCGAAGTTGCGGATGCGCGCTCTGCCCGTCTGGATGTACGGTGGGCAGGGCATGCGGGTGTCGGGGAGCCCCGCCTCCCACCAGAGCGCGGCCACGGCCAGCTTGAAGACGGACCCCGGCGGCGCGTAGCGCTTGACGCCGAACGGGGGGTCTTCGGCCCGCCCGCTGGCGGCGTAGGCGACCACGGCCCCCGTCTGCACGTCCTGGACGATGACGGCGCCGTTCAGGTTGGTGGCGTCCAGCAGCCGCCAGGCGGCGCGGGTGGGCTCGGCGCACACCGTCAGCCGCAGGTCGGTGCCCGCGCCGTGCAGCTCGCCCTGCTCGGCGAAGCGCTCGGGCGCGCGCAGGTGTTTGGCGAACAGGCGCTCCACGGTGTAGTCGCGGTCTTCCGCGCCGGTTCCGCCGCCCAGGAAGTTGGCCCCCGCCTCGCCCAGCGGGTACACGCGCTGCACCTCGCCGTCGCGCAGGCCGTAGCGCGCCAGGGCGCGGCCGTCCTCGCCGGTGCAGTCCAGGATCCACCCGCGCACCTCGCCGCGGTTGCGCTCCGCCTCGCGCGGGTCGCCGTACCGCCGCCAGGCCATGCGGCCGGCCTCGATCTCCTCGGCGTTCCACAGCAGGCGGGCGTGGCCCCAGGTGTACACGCCGGCCAGCAGCAGCATGCCCAGCGCCAGGCGAATGGCCCAGCGCTCGCGGCGCTCGCGGAGGGCGGCGCGCACCCAGCGGGCGAGCGCGATGAGCGCCCCCGCGCCAAACGCGATCACCACCCCGCGAAGGATCCAGTCGAGTACGGTATCCAGCACGTTGGGTTCAGCCGGCGTGGGTCAGGCGCAGCACCGTGTTCCCCATCCGCAGTGTGTCGCCCACGTTCAGGGCGCGCTCCTGGTGGGGGGGAAGGGGCTGCTCGTTGACGAAGGTTCGGTTCTTGGAATCCAGGTCCGTCACCGTCACCCGCCCGCCGCGCGCGGTGACGCGGGCGTGGCGGCCCGACATGTAGCGGTCGCCCGTGGCCTGCACCCCGGGCTCGGGCTTGCGCCCCAGCGTGACCTCGCCGTCGATGCGCACCGGCTCGCGCAGCGTTTCGGAGCTCACCACCTCCAGCACCGCGCCGCCGCCTCCCATCGGTGCGCCGCCCCCGCCGTGCACCGGGGCGGCGGCGTAGGCGGGCGCGGGTGCGGGCGCGGCCGGCTCGGGGACCAGGGCGCGGTCGGGACGGGGCGCGTTGCTGGCGCCCGCGGGCTCGGCGCGCGGGGGCTCCAGCCCCAGCGGCTTTACGTGGGCGAACTCGCGCTTGGTGTCCAGCACCACCACCTCGACCCGCAGCCCCGCACGGGCGATGCCGTTGTCCTGGGCCCACTGCGCGCTGAAGCGCCGCAGGTGGTCCGCCTCGTCGCGGGCCCACAGGCTGGGGTTCATCCCGGGCGGCACCAGGTCGGTGCTCACGTACACGCGCAGGTCCGGCGCGGTGCGGCGGTCCGCGTAGCGCCGCAGGGCCTCGCGGACGCCGTCCTCCAGCTGCTGCCGGAGCGAGGGGCGCAGTAGCTTGCGAAATGCGTTGATCATCGTGGTCCGGATTCGTGGGTCGCCGGGGCCGCCCTGCCGCAATATCAGGACCGGCGGAGCGGCGGGGCAAGCGCCCACCCGGAACTACGATGAACGGAGGATGAAGGTTGCGGGCGTTCGGCGGGTGGATCACGGCGCCCGTGGCCGGCGGCTGCCGCGGGCCGGGCGCGGCGGTTTCGCGCGGAGGGCGCGGAGGGAAGGAGAGAGGACGCGGAGGCCGGAAGAAGGGACTCGGCGATTCCGGGGAATGGGGGCGAGCCGTCCTCGCACCAGCACTCCTGAGCGCATCGAGCAAATGCCCCCGAGCAACGCTGCCAGGGGCATACCGACCGCGCCGCCGGTGTTAGGTGCCGCGCGCGAACTGGCCGCGCCAGTTCTCGTGCGGGATGATGGTCGGCTGGCCCTCCTTGCGGATCACCAGCGGCCGGTCGATGCCGCCGGCGTGGAAGTAGCTCACCCGGCCGTAGTGCTCGCTCCTCGTGGTGGCCCCGCAGATCTCGTCTGGCCGCCTTGGTTCCACCCTGCGACGTGCCGTCCTACGGAGGAACAATGTGCGGGCGCACCCTGCTCATCCGCGAAGCCTCGGATTACATACACGAAGCACCAGACCACGAACCCAGCCATCTGTGCAACTGGAGGACTTTGTAGATGGCGAGGTATTGCTTGCCCCTGAAACTGTAGTTCCGGAAATCGGCATCGGCAGGGCACCACATGCGTCCACGCATCTGCCTTGCACAAACTGCACAAGAACGGGAACTACTACAAGCTTACGAGGGACGATGTCGCAGCGATGTCTGGTTCCATCCTGCGCTCTGGGTAGCAGTGTAGGTGAAAGGGGTGTTCAACAAAGATCCGGAGCGTTGAGGGCAGTCGGACAGGGCACCGGGAAAAGTCAGCGTAAAAGTATATGTCTCTCCTGCGCTGATGCCTGCTCCCAGGAACTTGGACAGACTAAAGCTCCGCCCAAATCATATGTGACATCGGTTTGTTCCGATGATCCAGCCAAACATGCGGCAGCCTTGCCGGGCAGCGACCCGTTTTGAGCTGCTTTGCGCTTGCTGCGGCTTGACTTACGACGTCGGAGGCACAGGAGTACTCCAGAGAGCATCCCAACCGGGTGGATCCAGTCCTGGACCAGCAACGACCTCAAGGCCGTCTGTACCAAGCATTGTCCAACTGTGGGGCCTGCCTGCATCCGAATCGCTGAACACCACAAGGTGCATGTCACCTGAGAATGAGACACGAAGATCCCAAGCTGGAGGCACAGCGAGGCATCTTTCGACGGTACGACCCACCAGTCCCTCAATGCAGCGGGTCATCTCCCCGCTGACGGAATTATCCGCGTTCCAGTCGCAGATCACTTCGGCCTCGCGCTCCAATCGCCATGGAGAATTGATCAAGAGGCTGCGCCAGCCTTGGGGCGCAGAGTCTTCCATCTGGTGCGGTCCTCGCCCCAGTTGGCCGATGTCGATCAGCAGTATGGAGCCGACTGAGTTCAGGACTGCGGTGCATTCTTGACCCGTAAGCCCATCCAGCAGTTCCTGCAGAGACAAATTGCTTGCGTTCATGGTTCGCGCACCCATTTGCTATGACCAGCCACGTCGTCGGCCACGCCGTCCATCACATCATCGGTGATCTCTTCGCCGGCTTTCTTCAGCTTACCAAGGCGGCGGTGAAACTCCTGCTGTCCCGCCCTGTTCAGGTTGTGTGTTTGTACAAAGTAGTCTGACCCGCGGTTCTCAGCAGAGTTGCCTCCGCCCCTCCCCGCACGCGCCATACGCAGGACCCCCATCCCTGCGTCGAGCGCAGATCCGACGAACGCACCTGCGGCCGCACCGGCTTTGGCCCGCCGGCTGCGCCAGCGCTTACGCACACGACAACTCCCGGTCCTGTTTCGGCGCAGACGAGCCCCGCCGCACCGCCGAGGATTGCTCCGCCCCCACTACCCAAGATCGTCCCCATGAGAGTGAAGTAGCCAGGAGGGCAATCTGAAGGGTCAAGCTGATTCGTATCTGGAATTCCCGGGCACAACCCATACGGATCACTATATGTGACCGGGTCTCCCGCCGCGAAGCCGTAGGCGTTCAACCCGCCCGCCAGCCCGATTGGATCCGTCGCGTGAACTGGCCGGTGCCGGGGTCGTAGTAGCGGTTGCGCATGTACATCTGGCCGCTGGCGTCGCGCATGCCGTCGACCAGGCCGCCGAACCAGGTGCGGATGTCGGGGCCGCCGCCGCTGCGCTGGTGTCAGGCGTTGGTGCGGTGGCCGGGCCAGTTGACCTGCGTGCAGCCGGTGGTCTGGCCGGAGCCGCAGTCGCTCACCGCGCCGCTGGTGTAGGTGCCGCGTGAGAACTGGCCGCGCCAGTTCTCGTGCGGAATGATCGTGGGCTGGCCCTCCTTGCGGATCACCAGCGGCCGGTCAATGCCGCCCGCGTGGAAGTAGCTCACTGGCTGCGGTACAGGCCCGTGCTGTACGGGGTTTCACGGCTCTCGCGCGCCGAGCGTTGTAGCTGCCCAGCAGGTTCACGTCGTCATCAATCTACGGGACCACCATACGTATGTTCGAATTCGAGAGCGCCCAATTTCCTCGCTACCGGATCGTAAATGATTCCGAAGTAGCCTGTGCCACCATCACAAACTGTCACAGGAGTGAATCGCCAGAAATCTGGATTCAACTCGCCCCGCTGGTGCCGGGCCGGAGATTGCGCATAAGAGCGCTGCACCATATCGATGTAACCCTCATGGAATCCGTTAACGTAGATGAGTTTACGGTCATTTTGCACAATGCCGAAGTATTGTCTGTAATAGCGGTCCGGGTGCAACGCAGTGCTGGGATTCACACGCCTGAGTTCCGATGACAGAATACGTGGCAGCATCGAATCGATCCGCTGTATCTCACCTGCATCCGGCGTCCAGAATCCACTTACCCCCGCAGTGGTGGACACGCGGCATGGCTGCCATGCATGCATACTGTCGGGCTCTAGGACGGCTCCTCGCTCAGGACGAAAGCTGATGGAGCCGTCACCATCACGACCGCGCGAGCAACTCCATACCGATACGCAGATCAAGGCTGTCAAGACAGCACGCAAGGAGGCGCGCATCATTCCTGAAATCCCTTTATCGGCACAAAGACCCTGGGTACTCATGGGAAGGGCGCCTCCCGCAGCCACCTCGCGCTGTGCGGTAGAGGTTCTCCATCTCAACGGATGGTCCATCATGACCCCGGTTGTGCGCTCTGCCATTGGCCCCTCCAAGCTCATGAGCGAGTTTTGTTTCTGGTGATATCCCATAGCGTCGTCCCGGCTCAACATCTACCTGAACGACATAGGTGCCGTCAGATCTGCGGAACTCGTGTCCTCCCAATAGATCCGCGTCGGTCCCGTCCAGATGATCCTGAATGTCAATTTCATACATCTCTGGTGCATTCCACATCTTCCACAGACGCCCGAGGAACGCAGTTGCGGCATTTAGCTGTTCAGGCGAGTTGCTGAGCCTGAGCGTCGTTTTTGCATTGATCACCATGGTGTTCCACACCCGCTTGCCTGCATTCTGGTCCCCACCGAACCTGATTGAATCGGCGCTCAACCCGTAGGGATCACCATATGTGACTGGGTCCCCGTTGGCGAAGCCGTACGCATTCAGCCCACCCGCCAAGCCAATCGGGTCCGTCTGCGTGAACTGGCCGGTGCCGGGGTCGTAGTAGCGGTTGCGCATGTACATCTGGCCGCTGGCGTCGCGCATGCCGTCCACCAGGCCGCCGAACCAGGTGCGGATGTCAGGCCCGCTCCCGCTACGCGCGTGCCAGGCGTTGGTGCGGTGGCCGGGCCAGGCGATGGCGGTGCAGCCGGTGGTCTGGCCGGAGCCGCAGTCGCTCACCGCGCCGCTGGTGTAGGTGCCGCGCGAGAACTGGCCGCGCCAGTTCTCGTGCGGAATGATCGTGGGCTGGCCCTCCTTGCGGATCACCAGCGGCCGGTCGATGCCGCCCGCGTGAAAGTAGCTCACCCGGCCGTGGTACGGCCCGGTCGTGTAGGCTGCCTCCAGGTTCGCGCCCGGCTTGCTGTCCAGCCGCAGCTCCCACAGCAGCTGGTCGCCGGACCACACGAACCGCGTGACGTGGCTGACGCACGCCCCCGACCCGCCCCCGCTGCACAGGTCGTCGCGGTTGCTGCGCACCAGCACCCGCCGGCCCAGCGGGTCGTAGCGGTACTCCTCCCACACGCCCTGCTTCGCCACCGTGTTTCCGCCCGTCAGCACGTTCTCCTGGAAGTACCGCAGGCGCTGGTCGGCGGAGTAGAACGACTTGCTGCGCGCGTGCCGCACCACGCCCATCTGCAGGCTCGAGAGCGCGCCGTACACCTCGTGCACGCCCATGGCGGCGTTGCCGCTGGCGTCGTACGTACGGGTCGTCGTCTCGGGATAGAACACGTCGTTCTGCGGGTTCTCGGCCTCGGCCTTGGCTACCCGCGACACCCGGCCCACGCCCGGCTGGTACATCGTGACGTACGAAGGCAGCCGGGGGCGGTTGATCTGGGCGCCGGCGCGGCGCCAGTACACGTTGCCCAGCGGATCCGTGCCGAACTCCTCGGCCTGGAAGCCGGCGTTGTCGACGTTCTCCCAGTCGGTTGCCGCCAGCATCCCCAGGGCCGAGTACCACTGGTAGTACTGGCTGCCCCCGTTGTTCACCTCCAGCACCTTGCCGCGCGCGTCGTAGACGAAGCGCTCGTCGTGCAGCGTCAGGCCCGCCGCGGTTTCCAGCCGCCGCGTCCTTCGCCCCTCGCGGTCGTACTCCGTCGCGTCGCTGAAGCCCGGGCCGGTCAGCACCGTCCGCTGCCCGGCGTTGTCGTACTGGAACCCGAACGCGTTGCCGAAGCGGTCGGTGGCGGTTTCCAGCGCGCCCGTCACCGGGTGGTAGGCGTACTGGTCCACCGCCGTGCTCCCCGCCAGGTTCTGCGGGTGCTTGAGCCAGGTGGTGCGCCCCAGCACGTCGTACCCGTACTCCACCGCGTACACGTGCTGGCCAAAGTCCACGCCGTTGTAGGTGCGCAGGCGCAGCACGTCGGTCTTGAGCGCCCCGTTGCGGTAGTACGCCCGCTCCACGATGGCGTCGCCGTTCTCCGCCTGCACCATCCGCCCGATGGAGTCGTAGCGGAAGTACGTCCATTCCTCCGGGATCACCAGCGCGCCGTTCGTGGCGTTGGGATAGCGGGGAAACGCGTCCTCGCAGTTGTTCGAAGGATAGCAGACCTTCGCGTAGCTGACCGCCGGCACCCTGCGCTGCACCACCCGTCCCAGCACGTCGTAGCTGGTGCGGATGGTGTCGCCCCTCCCGGTGGACCACCACACCACGTTGCCGCCCCGGTCGTAGCCGTACCGCTGCACCTGCGTGCCGTCGTCCTCCAGCGTCTTGCGCCCGGCCGCGTCGTACTCGTACCGGGTGACCAGCGTGCCCACGTCCGCCGGGTCCGGCGTGGCCCAGCGCTCCACCTGCAGCACGGCGCCCTCCGCGTCGTACTGCGTGCGGACGGTGAGCGACTCCTGCGGGCTGTCGGCGGGGTCGATGCGTCCCGTGGCGCGCGGATCGTGGGCGACCGCCGGGCCGGTGGTGATGGTCAGCGTGTCGCGTCCCGCGGCGTCGTAGCGGATCTCACGCCGCACGCCCGTCTGCGCCAGCGTCGCCAGCGAGCGGGCGCCGGCCGTGTCGACCGGCGTGTACACCACCGAGTCGCGTCCCAGCCCGTCGCGCAGGTGCCGGGTCAGGAAGCCGGTGGGGCTCAGGGTCCACGACAGGTTGCCCTGCGCGTCGTAGACCAGCGAGTCGCGCGCGACCCCCGCGGCCGTGGCCGGCGAGCGCACCGACGCCAGCTGCCCCGCGTGCGCGTGCCCCGCCGGATACCAGGTAAAGGTGGTGGCGGTGGCGGTGTTCTCGCCCTGGCGCTGCGAGACGACGTTGCCGGTGGCGGGGTCGTACGCCGTGTGCGCGTGGCCCACCAGCTGGGTGGCGGCGCCGGTGGCGGGGTCCACCGAGAACCGCGAGACGCGGGTGGGCGCGTTCCACCTGTCGTCGTACGCGTAGGTGGTGAGCGCGTCGCGTCCGTCGCCCAGGGGGTTGAAGGTCCGCAGCGAGTCCACCCGCCCCCGTGTGTCGTAGTGGGCGCGGCTGCGTATGCCCCCGGGCGCCAGCACCTCGGTGGCCAGCGCGGGAAAGCGCGGGTCGCCGTGCGTGACGATGGTCTCGCCGCCCATTCCGTCGCGAATGCGCCGCGGCGCGCCCCACGGCCCGTGCCAGACGTAGGTGACGTCCGCCACGTCGGTGCGCGGGCCGTCGATGCGCGAGTACGCCATGGGCGCCATGTACAGCCCCGTCAGCCCCTTCGACTCGATGGGATCGAGGCCGGTCTTGAGGGTGTCGGCGGCGGTCAGCGGCAGCCACGTGCCGGAGAGGCGCCCCCCCGCGCCGTACAGGAAGCGCTGGCTCACGTTGCGCCGGTCGGTGCGGTAGGTGACCAGCCGCGGGAGGGTGCTGCTGGTGTAGCTGAACCGCACCGGCACGCCGTCGGGGGCGGTGATGGAGGTGACGCGCCGGTCGGCGTGGGCGTGCGCCAGCGTCACCGTGCGCGCCGGCGCGGTGGGCGTGGTGGCGCTCACCTGCTTGAGCCGCGGCTGGCCGCCGTACGTGTCGTAGGTGAACACGTACGCGGGCGCCGGGCCGCTCCCCGCGCCGGGCACGGTGATGGAGGCCAGGCGGCCGTCGGTCCACTGGAACAGCGTCTCCTGCCCCAGCCGGTTCACCGTGCGCACCGAGTGTCCGCTGGGGCCGATCTCCACCCGTCCGCCCCCCGGCAGCCAGCGCGTGTAGATGGCCGTGGTGGCGTTGGGCCAGTGGCGGGTGATGGTGTCGGGCGCGCCGGCGGGGTTCTGCGCCGTCCACCGCTCGGGGACGCCGGGGGTGCTGGCGAACACGCGCGTGCTGCCGTCTCCGCCCACCCACAGCAGGCTGTCCCCACCGCGGTGGCAGTTGATGCAGTGCAGGCTTTCCACCCCGGCCACCCACCATCCCGATCCAAAGGGCGAGGCGGACCGGTCCACCACCGTCAGCGTCCCCTTCAGGACCGCGCCCGGAACGCGGGTGGCCCCGTAGCGGTTCACCACCTGCAGGGTGTAGGGGTACACGCCCGTCTGCGCCGCGCTGTAGCCCACGGCCACGCGGCGGGTGCTTCCCGCGTACCAGCTGGAGACCGGGAAGGTCCTGGTGACGGTGGCGCCGTTCTCCAGCGTAAGGACCACGTCCAGCGAGTCGGGCGGAAGCACGCCGGCGCCCAGCGTGACGTCCACCTGGGCCACCGGGTACGGCTGCGCATGCTGGCTGTTGTACATCAGCACCGGCTGCCACGCGCGGCCCCGCGTGCGGTGCGGCGGAAGCGCGTGCGCCAGCCGCAGGTCGCCGCACTCGTACGCCGCGCCCCCGCCCAGCGACACCGTCAGGCACTGGTCGCGGGCCACGATGGGGCCCGAGCTCAGGTTCACCAGGGTGGCCAGCGGCGCGCCCTGCGCCTGCGGCGTTCCGCTGCCGCTCATCAGCGCCACCTCCATCCAGCCGGTGTCGTGCACGCCCGCGTTCTGCGTGTGCGCAGCGGCCAGCCGCACGCCCACGGCCTCACCCGTGAGCGTGCCCGAAAACGTCACCGTCACCGCCTGCGTGCCGCCGGCGGGCACCGGTGCGCTGGCGGGGCTGGCGGTGCAGACGGGAAGCGAGGCGCCGCCCGGGGCGCGGCAGGCGGGGGTGAAGGCGAAGGTGGCGGGCGCCGTCCCCGTGTTGCGGACCGTGAAGGTGGTGCTGCGGGTGGTCCCGCTGAACAGCTGGGTGAACTGGTGCTTGGGCGTCACTTCCACGCCCGGGATGGCCAGCGTGTAGGTTGCGGCGGCCTCGGGGCACGTCGTTACCGGGTAGTGGCTGTCGCACACCGTCGCGGTCACCGTGCCCGTGGGCGCGGCTGGCGTCAGGGGCACGGTTCCGCTCAGCACCAGCTGCCGGTCGATCCACCCGTTGGGCCACTCGATGAGCTCCACCGTGGGGCTGCCCTGCGGCTGGCCGTTCACCCGCACCTGAAAGGTGGCGTCGACCAGCCCCCTGTCGTAGTCGCTGGCCCGCACCGTGAACGGCACGTACGGCTGCGAGGTGAAGAACGAGGACGGATTCAGCGTGATCTCGGGCGAGACCTCGCACCCGTAGCCGGTCTGGCTCCCCTCCCAGGGGGGCGTGCAATAGTCTCCCTGCGCCGCCGCGGGACGCGCGCAGAGGGCAAGGATGAACGAGGCGCAGCAAAGCAGAACGGCCCGCGTGCGGCGGGTGATGAAAAAGGACGGCATCGTTCGGGGAGTGGGCGGACGGGGGGGAGACGCTGCGGAGGGCCCGCGGAAAGCCTGGCGTGACTCGCACGCCATTGTTCAATGTACGGGCACGCGCGGTTGTGTCAAAGGGGCGGTGCGTCGGCGGGGCGTGCCCGGTTGTGGACCCCCGGGCCGCGACGCAGATTGGCGGGGCGGCACTCACCCCTCCCACGGAGCAACCGGGAAATGAAGCGCACCGCCGTACCGTTCACGCTGCTCGCGCTGGCCGCGGTCTTTGCCTGCGCGCCCTCGCCCACGCCGGCCTCGCGGCCCACGCCGGCCGGGCGTCCCACCGACGTCGGTGGCGGCATGGTGGCCCCGCCGCGCTGGGGAATGGTGATTCACGGCGGCGCGGGGGCCATGACGCCGCAGAGCGTGCCCCCGGAGCGGCAGGCGGAGTACCGCGCGGCGCTCACGCGGGCGCTGATGGCCGGGCACGCCGTGCTGGCGGGCGGAGGCACCAGCCTGGACGCGGTGGAGGCGGCCATCAACGTGATGGAGGACGATCCGCTCTTCAACGCCGGCCGCGGCGCGGTGATCACGGCGGACGGGCGCATCGAGCTGGACGCGGCGGTGATGGACGGCGCCACGCTGCGGGCCGGCGCGGTGGCCGGGCTGCACACCGTGCGCAACCCCATCGACCTGGCCCGGGCGGTGATGGAGCGCTCGCCGCACGTGATGATGATCGGCGAAGGGGCCGAGGCGTTCGCCCGGCAGCAGGGGCTGGCGATGGTGGACGAGTCGTACTTCATGACCCCCGCCCGCCGTGCGCAGTGGGAGCGCATGCGCCAGCAGGACAGCGTCCGGGCCGACAGCGCCGCGCGGGCGGGGCGCACCAGCGGCTACGCGGTGCCGGACGAGCGCAAGTGGGGCACGGTGGGCGCCGTGGCGCTGGACCAGCACGGCAACCTGGCCGCCGGCACGTCCACCGGGGGAATGATGATGAAGCGCTTTGGCCGGGTGGGCGACGTGCCCATCATCGGCGCGGGGACGTACGCCAACAACCGCTCGTGCGCGGTGAGCGCGACCGGCCACGGCGAGTTCTTCATCCGCAACACCGTGGCGCACAGCATCTGCGCGCTGATGGAGTACGGCGGGCTGCCGCTGCGCACCGCCGCCGACAGCATCGTCATGCGGCAGCTGGTGGCGCAGGGGGGCGAGGGCGGGGTGATCGCCATGGACCGGCAGGGCAACTGGACCATGCCCTTCAACAGCACCGGCATGTACCGCGGCCGCGTGGGCGCCGACGGCCGGCCCGAGGTGGCCATCTTCCGGGAATGATCCCCGGCCCCTCAAAAACGGTTTCACGCAGAGACGCAGAAACGCGGAGAGAAGAGATGATACCAGATTCTCGGCCCGATTGTGCACTTCCCACAGGCCGTCTCATCCTCAGACCAGATCCTTAAAAAGAATAATCGTACAGAGGAACAGAGTCAGACAGAGAAAGCGAGCTGAAATATCGGCCTGGTTCCTCTGTCTGACTCTGTTCCTCTGTACGCATGAAGGTGTTGTTTCCCGGATTCGGCGTCACACCGAGGACACGGAGAAGACGAGAGGACAGGTTTCTCCTCCGTGCTCTCTCCGTGCCTTCCGTGTGAGACGGAAGTAGAAGTTTGGGTGCACAATGGACTGCGAGATTCGGTATGACGACTCTACACTTCTTCTCTCCGCGTCTCCTGCGTGAGGCAACTTCCCAGGAAGTTTCCAATCTCCCCGGCGCATCCGTCTTTCTCGCGTTTCCCGGACATCCGCGCCGGCGAGCAGAGGAAACGGCACGAGAAAACTCCGTTGACTCCGTGTGAGTTTCCCCCCTGCCGTGCAGACCCTTGCTCACGGAACCTGAGAGGGTGTTGCCAAACCTCGCCCTGCGATTGACTTCCTGAGGGAGGCGCCGCTACGCAACCTGCGGGTACGATGGACTTGGGCGCCGACCGAAGGATCTCGCCGGCAGAACGACGGGGCTGGTTCCGTGCCCTGATCTGGCCCCTGCGCCACCGAGACGAGGTCCTTCGGTCGCGCGCAATCTGTTGTGTGACTTCTGGTTACGCGTGGTGCGCTCCCTCAGGAAGTCACCGCTTCATTATGGATTTGAGGTTTAGCAACACCCTCTCAGGAAGTCACCGCTTCGTTGCGAGCTTGAAGGTTGGCAACACCCTCTGAGCCAGCAGTAGCGGCATCCGGCCCGCCCTTGCCGGCTGTCCCCTGTCCCCTGTCCCCTATTCCCTATTCCCTATTCCCTATTCCCCATTCCCTATTCCCTATTCCCTATTCCCTATTCCCTATCAGCCCCATCCTTTCGCGGATCCGGATCACAGCCGCGCGAGCGTCCGCACGTCGTCCGCGACCTGCTCCACGGGCGCGCCTTCGGTGATGACCACCTGCAGGTTGCCGCGCCGGTCGATGCCGTACACCACGCCGGAGTGCACCGTCTTGAGCGCCTGGACCGTGGAGGCGGGCGGCGCGCCGTGCCCCTCATGCGCGTGGCCGGCGGCGGGCTGCGCGGGAACGTCGGCGACGTAGGCGCCGTAGCCCGCGCGCGCCTTTGCCAGCCCGGCGCTGTCGCCCGTCAGTCCGATGACCGCGGGGCCGAAGCGCGCGGCGTACGTCTTGAGCGCGGCGGGCGTGTCGCGCGCGGGGTCCAGCGTCACCAGCAGAATGCGCACGTCCTTCGCGACGTCCCCGGCGGACCGCAGGGCGCGCGTCAGCCGGTCCAGCGTGAGCGGGCAGACGTCGGGGCAGTGCGTGTATCCAAAGAACAGCAGCACCGGCGCGCCGCGGTAGCTGCGCAGCGAGACGGCGCGTCCGTCGTGGTCCGTGAGCGCGAAGTCCGCGGCGGGGGCCGCTTCCGTGTACGTGGTGCCGTGGAAGCGCGGCGCGGGCCTGGGCGCCGCCGCGATGCCGGCCGCGACCACGGTCGCCGCCATCACCACCACGCACGTCCACAGCGCCAGCCGCTGCGAGGGAGCCTTGTTCTGCGAGTCCATCCGTCCAGCCGGTAAGGGATCATCGCCGCGTAGCGGATGCGCGGCGCCGGCGCAAATGTAACACGCGGAGGCGTTTGGATCACCCCTCCCGCCTCCCGGCGGACGCAGGGGCGGCGATCGCGCGCGGGCGGCCCGGCTTCTGCTTGTCGCGCGCGGGGCGCCGGGCTACGTTCCGCGCCGCACGCACCGGGCACGGATTCCCCCACACTGACGTGATGCAGATGGCCGAGCTGGAAACCCTGGTCTCGCAGGCGTACCGCGAGCGCGAGCGGCTGAAGGAGCGCGAGGTGGCGCAGGCGGTGGAAGAAACCATCGCGCTGCTGGACGCCGGAAAGATCCGCGTCGCCGAAAAGGTGGACGGCGAGTGGCGGGTGAACGCGTGGATCAAGGAGGCCATCCTCCTGTACTTTGCCCTGCGCCCGCTGGAGCCCATGGAGGCCGGCGACCTGCGCTTCTTCGACAAGATCCAGACCAAGCAGAACCTGAAGGAGCAGGGGATCCGCGTGGTGCCGCCGGGCGTGGCGCGCTACGGCAGCTTCCTGGAGCCGGGGTGCGTGGTGATGCCCGGATACGTGAACATCGGCGCGTACGTGGGCGCGGGGACCATGGTGGACACGTGGGCCACCGTGGGCTCGTGCGCGCAGGTGGGCAAGGGCGTGCACCTGTCCGGCGGCGTGGGGCTGGGCGGCGTGCTGGAGCCGCCCAGCGCGTCGCCCGTCATCATCGAGGACGGCGCGTTCATCGGCTCGCGCTGCATCGTGGTGGAGGGCGTGGTGGTGGAGGAAGAGGCGGTGCTGGGGGCCAACGTGGTCCTCACCTCGTCCACCTCCATCGTGGACGTGACGGGGCCGGAGCCGGTGATCACCCGCGGCCGGGTGCCGGCGCGCTCCGTGGTCATCCCCGGCACCATTCCCAAGGAGTTCCCGGCGGGCACCTTTGGCGTCCCCTGCGCGCTGCTCATCGGCAAGCGCAAGGCGTCCACCGACCAGAAGACCTCGCTGAACGACGTGCTCCGCACGTTCAACGTACAGGTGTGAGGAAGTGTCGCACGTTTGGAGCGCATACGGGTAGGATCAGGGCACAGGCACCACAACGCGCAATCAGGAGGCAGTATGTCGATGATGCTTGATCTGCCACCCGGCTGGGAGCAGACACTTGGCGAGGAGGCCCGCAGGAAGGGAACCACGCCAGAGTCGCTCGTGCTGGCCGTGGTCGGCCAGCACCTGATCGCGCCTGCGCAGCAGGAGCGTGAAGCACCACCCCCCGGTTCGCTGGCGGAGCTCCTGGAAGGCTATGCGGGGGCCTTCGACAGCCGGGACTTCGTTCCGGGCGGTGCGCGCCTGTCCGAACGCACGAGCGAGCGGTTCACGGACATCCTGGTCGAAAAGCGCGAGCAGGGCCACCTGTAATGCTGACGGACGCCGGGCCGCTCCTCGCGATCCTCGACAAAGGTGACCCCCACCACGCTGCCTGCATGTCCGCGGCGAACGGGATCCGGGGGCCGATGACCACGACGTGGCCATGCTTTGCCGAGGCAATGTACCTGCTCGGCAGGGAAGGGGGATATCGGCTTCAGGCGGCGCTCTGGCGGCTTCGCAACGCCGGGCGCGTGCAACTGCATGACCTCTCGGACGCGGAAGTCTCTCGCGCTGAGGCACTCATGGCCCAGTACCACGATACGCCCATGGATCTGGGCGACGCGTCTCTGGTCGCGGTCGCTGAATCCCAGTCACTCCGGCAGGTTTTCACGCTGGACCGCCATTTTCTGTACTATCGCCTGGCGGACGGTTCCGTGCTGGAATCGATCCCCGGCCGCTGACCTTCTTCGACGCCCAGGAGGTGAAACGTGACGATCATCCCACCGCCCCGGCTGCAGCAAGCGCTCGATGAAGCTGCCCGGCGGCAGGGTACGACGGCGGAATTGCTGGCCGTAACGCTGCTGACTGGACTGCTGCTGCCCGTGGCCGCGGAGACTGAGGCGGAGGTGGTCCCGGAGGGCGGCTCCCTGGCCGACCAGCTCTCCTACTACATCGGCGCCATCGACAGCGGCGAGCACGTTGCTGGCGGCGCTCGCCTGTCCGAGCGCACGGGATCGGAGTACGGCAAGCTGCTCCTGAAGCGGCATCGCGAGGGGTATCCGTGATCCTGACGGACGCGGGGCCCCTCCTCGCGCTCGTGGATCGGCGCGATCCGTATCACGACCGCTGCCATGACGTGCAAAGACGTTCCCTCGCAAGGCACTGCTGACCACCCTGCCGTGCTTTACCGAGGCCATGTACATGGTGGGCGAGGCGGGTGGATACCGCTCCCAGGCATTGCTATGGGAGATGCGTTCGCGCGGGGATCTGTTGATTCATCCCATGACCACGGTTGAGATCGACCGGGCAGAGGTCCTGATGGAGAAGTTCAACGATTCACCCATGGACTTTGGCGACGCATCGCTGGTCGCGGTCGCCGAAACCCGTTCGCTACGCCAGGTCTTCACCCTCGACAAGCACTTCTGGTACTATCGTTTGGCCGACGGATCGGCCCTGGAGCCGATCCCGGGCCGCTGATCCATTCTCACCATCGCAACATCCGAGTGACTGATTCCATCCGGGACGAGCTGGCGGAGCTGACGCTGGCGCTGTGCAGCATCCCCAGCGAGACGTGCAGCGAGGCGGAGATCGCCACGTGGGTGCAGCACCGCTGCGTGCAGGCCGCGGGGGCCCAGTCCGTAAAGCGCATCGGGCACTCGGTGATCTGCGAGCCGTTCGCGCGCGACGCGCGGCCGGGGGAGCCGACGATCGCGCTGGTGGGGCACCTGGACACCGTGAAGTGCGCCGACGACCAGGCGTACGAGATCCGCGACGGGCGCGTGTACGGCTGCGGCGCCAGCGACATGAAGGCCGGCGTGGCGGTGATGATCTCGCTGCTGGACCGCTGGCGCACGCTGGAGCGCGCCCGGCCCGTGTGGATCTTCTACGACGGCGAAGAGGGGCCGGCGGAGGGGAACGGGCTGGGGCCGGTGCTGCAGAGCGGCATCCTGCCCCCGCTGGACTTCGCCTTCATCCTGGAGCCCACGGACCGCGGGGTGCAGCCCGGCTGCATGGGGCTGCTGCACGCCACCGTCACCGTCCGCGGCACCCGCGCGCACAGCGCCCGCCCCTGGCAGGGCGAGAACGCGATCTACAAGGCGATCCCCCTCCTTCAGCGGCTGCGCGACTTTGGCCGGCGCGAGGTGCGCTTCGGCGACCTGGCGTTCTACGAGGTGATGGTGGCCACCACGGCGGGGACGTACAACTCGCGCAACGTGGTGCCCGACGTCTTCGACATCAACGTCAACTTTCGCTTTGCCCCCGGCAACACGGCCGAGCGGGCGGAGGCGGAGCTGCGCGCGCTGGTGGGCGGCGACGCCGAGGTGCAGATCGTCGACACCGCGCCCGCCGGCGACGTGCACGCCGACCATCCGCTGCTGGTGGACTGGTGTCGAGCCGAGGGGCTGAAGGTGCTCCCCAAGCAGGCGTGGACGGACGTGGCGCGCTTCACCATGGCCGGCATTCCCGCGGTCAACTTCGGGCCGGGCGAGACGGGGCAGGCGCACCAGGCCAACGAGTGGGCCAGCATCGACTCGCTGGAGCACTGCTACGCCGCCCTTCGCCGCTGGTTCGCGCGATGAACCCGGTGCTGGACGGCATCGCGCCGTCGATCATCCGCGCCATCGCCGCCCGCAAGCGACCCGGCGACATCGACCTGGGGATGGGCGAGCCCACGCTGCGCCCCGACCCGCGCCCCTTCGACGCGGCCACGGCGTGGGTGCGCACGCACGGCCTGCCCTACACCGCGAACGCCGGGCTCACCGAGCTGCGGGCGCGCATCGCGGCGTACGTGGGCCTGCCGGACCGCGCCGCGGCGGAGAACGCCGTCGTCACCATCGGCTCCGAAGAGGCGCTGTACCTGGCGCTCAAGGCGGCGATCGATGCGGCGCGCGACGAGGTGCTGATCGTGGAGCCGTGCTACCTGGCGTATCCCAAGCTGTGCGCGCTGGAGGGGATCCGGCACCGGATGGTGGCGATGGATCCCGCGGACGGATTCCGCCCCTCCGCCGCGCGGGTGCTGGACGCGCTGGGGCCGGACACGCGGATGATCGTCCTCAACACGCCCAACAACCCCACGGGCCGCGTCTGGCCGGCGGCGGAGCTGCGGATGCTGGCGGACGGCCTGGCCGCGCGCCCCGGCCCGCCCGTGCGCGTGCTGTCGGACGAGGTGTACCGCGAGCTGTACTACACCCCGGAGCCGCCGGTCTCCATCGGCGCGCTGTGGCCGCACGCGCTGGTGGCGGGGTCGCTCTCCAAGAGCAACGCGCTCACCGGGCTGCGGCTGGGCTGGCTCGTGGGCGACGTGAAGACCATCAGTGCCGCCACCAAGGTGCACCAGCTGGTCAACACCGCCGCCAGCACGTTCAGCCAGGTGGTGGCGATGGAGATCTTGGCGGACGCGGAGAACCTGTCCGCGCACCGGGCGCACTACGCCGGGCGGCGGGCGCTGGTGGGGGGGTGGATGCGGGCGCACGGACTGGAATACGCGCCGATCGAGGGCGCCTTCTACTGCATGGTGCGCCTGCCGGAGCGCTGGGCGGCGGACTCCCTCGGCGCGGCGGAGGCGCTGCTGGAGCGGCACCGCGTGCTGGCCACCCCCGGCGTGGCCTTCGGACCGAGCGGCGAGGGGTGGATGCGGCTGTCGTGGGTGGCGGAGGTTGACGCGCTGCGGGTGGGCATCGAGCGCATCGCGGAGCTGTTCGCGGCGGAGGGGTAGCGGCGGGACGGCCCCCCTCCGCGGAACGGCGCGGATCTTTCGGCATACCACGCAGACCGTTCGATCAGCCACCCGCGCCGTCCATCGACCCGATGTCATCTTTTCAGGCCCGCCGCGCGGGCCCGCCCGACCCCGTCCGCCAGCACCTCTCCGACGTGCGCAAGGCGCTGCTGCGCCTGCACAAGGCGCTCATCGACAGCGAGCGCGCGGTGTACGAGGCGCGCAACGGGCCCCTGAACAACGCCGAGTTCCTGGGCGCGCTGCTGCAGGAGCCGTTCTTTCAGTGGATGCGCCCGTTCTCGCAGCTCGTCGCCACCATGGACGAGGCCATGTTCGGCGACGAGCCGGTGACGGCGGACGGCGCCCGCGGCTACGTGCGGCAGGCGCACGCGCTGGTCACCGCCCCCGCGGACGGCGACGGCGGAGGGCCGGAGACGGTGCGCTACGGGCAGGTGCGCGACCGCGACCCGGCCGTGCTCTTTGCCCATACCGAGCTGCTGCGCCGCGTGGCCGCCGCACTGACGGCGTACGGCGGGCCCGCCGCGTAGCGCGCGCCATCCCGTTTCGATCGGCGAAGTGTTAGAATTTTAGCAGACTGAGGCTCTTTCGTGAACGGTCGGGGTACTGCGCCCACCATTCGTCATCCGGCAACTCTGGAAGGCCGTGCAATGAAGCCCATTCGTTCCCTGATGTTCGCGGCGCTCGCGCTGGGCGCCCTTCTGCCCGCGGCGCCGCTGCGCGCGCAGGCCGGCATGGCCGACACCGCGCTGGCCAACTGGCACCTGCTCGACCCCACCGCCGACCGCGTTCCGGGCATCAGCGCCGAGCGCGCGCACCGCGAGCTGCTGGCCGGCCGGCCGGTGCGCGACACGGTGGTGGTGGCCATCATCGACAGCGGCATCGAGGTGGACCACCCGGACCTGGCGGGGATCATCTGGACCAACCCGCGCGAGCGCGCCGGCAACGGCCGCGACGACGACGGCAACGGCTACGTGGACGACGTGCACGGCTGGGACTTCCTGGGCGGGCGCGACGGCCGCGACGTGGACAACGACACGTACGAGGTTACCCGCCTGTACGCCGCCTGCCGCGCCCCCGGCGTCACGCAAGTGGGCGGCATTGCGTGCGCGGAAGTCCGCACCCAGTTCGAGCGCGAGCGGGACGAATTGATGCAGGAAGACGCCGTCATCAAGCAGTTCGCGGCCATGGCCGCCACGCTGCGGACGGCGCTGCAGGGCCGCGAGATCACGGTCGAGTCCCTGCGCTCCCTGCAGACCAGCGATCCCCAGGTGATCGCCGCCCGCAACGGCATCGGCCGCCTGCTGGCCGCCGGCTACCCCATCGGCATCATCGAGACGCAGGGCGAGGCGGTGCGCGACCGCCTGCAGTACAGCTACAACCCCGACTTCGACCCGCGCACCGTCATCGGAGACGACTACGCAAACCCCAGCCAGCGCGGCTACGGCAACGCCGAGGTCGAGGGGCCCGACGCCGACCACGGCACGCACGTGGCGGGCATCGTGGGTGCCATGCGCAACGGCACGGGCGTGGACGGCGTGGCGCCGGCGGTGCGCATCATGGTGCTGCGCGCCGTGCCCGACGGTGACGAGCGCGACAAGGACGTGGCCAACGCCATCCGCTACGCCGTCGACAACGGCGCGCGCGTGGTGAACATGAGCTTCGGCAAGAGCTTCTCTCCGCAAAAGAGCGTGGTGGACGAGGCCGTGCGCTACGCCGAGAGCAAGGGCGTGCTGCTGGTGCACGGCGCCGGCAACGACGGCGCCGACCTGAACTCGGCGGGCAACTTTCCCAACGCGGAGTACGCCGGCGGCGGGCGGGCCAGCAACTGGATCGAGGTGGGCGCCTCGTCGTGGCACGCCGACAACCTGGCGGCCGACTTCAGCAACTACGGCCGCGGCAAGGTCGACGTCTTTGCCCCGGGCGTCGACATCCTGGCCACCCTGACCGACGCGGAGTACGGCCGCCAGGACGGCACCAGCATGGCGGCGCCGGTGGTGACGGGTGTGGCCGCCACGCTGCTGTCGTACTTCCCGGAGCTGACGGCGCAGCAGGTGCGCGAGATCATCCTGGAGAGCGCCATCCGCCACACCGGGCAGACGCTTCGCCCCGGCACCGAGGACGAGCGCGTGAGCTTTGCCGAGCTGTCGGACACCGGCGGCGTGGTGAACCTGTACGCGGCGGTGCAGCTGGCGCAGCAGCGGGCACGGCGGTAACGGCAGGGGATAGGGAATAGGGAATAGGGAATAGGGAATAGGGAATAGCGGGACTCCCGTTCCCCTGGATCTCGGACGAGGCCCTCTTCCGTTGCACGGAAGAGGGCCTCGTCGTGTCATCCGGCGGATCGGTGTCATTCTGAGGAAGGCGCGCGCCCGGTCCTATCCAGACGCACCATCGCCCGTTGCGCCGACCGAAGAATCTGCCGGATGGGCGCGCGGTCCCGTCGGCTACGGCTGGTTTTCGCACGGGCCCCGCCCGTTCTCGGAAACGAGTCTGATCGAATCCTGCGGATCGGTGTCATTCTGAGGAAGGCGCGCGCCCGGTCCTATCCAGACGCACCATCGCCCGTTGCGCCGACCGAAGAATCTGCCGGATGGGCGCACGGTCCTGTCGGCTACGGCTGGGTTCGGGCGCGAGGGGCCCCCGTTTCCGAAGGAGACTCTTCGGTCGGCGCGCAGGGCTTCTGCGCGCTTCGGAAGGGATCGGAGAGGCGCCTTCCTCAGAATGACACGGTGGTCGAAGGGCGCGTCGGACCGACTTCACTCCGTGGACTCCGTTTCCCTGTCCCTGTCCCTGTTCCCTGTTCCCTGTCCCTGTCCCTGTTCCCTGTTCCCTGTTCCCTATTCCCTATTCCCTATTCCCTATTCCCTATTCCCTGTCCGACTCTCCCAACGCTCCGAGGCCGCCCGGTGTCCAACCTTTGAAGCGGCAGACGGATGGGTTGAAGCCGTCCATATCTGCGGCTAAATTAGCAGGCTCCACGGCTTTGCATCATGGCGGGCCGTGTTCGCCTTTTTCGCGGCACCCCGGCCCGCCGTACGCGGCGGGCCCCGAGGTTCAGAGTTCAAGAATGCCGATCTTCCATCGACGCACGCCCCGGGCGTACCGGGCCGCGCTCGTTCTGCTGGCGCTTGCCGCATCGCCCGCCGCCGCGCAGGGCGGCGACACGCTGGACCTGCCCCTGGGCACCGCGCTGCAGCTGGCGCGCGAAGGCGAAGAGGTGGGGCTGGCCACGCGCCGCGTGGACGCCGCCACCGCCGCCGTGGGCAGCGCCCGCGCCGCCGGCATGCCCTCCGTGCGCCTGGGCAGCACCTTCAGCCACGTGTACGAGAACGCCCGCGCGCAGGCCGTGGGGCAGATCTTCAACCAGCCCAACACCTACAACACCAACGCCACGCTCAGCGTCCCCCTGTTCCAGGGCGGCCGCTACCGCAACGCCACCCGCGCCGCGGCCAGCCTGCGCGACGCGGCCACGGCCGAGATGACGGCCACGGAGCTGGACGTGAGCGTGCAGGTGCTGCAGGCGTACCTGGGCGCGCAGCTGGCCGAGCGGCTGGTGGCCATCCAGGACACCAACCTGGTGCTGGCCCAGGCCCGCGTACGGCAGGCCGAGCAGTTCGAGGCCGGCGGACGCGGCAGCCGCTACGACGTGCTGCGGGCGCGGGTAGAGCGCGCCAACCTGGAGCCGCTGGCCATCGCCGCGCGCGGCGAGCGCGACCTGGCGCTGCTGGAGCTGCGCCGCCTGACCAACCTGCCCGAAGACGCGCCGCTGCGGCTGAGCACGCAGCTGGACGCCGCCACCGTCCGCGCCGCGGCCGAGGCGCTGGCCGGCGCCGCCGTGGCCGACAGCGCCGCGCTCGAGGCGCTGCCCAGCGTGCGCGCGGCGCGGCTGCGGGCGCGCGCGGGCGAGTCAAACGTGCGCGCGGCCAACGCGGCGCGGCTCCCCACCGTCTCGGTGAACCTGGTGCAGGGCTACCAGGCCTTTCCGCTGGACTGGAGCATTCCCGTGCGGCCCGGCGGGCTGGACACGGTAGACTGCCCCGCGGGGAGCGAGGCCGGCCGCGTGTGCACGCAGCAGAACGGGGGATGGTTTTCGGACCGCTCCCTGCAGCTGGCGCTCAGCTGGCCCGTGTGGGACGGCAACCGCGCCCGCAACGACCTGCGGCAGGTGCGCGCCCAGGCCGCCATCGCCGAGCTGGAGGCGACGCAGGCGGTGGAGAACGCCCGCGCCGCCGCCGCCCGCGCCCGCACCGAGATGGCCCGCGCCCGCGCCACCTTCAACACCGTCACGCTGACGGTGGCCGAGGCCGAGGAGGCGTTTCGCCTGGCCTCGCTGCGCTACACGCGCGGCCTGGGAACGCAGCTGGACGTGAGCGACGCGCAGCTGGCCCTGCTGACGGCACGCACGAACGAGGCGCGCGCGACGTTCGACCTGTACCTGGCCACGGCCGAGCTGGCGCGGGCGCTGGGCCGGCCCCTGCCGACACCCTGACGGGTGCGTGAGTACGAAAGTGGTGGATGGAGGGCGGATGGACGTCCGCGCCTTGTCGCCATTCCTGAGCTTTGACTTCTGATCGATCGATGCGGACTGATCTGCGTGTTTCTTTCCGGGCGGCCGCGGTGGCCGCGGTGCTGGCTTCCACCGCGGCGTGCGGCGGCGAGGCGGATGCGGCCGGCGGCGGCTCGGGTGGCGGGCGGCCGGGCGGCGGGCCCAGCGTGACGCTGGCGGCCACCGACCTGGCCGCGCCCACGCGCACCTCCATGGAGGACGCCATCCCCGTCACCGGCACGCTGGAGCCGCTGGAGCGGGCCGAAGTGCGCGCCCGGCTGGAGGGCGACCTGGAGGGCGTGTACGTGCGCGAGGGCGAGGCGGTGCGCGCGGGGCAGCTGCTGGCGCGCTTCAACGCCGGCGACCAGGCCGGCAACGCCCGCAGCGCCGACGCCGACGTGGCCGCCGCGCGCAGCGAGCTGAGCACCGCCGAGTGGACGCTTGAGCAGAACAACGAGCTGCTGCGCGAGGGCGCCATCCCCGAGCGCGACGTGCGCGTGGCCCAGCAGGCCGTCGCCGCCGCGCGGGCCCGGCTTTCCGCCGCGCAGGCGCGCTCCGGCAGCACCCGCCGCGAGGTGAGCGACACGCGCGTGCTGGCCCCCACCTCCGGCGTCATCGAGCAGCGGATGGTGAACCCGGGCGAGCGGGTGAACGGCAACACGACGATGTTCACCATTGTCCGCGGCGACGTGCTGGAGCTGGCCGCCGCCGTCCCCGAGCGCGCCGCGGCCCCCGTGCGCCCCGGCCAGTCCGTTCGCTTCGTCGCTGACGGATCGGAGTTCACCGGCCGCGTGGCGCGCATCAGCCCCTCGGTGGATCCCGGCTCGCGCTCGGTGACTGTCTACGTGCAGGTGCCCAACCCCGACGGCCGCCTGCGCGCCGGGACCTTTGCCAGCGGGCGCATCGTGAGCCGCGTGCTGGACGGGGTGATGGTGCTTCCCGCCGCCGCCGTCCGCGAGGGCTCCGAGGGCGGCGGGCAGGTGGTCTACCGCGTGGTGGACGGCAAGATCGACGTGGCCCCCGTCACCGTCGGCCTGAAGGACGAGGCGCAGGGGCTGGTGCAGGTGCTGAGCGGCGTGGGGGAAGGCGACCAGGTCGTGGTCGGCAACGTGGGCATCCTGGGCAAGGGAATGGCCGTGCGCATGGCCGGCCAGGGCGGCCCGGAAAAGGGCGGCGCACAGAAGGGCGGGCGCTGACGGGCGGACGGTAGGGATTTCCGGCGGCGGATCGGAGGGTTCGGTCTGCGCCCGCCGGCGCCCCCTCCGCTCGCTTAGGCTCGCACCTCCCCCGAAACTGCCGGGGGAGGTTGGGGTTCGGCGGAGTTCCGGCCGCTTCGGCGAGGCTGGTTCGGAGAGCGGGCGTTGTCGGATGCAGTTCGACACTTGATGCGAACCGCCAGAGTGTCGGCCACGACCAACCTCCCCCAGGGTTTTTGGGGGAGGTGCGAGCCTAGGCGAGCGGAGGGGGCGCTGCGGCCGGCAGATCGCCGTTCGAAGCGCTCGCGATTGTCGGATTGGAGTCCGTAAAGCCGGGCACGTAGACCAGACGGCGTGAGGGCATCGGTCCGCCCGGCACGCGTGAAGCTTTTTCTTCAGTTCCACCCGATCATCGGGAGACGCGGGATGTTCCTCTCCGACGTATCCATCAAGCGGCCGGTGTTCGCCACCATGATGATGGTGACGCTGGTCGTGCTGGGCATCGCCGGCTACCGGCGGCTGGCCATCGACGAGTACCCCGACGTCAGCTACCCCGTGGTGGTGGCGCAGACCTCCTACCCCGGCGCCAGCCCCGAGGTGATGGAGCGCGAAGTCAGCCGCCCCATCGAAGAGGCGCTGAACACCGTGCAGGGAATCCAGGAGATCACCAGCACCTCGCTGGAGGGCAGCTCGCTGGTGCGCGTGCAGCTGCAGCTGGGCGTGAACGTGATGGAGGCCCAGCAGGAGGTGCAGTCCAAGATCGCCCGGATGCGCCGCCAGCTGCCGGAGGACATCGAGGACCCGGTCATCATCCGCTTCGATCCCAACGAGCGCGCCATCATGTCCATCGCCGTGCAGAGCGGCGACCGGCCCATGCGCGAGCTCACCGAGCTGGCGGACGAGGTGATCAGCACCCGACTGGAGGCCATTCCCGGCGTGGGCGGCGTAAACCTGATCGGCGGCACCGACCGGCAGATCCAGGTGCAGCTGGACCCCGACGCCATGCGCGCCTACGCCATCAGCCCGCCGCAGGTGATGCAGGCGCTGCAGCGCGAGAACCAGGAGGTTCCCGCCGGACGCGTGCGCCGCGGCGACCAGGAGCGCCTGGTGCGCATCACCGGCCGCGTTGAAGATCCCCGCACCTTCCGCGACATCACCGTGGCGGTGCGCAACGGCGTGCCCGTGCGCCTGGGCGACGTGGCCAACGTGGTGGACGGCACGGCCGAGGCCCGCAGCGCCAGCTACCTGAACGACGGGCGCGCGCTCAGCGTCGAAATCCTGAAGATCAGCGGATCCAACACGGTGGAGGTGGCCGACCGCGTGCGCACGGCGGTGGCGGAGCTGCAGGAGCAGCTGCCCAGCGACGTAAAGATGTCGGTGGTGAGCGACGACTCGCGCCGCATTCGCGAGTCGCTGGCGTCGGTGCAGCACGAGCTGATCCTGGGCGCGGTGCTGTGCATCGCCATCATCTACTTTTTCCTGAACAGCTGGCGGTCCACCATCATCACCGGCCTGGCGCTCCCCATCTCGATCATCTCGGCGTACTTCGGGATGTGGATCTTTGGCTTCACCATCAACACGATGACGCTGCTGGCGCTGTCGCTGGCGATCGGCCTGCTGATCGACGACGCCATCGTGGTGCGCGAGAACATCGTCCGGCACGTGGAGATGGGGAAGGACCACTACCGGGCGGCGCGCGAGGGCACCAGCGAGATCGGGCTGGCGGTGCTTTCGACGACGCTGGCGGTGATCGCGGTGTTCATCCCCGTGGCCTTCATGGGCGGGCAGATCGGCCTGATCTTCTTTCAGTTCGGCGTGGTGGTGGCGTTCGCGGTGATGGTGTCGCTGTTCGTCAGCTTTACCCTGGACCCCATGCTGAGCAGCGTGTGGCCGGACCCCGAGGTGGAGAACCACGGACCCGGGCGGAAGCGCGGCAACATCATCCAGCGGGCGGCGCGCCGCTTCAACGACTGGTTCGAGCGGGTGGCGGACCGCTATCCCGGCTGGCTGGGGTGGGCGCTGGACCACCGCAAGACTGTGGTGGGCTTTGCGGCGGCGTGCATCATCGCCTCCGGCCTCATCATCCCCCGCCTGGGCTTTACCTGGGTGCCGGACTTCGACGGCGGCGAGTTCAACGTCAACTTCCGCGTGGCGCCCGGCAGCCGGCTGGAGTACACGGTGGACCGCGGGCACCAGCTGGCCACGGTGCTGCGGTCGATGCCGGAGGTGGACTTTACCTACATGTCCATCGGCGGCGGCTTTCGCGGCACGCCCAACACGGGCCGCGTGTTCGTGAAGCTGAAGGAAAAGGAGCACCGCGACCGCACGCAGGCCGAGATCCAGGACGAGCTGCGGCGCAAGCTGGCCGGGGTGCCCGGGGTGCGCGCCAACATCACCGGCACGCCCACCATCTTTGGCGGCTTTCGCCAGCCCATCCAGGTGAACGTGCAGGGGCCCGAGCAGGAACGGCTGAAGCTGGCGGCCGAGCAGGTGATGGAGGTGCTGCAGAGCGTGCCCGGCGTGGCCGAGCCCACCAGCAGCCAGGAAGGCGAGATCCCGCAGCTTGACGTGGACGTGGACCGCGAGCAGGCGTGGGCGGCGGGGGTGGGCATCAGCAGCATCGCCCAGACGCTGCAACCGCTGTTCACCGGCCAGCGCGCCACGCAGTGGGAAGACGAGCAGGGCTACTCGCACGACGTGGTGGTGATCTACCCCGACAGCGTGCGCACCAGCGCGGGCGACGTGGCGGGGATCGTGGTCCCCGGCAGCTCGGTGGACCCCACCACGGGGCGGACGGCGATGATCCCGCTGTCGCAGGTGGCCACGGTGCGCCCCGGCATGGGCCCGCAGCAGATCGAGCGGTCGTCGCTGGAGCGGCAGATCAGCATCAGCGCCGGCGTGCTCCCCGGCTACGCCATGGGCGACGTGGCGGCCGAGGCGCGCAAGGCGCTGGACGCGGCCAACCTGCCCAGCGGCTACCGCACGGTGTTCCGCGGCGACGTGCAGAACCTGGAAGAAACCAAGGGCTACGTGCTGGCGGCGCTGGGGATGGCGGTGGTGTTCATCTACATCATCCTGGCGTCGCTGTTCGGATCGTTCCTGCAGCCGCTGGCCATCATGCTGGCGCTGCCGCTTTCCTTCATCGGCGTGGCGCTGGCGCTGCTGCTGACGGGCGGCAACCTGAACGTGTTCACCATGATCGGCATCATCATGCTGATGGGCCTGGTGACCAAGAACGGCATTCTGCTGGTGGACTTTACCAACCAGCAGCGCGAGGCGGGGATGGGCCGGCGCGAGGCGCTGCTCTCCGCGGCGCGCGTGCGGCTGCGGCCCATCATCATGACCACGGTGGCGATGATCTTTGGCATGGTGCCGCTGGCCATGGCGCTGGGCGAAGGCGCCGAGCAGCGCGCCCCCATGGGCCGCGCGGTGATCGGCGGGCTGATCACCAGCACGCTGCTGACGCTGCTGGTGGTGCCGGTGGTGTACACGCTGCTGGACGACCTGACCGCCCGCCTGCGCCGCGGCCGCGCGGGTGGCCACCACGCCCACACGCCGCGGCCGGCGCCCGCCCCGGCTCGCGACCTCGAGCCCGTCGCGGCGGACTGACGGCGGCGGACCGCGCGAGCGCGGCTGGCGGACGGCTGGATGCAAGTCGAAGCGGCGCGGCGCCCGCGGGAGCCGCGCCGCTTTCGTCTCTATGCAGCCCGGGTGAACGGGTCTTGGCGGAAGCACTCAGGGCAGAGAGGCCGGCCCTTGCTGACGTTCGCGGGCTTTGCGCAGCGGTGGCATTTCTTCTCCGGATAATCCTCGTTTCCCCACGCGGCCCACGAGCCGTAGCAGTCGTCGCACAATGGTGTGCGTGGCTGGTAGCGCATGCCATCCCCACACCGGATGCACGTACCGGCGTTATGTCTCTTCGGCCCAGACGGCGTCGCCACGCGCGCTGGACTCGAGGTGCTCGCGGGGCTCGCGGCTGCGGGCTTTGTAAGGAATGAACGCAGCGCATTCACAATGCGCCCTTCTGGCTGCTGGAGCGTAGCCGCGTTGATAATCGACTGGATCTCCCGTTGTGCCGCCGCGAACGCTTCCCCATCCTCGGCCGAAAGGAGCACGCTCATCTCTCGATTGTTCTTCTCCGAGAACTCATAGAGATTCATCGAACTGATGATGATCTGACGCTCATTGGCATAGCACTTGGCATGCAGGTGCTCCAGAAAGTACAACTTCAACCCCCTCAACTCACGCACCTTGCTCATTTCATCTGTGCGCAGCTCGTTTTTTCCGTACACCAGCTGGATCTCCACGCCGCTTCGGTCCGCATCACGCAACCGTTCAAGGAGGTGCTGGTTTACCTTGAGGTACGGAGTGATGAGTGTGACACGCCGCTGGCTCTGCTGGATTACGTGCTCGATGTGAGAGGAAGTGTTAAGCGTTGTCAGGAAGGTAGGCATCTGTCGAAAGGATGGGATTTCATGGGCGGTAAACCTCGGACCAACAGTCTACCGCGCACAAGTGGCGCGAATCAAGTGTTCCCGGAACGGAATGGTGCCGCTGACCATCCTGTTGGGCGAGGGAGCGAGTAGCCGCGCGGTGATCGGCGGCCTCATCACCAGCACGCTGCTGACGCTGCTGGTGGTGCCGGTGGTGTACACGCTGCTGGACGACCTGACCGCCCGCCTGCGCCGCGGCCGCGGTGCCAGCCATCACGCCCACGCACCGCGCCCGGCGCCCGCCCCCGCCCGCGACCTGGAGCCCGTCGCGGCGGACTGACGGCGGCGGACCGCGCGGCTGGCGGACGGCTGGATGCAAGTCGAAGCGGCGCGGCTCCCGAGGGAGCCGCGCCGTTTCTCATTTGTCTGGACAGACGCGCGTGGGCGCCATACCGTATATGGCGCAAGCTACGCGCATTGGACCGACGGTTTGCGCGACGGCCGGAGGCAAACGGCTGTCCCAGGCGAGATCCCCACGTACGGAGGAGCCATGAAGCGGAACATTCAATCGTCGTTGTTCGGTGCAGGACTGCTGCTGTCGCTCGGGTTCGGTGTGAGCCAGGCGTTCGCGAGCGCCCAGACGGAAGCCGAACAGGCGTACTGCCAGACGTATGCGGAAATGGTTGCTTGCCGTCGAGACTGTGGCGCGGTGGGGATGTACGCGTACTGCGATCAGGAACTCGGGTGCACCTGCTACTGATCACGGCCGCCGCGGTACTCTGAGCCAGCCTGCGCCGCCGGCCGCACCCGGTCTACGCCCCCGGCGTGGTGCACGCCGGTCCCGCCGGCCGCGACCGAGCCAGTGGCAGCAGATTGACGACGCGCATGACAGCGCAGTTGGCGGATCAGCTCGATGCAAGACGAAGCGGCGCGGCTCCCGAGGGGCCGCGCCGCTTCGCTCCTCCCCTTCTACATACTCAGTTCGGCCCCAGTTGCCTCTGCAGCGTCACGGTTGCCTGGCCGGAGAGGCCGGTATCGCCGCACGCGTTGCACCAGGGATAGGTAGTGTAAGTGACGCGAACTATGTTCCAGAGGAAAGCGCCGATTGAAACCCGTCCGTACTGGAAGTTCTTTGGTCCATCGATGGTCTGCGTGGTCGTGGGCTCTTCTTCGAACGCAGGGAACAATGACTCACCTCCCCAGATCCCCTCGACCTTTCCGTATCCGAACAGTTGAAGCTGTTTGTCATTGCTCATGATCCGCACGCGCCCGTCCAGCGCAAGCGCAAAGCTGGTGTTGGCACTCGTCGGCTCTGCACCCAGTGCTTCGACGTCGGTAGCGCCCCGCCCAAGCCCCGCAATCACGAAGTCGAATCCGTTCGCAGAAGGTGCATACCAACGCAGCACGGGCAGCTGCACGCCCAGAACGACGTTGCCTCCTCCCGCCACGAGCCGCTGAATCGCTTCCCGCGCATCGATCACATCATTGTCGTCGTCATCATCATTTTCTCCGGCGCTTCCTGTGGAGGACACCATGGTTCCGACGTTGGCGCGAAACGGACCAAAATATGTCGTTACCAAATCGGTATAGATTGCACCTGTCTGGTCACCAGCCGTGACTGTCGCCTGATCCAGTCCGGTGATTCCCTCCGCTCCCCATACACAGGCTGCGCGTCTGGTAGACATTGCCCACACGCTTGGGGAAGACTTCTTGGCCGTATCAGACACGAACAAGGCGCGGCACGCATTCTCCAACTGCTGGGCGCGGAGTTCGGAAGCGAGTCTGGCCGCCTCGGCCAGACTCGCGGGGTCCGTTCTGGTTGCGAGTTCCCGCAGACGGCGGGCGGTCGTGGTATCGTCTTCGACGGGCGCTTCAACAACCTGTGTCAACCGGAACTCCTGGGCTGCCGTCGGAGACCGCGTTCCGGCCAACGCGACCACCACGAACGGGATGAACATGCGCTTCATGTTTCCGGACCTTTAGCAGGAGGGTTTGTGGAGCGTGGTCCAAAAACTTTCATCCGCTCACTTTCGGAATGCAAGCCCGCCGAAAGACGTTCATCCAGAATTCTGCATACACGGCTTGTGATACCGGTCATGCACACCCTGCTGGACGACCCGGACCGCCCGCCTGCGTCGCCTGGCTCGTTGGCCCCGCCGTCCGAGACGCGGAGCCGGTCACGGCGGACTGACGGTCGACGCACGGCCGGCGCGGCTGGCGCATGGCTGGATGCAGACGAAGCGGCGCGGCTCCCGGAGGGAAGCGCGCCGCTTCCGTCTGGATGGGGATCGCATGCGCGGAGTGATCACGCGTTGCTTGACGCGGATCAGAACCCGAATCATAGTACGCCGCCTCGCTTTGCTCCTCGCGCTCCGGAACGGATCATGGGAACGCAGACGCACTACCCAACCGGGTCGTACGATGCACGGGCGAGCCGTCGAACAACGGCCGCGACGGGCATTCCCACCCTCATGATCCGCTTGAACTACTCGCCGTCGTCAGAGTGGATGCATGCGTTCAGGCGGGTTCGCACCGAGCGCAAATTCGCATACAGGGCCGAGTACTATCACACCGGCTGGGGCTCGGATGTGAAATACTACGTCCAGGCTTCGCCCTGTCCGGCGGACCGAGCAGGTGTAGAGCGCATGCTTGCGGAGGTAACGCAGCAGATCAAAGAAGCGGGCCGCCGTGTGGGCGTATCGGAGACGGCACGCGTGCAGAGGGAGATGGCCGCGCAGGAAGCGGAACGCAAGCGCAAGCGTGATGCAATCCGGACGTTCGACGCCGCGACGGGTACACCCTGGTGGCGCCGGCTCTTCGGCTGAGCGGTCGACGGCCCGCGAAGGCTCCACGGTTGAACGCGAGACGAGCGACGAAGTCCGGCCTTTGATCCATGCAGGCGCATCTGGTTGCCGGCACCGCTACGCAACCAAGTCGTCGCCAGGAGCCGCCACAGCCTGTCAGCCGGTTCCAATCCTGTCGCGATCCCCATTCGCCGACGATCCCGTGCCCTGCGCGCAGAGTGGGAGGCGTTGCCCTCGTTGCCGATATCCGTCCCGGCCGCATCGCCTGCCTTGACCAACCCCGCAACCAGGAGGATTCATGGACCCGCGGCCCCTGCTCGTTTCCCTGATGGTCCTGCTTGGCGGGTGCACCGGCGCGCGCACCAACCCGGCGCCCGCACCCATGGCGGCCGCCGCGCCGCCGGCCACTGCGGCCTCCGCCGGGGGTGAGACGGCGGAGGTGCTGCAGCGCGTGCGGGCGCTGAACACCCCCTCATCGACCAACCTGATCACCGTATACTACACGGAGGGACACCAGGAAAAGGCGCTGCGCCTGCGGACCGTGGTCGAAGAGGCCATGCGCTTCTACGCCGACTCGCTGGGCGTTCAGGCGCCCATTTCGCTGGCGGTGCTCGATCGCCAGCAGTGGACGCAGGCCGGCGTGCAGCAGCCGTACGGCATTCCGGGCGTCACCGGCACACCTCCCGTGGCCTTTCTCCCCGCCAGCGACGACAACGTGGCGGCCGACGACGCGCTCTCCATCCGCGCCGGCGTCGGGCCCGCGGCGCTGCGCCTGATCGAGGCCAGCGGCCACTCGTACGAGGAGGGCGCCCGCCGGTACGTGGACCTGGTGGGGCTGCACGAGCTGGGGCACACGTACAGCCGGGCGTTCGGAATCCGGCCGGCGCATCGGTGGCTCAACGAGCTGCTGGCCACCTACGTGGCGTACGCGTTCCTGCGCCAGCGGCACCCGGAGCAGGCGCGGCTCTGGGACGGCATTCTGCGGGGCTACGTGGACGCGGTGCGGCCGCGGCACACGTCGCTGGAGGACTTCAACCGCCTGTACTTCGGGGTAGGGCCGCAGAACTACGTCTGGTACCAGGCCCGCTTCCAGGAGATGGTGCGGCCCGCGTACGAGGCAAAGGGCCTCGGCTTTCTACGCGAGGTACGCGCGGCGTTCCCCGAAGGCGAGGCGTCCCCGCCCAGCATGGACACGGCGCTCGACCGGCTGGAGCGCATCCAGCCAGGCTTCCGCGCCTGGGCCGCGGGGCTCGCGAACATGACCGCGAACACCGATGCGGCGCCGTGACTGCGCCGCCGCCCGGCGACAATGAAGACGAAGCGGCGCGGCTCCTTTGATGGGCCGCGCCGTTTTCGTGTCTGCCCGGGCGCTCGATTCCGGTATCGTGGTGCCGAGGAATCCTTCCCGGTGGTCAGCTCCCTGCATCCGACTCGCCCGCCTCCCGATGCGCGGGGAGGCCGCTGCGGCGCGCCATCAAGATGCGCGCGACGCGGTAGACGTAGGCGACCGCGGCCAGGATGACGATGCCGGAGCTCACTGGGCCGATCCACTGCTCCACCTGGCGGAACTGGCTGCCCAGCAGCCGCCCGGCGTACGCCAGGACGAAGGTCCACAGCACCGTTCCCAGCGCCGAGAGCGCCAGGAAGGGCGCGGCGGGCATGCGGGTAAAGCCGGCGGGCACGGAGATCAGCGTGCGCACCACGGGCACCAGCCGCCCAAAGAACACGCTGCCGCGCCCGTGCCGCGCAAACCAGTCGGTGGCGCGGTCCACGTCGGCGGGGGTCATGGCCAGCCAGGTGCCGTGCGCCTGCACCCACCGCAGCAGCCGGTCGTGTGTCACCGCGCGGCCCACGCCGTACCACACCCCCGCGCCCGCCAGCGACCCCGCGCTCCCCGCCGCCACCATCACCCAGAACGGCGCCTGGCCGCTGGCGGACAGGTACCCCGCCAGCGGCATGATCACCTCCGACGGCAGCGGAGGGAACAGGTTCTCCAAGAACATCAGCAGCGCCACCCCCAGCGGCCCCAGCTGCCGCACCACGTCCACCACCCAGTCCTGCATCCCGCCCCCATTCGCGTCATGTCATCCAACCCGCGCCGTTCTGCGCGGTTCGTACCAGACGCGTATGGGGCTGCTTGTGTTGAGCGGGCATCGTGGCATCCTGCCGGCCGCCGCGATGCCGCTACGGTGCCGTTAATGGTGCCGTTATGGTGCCGCCGCGGCCGGCCGCCACGGGCTAAAGCCCGCGGCTAGAAGGGCCATAAGCCCTGTCTCGCGCCGAGGCGCGACGCGAACAGGGCTTCACCTGCTCGTGTGCGACGGACCACAAGCCGGTACGCCACATACCGCTACGACCGAAAGGTGCCGTACGTTCCCCGAACCCCTGACCGCCTCGGCGAGCGGGACCCAGGTTGGTTCCTCCGGACGACTTGCCTCTCCGCGTGGACTCTCGGAACGCGAGCCGTTGAAGCCCTGTTCGGCGAGCGTAGCGAGCCGAGACAGGGCTTGTGGCCTTTCCAGCCGCGGGCTTCAGCCCGCGTGCTACCCGCGCCCCACCCCGCGCCCGCGCCGCCCTGCCCGCCGCCCGGCCGCACCCGCCGCTCGGCCACAGCCAGCGCCCCGCCGCGAATACGTCTAGCGCTCGTTCAAATCGTATTCCACGCCGTGGACATCGATTTGAGTGCCGAAAGCGGGGTACGTTGCGTTGCCATTGTTAACAATGGTCTGCTGGGCGATCGCGGTGGCGGCTTGCTGGTAAAACGCCTCCTGGTGCTTGTTGTACCACTTGCTGTCGGCATTGTGCGGGTTTGGATTGAACTGGTACGCAACATTTCCTGTGGCGCCTTGTTCGGCGCTCATCATTATGCCACGGTTTTTACCGAACGACAGTTCGGCATACTTGTACGTGACGCCCGCTACAAGCACGGTCCCCTGCACTCCAGCCATGTTGATCTCCTTTCGAGTCTTACTCAACCGACGTACGAGATGACAGCCCTGGCGATTCAGGGTGCAACCCTGGACGACGAGCCCGCCCAGGACAACTCCGGGACGCCGATTCGCCTTGCGCGGTGGAAGCGTCCTGCAGAAGCGGCCAGATTTTAGGCGGTAAGGGCAGGTGAGTCAAGAAGTTTTCAACGGGCTTCACCCGGTGCGTCCGCCCGCGCCCTCCCGCCCCTACACTCCCCGCGGCCGCACCCGCCGCTCGGCCACGGCCAGCGCGGCATCCACCAGCAGCGCCAGCAGGGCGGCGGGGATGGCGCCGGAAAGGATCATCCGTGTGTCGCTGAGCGCCAGCCCCGCCACGATGGGGTCGCCCAGCCCGCCCGCGCCGATGAACGCCGCCAGCGTGGCCGTGCCCACGGCAATGACGGCGGACGTGCGAACGCCGGCCATGATGGCGGGCGCCGCCAGCGGCAGCCGCACGTGCCGCAGCACCTGCACGTCGCTCATCCCCAGCGCCCGCGCGGCCTGCACCGCCTCGGGGCTGGCGTCGCGCACGCCGGTGTAGGTGTTCCGGACGATGGGGTACAGCGAGTACAGAAAGAGAGCCGCGAGCGCCGGCGGCATCCCGATCCCCAGCAGCGGGATCATGAAGGCCAGCAGGGCGATTCCGGGGATGGTCTGCAGCACGCCCACCGCGCGCACCGTTCCCTCCGCCGCGCCGGCGCGGGCGCGGCCCAGCAGCACTCCCAGCGGCACCGCCACGGCCGCCGCCGCCAGCAGCGACAGCGCCACCAGCAGCAGGTGCCGCCCCGCCAGCCGCGCCAGCGCCGTCCGCTGCTGCCACAGGTAGCCCGCCAGCGACCCGCTGCGCCCCGCCGGCCCCGCGTCACCCCGGTCCAGCGCGTCGTCCCGGTCCAGCGCGCCCGCCAGCCCCAGCGCGCGCAGGGCGTCCGCCGCAACGCGCGCCACCGGCTCGCCGTCCACCTCCACGCGACGGTTCAGCGCGCGCATGGTCCGCACGTCCAGCCGCCCGCTCAGCACCGTCAGGGCGGCGACGGCGTCGGGGCGGTCGCGCTGCAGGCGCGCGCTCACCAGGGCGGCGGCCTCGTACGGCGGAAAGAAGCCGCGGTCGTCCTCCAGCACCACCAGCCCGTAGCGGTTGATGAGCCCGTCCGTGGAGTAGCCGTCGATCACGTCCACCGCCCCTTCCGCCAGCGCGCGGTACTTTACCGCCTGCACCAGCGGGCGCACCGAGGCCGGCCGCAGCCCGTACGCGGCGCGCAGCCCCTCCAGCCCGTCCTCGCGGCCGATGAAGTCCGGCGTGAACCCCGCCCGGAGCCCCGGCGCCGCGCGCGCCAGGTCTGTCAGCGTCCGCAACCGATGGCGGTCCGCCGTCTCCTTGCGTACCGCGATGGCGTACGTGTTCTCGAAGCCCAGCGGCGGCAGCCAGCGCACCCCCCAGCGCCGGCCGAACTCGAGCGACACGCGGCCGAACACCGCGGCGGGATCGGACCGCGGCGGCTCGCCCAGGATGGCCAGCAGCCCGGTGCCCGTGTACTCGGGATACACGTCGATCGCCCCCGTCCGCAGCGCGCCGAACGCGATCTCCGTGGCGCCCAGGCCGGGGCGCCGCTCCACCGCGATCCCCCGCGCCTCCAGCACCTGCGCGAACATCTCCGCGAGGAGGTACGATTCCGCGAACGGCTTCGACGCCACCACCACGGGCCGCTCACCCCCCGCCTGCGCCTCCAAGGAGCGGGTGGGGATGATGATCAGCAGCGCCGCGAGGGCAAGGATGCGGCGCATCATCCCGCCCCCAATCGCGACCGCGCGACGAGGCCGGCCACGTACTCCGTCTCCGGCGCGCGCACCAGCGTTTGGGGAGATGCGACCTGCTCGATGCGGCCGCGGCGCAGCACGGCGATGCGGTCCGCCAGCAGCGCGGCCTCGTGCAGGTCGTGCGTGACGAGGATGGCGGTGATCCCCAGCTCGCGCCGCAGCCTGCCGAACGCGTCCTGCAGGTCCGCGCGGGTGATGGCGTCCAGCGCGCCGAAGGGCTCGTCCAGCAGCACGATCCCCGGCCGCGCCGCCAGCGCCCGGGCGATGGCCACGCGCTGCCGCTGCCCGCCCGAAAGCTCCCGCGGCCACCGCCCGCCGAACTCCGCCGCGCTCAACCCCACCCACTCCAGCGCCGCCGCGCCCTTCGCCTGCGCGTCCGCGTCGCCGCGCAGCCAGGGGACCAGGCTGGCGTTGCGCAGCACCGTCCAGTGCGGCAGCAGCCCGCCGTCCTGCTGCACGTACCCAATCCGCCGCCGCAATTCCACCGCGTCCGCCGCCGCCGCGTCGGCGCCTTCCACCGTCACGCGCCCCGCGTCGGGCTCCGTCATGCGGTTGAAGCAGCGCAGCAGCGTGGTCTTTCCCGACCCGCTCTCCCCCACCAGCGCCACGCACTCCCCCGCCGCCGCCCGGATCGACACCCCTTCCAGCGCCACCACGCCGCCGTAGCGCTTCACCACACCGTCGGCGGCGAGCACGGGATCGGCCACTGGGTCAGGTTGCATCCGTCGATGTGCAGGAGGAGAAAACGACGAGCAAGACTGTCATTCCGAGAGAGCGCACCACGTGAACCCCTCCGCAACCCAGGACCCTGCGCGCGAACCGAGGAATCTACCGTCGGAATTCTCGTGGATGGAATCGATGCTCCACCCGTGCGGCGCCGAGCTGCGACGGGCATCCGTCTGCGCCCGCCGGCGCCCCCTCCGGGCTCGCATTACTCGCCCACCTCCCCCAAAACTGCTGGGGGAGGTTGGACATCGATTCCGGCGACGCCCGCCTCACCCCGCCGAACCTCTGGACCGGGACAATCCGTGAAGGCGGATTTCGTGTAGTCGTTGCAGCGAATTCATTCGCCCTTGCAAGCCCTTGCAGGCCTTCACCCCCACCACGGCCCGAGATTTGACAAACCTTCTCCATCGTCCCCACGATATCGTAACACGGTTCGCGAATCGTAGCGGCGTGAGACGGTTTTCCATAGCTTACATCACGCCCTTCCGCGCGCGCCACCTTTTCCCGGATCCCGAAAGCGCACCATGGCCCTGCCCCACAACGGTCTCCTCACGCCCGGCGAAGTCGCGGCGCTGCTGGCCGATGCCCGCGAACGCACGCTGCTGCTCATCTCCCCCGTCCCCGAGGACGAGCTGATGAACCAGCACAACCGGCTGATGAGCCCCGTGGTGTGGGACATGGGCCACATCGCGCACTTCGAGGAGCTGTGGCTGGTGCGCAACCTGGAGGGGCCGGTGCAGTTCGGCGAGATGCCGGGGATGTTCAACCCGTTCGAGAACCCCCGCTCCGTGCGCGGCGAGCTGGCCCTGCCGCGCCTGTCCGACACGCTGCACCACATGGCCGGCGCGCGGCGGATGGTGCTGGACCGGGTGATGGACGGCGACACCGGCGCCGCCCATCCCCAGCTGCTGCAGGGGGGCTACGTCTACCGCATGGTGGCACAGCACGAGTACCAGCACAACGAGACCATCCTGCAGGCGCTGCAGCTGAAGGACGAGGACGGCGCCCGCTACCGCGCGCCGCGCGCCATCGTCCCCCCCGCCGGCCGTCCCCTGGCGGGCGATGCGGAGGGGATGGTGCGCTTTCCCGGCGGCACGGTGCTCATCGGCACGGACGACCGCACGGCCGCGTACGACAACGAGCGTCCCCAGCACGCGGTGGAGCTGGCGCCGTTCCGCATTGGCGCGGCGCCGGTGACCAGCTTCGAGTACGCGCAGTTCATCGCCGACGGCGGTTACGATACGGAGTCGCTGTGGTCCACCGCGGGGTGGAAGCACCGGCAGGAGGCCGGCCTGGTGGCGCCGCAGTTCTGGGAGATGCGCGACGGCGAGTGGTGGACGCGGTCGATGGATGCCGAGACGCCGGTGGATCCCGGCCGCCCCGTGTGCCACGTCTGCTGGTACGAGGCCGAGGCCTTCTGCAGCTGGGCCGGCGCGCGCCTGCCCACCGAGCAGGAGTGGGAGGCCGCCGCGTCGTGGGATCCCGCGACGGGCACCAAGCGCGCGTATCCGTGGGGGGACGATGCGCCCACGCCGCTGGACGCGAACCTGGACCAGCTGGCCTTCACCACCGCGCAGGTGGGGGCATACCCGCGCAACGTGTCGCCCATCGGCGCGTACGGGATGATCGGCGACGTGTGGGAGTGGACCGCCTCCGACTTCACCCGCTGGCCGGGGTACCAGACGTATCCGTATCCCGAGTACAGCGAGCTGTTCTTTGGCCCCGACTACAAGGTGCTCAAGGGCGGATCGTGGGCCACGCGGCCGGGCGCCATCCGCAACACCTTCCGCAACTGGGACTACCCCATCCGCCGCCAGATCTTCAGCGGCTTCCGGATCGCCCGCGATGACTGACCTGGCACAGGGCGCGCCCGCCGCCGCCGTGGATCCCGCCGTCCTGCGCGACGTGGCGGAGGGGCTGTCGCGCCCGCAGAAGGAGCTGTCGCCGCGCTTCTTTTACGACGAGCGCGGCTCGCGGCTGTTCGAAGAGATCACGCAGCTCCCGGAATACTACCTTACGCGCACCGAGCGGGCGCTGCTGCAGCGGTGGATGCCGGAGTGGGTGGGCGGGCTGGCGCCGCGCGCGCTGGTGGAGCTGGGCGCGGGAAGCGCCGAAAAGACGCGCATCGTGCTCGACGCCATCGCCGCCGTGTCGCGCTCCGCCGTCTACGTGCCGGTGGACGTGAGCGCCGAGTTCCTGGACGAGACGGCGGAGCGCATCCGCGCGGCGTATCCCACCATCGACGTCATCCCCGTCGTCGCCGACATGACGGCGCCCTTCGCGCTGCCGGAGAGGCTGCCCGGGCCCACGCTGCACGCCTTCCTGGGCAGCACCATCGGCAACTTTGCGCCGGAGCCGGCGGTGGCGCTCCTTCGCCGCGTGCGGGAGCGGATGGGCGAGACCGATCGGTTCCTGATGGGCGTGGACCTGCGCAAGGACCCGGCGCGCCTGGAGGCGGCGTACGACGACGCGGCGGGGGTCACGGCGGAGTTCAACCGCAACATGCTGCGCGTGCTGAACGCCATCGCCGGCGCGGACTTCGACGTGGACGCGTGGACGCACCGCGCCTTCTACAACCGCCAGGCGCACTGGATCGAGATGCACCTGGTCTCGTCCCGCGACCAGTCGGTCTCCATCCCCGGCGCGGGGGTCTTCCACTTCGCCGCGGGAGAGAGCATCCGTACCGAGATCAGCGCCAAGCACGACCGCGCCAGCGTCGAGGCGATGTTCGCCGCCGCCGGCCTGGGCACGGAGCGGTGGATGACGGACGACGACGGGCTGTACGCCATCACCCTGGCCGCGCCGCGCTGACGCCGATGCTGTCGCGCACTCCTTGACAAGCCGGAACCGGGACAACACATGGCGAGACCGCGCGTATTTGTGAGTTCGACGTATTACGACCTGCGGTACGTCCGTTCATCGCTGGAGTTGTTCATTGGCTCCCTAGGGTTTGATGCGGTTCTTTCCGAGACCGGAGGAGTGGCTTACGCACCTGACCGTGCCCTGGACGAATCCTGCTACCGCGAAGTGCAGAACTGCGATCTGTACGTCCTTATCGTAGGTGGTAGATACGGCTCGGAAATCAGCAGCAGCCGCACCGAAACAACGCGAGAGTTTTTCGACCACTATGAGAGCGTAACCCGCACGGAGTACAGGGCTGCGCTGGAGAAGGACATCCCCGTATACATCCTCATCGAGCGCGCGGTTTACGCAGAATACCACACGTTTCAGCGAAATCGGGACAACGGCAACATAAAATATGCTCATGTTGATTCGATAAACGTATTTCACTTTCTGGATGAACTGCTGAACCAGCCACGAAACAATCCGGTTCAGTCCTTTGACAGATACGCTGAAATCGAGGCTTGGCTGCGGGAGCAATGGGCTGGTCTGTTTCAGGAGTTGCTGTACCGGATGTCGGGGCAGCAACAGCTCCGGTCTCTGGCCGCGCAGGTAAGCGAACTGTCCGAGGTCAACAAGACGTTGCGACGTTACCTCGAAGAGATGCTCGTCCGCATTACGCCGGAGCAACAGGGGGTCGCGATCGTCGAGGACGAGACAAAGCGGTTGGAAGAAGCACAGCTCGAAGCAAGATTACAAGCGACTCCATTCTTTGAGTTCACGACAAGAAACGGTGTCCCGGCCGATTCTCTGCGGGAAGTCGTCGCGGAAGCGACATCTGTCGAAGATGTCATGCACCGCCTGAATGAACTTATGGCGGGCATTCAGCTGACCAGGATCCCTGAAGGAAGCATCGGGCACCAGAACATCAATGAGGCGCGGGAGGTTCTTGGTTTGAAAGCGCTCCCGTATCGGTGATGTCGCGGCAATGAGACTTGGCATGCACACGCGCGTGGGACAACATGGGCGCTGACTCCCGGGCGCTCGACCGCGCCGGCCTGCTGCAGGACCTGCGGACGCACGCGTTCGCGGTGGGGCGCGCGCCCGGGCCGCCGCGCATCGGCGCGGAGGTGGAGCTGATCCCCGTCTCCGTCGACACGGGCGCGCAGGTGCCGGTCGTCTCCATCGACGGCCCGTCGACGCTGCCGCTGCTGCGGCGGTTCGGGGCGCGGCATGGGTGGACGGAGCAGCCGTCGGCGTACGGGGTGCCGCAGTTCGGGCTTCCGAACGGCGGCGTCATCAGCTACGAGCCGGGCGGGCAGATCGAGTTGAGCGCGGCGGCGTTTCCCTCCGCGTCCGCCCTGCTGCACAGCCTGCGCGGGACGGTGCCGCCGCTGATGGACGCGGCGCGCGGCGAGGGGATCGAGCTGCTGTCGGTGGGGGTGGAGCCGCGCAACGGGATCGAGGACGTGGACCTGCAGCTTCCCGGCGCGCGGTACGTGCGGCTGACGCGGTTCCTGGAATCCATCGGCACCGGCGGCACGCGGATGATGCGGCAGACGGCGTCCATGCAGGTGAGCGTGAACCTTGGCGCGGAGCCGCTGCTCGCGTGGCGCGTGCTGAACGCCATGGCGCCGTACGCCACCGCCATCTTTGCCAACTCCCCCGTCTACCGCGGCGAGCCCACGGGGCACCGCAGCTGGCGCGCGCACATCTGGCGCGAGCTGGACGGCGGCCGCACCGGCTGCTTTGCCTGTGACAATCCCGTCGCCGAGTACCTGGACTTCGCCCTCGCCGCGCCCGCCATCCTGCTGGGGGAGGAGGGCGACGCCCGGCCATTCGCGGAGTGGAACGCGCGCGGCTGCGTGGGCCCCGACGAGTGGCGCGCGCACCTGACGACGCTGTTCCCCGAGGTGCGCCCCAAGGGCTTCGCCGAGGTGCGGGCGCTGGACGCGGTGGCGCCGGAGTGGTACGCGGCGCCGCTGGTGCTGCTGGCCGGCATCGTCCAGCATCCGCCCACCCTGCGCGCCGCGGCGGAGCTGCTGGGCGCGCCGGACCCCGCGCTGCTGCACGCGGCTGGTCGAGACGGCCTCTCCGACCCGCGCATGGCCTCCGTGGCGCGCGACCTGGCGGACCTCGCGACGGCTGGCGCCGCCGCGCTCCCCGGCTTCTTCGACGCAGACGCGCTGGACGAGGCCGACGCCTTCTTTGCGCGCTACACCCGCCGCTCCCGCTCCCCCGCGGACGACGTGCTGGACGCGCTGGCCGCCGCACCGGCTGCATCGCTCGTCCAGATCGAAGCGGCGGATTAGACCGATCCGTGGCGTCGGCCAGCAGAAGAGAACCGACACCCATCGCGGATCTGAACGGGCAACGCACCATACCGCCCGCGGGAGCGAATGAATTCGCCGCTGGAAAATCGCAAAGTCCGCCTTCGCGGACTCGGCGGCCCGGCTATCTACGGAGCCCGAAGCACCTGCGCGTCCGCAACCCGGCGATCACCGGATCAGATCCGCAATAATCCGCCGCGGAAATAGCAAAGTCCGCCTGCGCGAACCCGGCGGCGGCCATCCCCGGCGGCAATGCGTCCGCACCCTGGAGACGGAAAGTGGCGCACGCCGGTCCTCGTCCGTATCCTTTTTGCCGCCCCGCCGGAACCGGTCCCGTCCCTACCTGATCCCTCCCATGCGCCGACTACACCTGCTGGAAATCGAGGACCAGCCGTGGTGCCCGGCCGTCCTGCGCGACGCGGCGACGGATTTTCTGCAGTTCATGATCGTAAAGACGGACACGTACGCGCCCGCGCTGCCGCTGCTGCAGGGCGCGCTGGAGCGCGTGGGCACGCGGCAGGTGGTGGACCTTTGCTCGGGCGGCGGGGGGCCGTGGCCGGGGCTGCTGCCGCAACTCGATTCCGCGGACGCGCCCGTGCAGGTGCGGCTCACCGACCGCTATCCCAACCGCGAGGCGTTCGAGCGCGCGAACGAGCGCACCGGCGGCCGGCTGGCCTTTCACGCCGAGCCGGTGGATGCCACCGCGCTCCCCGAGGGCCTGACGGGATTTCGCACGCTCTTTACCGCGTTCCATCACTTTCCGCCAGCCGCGGCGCGCGCCATCCTGGCCGACGCGGTGCGCGGCGGGCAGGGCATCGGGGTGTTCGAGGCGACGCAGCGGTCCGTGCCGTCGATCATCGCCACCGCGTTTTCGCCGCTGATCGTGCTGCTGGTTACGCCTTTCATCCACCCCTTTCGCTGGTCGCGCCTTTTCTGGACGTACGTCATCCCCCTCGTCCCGCTTCTGGTGCTGTTCGACGGGCTGGTGTCGTGCCTGCGCACCTACTCGCCGCGGGAGCTGCGCGAGATGGCGGATTCGCTCGGCGCGCCGGGATACACGTGGGAGATCGGCGAGGCAAAGGGCCGCGCACCGGTGCCGGTGACGTACCTGCTGGGCACCCCGCCGCGGCAGGGGGATCCATCCGCCGCCGCGTGAGGACGGATCCGTGGCACCGGTCAGCAGAAGAGAACCGGCGTCCGACGCGGATCTGATCGGACAACGCGCCTTCGCCCACGGGAGCGAATGAATTCGCCGCTGGAAGGTCGCAAAGTCCGCCTGCGCGGACTCGGCGGCCCGGCGGTGTGCGGCGTCCCACGCACCTGCGCGTCCGCGGCTGATCGCCTGGTCATCCGTATCGCGGCTGACTTTTATCCCCCGATCTCGTCCGCTGTCCCTCTGTTCCTCTCCGGCCTTCCCGTCGTCTCCTCTCCGGCCTTCCGTCGTCGCATACACGCGCATCGACGAGCGCCACCGGCCGAGCGGATAAAATGTCACTGGGTGGCGACCATCATGCGATGCAGGGATGCGCCGCATCCGCCGGGCTGTCGGGGTCATCAGCCCGGTTGACGCCGGTGCCGGGCCTCTCGCCGGGGGCGCAGCCGTGCGGACTTGCACGAAGTGTCGTAAACCGCTATCTCCTCAGGCGTCCCCGGTCCGAGTGCCCGGGGCTCCATCCCAATCAGGAGACACCATGAAGAAGCTCAGCCTCAACGTGGAAGAACTCGCCGTGGAGCAGTTTGCGACCGAGGACGCCAGGAAGGGCACTGCGGAGGCGTTCGAGTCTTCGAAGTGGTGGTCGGGGTGCAACATCGGCACCTGCTACTGCTAGGCCCGCAGCGCGGCACCAGGGCCCGCCGTGCCGCCGCTCCCCCACCACCGGGGGGCGGCGGCATTCTTTTCTGCCGCGCTCGCGTGCAACACCGCCCGGCCCGCCGGTGTACGTGCTGGCGCCCCCCGGATGCCGCTCGTCACGCGCGGCTCGCCGCCCGGCCCGGGGCGCGGTATCGTGCACCACGCGCACCTTTGCGCGGAGCGCCCTCCCTTCCCGCTCAGCACCTCTCCGGACGCATGCAGGTTGGCGGCTCACGTACTTGCGGAACGTCCGGCGGCGTGGTTATCGTCGCAAACTCTTTCGGTCATCCGAAGCAGTGGCCGCCTTGTCCGATGGTGCGCCGTTCCAGCGTTGCGGCTGCTGGCGCGGAGCGTCCCGGGCTCCGCGGCGGGGACGGCCCCCCATCCGCCAACAAGCTTTCTCTTGCCGCCGGTTCGTGTACCCGCGGCGTACACCGAGACCCCCTGCGCGCCGTATGATGGAGCCCTGGATGGACGATGCCGCCGGCCCCGGCGCCGACGCCCTGTTCTCGCGGTTCGTGTGCCGCGTCTCCGGCGCGCCGGCCGACACCGTGGACGACCTGCGCGCCACGCGCGCCCTGGCCGTGCTGGCCGAGCTGCGGCAGGCGGAAGCGCGCGTGCACGCCGCGCGCGAAGACGTGTCGGCGCTGCTGTTCGCCGCCATCGGCGCGGCGCAGGAAAAGCCCGCCCGCAACCGCCTGATCACCCTGAAGCGCGAGCTGTACAACCTGCGCGTCCCCTCCGCCGAAAAGATGGAGGCGGGGCTGGCCGGCCTGGACGCGTCCGCCGCCGAAGCGGTGCGCGCCTACGCGGCCGACGTGCAGCGGGTGCACGCGCTGGAAGGCGAGCTGCGCCAGGCGTACGACGGCGAGACGGCGGAGCTGCGCGGGCGCTTTCGCGAGCTGCTGACGGACGCGGACTTCCGCAAGGGGCTGATGGTGAGCAGCCGCTCGCTTTACGGCAACCTGGAGCGCTACAGCGCCGCCGCGGCCAGCGGCGACCTGCACGGGCGTGACGAAAAGACGGAGCGCGGGCTGCTGCGCTACTACACGCGCATGGCCATGAAGGCCACCCCGTTCGCCACCTTCTGCGCCATCATCCCCGGCACCTTCGTCGACACCCTGGACGGCGAGCCCGAGGGCGGCACCCGCTTTACCAGCGACCCGCGCGTCAAGCGCAGCTTCGTCCGCGCCAACAAGTTCCTGTACGGGCTGTTCTTCGACCACCTCAAGACGCGCCCGGCCGTGCGCCGCGCGCTGCAGGTGGAGCGCAACCCCACCCTGCGCGCCGAGGGCGGGCGCCTGGTGTTCCTCACCGCCATCGAGGGCCGCGAGGTCTTTCAGCGGATGGGCGACAACGAGGTGCTGCAGCTCATCGCCAGCCGCATGGAGGGGGGCGCCGCCCCGCTGCTGGGCGAGCTCATCCAGACCCTGTCGTCCGACCCCGAGATCGACGCCACCCCCGAAGAGGCCGAGGCGTACCTCGACAAGCTGATCGAGATCGGGTTCCTGCGCTTCCACACCGGCATCCGCGAGCAGGACGCCGACTGGGACCTTCCCTTCCGCGCCCTGCTGGACCGCATCGACGACGACCACGCGCGCGAGACCAGCGCCCTGTTGGCCACCCTGCGCGAGCGCATCGAGGCGTACACCGACGCGGGGGTGGACGAGCGCGAGCGCATCATCGAGCAGATCCACGCGCAGATCGAGGCCGCGCTGGAGTCCATGCAGATCGAGGGGCGGCTGCGGAAGGACATGCCGTTCTACGAGGACGCCACCAGCGCCGCGACCGCGCAGGTGGCCCTCACCCCCGGCGTCCGCGCCTCGGTGGGCACCTTCGAGCAGTGGGTGCGCGCCACGGCGCGGCTGGCCTGGCCGCGGGCCGAGCAGGCCAGCATGCGGCACTTCTATCAGGACTACTACGGGGCCGACCCGTCCGCCGCCGACGGGGTGCCGCTGCTGAAGTTCTACGAGGACTTCTACCGCGAGCACTTCAAGGCGCACGTCGAAAAGGAGGGGAAGCTGCGCGGCGGCGGCCAGCGCGACCCCAACGACACCTACGACGTGGCCAACCCGTTCGGCCTGCAGTCCATCAAGGACCTTACCGCCGCCCGCCTGCGGCTCACCGAGGTCTTCCGCAAGGCGTGGGACGCCGCGCGCGACGCCGAAACGGTCGACGTCGCCCCCGCCGACGTGGAAGAGGCGCTGCAGGGGGTGGAGACGCTCTCCGGCGTCCCCCGCTCCATGGGCGCGTTCGCCCTGCTGGCGCCGGCGGAGCAGGAGGGCGGCGACCCCGCCTTCATCCTGCACGGGGCCAGCTACACGGCGGGGTACGGCAAGTACTTCTCGCGCTTCCTGTACATGCTCCCCGACGACGTGCAGGAGGACGTGCGCCGCGCCAACGCCGCGCTCACCGGCGAGCTGCTGGCCGAGATCTGCGGCGACGCGCAGTTCAACGCCAACCTGCACCCGCCCCTGCTGCGCTGGGAGATCAGCTACCCCACCGGCGAAAGCGGCGCCAGCGGCGACCAGCTGCGCAGCTCCGAGATCGTCGTCAGGCCCGACGCGGAAGACCCGCAGACGCTGGCGCTGGTGCACGCGCCCACCGGCAGCCGGGTGATCCCGGTGGACCTGGGCTTCCTGAACCCGCGGATGCGGCCGCCGCTGTACCAGCTGCTGTCGCGCTTTACCCCGCCGGTGATGTACGCGCCGCCCATCCCCGAGACGCCCGAGGTCCCCAAGGCGCCGCCGGAGCGGCCCGCGGCCCCCGCGGACGGCGCCGCGGAGGCCGGTGCCGCCGATGCGGTCCAGGCCGATGCGGCGCAGGCCGCGGAGCCCGTCCAGGCCGCGGAGCCGGCGCCGCCATCGGACACGGTACAGGACGGCGACCCGCCGGCGGACGCGGACACGGTCTTCCGCTCCCCCGCTCCAGGCGCGGGTGAGGCGGAGGCCGGCGTGGAGGGTCAGAAGCCCGCCGCCGAGGCGCCCGCGCCGCCCGCCCCCGTGGTGCAGTACCGTCCGCGCATCACCTACGGCGGCAGCGTGGTGCTGGCGCGGCGCCGGTGGATCGTCCCCTCCGCGCTGTTCCCGCAGCGTCGCGCGGACGAGAGCGCCGCCGACTTCTTCCTGCGCGCCAACCGCTGGCGCCACGAGAACGGCATCCCCGAGACGTCGTACCTGCGGGTGATCCCCCTCCCCGAGCCGCGCCCGGCCAGGGCGGGTGAGCCGCCCGCCGCCGCGCCCGTGGAGGCCCCGGCCGAGATCCCCGGCTACGAGGAGGCCCCCGTGGCCGAGGCGGAGGCCGAGGTGGAAGCGGCGGCGGACGAGCCCGAGGCGGAGGCCGAAGCCGCCGCGGCGGCCGCGGACGGCGCCCCGGCCGACGAGCCCGCGGCCGACGGCGCCCCGCGCCTGGGGCTGGAAGACAAGAAGAAGCGCACGCAGCCGTCCAAGGACTTCTTCAAGCCCCAGTTCATCGACTTCGGCAACCCGCTGCTGGTGGGGCTGCTGGGCAAGGTGGCCGCCGGGCTCAAGAGCTACCAGGGCGTGTTCGAGGAGCGCTACCCCGACCGCGCCCAGCTCCCCCGCTACGGCGACACCGCGTTCGCCACCGAGCTGGTGGTGCAGGTGTACTTCCCCGGCGGCACGGCGTCGGCCCAGGCCGAGCCGGGCGAGATGGCGGGCGCGCTTCCGGAGGCCGGGGCGTGAGCATGGACGGCGCCTCCGGACGCGAGTGGCTGAGCGTCTACCTGTTCTTCGACGGGTGGATCTACGCCCCCGACTGCGACCGCATCGTGATGGACGTGGCCGAGACGTTCGTTCGCCGCTGCCAGGCGGAGGGGTGGATCGACCAGCACTTCTTCATCCGCTACAGCGAGTTCGGCCCGCACGTGCGCCTGCGCTTCTACGGCGACCCCCGGACGCTGGGCGGCGAAGTGTGGCCGGCGCTGGTGGAGCACGTGCGCGCCCACAGCCCGGCGGCCGAGATCGACGCCCGCCCCGCCGAGCCCGGCGTCGTCCGCCGCCCCGAGGGGCGGGCGGTGCAGGTGACGCACGTGGCGCGCGTGGAGTACGAGCCCGAGACGGAGCGCTACGGCGGCCCCGACGCCCTGCTGGTGTCGGAGCGCGCCTTCGAGATCTCCAGCGACGCCGCGTACGCCCTCATCGGCAAGATGGGGACGGAGCGGTCGTCGCGGCTGGGGAAGGGGCTGCTGGGAATGGTGGTGCTGGTGCACCTGTTCGCGCGCGACCGCGAGCAGGCCGCGCAGTTCATGCAGATGTACTCCACCAACTACCTTCGCGCCATGGCCCGCGAGGAGGGAAGCCGCGAAGCCCTGCTGGACGCCTTCGACCAGGGGTTCAGCACCCAGGCCGAGACGCTGATGGAGTACGTGGACGCCATCTGGGAGGCCATGGACGACGGCGACTCGCTGAGCGACACCCTGGACGCGTACGTGGCGGGAATGCGGGGCATCCGCGAGGAGGTGCGCGCCCTCTTCGACCAGGGACGCGTGCTCAGCATGGGCGAGCCGGCGCAGGAGTGGGAGCGCGCCTGGCAGCCCCTGGTGCCCAGCTACCTGCACATGATGAACAACCGGCTGGGGATCACCATCCAGGAAGAAAGCTACCTGGGATACCTGGTCACCCGCGCCCTGGGCCGCCCCGCCGAGGCCCTGCGCGCCGTGCCCGGCGCCCCGGCCGCGCCCCCCGAGGCACCGCCCGAAGCCTGAGCACCCGATCCGCCGACCCGGCCGCCCGCGGCCCGGTTCCCCCGATCCACCGAAGGCAGCGACCCGTGAACGAGACCCAGACCGCCGGCACGCAGGCCGGCCCCGAGACCTTTCTGGACGCCGCCCACCGCCTGGGCCGGCGCATCGCGGCCGACGCCCGGTGGACGGGCGACGCCTGCACCTGGGAGATCATGTCTCCCGACCGCTCCGAGCCCGGGCTGCGGCGCGCCGTGGCCGCCACGGCCACGGGCGCCATCTACGAGGGCACGGCGGGGATCGGCCTGTTCCTGGCCGAGCTCGCCGCCGTTACCGGCGACGAGGAGGTGGCGCGCGCCGCGCTGGGCGCCATTCGCCACGCCGTGGCCGACGGCCACGAGCAGCACGACTCCAGCTTCGGCTACCACAGCGGCCGCGTGGGCATCGCCTACGCCGCGGCGCGCGCGGGCGAGCTGCTGAACCACCCCGAATTCTTCGCCGAGGCCGAGGCCATCCTGCGCCCGCTGGAGGGCAAGGAAACGCGCGACCACGGCATGGACGTGATCGCGGGCGGCGGCGGCGGCATTCCCGCGCTGCTGCAGCTGGCGCGGCACGTGGACGCCGACCTTGCCATGGGGATCGCGCGGCGGCTGGGCGACCACCTCATCGCCAGCGCCGCGCGCGAGGCCGAGGGCTTTTCCTGGGCCACCATGCGCGGCAGCGCCATCCGCAACCTGAACGGCTACGCCCACGGCGCGGCGGGAATGGGGCACGGGCTGCTGGAGCTGTACGCCGCCACCGGCGCCGGCGAGTACCGCTACGCCGCCGAGCAGGCCTTCCTCTACGAGCGCGGCTTCTACAGCGAGGAAGACGGCAACTGGCCGGACCTGCGCCACACCGAGCTGGGCGAGTACCAGTTCGAGGGGCGCATCGACGCGCTACGCGACCGGCTGCGCGCCGGCAACACCCTTCCCACCCCGCCCCTGCACTACATGTCGGCCTGGTGCCACGGCGCGCCGGGGATCGGCCTGTCGCGGCTGCGGGCGTACCAGCTGCTGGGCGACCCGCTGTACCTGGACGAGTCGCGCGCCTCGTTCGCCTCGGTGGAGCGCTCCATCAGCGACGAGGTGGGGATGAACTTCTCGCTGTGCCACGGCCGCGGCGGCAACGCCGAGACGCTGCTGGAAGGCGCCCGCATCCTGGGCGACGACGGGCTTCTGGAGCCCGTCCGCGCCATCGCCGTCACGGGGATCGAGCGGTACGAGAACGGCGGCGAGCCGTGGCCCTGCGGCACCATGGGAAGCGTAAAGGACCCCGGGCTGCTGCTGGGCGAGGCGGGGATCGGCATGTTCCTGCTGCGCCTGGCGCGCCCCGACGTACCCTCGCCCATCATGCTCGTCGCGCCCGACGACGCGGCGGCGGAGGGCGGCCGGGCCGGCGCCGAGGGCTTCGCCTCGCTGCAGCGCCGCACGGTCGAGGAGCACTTTGGCCGCACCCTGCGCCTGTTCGCCGCGCTGGGCGAGGACGTGGACGCGCTGGTGCCGTACGCGCCCATGGGCCCCGCGCCGCGCGTGTCCGACGTGCGGGCCGCGTACGAGGCCCTTTCGGCCCACGTGGCCGGCGTACAGGACGCCGAGCGCAGGGCGCGGCTCGAGGACGCCTTCGCGCTGGACCGCATCCGCTACGAGCTGGCCCGCTCGGTGACGGACTACACCCAGGAGTACCTGGACTCGCTGGCCCGGCTGCCGCAGGAGGAGCTCGACTGGCACGACGGGCGCGCGGGCCTTTCGTCCCGGGCGCGGCTGGCGGTGACCCGCTGGGACTGGGACGCCTGGCTGGACCTGGGCGACGAGGCGTCGGTCCCGCCCGAGGAGGACGCGTACTACCTGATGCAGTTCAACAACGGGCGCGTCACCCTGCGCCGGCTCAGCCCGTTCGCCGCGCTCATCCTGCAGACCGTGCAGGAGCCCGCCACCCTGCAGGAGCTGATCGCCACCGTCGAGGAGGCCGTCAGCAGCCCGCAGGGCGCGCCCGAGCGCGGCTGGCTGGAAGACCGCGTGACGGAGCAGCTGGCGCAGGCGTACCGCGCCGGCTTCGTGGACTTCGAGCGCGGCCTGGTGGGCGCCGGCGCCTGACCCGTCCCGGGGCGGCGGCCGGGACGGTTCCGGCTCCCGCCCCGCGCCGTTCGGGTCACGGACGGACGGGTCGGTCGGATTCGTCCCGTCAGCCCGTCAGGCGCAACGGGACCTGTCAGGCGGAATGGGGTCCAGTCAGGTGCAACGAGGTCTGTCAGGCGTAGCGGGTCTGTCAGGTGCACCGGAGGCGTGTCAGGCGCAGCGGGGGCCTGTCAGGCGTAGCGGGGATCTGTCATTCCGAGGCCCGGCCACGCCGCCGCCGGACGGTCGCGCCGCGGGGTGCGGGGCCGAGGAATCTGCTCTCGGCCCGCGCGAGGCCGGACGCGGCAGCCCGCACGATACGTGCGGCGGCGAAACCGCCGGACAGGGCCGGTCCGGGGCGTCGCGGCAGGCGAAGAGGAAACGGAAAGCGGATGCCCCGGTCGCGCACGGGGCGCGGGGGTCAGGGAGGTACCGTGCGTGCGCTCCCTCGGTGACAGTCCCGGGTGCGTCGAGAGAGGTCCCCGTCCGGGCGTGACCCCGCGATCCGGCGGGAGAACGGCAGGGCGGGCGCCACGGATGCGCCTCCGGGGTGTGCACGAGGCCGGCTCCGTAGTTATCTTTACAGGTTGGCGGAAAAGGCGTTCGGCGGTGGGCACGGGCCCTCCGCGCGGACGCGCATCCCGCTTTTTGAAGGGGACGGCGGGCGGATGTCCGCAGGTCCGGTTTTCCAGGCAGTCCCGAACGCTCCATGCCACCACCACCTCCGGCGGAGATCCCGCCGCTTCGCGAAGCCTTTCAGCAGTTCATGCGGCTGCTGCGGGTCATTCGCCCCTACTGGGGCCCCCTGGCCAAGGGAATGGTCCTGGGGCTGGTGCTGGGGCTGTTCGGCATGGCTTCGCCGTACCTTTCCAAGCTGCTCATCGACGAGGTGTACCCCACCCGCAACGTGACGCTGATGCACGTGCTGGTGGGCGGCATCTTTGCCTTCGCGGTGGCGTCCACCGTCATGGGCGCCATCCGGGGATACTTCACCACCTACACCACCTCGCACCTCAGCAACGCCACCAGCCTCCTGTTCTTCAACCACCTGCAGCACCTGCGCTCGCGCTTTTTCGACGAGCACCGGGTGGGCGAGATCATGAGCCGGTTCGGCGACGTGCGCAGCTCGCTGCAAAGCGTCAGCAAGGTGTTCGAGACGCTGTTCGTCAACGGCGCCTACCTGTTCCTGGTCCCGCCCTTCCTGTTCCTGCTGCAGTGGAAGCTGGCCATCGTGTCGCTCATCACCATCCCGCTTACGGTGGTGCTGACCACGCTGTCCGCGCGCATCATGCGCAAGTACTGGAAGCGCAGCGCCGAGGCGTACGCGGACCTGGGCGCGTTCCAGGTAGAGGTGCTCAGCCACATCCGGTCGCTCAAGACGCTGTCGCGCGAGCACTACATCTACGACCGCGCCAGCACCCAGATGAAGACCGCCCTGAACGAGCAGCTCAAGGCGGGCGGGTACAGCCAGGTGTTCAACGGGCTCAACGGCATCATCCGCTCGGCGGGCACGGCGCTGTACACCTGGTACGCGTGGCGGCTGCTGCTGGCCGGCGAGATGACGCTGGGCGACTACATCGCCTTCAGCGCGTACATCGGCTACCTGTACAACCCGCTGGCGCAGGTCACCGGGCTGTTCAGCGACTTCCAGCAGTCGGCGGTGAACCTGGGGCGCATGTTCGAGTACCTGGACGAGCGCACCGAGCAGGACCCCGCGCAGGCGTACCTGCCCACGCCGCCCATCAAGACGGTGCTGGAGGGCGACATCCGCCTGCGCGACGTGTCGTTTGGCTACTCGGCCGAAAAGCTGGTCATCAAGGGCGTCAACCTGCACTTCCCCCGCGGGATGATCACCGCGGTGGTGGGGCACAGCGGCGTTGGCAAGAGCTCGCTGCTGCGCCTGGTGACGCGCATGGAGGACCCGGTGGAGGGGCACGTGTTCTTCGACGGCATTCCCGCCGAGTCCATCGCCCTTCCCGACCTGCGCCGCCAGGTCTCGGTGGTGTGGCAGGAGTTCGCCCTCATGCAGGGCAACATCTGGGACAACCTTACGATGGGCGCCGACAACCCCACCCGCGCCGAGGTGGACGACGCGGTGCGGCTGTGCCGGCTGGAGGAACTGATCAAGGAGCTTCCCGAGGGGTACGAGACCCCGGTGGGCGAGTGGGGATCCACCCTGTCCGGCGGGCAGCGGCAGCGGCTGGCCCTGGCGCGCGCGCTCATCCGCAACGCGCCCATCCTGCTGCTGGACGAGGCCACCTCCAACATCGACATGTCCACCGAGTCCGAGATCCTGCGCGACCTGTTCGCGCGGCTGCGGGGCAAGACGGTGGTGTACGTCACGCACCGCGTCTCCACGGCGTCGCTGGCGGACCAGATCATCATGATGGAGACGGGAAGCGTGACCGCCACCGGCACGCACGCCGAGCTGCTGCGCGACTCGCAGGCGTACCGCGAGCTGCTGGGCGGCGGAGAGGGCGCGCTGGATGACGGACGGCGGCTGCGCGCGGTGGGGCCGGCGGCGGGGTGAGGGTGAAGAGGTGAAGGGGTGAAGGGGTGAACGGGTGAACGGGTGAACGGGTGAACGGGTGAACGGGTGAACGGGGTGGTCCGGCGGATGTGGGTGGGTGTGGCGGGCAAGGTGGGCACGGGCGAATGAATTCGCTGCAACAACCACACGAAGTCCGCCTTCGCGGGCTGGCGGCTCTTCGGTGTGGGCCAAGTGCCTGCCACGTGGCTGCCTGAGGGGAAGCGGCCCACGCCTCAGACTGCCCGAAGCGGGATCGAATTCTCCCCTCTCCGTGAGGAACGAGCCGGGAGGGGCCGGGGGAGGGGGGGCGCCGGCCGGCGCAGTCCGGCCCGTCCGAAGCGGGATCGAATTCTCCCCTCTCCGTGAGGAACGAACGGGGAGGGGCCGGGGGAGGGGCCCCACGCGGTTTGTGGGGGAGAGGCCGGGAGAGGGGGGGCCGGCCGGCGGCGCCTGATCCCCCGATGCACGACACATCCGAACTACAGGCTTTTTCTCCTCCCGCGCGCATTCGCGGTGAGGGTTGGGATCGGAGGGCACCATGAGCGAGGCCAGAGCAACCGCATCGAACAACGTCATCCCGCTGCGGCTTCCCGAGCTGGGAGACGAGGGGCAGCCGGGCGGCCGCTTCGTCAAGCGCGCCGTGTCGGTGACGCTGGGCGTCATCGCGCTCCTCTTTCTGGTGACGGCGGTGGTGTCGATGGTGGTGTCGATGGACGTGACGGTCAAGTCGGCGGGCGTGCTGGAGCCGGTGAACGTGTGGCCCATCCGCGCGCAGGCCGCCGGCCCCATCCGCGAAGTGCTGGTGCAGAGCGGCGACACGGTAAAGCCCGGCGACGTGGTCATCCGCCTGGACGCGCTGGCGCTCGAGACGCAGCTGGCGCAGCTGGAGGCGCAGTACCGCGCGGCGCAGCTGGACCGCGACCGCTCGCTGGCCGGCACCCCCGTGGAGCGCCGCCAGCAGGCCCAGCGCCTGGCCAACGCCGAGGCCCGCCTTACCCGCTCGCGCGCCCTGCTGGTGCAGCGGATGGTGGAGTACGGCTTTGGCAGCAACCCCGACTCGCTGCTCCGCGTGTACCGCCCCGGGCAGCACGTGATGCTGGACCAGGCCGTGGGCGAGGTGCGCGGCGCCGAGGCCGACATCCGCCTGAACGCCGCCGAAACCGACATGCTGTCGCTGCGCAGCTACGACGAGCGCCGCGCCGACACCGAGATGGACCGCCTGCAGGCGCAGATCCGCGAAAGCCGCGAGCGCATCAGCCGCACCAGCATCGTGGCGCCCAGCGGCGGCGTGGTGCTCACCGAGCAGCTGGAGCGGCTTCCCGGCGCCTTCGTGCGCGAGGGCGAGACGCTGATGGAGGTGGGCGAGGTGGGCGAGTGGCGGGTGACCATGCTGGTCCCCGAGCGCGACGTGCACAAGATCAACGTCGGCGACCGCGTGCGGCTGGAGGTGCAGGCCTTTGGACAGCGCGAGCGCCGGCAGCTGGAGGGCCGCGTGTCGCACGTGGCCGCGGAGCCGGCGGGCGCCTCGCCGGCGGGCTCGGGCGACGCGGCGCAGGCCGGCGGGGTGGCCAAGGCCGCCAGCTCCGGCCCCGGGCTGTACCGCGTGGTGGCGTCGCTCGACCGCGGGCAGGTGCAGCGCGAAGAGCTGGACCGCTTTCGCCGCGGCTACAGCGTGCAGGCCAACGTGGTTACCCGGTCCGGCCGCATCGCCGAGCTGGCGTGGGGGTACCTCAGGGAGAAGCTGAACCGCAAGTGACCGACGTTCTGGAGACACAGGAAGCCGCGCCGCCCGCGTGGGTGCGCGAGGAGCTGGGCGGCGCCACGGGGCGCGGCATCCGCGTGGCGGTGGTGGACAGCGGCTGGGACCGGAGCATCGGCGACGACCGGGTGCTGCCGGGCGTGGGCTTCGTAGACCCGGACGACGACTTTGCGCTGGCCCGCAACGACGACGACCAGGACGTGCTGGGCCACGGCACCGCCTGCGCCGACGTCATCCTGAGCGTGGCCCCCGACGCCCGCATCGTCCCGGTAAAGGTCTTCGGCAAGGTGCTGGAGACCAGCCCGGGCACGCTGCGGGCGGCGCTGCTGTGGGCCATCGAAGAGGGCGTGCAGGTGATCAACGTAAGCCTGGGCACCCGGCTCGAGGGCACGCTGCACCCGCTCTACCACGCCTGCGAGATGGCACGCCAGGCCGGGATCATCATCGTGGCCGCGGGGCACAACGCCAACGACTGGAGCTACCCGGCCATCTTCGAGAACGTGATCGGCGTCTCGGCCGCGAAGTTCGATTCGCCGTACCACTTTCGCTACCGCCCGGAGCACGCCATGGAGTGCGAGGCGTGGGGGGTGGAGCGGCCGGTGCTCTGGATCGGCGGCGAGCGGGTGGTGCGGCACGGCACCAGCTTCGCGGCGCCCAGCGTGGCCGGCATCGTCGCCATGATCCTGGAGCGCCACCCCGGGGCCACGCTGGAGCAGGTGCGCGAGATGCTCTCCCGCTTCGCCCTCTCCGTGGACCTTACCCCCGACTCCGGGACGGCGGACGAGCCCTCGTCGCCCCGGCAGCGGGCGCGGCGCACGGCGGCCGGGGCGCGGCCCCAGGCAGCCGCCGCAAAGAAGACCGCCTCCGCGTCGAAGTCCCGGAAGGCCGCCGCACCCGCACAGCCGAAGGCAGAAAAGGCCGTGGCCGCGAAGCCCAAGGCGGAGAAGACCGCGGGCGCAAAGGCAAAGCAGCCGGCATCCGCCGCGCCCGGGGCGGACAGGGCGGCGCCCGCACGACGCGCGGCGGAGAAGGCCGCGGCCACGACGCGGACGCGCGGGAAGGCTGCCGCGGAACGCACCCGTCCGGCACCGGCCGCGGAGACGGAGAAGACGTCCGCGGCCGCGGGTGCAAAAGCCAGGAAGCCTGCGTCCGCGCCCCCGAAGGTCGACAAGGCGGCGCCGGCCAAGCGCGCGGCGGAGAAGGCCGCGGCCACGGCGCGGACGCGGGGCAAGGCTGCCGCGGAGCGCACCCGGACGGGAACCACATCGAAGAACGATTGAGGCTCCGGCTTCGGACGTCGAGCTGCGACCGGGAAAAGCGAAGGGTTACAGAGGGGCAGAGAAACGCCAGAGGAGCAGAGGAGATCGATCGTCCTCTGTTCCTCTGGTGTTTCTCTGTCCCTCTGTACCCCCCCGATGCTGTTCTTTCGGATGGTTGGACGCTGTTGGGGCGGTTTGAATCTTCGGGCGTGGATCTTCGTACATGCGACCGCGGGACGGCCGATCCGCTCCCGCTGAACCTATAAACCGCATCACGAGACCACGACGATGAACCTGATCCGCACCGGGCGCCTGGCGTCCTTCGCCGCCGCCGCCCTCGTCCTTGCCGCCTGCGAGTCGCAGCCCACCACCCCCACCGCCGCGGCGCCGCTGCTGAACGAGACCGACCGGCTGGTGGTGAACGTGGAGGACGTGCAGGAAAGCACCCTTCGCTACCTGTTCAGCACCAAGGGCGCCGAGGGGATGGACGCGTACTGCGTCAGCACCGGCTACCCGGAAAGCGACGACGACGCCGCGGCCACCCTGCTGGCCCGCTTCGCCGACCAGAAGCCGGCGGTGGTCGCGCTCTCGGGCTGCACCATCAGCGTCAGCGGCGACACCTACAACGCCACCGGCGGCCCCGCCGAGTGGTTCAAGGTGGGCTCGCCCCAGGTCCAGGGCCGCAAGGCGTCCATCCCCGCGGCCTTCCACATCAACGGGCGCCTGGCGGAGTCGTTCCTCTGCGAGCTGCGCTACCACCGCGGCGCCTGGACGGTGGCCGGCTGCGAGCTGACCGCCGCCGCCTGATCCATCGACCGGCCGGACCGTACCGACCGCCGCCCCGCGACCCGGGGCGGCGGTTTTCGCGTCTGCGCGCCGGACGGCGCGCGGCGTGCGTGGGGGCGGGGCACACCCGCAACGGAAAGCGCGATGAAGCGGCTGGTTCTTTTCGACATCGACGGTACCCTGCTCTCCGCCGGCGGCGCGGGCGCGCGGGCCGTGCGCGACGCCATGATGGAGATCTACGGAGAGACGGGGGCCATCGGCGGATACAACATGGGCGGGCGCACCGATCCGCAGATCGTCCGCGAGCTGCTGACGGCGGACGGGTGGGCGGTGGAGGACGTGGACGCGGGGCTGGAGCGGCTGTGGGAGGTGTACCTGCGCAACCTGCGGGTGGAGGTGGGCCGCGCCGAGATCCGCTCCCTTCCCGGCGTGCCGGAGCTGCTGGACCGCATCGAGGCGTCCGGCGACCCCACCGTGCTGGGGCTGCTGACGGGGAACGTGATGGAGGGCGCGCGCCTCAAGGTAGAGGCCGCGGGGCTGGGCTTCGACCGCTTTCGCGTGGGGGCGTACGGGTCCGACCACTGGCAGCGGCCGGAGCTTCCCGCGGTGGCCGCGCGCCGCGCAAAGGAGGCGACGGGGCTGGAGTTCTCGGGCAAGGAGATCGTCATCATCGGCGACACGCCGTTCGACATCTCGTGCGGCGCGCACCTGGGTGTGCGCACCATCGCCACCGCCACCGGCACCCACCCCGCCGCCGAGCTGGCGACGCACGGCCCCGACTACCTGTTCGACGACCTGTCCGACGTGGACGCCGTCTGGCGCGCCATCATGGAATAGTACCGAATCCGGTAAACAAACACCTTCATGGGGTACAGAGGAACAGAGTCAGACCGAGGAATCGAGATGATCTTTCAGCTCGCTTTCTCTGTCTGGCTCTGTTCCTCTGTACGATCATTCTTTTTCAGGGATCTGGCATAAGGAAAGCATCACGCGGAGGCGCGGAGAGAGCCGCTCATCCTTCTCTCTCCGCGCCTCCGCGCGATGCTTTTCGTTTGAAGCACGACGACAGGGCCCCCGTGCCGCGGCAGGAGAGCCCTTCGTTGTGACGCGCGAGGGATCAGCGACGAGGGCTACTCCTCGTCGTCGTCCGCCTCGTCATCGTCATCATCCTCGTCGCCCTCGGTGGGCGGAGGAGAATCGACCATCTCGGGCATGTCCACCACCCACGCGGGCGGCGTACGGCCGTGGCGCACGTACAGCTCGCGGAAGAGTTCCACGGCTTCACGCCGCGCGGCGGGACGCTCCTCCTCGGGGAATGCCCACAGGAGCAGCTCCAGCACCGCGGCAGCTTCCGCCGGCGGCACAGCGTCGTCCGGACCGCCCGCCATTCCTTCGCGCAGCTCGCGTGCGTAGTAGCGTTTCCACAGCCGCAGGTTGCGTTCATACGGCACGGAGCCGTCGATGAACTTCTTGGTCGCGCCGACTTTTACGCCTGCGCGCTTGGCAACCTTTCGGAGCGACGTACGGGCGACTTGCGCCCGCACGTGCTCACGAATGCGGTCGATGGCCGATTCGGCGGCACGTTCGCTCACAGGCCCCTCCCTTCTGGGAGGAAACCCGGTGCGTGTGCACTTCGTTTACGTTCAGTTGGCTTACACTCTACAGATTAGTGCCTGTTTTTGAACCCGGCAAGAACCTGAAAGCGCAATTCTGAAACTTATACAAAATAGACACCCGCAAGGCCCTTCCTGACCCGCATCAGGCCGCACGCCGCCGGGTGCGGAAAGACCGCCCCGTGGGTACCGGGCTGAATCGGACAGGTGTGGATCGGTTGTTCGCGACCCGGCCGTCCAGAATGCCGAAAAGCGTACACGGCGCGGCGTTAGAGGATGGACAGAGCAGCCACCCCCGCCGAGATCAGCGCCGCCGTGGCCGACATCCACACCGCCAGCTGCACGCGCCGCCGCGTGTCGGCGGCGAACCCTTCCAGCGCCTGCGCCTGCTGCGCCGCCAGCGCCGTGCGCTCGCGCTCGGCGTCGGCCTGGGCGCGGGCGTGGGCCTGCTCCAGGCGCCGCAGGGCCGCGGGGACGTCGGCCACGGAGTCCTCCACTTCCACCAGGCGCGTGGCCAGGGCCGACACTTCGTCCTCCATCCCCCCGTCGGCCAGCGCCGGCAGCATTCCCGCCGCCGCGCCGAACAGCGTCTGGTCCATCACCCGCCTGGCCCCCAGCACCTCTTCGATCCCCGTTTCGAAGTGGTGCTGCTCGATGCGCTTTTCGCCGTCCTCGCCCGGCTCGGCGATGGCCATCTGCGCGGCCTTGAGCACGGCGTTCTTGATGTCGCCGCCGCTGGCGGGGTAGCGCTCGGCCAGGGCGCGAAAGTCCACGCCGGCGCCCAGCGGCGTCTTGCGGGCGTGGATCTGCACGCGCCAGATCTTTTCGCGCTCCTCCACCCCCGGCTGCTCGAAGAGGATGTGGGTGCGGATGCGGCGCTCGAACGCGGGGTCGAAGTTGGCGGCCAGGTTGGTGGCGAAGATGACCACGCCCGAGAACTCTTCCAGCTCGCGCAGCAGCACGTTGACCACGGCGTTGGCCTCGCGCTGGTAGCCCTGGTCCACGCTGGTGAAGCGGCGCCCCGCGATGGCGTCGGCCTCGTCGAAAAAGAGCACGGCGTCCTGCTCCTGCGCGCTGGCGAACACGGTGGCCACGTTCTTGGCGGTGGCGCCGGCCCACTGGCTTTCGAGCTCGTTGTAGCGCACGACCAGCAGCGGCTTGCCCAGCGCGTGGGCAATGGCCTCGGCGCAGATGGTCTTTCCCGTTCCCGGCGGCCCGGCAAAGTTGAAGGCCAGCCCCAGCCCGCTCTCGTGCCGCTCTCCCAGCCCCCACTGGCCAAAGAGCACATCGTGCTTGCGGATCTGCACCAGCGCGTTGTCCAGCGCCCGCCGCGTCACGGGCGGCAGCACCACGTCGGCGAAGGTGCGCCGCGGCGCCACGGCGCTGACCAGCGCCTGCCGGTCGGGGCCAAAGATCAGGTCGCGCAGGGGATTGGATGCCATCGGGTGTGTGAGTGCAAAGGTGCGTGTGACCGCGAGCCGGCCGCGTCCGCAACATCGGGGCGGGCACGGGGGTAGAGACTGGCCAGCCGCAGCCGGCATCCGGCCCGGCGCGTGAGTACGCATGCCGTTGCGCGCCGGTCCAATCAGGTTTCGGCGGATGGTCCGTATCGCAAGAGATTCGCCCGACGGAGGATGCGCATCCTCCCCGGCCTCCCGTACCAGCCACCCCCGGCCCGGGGGATGAGACATGCCGGCGCAGCACTCGGCTGCGAATCTCCACTCCACCCGGAGAGTGAATCGTGGATACGATCAACATCACCGACCCGTTCGGATCCGATCCCGTGCCGGCCAGCGAGGGCGACCCGCCGATCATCATTCAGGGCGGCGGGTGAGCGTCGAGGATCCCGACATGCCTCCACCCCTCCTCCGGACCGTCCGGGGGAGGGGTGGTTCGCTTCCATCATCATCCCCGCGCTGAACGAAGGCAGCGGGGATTTGCGCAACGCCGGCGCGGCGAGCCAGGACGGGGCTTGTCCGATTCATCCGCTCATCCTCAGCCGGCGGTATCGCACGTAAATGCAAGACCGTCGCCGCGGTTGATACCCGCACCGGCCTCTCTCGCCCATCCGCCCCATCCCGCTCATCCCCGCACGGTCCCGCTGGGCGGCGGAGGGTCCCGCTCGTCACGCATCCATCCGTACGCAGCCGCGGCCGCGCGAGATTCCATCCGTGGAGCGGGGGACATGATCCCCCGCGTGGTTCATCCCCATCGACCGGAATCGCATCCCATGAACGCACCCGCACCGGCGCGGCCGCGGCGGCACGACCTGGACTGGCTGCGCGTGATCGCCATCGTGCTGCTGCTCTTCTTTCATTCCGCCATGCCGTACGTGGCGGAGTGGGAGTGGCACCTGAAGAACGCGGAAACCAGCCCGCTGATGATGGAGGCCAGCTACTTTCTGTCCCGCTGGCGGATGGCGCTGCTCTTCCTGATCTCGGGCGTGGGCACGTCGTACGCGCTCGGCTTTCGCCCGGCGCGCGGCTACCTGCGCGAGCGCGCGCTGCGGCTGCTGGTGCCGCTGCACTTCGGCATCCTGGTCATCGTGCCGCCGCAGATCTACATGGAGCGGCTGGCGCAGGGCGCCTCGTACGCCTCGTACCTGCACTTCTGGCCATCCATCCTGCAGGGGCGGCCGTATCCGGAGGGGAACACCAGCTGGCACCACCTGTGGTTCATCGGCTACCTGTTCATCTACTCCGTGGCCGCGCTGCCGCTGTTCCTGTACCTGCGCTCGGAGCGCGGGCGACGGGTGCGCGCGGCGATCGCGGCGCGGCTGGCGGGGCCCGCGCTCTACCTCCTCGGCCTGCCGCTGGGGCTCATCCTGGCGACGCTGTACGTGCGCTGGTCGGGGCCGGAGAACGTGATCGACGACTGGGGGCGCCTGGTCTACTACTTCGGCTTCTTCGTCGCGGGATACCTGCTGGCCGAGGCGGAGGGGGCGTGGCGGTGGATGGAGACGAACCGTCGCGCGTCGCTGGGGCTGGCGGTGGCATCCATCGTCGCCATCAACTACCTGCGCTGGAACGACGTGGAGCCGGCGTGGGGATACAACCCCGGCAACGCCGCGTTTCTCATGCTGCAGGGGTGCAACGCGTGGTTCTGGGTGCTGGCGATCCTGGGATTCGGCAAACGCCACCTGTCGTTCCGCAACCGCTTGCTGGATTACGCCGGCGAAGGCATCTATCCCTTCTACGTGCTGCACCAGACGGTCATCGTCATCGTCGCCTTTTACGTGCTGCGCGCGCCGGACGGGGTGTGGGCCAAGTTCTGGTTCACCAGCTTCGTCTCGCTGGGGCTTACCGTGGCCATCTACGACCTGCTCGTGCGCCCGTTCCGCGTTACCCGCTTTCTGTTCGGGATGAAGAACCCGCCCGCTGCCCCGCGCACCGTCCCCGCCCCGCCGCGCGTCGTCGCCGGCGCGGCGGAGCCTGCGCTCACGGTCGAAGCGTGACGCGTCCGGCCGAGGCGGAGGCGCGGGAGCGCGGGTTTCCGTGGAGCTGGCCGGCCGCGTTCGCGGTGGCCACGCTGCTGGGGCTGCTGTCGTTCACCTACTACTGGCTGGACGACGTGGTGCGCGGCACGCCCACGCCCCCGCTGGCCACGCTGACCGAGGAGCTGACGGGGTACTGGGGCGCCGCGCTGCTGGTGCCCATCGGCATCCGGGCGGCGCGCCGGTACCCGCCCGGGCTGCACTGGCGGGTGCTGGTGCACGCCGGCGTCCTGCTGGCGCTCTCCGCGGCGGCCACCACGTGGAACTGGATCATCCGCTCGCTGCTCTTTCCCCTGCTGGGGCTGGGGCGGTACGACTACGGACGGATGCCGCTGCGGTACCTGATGGAGCTCCCCAAGGGCGCCATCCTGTACGTGGTGGTCCTGGCCTTCGTGGTGCTGCTGGACCGCTACCGCGCCGCGCGCGAGCGGGAGCTGCGGGTGGCGCACCTGGAGGCCGGCCTGGCGCGCGCCCAGCTGCAGAACCTGAGCGCGCAGCTGCAGCCGCACTTTCTGTTCAACGCGCTCAACGCCATCTCGTCGACCATGTACGAAGACGTGGAGCGCGCGGACCGGATGATGACCAGCCTGTCGGAGCTGCTGCGCGCCAGCCTGCGCGCCTCCACCGCGCAGCAGATCACGCTGGCGGAGGAGCTGGAGGTCCTGGAGCGGTACCTGGAGCTGATGCGCGCCCGCTTTGGCGAGCGGCTGCGGGTGGATGTCGACGTGGAGGCGGGGATCGCCGGCGCGCGCGTCCCCGCGATGCTGCTGCAGCCGGTGGTGGAGAACGCGCTGCAGCACGGCGCGCCGCCTCCGCCGCGGCCCGCGTGCGTCACGGTCCGGGCCTGGCGGATGGGGGACCGGCTGATGATCGAGGTGCGCGACAACGGGCCGGGGCTGCAGGGTGGGCCGCCGGTGGGCACGGGGGTGGGATTGACCAACACGGCCGACCGCCTGCGCGCCCTGTACGGCGATGCGCAGTCGCTGGCGTTCGAGAACGCGGCCGGCGGTGGCCTGGCGGTGCGGATGACGATGCCGTACGCGCAGTCCGCGGTTCTTCCCGCGCGCGAGGAGGATGCGTGGAGCCTGTCCGCGTCCTGATCGCCGACGACGAGCCGCCCGCGCGCGCCAAGCTGCGCCGCTTTCTGGCCGCCGATCCGGAGGTGGAGCTGGCGGGCGAGGCGGCCAGCGGCACCGAGGCGGTGGAGATGATCGAGCGGCTGCGGCCGGACCTGGTCTTTCTCGACATCCAGATGCCCGGCGCCGACGGCTTCGGCGTGCTGCAGGCCGTCGACCCCGCCGCCCTGCCGCACGTGGTCTTCGTCACCGCGTACGACGAGTACGCGCTGCGGGCGTTCGAGGTGCACGCGGTGGACTACCTGCTGAAGCCCTTCGACGCCGACCGCTTTCGCACCGCGCTGGGACGCGCCAAGGAGCGGGTGCGCGCCCGGCCGCCCGCGGGTGGCGACGGGCTGGAGGAGCGCATCCGCCGCGTGCTGGCGGAGGCGCGCCCCGCGCCGGCGTACCTGGAGCGCGTGCTGGTGCGCACGGGCGCGCGCGCCGTGTTCCTGCGGGTGGACGAGATCGATTGGCTGGAGGCGGAGGAGAACTACGTGCGGCTGCACGCCGGGCGCGAAAGCTACCTGGTGCGGGGCACGCTGGCGGGGCTGGAGGAGCGGCTGGACCCGGCGCGCTTCGTCCGCGTGCACCGCTCGCACATGGTGAGCCTGGCCGCCATCCGCGAGCTGCACCCGTGGAGCCACGGCGACTGGATGATCGTGCTGCGCGACGGCCGCGAGCTGATGCTCAGCCGCCGCTACCGCGACCGGATTCCGGAGCTGGCGGGGTGAGCGGGGCGGCGGAGGATCGGAGCGGAGGAAAGGCGGCGTTTCAGCAGGTGACGTGGCGACCCGCTCGCAACGGCGAATGATGCTCGATGCGATTCTAACCCGGTGACGTGCCGTCCGCCCGCTGGAGCGAATGAATTCGCCGCTGGAAAATCGCAAAGTCCGCCTGCGCGGACTCGGCGGCCACAGGGTGTGCGCCGTCCCAGGCAACTGCTCGTCCGCAACAGGGGGCGATCTCAGGGGCGTTTCCTACAGGACGGTCAGCGTACGGCGGGCTCGGGCTGCTCCGGTCGTGTGCTCCCGGCCGGGATCGGCGGATCGAGCCCATCCTCCAGCATCGAGCCGATGTACATGGAGATCGCATCCTCCAACCATTCGAGTGCCTCATCGGCCGTCTCACCATGGCTTTCGCATCCCGGCAGCTCATCGACCCCGGCCAGGAACAGCGACTCACCACGCGTACCCTCGTCGGGACGAACGCGCCTGGTGTACGGCAGCCGAAGGTACTGCTCAACCATTTGATTCATCCTGGTGCGCACGGGCGCGCGCGCCCGTGTTCCTGCGGGTGGACGAGATCGACTGGCGGGAGGCGGAGGAGAACTACGTGCGGCTGCACGCCGGGCGCGAGAGCTACCTGGTGCGGGGCACGCTGGCGGGGCTGGAGGAGCGGCTGGACCCGGCGCGCTTCGTCCGCGTGCACAGGTCGCACATGGTGAGCCTGGCCGCCATCCGCGAGCTGCACCCGTGGAGCCACGGCGACTGGATGATCGTGCTGCGCGACGGCCGCGAGCTCATGCTAAGCCGCCGCTACCGCGACCGGATTCCGGAGCTGGCGGGGTAGGTCCGCGCCGGCAGCGATGCACGGTGAGAGCCGTCCCGGACCCGCTGGATGGTCTGGGGCGGCCCTGGTGCGTGCCGGTCTGTTCAGCCCCGCAGTCTGCGGCGCTTTATCCACTTCAACGGGTACGCGAGGTCAAGGGGCCACCAACCGAGCATGAAGAGTTCCCAGAGCGTCGGCTCGCGCTCTTCCCGGGCCGGAGTCTTGGGGAACATGGAAAGCGGGATCCCGAACAGCATGGGCTCGTCAGGCGCTTCGTCGTCGTGCTCGGACATTTCGGGTTCCTCGCTGCCTGGTGATCAGTGCGAGCCCGATGAGCTGTGCCACCGGACTCAGAAACGGACCCAGCTGCGCGACCGCGCGCGGGTCGAAGACGTATGGCTCCGTGGCGTCCATCGCTAATACGGCGACTTGCTGCCCGGTGGTTCCCGGCTCCCCCACCATGATCGGAAACGTCGCCATCGACCTGTACCTACGCCCGCTCAATCGCGGGTGTTTCACCTCTGAAGTGAACGGAATGCAGCACGGTTCTCCGGTAGACAATGTGAACGGAGCGCCCGGCGCGTCAAGGGAGATGACCGGGTGGCGGCGGTCGGACCGGTAATCGTCCTGCGCAGCCACCTTCAGACCCACCAGCTGCTCCCCGTCCTTGACGGGCAGCAACAGGTTCGCGCTGATCTCGCACCCGGGCGGCAGGAGCAACGTCACCCCCGCCAGCTCGCACGCCCGGCGCAGGAGCAAGCCGATGGCGTCCTCCGGCTTGCGGATCAGCTGCGGCTCCGCGGTACCCGCGTGCATCCCCGCGATCGAGCTGATCAGGGCGCCAAGATCCTGAGATACTTTCGTGTGTCGGCTCATTGCGCTGCCCTGCGCCAAGCCGCGAAACCACTCCGACAGCAGGTAGATGGCGATCAGGCCGGCCATCCAGCGCCAGCCTTTCACCCCGAACACATCCGGCGCCGCGACCGCGACGAACAGCGCCAGCTGCAGCCCCGCCGCGACCAGCTGCATCGAGCGGCTGCGGGCGAGCATGCGGCCCCAGCTGATGGGGTACGCGGCCGCCTTCCAGGTCATGGGCCAGTGGCGGACGTGCGCCCGGAGCACGTCTGCCGCCTGCCGCGGATCGTCCCCCATGCCTTCGCTCCACGTTGCGGGACGCTGATGAACACGGCATGATCAGCGGCCCGCACCCCACGGAGCGCCGACAGTGGTTCGTTCACTCCGTTCATCTTAACGACGCTCGCGCCGCACCACCAACACGCGAGCCGACACGCAATCTAGAGATTCAGCGCATGCGGCAGGTATGGATCACCAGGCGGGGCGGGCCGGAGGTGCTGCAGGTGCGCGAGGCGGCGGACCCGCGGCCGGGGGAGGGCGAGGTGCGCATCCGGGTGGCGGCGGCGGGAGTGAACTTCGCGGACGTGCTGGCGCGCATGGGGCTGTATCCCGACGCGCCGACGCTCCCCGCCGTCGTCGGCTACGAGGTGGCGGGGACGGTGGACGCGGTCGGCGCGGGGGTCGCGGGCTTTCGCGAGGGCGACCGGGTGGGCGCGCTGACGCGCTTTGGCGGATACGCGGACGTGGTGTGCGTGCCGGCGCCGCAGGCGTTCGCGCTGCCGCCCGGGTTGTCCTTCGAAAAGGCGGCGACGATCCCGGTGAACTACCTGACCGCGTGGATCATGCTGGTGCACCTGGGCTCCGTCCGCGCGGGCGACCGGGTGCTGGTGCACGCGGTGGCGGGCGGGGTGGGGCAGGCGGCGGTGCAGATCTGCCGGTGGCGCGGGGCGGAGGTGGTGGGCACGGCCAGCGCCGGCAAGCACGCGCGGCTGCGCGAGATGGGCGTGGCGCACTGCATCGACTACCGCACGCAGGACTTCGAGGCCGAGGTGCGGCGCATCTACGGCAAGGGCGGCGTGGACGTGGCGCTGGACGCGGTGGGCGGCGAGTCGTTCCGGAAGAGCTACCGCTGCCTGGGCCCGCTGGGGCGGCTGTACCTCTTTGGCGTCAGCAGCTTTGCGCCGGGACGGCGGCGCAGCGTGGTGGCGGCGCTGCGCGGGCTGGCGGCCATGCCGCGGTTTTCGCCCATCGACATGATGAACACCAACCGCGGCGTGCACGGCGTAAACCTGGGCCACCTGTGGCACCGGGCGGAGCTGCTGAACCAGATGATGGGCGAGATCGTCGCCCGGGTGGCGGACGGGACGTTCGATCCGGTGGTGGACCAGGTCTTCGCCTTCGACCGCGCGGCGGATGCGCACGCGCGGCTGCAGGACCGCCAGAACTTCGGCAAGGTGCTGCTGGCGCCGTGAGCGCATCCGGAGAACGGACGATGATGGACGACGAAGAGCTGCTGAAGTACGCGTACGCCGCGTTCAACGCGCGCAACGTGGACGCGGCGCTGGCCACCATGCACCCGGACGTGGAGTGGCCCAACGGCATGGAGGGCGGCACCGTGCACGGCCACCCGGGGATCCGCGCGTACTGGACGCGCCAGTGGACGCTCATCGATCCCCACGTGGAGCCGCTGTCGTTCGCGCGGATGACGGACGGGCGGATGGACGTGGAGGTGCGGCAGGTGGTGCGCGACTCCGGCGGTGCGGTGCTGGTGGACCAGATCGTCCACCACCTCTACCGCATTCAGGACGGGCGAGTAATGGGGATGGAGATCCGCGAGGGCGGCTGAACGGCGCACGCGAATCCGCCCATCCAGGCTACCCCTTGCCGACGTAAAAGGAAGGGGCTACACTGCGTGGGTGGCATGCGCGTGCATCGCGAAGAGACATGCGCCGTTCTCGGGAATCCCTTCACAACAGAGGCACAAGATGAAGAAGTTCGCAAAGGCCGTGTGTGCTGCGGGAGTGCTGGGTGCGCTGCTCACGGGCGTCCAGACGGTGATGGCGTCCCCGTCCGCCGCCAAGGACCCGACCTGCGTCTACCATTGCCCCTGCTTTGGAGAACCCACCTGCTTCTGCAACGAAGGGCCGATCTGCGCGGCGTGACGCAGCCTCGGACGGAAGGGGTCGCGGCGGGATCCTGAGCCGGACGACAAGGAGCCGGCCCGCCATCACTGGCGGGCCGGCTCTTCCACATCCGTTGGTGAGAGTCAGCGCGGGCCGAAGCCCAGGGCGCTCATCATCTCTTCCATCATCCCCGGCTCCACGCCGTACATCCGCGCCATGTACCCCACCGTCACGCCGTCGTCGCGCAGGTCGCGCAGGCGGTCGCAGGCCAGGCGGCGCAGCAGCGCGGCGCGGGCGTCGTCCAGGGCGATGGAACGGATGGGCGTAATCGCGGCGGTCTGCCGGCCGGCCGCCAGCGGGAGCGCGGGTTGGGCTCCGGTTCTCCTGGTCCTCCACCCTGCGGGGGCTGGCTCGACGTGTCGCCGTGCCGCTTCTTGTGACGGCGAAGGAATTCGCATCCAGCATGCCCATCCGGCGTCACTCCTGCCTTGAGGGAACTGGCTGCATCGCATAGATTTGCGGCTTCGCAATCCATCCGGTCCATCCACGGCGGTGCCATGAGCCAGACCTGTCCGTCCTGCGAGGCCCCGGCCTCGGGACGCTTTTGCCCCCAGTGCGGCGTTGCCATCGACGCGCAGTGCCGCGAGTGCCAGAACCCGCTGCCGGCCGGCGCGCGCTTCTGCAACCAGTGCGGCGTGACCGTGGCCGCGCAGGCGGCGCCCGCGCGCACCCGCCAGCCGGTGCTGGCGTGGGCCGTCGCCGGCGCGGCCGTGGTGGCGCTGGCCGGCGTGGTCATCGCGCCGCGCCTCTCCGGCGGCGAGCAGCCCGCGGCGGTGGCCCTTGCGCAGCAGGGCGCCGCGCCCGCGGGCGACCCGGCGGCCGTGGACCTGGCCAGCATGACGCCGCGCGAGCGGGCGGACCGCCTGTTCAACCGGGTGATGCAGGGCATGGCCACCGGCGACACCGCCCAGCTGGGCTTCTTTACCGGGATGGCCATCCAGGCGTACGGCATGGTGCCCGAGCGCGACGCCGACCTGCACTACCACCTGGGCGAGCTGCACCGCATCTCGGGCAACGCCCCCTCGGCGCGCGCGCAGGCCGACAGCATCCTGGCCGCCGACCCGCAGCACCTGTTCGGGCTGTACGGCGCGGCGCGGGCGGAGCAGCTGCGCAACGACACCGGCGCGGCCAAGGGCCTGTTCCAGCGCTTCCTGGACGCCTACACCGCCCAGGTCGCCCGCAACCTGCCCGAGTACCAGGAGCACGCGCAGGGCCTGCCCTCCATGCGCTCCGAGGCCCAGCAGGCCGTCGGCAGCTGACCTCTGCGCCGATCCGCCGAAAGCGGTTTCGCGCGGAGACGAAAGACGAGGACGCAGAGGGGCTCCCTCCGCGTCCTCGTCATTTTGCGCGCGAGACAACCGGACCTGTCTCGTACCCAATCCGCGGAAACACTGTCATACCGAATGTGGGAAAACAACCCCTTCATGGGTACAGAGGAACAGAGTCAGACAGAGGAACCCGGATGATGTTCAGCTCGCTTTCTCTGTCTGACTCTGTTCCTCTGTACGACTATTCTTTTCGCGTGACGGCAGGATCCCGCCGTCGCGCAGGCAGATTCTCAGGATCCGCTGTCACCCCAGCAGGGCCAGGAAGATCAGCAGCGCGGCGGTGCTCAGCACGCTGCGCAGGGCGTGCAGCCGGTTCCAGCGCCTCAGGAGCAGGCCCACGCGCTCCAGGTTGCCCGCCGTCGCGGGATCGAGCAGCTGCCGGTTGGTGGGAAAGATCACGATCAGCGTGATGGGGATCACCAGCCCCAGCAGCACGCCGCCCGCCAGCCACCCTGCCCCGCCGCCGGCCAGCCACGCGCCGCCGGCCGCCAGCGCCCCCACCAGGGCGAGTGGCGCCTGCATCAACGTGGCGCGGTGGTAGCTGGGGGCCCACTCCGCGAGGGCGGGCCCGTTGCCCAGCGACATGCGCGCGGGGTGCTCCACCAGGTTGATGTAGACGGCGGCGCCGGCAAACAGCGCGGCGCAGAACGTAGCGATCAGCTCCAGTATCATGGTTCACCTCCGGGTGAGTTGGGATTCGCTTCCTGCTTCGCCATCCCCGCATCCTGCTCCAGGTTCTGCATCACCCGCCGCGCGAGCGCCAGGAAATGCTGCCGCTCCTCCACGTTCAGCCCCGCGAGGGCGGCGGCGTTGGTCTCTCTCGCACTGGCGGTGAGCACGTCCTCCAGCGCCCGCCCGCGCGGCGTAAGGTGCACGTGGGCCTGCCTGCGGTCCCCCGGATCGGGAACGCGCGTGATGAGCCCGTCGCGCTCCATCCGCTTCAGCGTGTTCGCCATCGTCGGCTGCTCCACGGCCAGCCGCTCCGCCAGCCGCGCCTGCGTAACGCCCTCCTGCTCCCACAGCATCAGCAGAACCGGAAACTGGCCGGTGCTGATGCCGTGCGGCGCGATGCGGCGGTACAGCGCCTGGGCAAAGAGCCGCGCCAGGTGGTTGATCACGTATCCGGGCGACTGCCGCCGATCGAACTTCATCACACGCATCGGGCAAGGGTGATTGGATACCCAGCTATCCTTCGCGCCGGTAATATACATAGCAGGCTATCCGATGTCACGGGTCATCTGACCCATCTCGATTTCGACGCGGCCGAGCGGCTACGCGATCAGCCGCACCGCCAGCCCGGCGGCGACCGCGGCGGCGAGAGTGGTGAGCATCCCCCAGCGCAGGCGGAACAAGGCGAACGCGGCGCCCAGGGCGATGAGCAGCGACGGCAGGTCCAGGGTGCGCCAGTCCGGCACCAGCAGGTGGAGCGGGCCGGCATCCACCTGCCCCACGCGGCCGAAGAGCACGTGCAGGGCAAACCAGACGGCCAGGTTCAGGATGACGCCCACCACCGCCGCCGTGATCCCCGCCAGCGCGGCGGAGAGCGCCCGGTTGCCGCGCAGCCGCTCCAGGTACGGCGCGCCCGCGAAGATGAAGAGGAAGGACGGCGCGAACGTCACCCACGCCGTCACCGTGGCGCCCAGGACGCCGGCCAGCAGCGGAGACAGCGGGCCGGGATCGCGCCACGCGCCCAGAAAGGCGACGAACTGCACCACCAGGATCAGCGGCCCCGGCGTGGTTTCCGCCATCCCCAGGCCGTCCAGCATTTCGCCGGGGGCCAGCCAGCCGTAGCCCTGCACCGCCTGCTGCGCCACGTACGCCAGCACCGCGTACGCCCCGCCGAAGGTAACGGCCGCCGCGTGACCAAAGAAAAGCCCCTCTGCCACCCACACGCTCCCACCCCCGAACACCAGCGCCAGCACCGCCACCGGCGCCCACCACAGCACCAGGCAGAGGGCGACCATGCGCGCCGTCCGCCGCCATTCCGGACGATCGCTCAACGGTGAGGGATCGTCCGCATCCACCGAGGGATCCGCCGGATGCGCCCGGCGGTTCATCATCCATCCCGCCGCGCCAGCGCCCAGCACCACCAGCGGAAAGGGGATGGCGAGCAGCGAAACGGCGACGAACGCGGCGGCGGCGATCATCATCGACCCCCGCCCCGCCAGCGCCCGCCGCCCGATGCGGATGAGCGCCTGGACGACCACCGCGATCACCGCCGGCTTCAGCCCGAAGAAGAGCGCCGCCACCAGCGCCGTCCCCTGGAAGGCGGCGTACAGGGCACTCAGCACCAGCATCACCCCAAAGCCGGGGAGCACGAACAGGATGCCGGCCGCCAGCCCGCCGCGCACGCCGTGCATCATCCACCCCACGTAGGTGGCCAGCTGCTGCGCCTCGGGACCCGGCAGCAGCATGCAGAAGTTCAGGGCGTGCAGGAAGCGCGGCTCGTCCACCCACCGCTTTTCATCCACCACGATGCGGTGCAGCACGGCGATCTGCCCCGCCGGTCCCCCGAAGCCCAGCGCACCCACGCGCGCCCACGTCCGCACGGCCTCGTGCAGCGCGACGGGCGGCGGATGGACGCCGGCGGGAGCGGGGGAGGGCGGATGCATGGCGCGCAGGATAGCCGGCGACGGAGGCGTGGACAACGAGCGGCTGAAACTCTGCCGCGGCGGGACGCGTAGGGAGCCACGTCGGTGAAGGTGAACTCAACTACCAAGGAGATCGAGCGATGCTCGCCCCCAAATACATGAAGGTCGTTCGCAAGGTGATGGCCGCGATGATGCTGGCTCCCGCGGAGTCCCCGGTTCCCGGGCTGAACGGCTGGCGCAAGGCCGCCCGGTAAGCACCCGGCTCCATCCACGCGACGAGGCGCGAGGCCACTGGCCCCGCGCCTCGCGCTTTTTCATTCATCCGGCAGGGAATAGGGAATAGGGAACAGGGAATAGGGAACAGGGAACAGGGAATAGCCGGCAACGGCGGGCCGGACGCCGCTACTGCTGGCCCAAGTTCCGTGAGGAACTCATACCGAATCGGTATCGATGGCAATCCAGAAAGTTTGCGCTCCGTGGACGATTTTGCCGCCTGGTTTTCTCCGCACGGAAATCGCCTTTTTCCCTGGAACGGAGCCGATTCCACACCCCACGCCGTACGTTTCTTGCATCCAGTGCCGGGCAGGTCACCGACGCGTGACGTACGGGTTTCTCCCCCGCATGGACGCCGCGCCGTCAGGGAGCTTCCGGGACATCCGGCCCGCCCCGTGAACACCCTTGACGCCCCCGCGCCCGCCGCGCAACTGTGACCATGGCCGCCGCGTCATGGAACGGCCGGCCGCTTCCAATCCTCCCCTCTTGCCCGGAGGTGCACATGGCGTCAGCCCCCTCTTTCACAACGGACCGCATCCGCAACGTGTGCGTGGTGGGACACGGCGGATCGGGAAAGACGACCCTGGTGGATGCGTGCTGCTATTCCAGCGGCACCAGCAAGCGCCAGGGCTCGGTGGATGACGGCACCGCCCTCACCATGTTCACCCCCGAGGAGACCGGCCACGGCATCAGCATGAACGTTTCCGTGGCGCACGCGGCGTGGATGGACAGCAAGATCAACTTCATCGACACCCCCGGCTACCTGGACTTCCTGGGCGAGACGCGCGCCGGGATTCGCGTGGCCGACGGCGCGCTGGTGTGCCTGAGCGCGGTGAACGGCGTGGAGGTGGGGACGGAGCGGGTGTGGGAGCTGGTGCAGGAGCGCAGCCTCCCCGCCATCCTGTTCGTGTCGATGATGGACCGGCAGAACGCCGACTTCGAGCGCGTATACCAGGACGTGCGCGAGCACCTTACGCCCAAGGCCATCCCCGTCGAGGTGCCCATCGGCACGGCCGAGGACTTCAGGGGGATCGTGAACCTGTTCAGCGACAAGGCGCACTTCTACCACGAGAACACGCAGACCGGCGACTACGACGAGGAAGACGTCCCGCCTGAGCTGCAGGCCATGGTGGACCGCTACTACGACGAGCTGATCGAGACCATCGCCGCCACCGACGACAACCTGCTGGAGCACTACCTGGAAGGCGACACCATCACCCGCGACGAGGCGCTGCACGCGCTGAAGCAGGCCATGCTGCGCGGCGAGCTGTACCCCGTCTTTTGCGGCGCGCCGACGAAGACGTGGGGCGCCCGCGCGCTGCTGAGCAAGCTGGTGGAGCTGATGCCCTCACCCCAGGAGCGGCCGGCGGAGCTGGCGCAGGGCCGCAACGACACGGTGGTCGAGATCCGCAACCTGAACAGCGACCCCTTTGCCGCGCTGGTGTTCAAGACCACCAGCGAGCCGCACGTGGGCGAGCTGTCGTTCTTCCGCATCTTTGGCGGCAGCGTGAACAACGGGGCCGAGGTCTTCAACGCCACGCGTGAGAAGGCGGAGAAGCTGTCGCACCTTTCCATCCCCCAGGGACGCGAGCGGCTGGAGGTGGAGGGGCTGCGGGCCGGCGACATCGGGGTGGTGGCCAAGCTCAAGGACACGCACACCAACGACTCGCTCAGCGCACCCGGCCACCCGCTGGTGCTGGCCGGCGTGCAGTTTCCCGAGCCCGACATCGCCGTGGCCGTGGAGCCGGCCACGCGCGGCGAAGAGGACAAGCTGGCCGTGGGGCTGCACAAGCTGCACGAGGAAGACCCCTGCTTCTCGGCCGAGTACAACGCCGAGCTGGGGCAGACCATCGCGCGCGGCCTGGGCGAGCTGCACCTGGAGGTGCAGCTGGAGCGGCTGAAGCGCAAGAACGGGGTTGAGGTGGTGGTCAAGGCGCCGCGCATTCCCTACCGCGAAACCTTCCGGGTGGGCGGCGAGGCGCAGGGCAAGCACAAAAAGCAGACGGGCGGGCGCGGCCAGTTCGGCGACGCGCACGTGCGCATCAGGCCGCTGCCGCGCGGCGAGGGCTACCGCTTTACGGACGCCATCGTGGGCGGGGTGATCCCGGGCAAGTTCGTGCCGGCGGTGGACAAGGGGGTGCAGGAGGCGGCCGCCCGCGGCATCCTGGCCGGGTTCCCGGTGGTGGACTTCGAGGCCGAGGTGTTCTTCGGCAGCTACCACACGGTGGACAGCAGCGAGCAGGCGTTCAAGATGGCCGGCATCCTGGCCTTTCACGCCGCGGCCGAGAAGGCGCAGCCGGTGATCCTGGAGCCCATCATGCAGGTGGACGTCTTTACCCCCGACGACTTTCTGGGCGACGTGATCGGCGACCTGAACCAGCGGCGCGGGCACATCCTGGGCATCGAGCCGGCGGGTCGCAACCAGCGCGTCCGGGCGCTGGTGCCGCAGTCGGAGCTGTACAAGTACAGCACCACGCTGCGCTCGCTTTCGCAGGGCCGCGCCACGCACACGCGCACCTTTCACGCGTACGAGGAGGTGCCGCAGCACGAGGTGCCCAAGCTGGTAGAGGCGGCCAAAAAAGGAGCGCGAGGAGCTGGCGGCGGCCCGCTGACGCCCTTCGCTTCCTGACGTGCGGCCCCGCTCCGGATCAGTCCGGGGCGGGGCCGCTGGCATTCAGGGATGGGCCTCACACGGAGTCAACGGAGTTTGCTCGTGCTGATCCCGCCGGCCGCGTGTGACACGAAGTCCAGAAAACAACATTGGGAGTACAGAGGAACAGAGAAAAGCCAGAGGAACAGAGACAACCCATTTTCCTCTGTTCCTCTGGCTTTTGTCTGTCCCTCTGTACCCCAACTGTTTTAGGGATTCGGTATGAGCGCAGGATTTCCCGCGGGTGAGGATCTGGTTAGCCGCGGGGGAAATGCGTCAGAGCGGCTTTCGCGGGGGCGTTGATTGGCCGTAGATCGATCCGCGCGTTCCTCATCGACCACTCCCGCCTCACCTGAAATATGATTCGCACGATCCTGGCCCTCTCCCTGCTCGTCTCCGCCCCGCTGGCCGCGCAGCAGCGGATCGTGGGCGGTCCCGCGCCGCGCGGCGAAGCGCCTGCACCGCCGGCGATAGACAACCTGAGCGACGAGTTCGATGTGGCGGCGTCGCTGGAGCGGTGGCGCTCGCACGGGGCGGTGGAGGGGTGGCCGGAGATGATCCGCACGCTCCGCATCGACGACGGCGGCGTGCTGCGGCTGGAGCCGACGGTGAGCGGATGGTACGCGGACTTCCGTGCGCCCTTCCTGTTCCAGGAGGTCGACGGCGACTTCGTGGCGACCGCGCGGGTGCGGGCGCGCGGGACGGGCGGCGAGCTGCCGTCCGTCACCTGGTCGCTGGCGGGGCTGATGGTGCGCGAGCCGCGCGCGACGACGGCACAGACGTGGGAGCCGCGCGCGGAGAACTGGCTGTTCGCCACCACGGGGATCGCGGGGCGCGCGGGCCAGCCGGTGCTGGAAACCAAGACCACGGTGAACGGCCGCAGCGCGCTGAACCTGCACCCGGTGCCGGCGGGGTGGATGGAGCTGCGCATCGTGCGGGTGCGCGCGGACTTCCTGGTCTTCTACCGCCCGGACGGCGCGGCGCAGTGGACGCTGCAGGAGCGCTTCCATCGCCCGGACCTGCCGCGCACGCTGCAGGTGGGGGTGAACGCGTACAGCGGGTGGGACCTGGTCCCGGAGCTGTGGAACGACGCGGCGGCGTTCAACCGCACGGTGATCACCGACCGCGCGACGGACCTTGCGGCGGAGTTCGACTACGTGCGCTTCGACCGGCCGCGGGTGCCGGACGCGCTGCGCGGCGTGCGCCTGTCGGACTACCGCGTCCCCGCCGCCCACCTGGTGGCCGCCTTTGCCCCCTGACCAGCGGGGCATCCCTCCATCGAGACTCCCGGATGGGTTGCGATGCGGACGAGGCGGATCGTATGCTGTGGGCTCGTGATCCGATCTCAATTCGTACAGGAGGACGTATGGTCCGTTTTGCCGTGGTGTGCGCAGGTGTGATGGCCCTGGCGCTGGCCGGGTGCGCCAAGGAGCCGGCAGAGCAGGAGAGCCCGGTGACCGACGCGGCCCTGCCGCCCCCGCCGCTGACCACCGAGATGGTGGGCGGCACGGACCCGGCCGCACAGCCCGTCACGCCCGCTCCGGCTCCGGCGGCCACCCCCGCGCCCGGCGCCGCGCCGCAGGGCGCGCCGACGACGTCGCCCACCACGCCCGCACCCGCGACGGCCGCGCCCGCCCAGGCGGACACCAGCCACACGGCGCACGCGGACTCCGGCCATACCGGCCATTGAGCAAAGCGCCTCGCGTGGGGCCAGCGGAGCCGGCGGAGACCAACTCCGCTCACTCCGTCGGCTCCGTGTGAGGCCCATCTTTTCCTGGACTGATGAAGCGAATCTGCGTGTTCTGCGGCTCCAGCCCGGGCGTGCGGCCGGAGTACGCGGACGCGGCCCGGGCCATGGGGCGTGCGCTGGCCGGGCAGGGGATGGGGCTGGTGTACGGCGGCGGCCGCGTGGGATTGATGGGGATCGTCGCGGACGCGGTGATGCAGGCGGGCGGTGAGGCCGTCGGCGTGATTCCCGAGGCGCTGATGCGGCGCGAGGTGGGGCATGCGGCGCTCACCGAACTGCACGTCGTGGGCTCGATGCACGAGCGCAAGGCGCTGATGGCGGACCTCAGCGACGGCTTCGTCGCCATGCCGGGGGGATACGGGACGTTCGAGGAGTTCTGCGAGGTGATCACCTGGTCGCAGCTGGGCATCCATCCCAAGCCCTGTGCCCTGCTGAACGTGGCCGGCTACTACGATGCGCTGCTGGCGATGTTCGACCACGGCGTGGCGGAAGGCTTCATCCGCCCCCAGCACCGCGCCATGGTGCTGACGGAGGCGGACCCAGACCGGCTGCTGGAGCGGATGCGCGGCTTCGTGCCGCCGGACGCGGAAAAGTGGATCCAGCCCGGCGAGCGCTGATCGCCGCACTTGGAGCGCGCGCCCCGACGGAGTAGACTTGTTCCAGCCACCACGTCCCTTCCCTCCCGATCCCATGCGCCTGACTCTGTCCGCCGCCGCGCTGCTGACGATGGTCCCCACGGCCGCCCACGCCATGCCGCCGGCGCTGGCCGGGGCGCTGGGGCTGGCGCCGTGGATGCCCGCGCTGCTGGTGGTCGCGGGGCTGCTGTTCATGGCGGTGGAGGTCTTCCTGATCCCCGGGCACGGCGTGGCGGCGCTGCTGGGGCTGGTGGCGGTGCTGGTGGGGATCGTCCTGTCCATCATGGGGCCGGTGCCCGGGCCCATGGACGTGGCCATCGCCGTGGGCGCGGTGGTCTCGAGCCTTACACTGGTGGGCGTGGCCATCTGGGGCGTGGCGTCGCGGATACGCGCGGGCGACCCGCTGCTGGGCGGCATGCTGCGCCGCGAGGACGGCTACATCGCCGCGCTGCCGCGCCCGGAGCTGGAGGGGGTGGACGGCATCGCGCTCACCGACCTGCGCCCGGCGGGAAAGGCGGAGATCGCGGGCGAGCGGCTGGACGTGGTGAGCGAGGCGGGGTGGATCACCGCCGGCTCGCCCGTGCGCGTGCTGCGCGCGGAAGGCTACCGCCACGTGGTGCGCGCCGTCCCCCTTCCGCCGCCCCCGCCCGCGGACGAGACGCTGCCGGGCTGAAGCTTCGCCCGTTCCGGATCGAGGAGCAGCAGCTACTCGCAACTTCTTCCGCCCCATCCACGTACGACCGATCCGCGCCGGACGGATGTTCGTCTCCGGTGCCGGTTCCGCCCCCTGGCGGGCCCCCGACCCCTGACCCGAGACCGCGACCATGGACCCGATCGCATCCACGCTGTTCCTGATCTTTCTGGCCTTCATCGGCATCATCATCTTTCTGCAATTCGTCCCGCTGGGGCTGTGGATTCAGTCGGTGTCGTCGGGCGTGTACGTGGGGCTTACGCGGCTGTTCGCCATGAAGCTGCGGCGCGTGAACCCGGCGCGCATCGTCCACCCGCTGATCACGGCCCACAAGGCGGACCTGCCGCTGAACGTGACGCAGCTCGAGGCGCACCACCTGGCCGGCGGCAACGTGGAGCGCGTGGTGCAGGCGCTGATCGCCGCGCAGAAGGCCGGCATCACCCTCACCTTTCAGCAGGCGACCGCCATCGACCTGGCCGGGCGCAACGTGCTCGAGGCGGTGCAGACGTCGGTGAACCCCAAGGTCATCAGCACGCCGCGGGTGGCGGCCATGGCCAAGGACGGAATCCAGCTCATCGCCATCGCGCGGGTGACGGTGCGCGCCAACATCAACCGCTTGGTAGGCGGCGCGGGCGAGGAGACCATCCTGGCGCGCGTGGGCGAGGGCATCGTGTCGACGATCGGCTCGGCGGCCAGCCACAAGGCGGTGCTCGAGAACCCCGACAACATCAGCAAGACGGTGCTCAGCAAGGGGCTGGACGCGGGGACGGCGTTCGAGATCCTGTCCATCGACATCGCTGACGTGGACGTCGGCAAGAACATCGGCGCCGAGCTGCAGACGGACCAGGCCGAGGCCGACAAGCGCATTGCCCAGGCCCGCGCCGAGGAGCGCCGCGCCATGGCGGTGGCGCTGGAGCAGGAGAACCGCGCCCGCGTGGAAGAGATGCGCGCCAAGGTGGTGGAGGCCGAGGCGCAGGTGCCGCTGGCCATGGCCGAGGCCTTCCGCAAGGGCAACCTGGGGGTGATGGACTACACCCGCATCCAGAACATGCAGAGCGACACCTCCATGCGGCGCGCGCTGGCGGCGCCGGCGGGCCCGGTGCCGGGCAACGGCGGCGGAGCCTGACGGATGGAGTTCCTGGTCCTCCTGTTCTTTTTCTTCATCATCTTCTCGGTGGTGAAGTCAGAGGCGGGAAAGAAGACGCCCAAGCTGCCGCCCCCGGCGTTCTACGACGTGTCGCAGGTGCCGCCGGAACACGTGCTGCGCGTGGGCGGCGCGCCGGCGGCCACCCTCCCCGCGCGGACCGGCAGCCTGGAAGAAAGCACGTCGGAGCTGATGTGGGACGAGCTGGCGGGCGACGCCGAGCGGGACGCCACGATTGAGACGCCGGTGGAGGTGGTGTCGCTGGAGCGGACGGAGGGGATGTCGGTGGAGGCCCGCCCCATGCCCGAGGCGGCGGTCACGCTGGAGCAGGAGGTGGACTGGGAGGCGGAGCACGACCGCTTTCACAAGCGCTACGTGGACGTGCACTCCACGGGCTCGGCGGCGCGCCACGGGCTGCTGGACGAGCTGCGCGACCCCGCCGCCCTGCGCCGCGCGGTGCTGATGGCCGAGATCCTGGGTCCGCCCAAGTCGCTGCGGAAGTAGCCGTCCCTTATCGAGGAACAACACCGTTAAGAGTACAGAGGAACCGAGTAGACAGAGGAACCACGATGATGTCTCGGCTCGCTTTCTCTGTCTGCCTCTGTTCCTCTGTACGATTATTCTGTTTCAGGATCTGGAATCACGCGGAGACATGGAAGGAAAAGACGAGGACGTGGATGAAGCCTTCATCCGCGTCCTCTCTTCGCTTCCTGCGCGTGGCCGCGTGACGTCAGTGCGCCTCGTCCGCGCCGCCGTGGAAGCCGTAGTCGGCGCCGCGCAGGGCGTACTCGTCATCCCGGCCGTAGCCGGCGGCGGTCTCGCGCGGCAGGACGTAGCCGTCCTGGGGCACGTAGCCGGGGGCGCCGCGCGACGTGTAGTCGTCGCTGCGCATCTCCAGCTCACCGGCGGGAACGTCCAGCCGGTCGCCCGCCATCGGGCGGCCGGCGAACGGAAGGTCGTCCGCGACCCCGTGCACGTCGACGGCCGTGCGGCCGCGACGGCGGACGTTGCTGGCCAGCAGCACGCTCAGCGCGCCCACGGCGGCCAGCGCCAGCGCGGTGCGCGGCGGGTTGAGCGCGGCGCGCGTGTAGGCGCTGGTGCGCATCACGTACCCCTCGTAGTCGCCGTGCAGCCGCCCGTTCTCCAGCGGCGGCTGATAGAGGGTGTCGCGGCGGCCGGGGCGCGCCGGCTCGTCCTTCATCTGCCCCCGGAACATGTTGCGCTCCATCATGCGGTCGGTGAGCCGCGGGGCCAGAATGCCCATCATGGCGTTCATCCGCCCGCCGCCGCCCACGGTCACGGAGCGCCGCGGGTGCTCGGCGCAGTACAGGATGGCGCGCGCCACCGTCTCCGGCCGGTAGACCGGTGGCGGAAAGTCGGGCTCGCGCTCCATGAGGTTGCGCGCGTGCTGGGTGAAGGGGGTGTGGATGGAGCCCGGCTTGACCAGCGTGACGGCGACCGGCGCGCCGTCGTGCTCCAGCTCCATCCGCAGCGCGTCGGTGAACGCCTTGACGGCGTGCTTGCTGGCGCTGTAGTGCCCCTGCAGCGGAATGGCGCGGTCCGAGACGATGCTGCCGATGTTGATGAGCGCGCCGCCGCTCTGCCGCAGGTAGGGGAGCGCGGCCAGGGCCCCGTTCACCATCCCCCAGTAGTTGGTCTGGAACAGCCGCTCCGCGTCTTCTACCGGCACGTCCGTCAGGCGGCCGTAGATGGAGACGCCGGCGTTGTTCACCCAGGTGTCGAACCCGCCGAACTCGCGCAGCGCCGTCTCCACGATGCCGCGCACGTCGGCGGCGTTCCCCACGTCGGCCACGGCGAAGGTCGCCTCGCCGCCCTCACCCCGGATCTCTGCCACGATGCGGCGCAGCGCCTCTTCGTCGCGCGCGGCCAGTACCACCCGCGCGCCGCGGCGGGCGGCGGCGCGCGCGGTGGCCAGCCCGATGCCGCTGGAGGCGCCCGTCACCACCATCACCTGCTCGCGAACCGGCTTCAGCGTGATCTGCATCTTGCGTTCTCCCATGCACTTGAGGCCCGTCTGCAGCAAGCCGGCAGGCGGATGCAAGCGATGGGCCGGAGGGGGACGGAGAGTGCGGGAGTGCGGGAGTGCGGGAGTGCGGGAGTGCGGGAGTGCGAAAGTGCGGCGCTTCGGACGATGCAGCGCGGGCGCCCCCTCCGCTCGCTCAGGCTCGCACCTCCCCCAAGTTTGGGGGAGGTTGGGGTGAGGCGGGGTTTGAGGCGGTCGAACGGCATCCCGCTGCGTCCGCGGGGGGCCTCACCCGCTCGCTTAGGCTCGCACCCTCTCCCACAAGTGGGAGAGGGGTATAGACGGCGCGAATACCTCCGGGTGCGTTCCGCAGTCCAAGCCCCGTTCGGCGAGCGCAAGCGAGCTGAGACGGGGCTTCTGGCCTTTCTAGCCGCGGGCTTTAGCCTGTGGCGGCCGTGCGCACCCGCCGGCGGATCCGGCGCACCCACCCGTTCACCCCTTCACCCGCTCACCCGCTCACTCCATCCCCTCCCGCATCACCTTTGCAGAGGCTAGCTTCCCGGCGAGCCAAGGGAGGCGGATTGATCGCGATGCTGTGGATGGCGGCGGCGCTGCAGGCGGGGAGCCCGCCGGCGCAGGTGCCGGAGATGCTGGTGGAGCGGCGGCTGGCGGAGGCGGTTCCGCTGGCCGTGGGCGACACGGTGCGCGCGCGGGCGCTGGCGGGCACCGGCCCGGCGCGCCCGTTCGTGGTGGCCGGCGTCTTCGAGCGCGAGGCGGACCCCAACCGCATCGCCCGCAACGACTACGAGGTGCGCCTGCACCTGCCGGACCTGGAGGCCATGCTCCCCACGCACGACCGCGTGGACCGCTTCGCCATCGTCCTGGCGCCCGGCGCGGACGCGGACTCGGCGGCGCGGTGGATCGAGGGGGTGGCGTTCGGCACGCGGGCGTACGGGAGCGCGGCGCTGGCGGAGCAGACCAGCGCCACCTTCGCCGTTGTCTCGCGTTTCCACGACGCCATCGGCATCGTCACCATCCTGGCGAGCGCCATCTTTTTGCTCTGCGTGATGGTGATCCGCGTGGACGAGCGAAAGCGCGACATGGGCGTGCTGCGGCTCATCGGCGTCAGCCGCGGCACGGTGTTCCGCGCCATCGTGCTCGAGGCCATCGGCATCGCCATCGTGGGATCGGCGGCGGGGGCGGGGCTGGGGATCCTGGTCGCGAAGGTGGTCAACGCCTACTACGCGCGGGTCTACGACACCACGCTGCGGTTTGCGCTGGTGACGCCGCGCATCGTCCTCCTCGCCGCGCTCCTGGGGCTGGCGCTGGGGGCGGCGGCGGGCGCGCTGGCGGCGTGGCGCGTGGTGCGCGTGGCGCCGCAGAAGCTGGGCGAACGGTGATCGTATCCGCCTTTCTGCGCTCGTTCTTTCGCCGCGGGGGGCGTACGGCGCTGGCGCTGTCGGGGATCGCCGTGAGCGCGGCGCTGCTGCTGGACATGACCATGCTGGCCAGCGGCCTGACCGGCTCGTTCGGCGAGCTGCTGGGGGTGAGCGGATACGCGCTGCGGGTGACGCCGCGCGGCAGCCTGCCCTTCGACAGCGAGGCGGGGATCGTCGCGGGCGACGACGTGGGGCGGCGGATCGCGGCGGTGCCGGGGGTGCGCGCCGTGGCGCCGGTGCTGGGCGCGCAGTTCTACCTGGCGCGCGGCGACAGCGCCGGCGAACCGCTGTTCACCAGCGGCGTCGACCCGGCCTCGCAGTTCCTCTACCGCATCGTGGACGGCCGCGAGCCCGGCGCGGGCGAGGTGGCGGTCAGCGAGCCGCTGGCGCGCGACGAAGGGCTGGAGGTGGGCGACACCCTGCGGCTGGCGGCGGACCTGGACGTGTCGTTGGGGCGCGCGCGGCAGACGCGGGCGTACCGGATCAGCGGCGTGGCGGACTTTCTGTACGACTATGCGGACCAGCGCTCCCTCGCCATGCCCATCGGCGAGGTGCAGCGGGTGACCGGCCGGACCGGCGAGGTCTCGCTCTTTGGCGTGGCCACGGACGAGGGGGTGGACGACGACGCGCTGGCGGACCGGATCACCGCGGCGGTGCCGGAGGTATCCACCTACTCCACGCGCGAGCTGATGGCCGAGATGGACCGCCGCCTGCTCTACTTTCAGCAGCTGGCGACCATCCTGGGAAGCATTGCGCTGGTGGTGACGGCGCTGCTGGTGTCCACCATCATCACCATCGGCGTGCGCGAGCGCTTTGGCGAGATCGCCACGCTGCGGGCGATCGGGGTGGCGCGCGGGCGGGTGCTGCTGGCGATCGTGGTGGAGGGGCTGGTGCTGGCGGGGATCGGGTGCCTGCTGGGGCTGCCGCTGGGGCTGTGGATGGCGGGCCGGCTGGACCGCATTCTCCTGGGGTTTCCCGGCATCCCGGCGAAGATGACCTTCTTTGCCTGGGAGCCCGGCCGCGTGCTGCTCGCAACCGGCATCGTTATCCTCGTCGGCGCGCTCGCCGGCCTGCTGCCGGGGTGGAACGCGGTGCGAACGCCGCTGGGGCGGGCACTGCGCGAGGAGGCGGAGTGAGGGGCTTCGGTGGGGTTCGTCGCGCACGGCAGTCCCCGGGTTGAGCCGCCCCGGGTTGAAACCCGGGGCTAGAAGGGCCATAAGCCCCGCCCAAGGCTCGCAAAGCTCGCCAGGCGGGGCTTCACCCGCTCGGGAGGGCGGGGGCCGGCGCGGGGTAGCGGGATTCGGCCCGTGATTCGCCACGGCAGCGGGAGCGCCACCCATTTCCGCGCACCGGGATCCGTGGCTATTTACGTCTGACGCACTAACGCACTAACGCACTAACGCACTAACGCACTAACGCACTAACGCACTAACGCACTAACGCACTAACGCACTCTCGCACTTCGTCTTGCAGATCATCCAGGCCCGCGGGCTCATCAAGGAATTCCCCTACCAGGGCGACGCCGTGCACGCGCTGCGCGGGGTGGACCTCACCGTGGCGCGCGGAGAGCACGTGGCGGTGGTGGGGCCGTCGGGGTGCGGAAAGAGCACGCTGCTCAACGTGCTGGCCGGCATCGAGCCGCCCACCCGCGGGTCCGTGGAGCTGCTGGGCGAGGCGGTCTACGCGCTGGACGAGGGGCGGCGGTCGGCGCTGCGGCTGCGAAAGGTGGGCTTCATCTTTCAGCGATTCCACCTGCTGGCGGTGCTCACGGCGGCGGAGAACGTGGAGCTGCCCATGGCCGAGGCCGGCGTGCCCCGCGGCGAGCGGCGCCAGCGCGCGCGGGAGCTGCTGGAGTACGTGGGGCTGGGCCACCGCGTCACCCACCGCCCGCCGCACCTGTCCGGCGGCGAGCAGCAGCGCGTCGCCATCGCGCGGGCGCTGGCCAACCGGCCTGAGATCGTCTTTGCCGACGAGCCCACGGGCGAGCTGGACCGCCGCACCGGCGACGAGATCATCACCCTGTTCGAGCGCTTGAACGCGGACGGCACCACGCTGGTCATCGTTACCCACGATCCGCACGTGGCGCAGCGCGCGGGGCGGCGCGTGGAGATGGCGGACGGGCTGGTGGTGCGCGACGGCGGACCGGAAGCCGGCCCCGCATCCCATCCTCCACATCCCGCATGATGCGTTCGATCTCGCGGCGCGCCTCGATGGTCGCGGCGCTGGCCCTTTCGCTCGTTTCCGGCGCGGCCGCGGCGCAGCCGTACTCCATCGACACACGCCCCTTCCACGAGCGGGAGGTGGTGCTGGACGGCGTGCCCCGCGAGTGGGAGGCGGCGCCCTGGATCAGCGGCGGACGCCGGCAGGCGCACCGCCACGGCGGCCTTCCCGCGCATCCGCAGCCCGTCCCCGTGTACCCGCCCCTGCGCGGAATGCAGGTGCGGCACGACGCGGACGCGGTGTACCTGCGCATCCAGCTGGCCCAGGAGGCCGCGCTGCAGAGCCTGCCGGGAACGCTGGTGCTGGTGATGGACGCGGACGGCGATCCGGCGTCCGGGTGGAGGGCGCACGGCGTCGACGGTGTGGACGCGGCGGTGGAGTTCTCGCCGGTGTGGCAGGAGGGGATGCACGCCGGGATCGGGGTGCGGACGCGGAGCGCGGGCGAGGACACGACGCGCCTCGTTCCGGCGTACGCCGCGGGCGTGATAACGGCGCCGTCGCACGCGTCGGAGTTCTTCGAGATGCGCATCGCCCGCGGCGGCGCGGTGCCGTTCGGCGCGCGGATGACGGCGCGGCTGCTGTCGCTGGATTCCGCCGGCGCGGTGGTGGATTCGCTCCGTGCGTTCACGATGGATCTGGCCGATCCCGCGCCGCGACCCGTGACGCGCGGCGAAGGCCCGGCGGACCCGCTGGCGCGGCGGGCGGCGGCGGAGTTCCGCATGGTCTCGTGGAACGTGGGGCGCGAGACGATGTTCGAGCGTCCGGAGGCGTTCGGCGCCGCGCTGCGCGCCCTGAACCCCGACCTGCTGGTGCTGGACGAGGTGGCCGGCGGGCACTCGGCGCGGGAGGTGGAGGCGCTGCTGAACCGCATGGTTCCCGGCGGCCAGCCGTGGCGCGCGGCCTACGGCACCTCCGGCGGCACGCAGCGCGGGGTGATCGCCACCCGCGGGGCGGCGCCGGTGGTGGCGGCGCCGTTCGCCGACATCCTTCCCTATCCCGATTCCGTGCTCGATCTGCTCCCCGCGGACGCCCCGCCCCAGGCGCGGCAGGCGATGGAGCGGCGGCGGGCGGAGGGCGTCCCCGCGCTGGGCGCGGTAGTGCAGGTGGCCGGGCAGCCGCTGCTGGTGGTGACGATGGACCTGGAGAGCGGCGGCACGCCGGGAAGCGCCAGGGACCGGCTGCGGCGGATGGAGGCGCTCGCCATCCGCGAGGCGGTCGTCGCGGCGATGCGCGCGGGCGGGGTGGACGGGCTGGTGATGGCGGGTGACCTGAACCTGGTGGGGAGCCCGGAACCGCTGGAGCTGCTGACGCGGGAGCTGGACGTCGACGACCGCCGGCTCTGGGTGGCGCAGCCGCTGCGGCTGGACGACGTCTCGTCCGCCACCTGGGAGAACCCGGAGGAGCCGTTCGCGCCCAGCCGGCTGGACTACGTGCTGTACAGCCAGGCGTCGGTGGGCTGGGTGGGCGGCTTCGTCTTTCGCTCCGGCGACCTCTCCCCCGAGTGGCAGGCGCGGCACGGGGTGACGGACGACACGTCGCGCGTGACCGACCACCTGCCCGTGGTGACGGACCTGCGCTGGGGCGCGGGGCGCTGATGATCGTTCGCCTTGCCCTGGCGGAGCTGCGCAACCGTCCGGGGCGCGCGCTGTTCCTGCTGGGCGGCTACGCGCTGGGCGTGGCGGTGATGGTGGTGCTGCTCGCGGTGGGTGAGGCGATGCTGGAGCAGGCGCGCGACCGCGAGCTGGTGGGCGGCGGCGACGTGGTGGTGGTCCCCGCCGGCATCAGCGCCGAGATGCTGAAGGCCGGCGGCGTTTCGTCGCTCTTCCTGGGCATCGACCACGCGCGCTTTCTTCAGCGCAACCTGCTGGAGTCGCCGCGTGGGCTGCGCGAGCATGGCATCCGCTCCGCGAGCCCCATCCTGGACGGCAAGCCGGTGGAATTGTTCGCCGGCGAGCGGCGCATCGGCGTCATCGCCACGGGCGAGATCCCGTCGCGCGCCCGGGCGGCGGGCGCATCGCCCAACCTGCTCTCGGGGCGGTGGATGGATTCGGACGCGGACCGCCGCTGGACCGCGCCGGATCGATCCACCCTGCTGCGGGAGATCGACCGCTTCCACGTTCCGCCCGTCCGCGACAGCACCTGGGCGGAGTGGCACTACTTCAACGTGGTGCTGGATGACGCGCGGTGGGTGTACGTAACGCTGATGGTGGCGGGCGAAGTGGGCGTGCCGGGCCGCTGGGGCGGGCGCATTTTGCTGACCGTGCGCGAGCCGGACGGCACGCACCGCTCGCTGACGCGCGACCTCCCCGGCGAGCAGGTGCGGTTCGATACCACGTCGCCTGACCTGCGCTTTGGCGAGCGGGCTTTCGTGCGGCTGGAGGGGGACGCGTACCGGGTGGCGGCGGACGCGGGGGGCGTGCGGGTGGACCTGCGCGTGCAGCCCTCGCCGCGCCGCTACTTTCCGCCCACGGACCTGGGGGGCTCGGAGCTGATCTCGGGGTACGTGGCGCCCGCGCTGCACGCCCGCGCCGAGGGCACCGTCTGCCTCCCCGCGTGCGAGGCCGTGCGCGGCGCGCAGGCGTACCACGACCACAACTGGGGCGTGTGGCGCGACGTCTCGTGGGAGTGGGGATCGGCGTCGGACGCGAACCTGTCGCTGCTGTACGGCGTGGTGCGCGGCGGGGGCACCGCGGCGGCGGAGGGGCTGTTCGCGTACCTGGTGGATGGGGACGGCGTGCGCGGCGTCTATCGCCCCGGCGACATCCAGGTGCTGGAGATGCAGACTGCCACCGCGGAGGGGCGGCGGATCCAGGTGCCCCGCCGCTTCGCCTTCGAGGATGCGCGGCAGGGCCTGCGGGTTACCGTGGACGTGGCCGCCGTGCACGTGACGGACATGAACCGCCCCGCGCGCCGCTGGTTCGTGCAGATGCGCGGCGTGGCCACGGTTCAGGAGCGTGGCCGCACCGTCGGCCGCCTCACCGGCTTCTTCGAGACGTACGTGGACTGACGGCGCAGGCGACGCATTCCAGACAGCGAATCGCGGCCGCCCCCTCCAGGAGCGAATGAATTCGCCGCTGGAAAATCGCGAAATCCGCCTTCGCGGATTGTGGCCGCAGGCCCGTCGCGTCACCGGCAGGCCACGAGCATTCCGACGGTAGATTCCTCAGTCGGCGCCAGAGTATCCCGCGAGAGGACGGATCGGTGCGGCGCCTCCTTCGGAATGACAGATTGGATGCGCGCATGTTCTAGGCGTGGTCATCAATCCACACGGCGCTCAGGTGTGGCTTGAGGTGCCCTCCGTCACCTTCCGGCCGTGCCGCAACGAGATCGCCCCGGCTTCCACGTGGAAGCCGGGGCGATTCTGCGGGAGCCGTTGCAGGCTATTCCCTATTACCTATTCCCTGTCCCCTGTAACCTATCCCCTATTCCCTCTCCTCATCCTCGTTCCGCGCCCCCGAGCCCTGCCACGTAATCGGCATGGACACGGTGGCGCGCACGGGCTGGCCGTCGACGCGCGCGGGGTTGAAGCGCGCGGAGCTGATCGCCGCCTGCGCCGCGGCGCGGAAGGCGGGGTGCGACGCCTGCTCCACGCTGATGGACGAACGCTCCACGCGCCCGTCCGTTCCCACGGTGAACGAGACCAGCGCGTTGCCCCACACGCCGCTGCTGCGCAGGGTCGCGGGATACGTGCGGTTCACGGCGCTGCGGAACGACGAGCCGTTCGCCAGCGACGGCGCCTGGTCCACCTCGCCGCCGCCGTAGACGCGGCTGGCGTCCACCCGCGGACGCGCGGGCGCCGGAGCGGGCGCCGCGGTTTCGGCCGGTGCGGGGGCGGAAACCGCGGGCGCGCGCTGCTCGATCTGCGGCGCGGGCGCCGAGGCGGCGGGGCGGGCGGTGGCCAGCGCCACCTGCTGCGGCGCGATCGGTTGCGCCTGCGCCTGCGACGCCAGCTGCTGTGCGGCGCGAAGCGAGTCGCGCTGGCGCAGCTGCAGGCGGCGTTGCTCCTCCAGCTTTTTGCGCTCCTCGTCCTGCCGCCGCTGCTCTTCGGGCGTAAGCGCCGCGCGCGCGGCCGAATCCACCGGCGGAAGGGGCTGCACGGCGGCCGGATCGGCCACGGCCGGCTGCTGGGGCCGCACCGTGCCGCCCGCACCGGGCATCATCGCCGCGGCGGCGAGCCGCTGGGCGGCGGGCGCCGTGGCATCCGCGCCCGCCAGCACCGTCTTCGCGATCACGCCGCCGCCCACCAGCACCGCCGCGGCGATGCCGGCCGCGATCAGCCCGCGCCGCTGGCTGCCCGCGGGCTGCCCCAGCCTTGCCAGCCCTGGCCTGCGGCGCCGCTCGGCAAACTGGACCACGGCCGTCTCCGCCGTATCCACCGGCACCAGGGCGACGGACTCCGCCGCCGGCAGCACCGTCAGGGTCCTGGCGATCGGGACGAGCGGCGCCTCAATCGCATCATCCAACTCCCGCACCGGCCGAACGGGCGCGGCGATCACCGGCTCCGCCTTCGCCAGCACGGGCTCCGGCTTCGGCGCCTGAGCGGCGGGTGCGGATACGGCAGGTGCGGATACGGCGGGAGTGGAGACGGCCGGCGCGGAGACGACGATGGGCGCGGAGACGGGGGCTTCCACCGGGGTCGCGGGGCGGGGTGCCTCGGAAGCGGCGGCAGCCTTCTGCAGCACGGGCGGGATGTACAGGCTGTCGGCCAGGTCCGTCTTTGCCGCGACGAGCGGCGCGCGGCGGGCCGGCGGCTGGCGGCGCGGTGCGGGCGCCGCGACCGGCTCCGAAACCGGCTCGGCGGCCGCTTCCACGACGGGCGCGGCGGGCACCTCATCCACCACCGACGCGGCGATCGGCTGCGGCTCATCCGCCACCACTGCGACGACGACGGGCGCCGGCTCCGCTACGACGGCGACGACCGGCTCCGGCTCTTCCACCACGGCCGGCTCGACCTCGGCCATCACGGGATCGGCCTGGGCGACGGGCGCGGCGGCTTCCACGCTCTCAGACTGCGCCGCGGCTTCGACCATCTCCGGCTTGGCCGCGGCTTCAACGACCTCGCGCTCGGGCAGGGCCGCGATTTCCACCACTTCGGACGGAGACTCGGCTTCGACAGGCTCCGGCGCGGCCGCGGCTTCCACCCGCTTCGACTGCGCGGCGGCTTCGGAGACGGTGGCGGCGAACGAGGCGGTGGTGACGGGGGCCACCGGGGTCACGGCCGCCACGAGTGCGGGAGCCGGCGCTGCGGCGCTCTCGGCGATCAGGTGGGCGGCCAGCTCGCCGGCGTCGGGCCAGCGCTGGGCGGGGTCGGCCAGCAGGGCGCGGCGCACCGCCTGGGCCACGTGCGCGGGAAGCTCCGGCCGCGCATCGCGCAGCGACGGCGCCATGACGGCCTGCCCGCGCGCCATCGACAGCAGCATCGACGTCCATTCCGCGGGGAGCCCCGCGAACACCTCGTACGCCACCACGCCCAGGCTGAACACGTCCGCCGCCGGCGGCAGCACCTTGCCGCGTCGCAGCCGCTCGGGCGAGGCGTAGCGGGCGGTGGCGCGCGAGGGCGGCGCGCCGCCGGGGTTCAGCCCCAGCCCCAGCACCTGCACGCGCAGACGGCCCTCCTCGCGCGAAAGCCACAGCACGCCGGGGTGCAGGTCGCCGTGCACCAGCCCCGCGCGGTGCGCCGCCGCCATTCCCGCCGCCGCCTCCTGCACGATGCGCGTCGCCAGCGGAAGCGGGGGCATGCCGCGCTGGGCCAGCAGCGCCGCCAGCGACCCGCCCGTGCCCAGGTCCGCCACCACGAACTCCAGCCCCAGCGCCGCATCCAGGCCAAAGTCCAGCACGCGCGCCACGTTGGGGTGCACCAGCCGCGCCGCCGCCTTGCCCTGCTGCGCCCCGTCGGCCGGGGCCAGCGCGCGCAGCCCCACCGCGCGCTCCAGGCGCAGGTCGGTGGCGCGGTACAGCGCGCCGCTCGCTTCGCCGCCCAGGGACTCGTCGATGCGGTAGCGGTCGGCGACGACGGTGCCGGGTTCCATGATTCCGGTGCTGGACATCACTGCGTGACCGGGACAGGGTTGCCGGACGGCGCGTCCATGGCGTCGGGCCGTGGTGCGCTCACCGGAAATCGGGGTGCCGCGGCCCTCCACATCAGAGGACGCAGGCCGTGGATCCATCCATGGAGCCGCTCGGCACGCCGGGCGTGCTGGCGCAAACGAACGGCGAAGTTTGGGGTTGGGGGGCGCAAGCTAGTGCCGTCGTTGGCGTTGGTCAACGTTTTTCGTCCGCATCCCGCCGTAGCAGCCAGACCGTGTGCTGACACCTTTGGGCCGCCGTGCCCGTATTGTCCCACCAGGGCGTCCCACGGACGGTACACATGTCCCAGCGCCCGATTCGCGAGGGTGTGCCCCGCGGCGGCGAATCGTCAGAGATACAAGGGTTTACGCGTTCTTGTACACCGGCCCGCGCGGGGCACGCGGGATGCTTTGGTACAGGGGTGCGCACCCGGTCCCCGGGTGCCGGAAAGGAGTGGATGATGGAGATACTTCGTCGGTTCCTGGAAACCTCGCCCACGCGGTTCGATGCGTACGTGGCGCTGCAGTGTGCCCTGATGCGCCGCTACGTGAACCGAGGCGGCACCACCGAGGAGTTCTGCGAGCGGCTGGCCCCGGTGTATCACCGCCGGTACGCGCCGGTCCTGCTGGATTCGCGTTGAAAGTGCGTGAGTGCGGAAGTGCGTGAGTGCGGAAGTGTGACCAACGAGAGAGCCGCCCCGGTGCATCGGGGCGGCTCTCTTGTAACGAAAGGTTGCAGCGGACAGCTTACAGGATACAGCCTGCGACTTCGAGAATTCCAAACTTCCGCACTCACGCACTCACGCACTCACGCACTCACGCACTCACGCACTCACGCACTTCACTTGGAACGCTGCGCCCTGATCTCGGCGGGCGGCTCGAACTCCGCCGCGGGGATGAGATCGTGGCTGATGGAGCTGACGGTGAGCACCACCTGCTGCCCGCCGGCGGTGACGACGGTCCGCCCCGGCAGCGTAAGCGCGCCGAAGGGGCGGTAGTCGCCGAACGTAATCGTGGTCTGCTCCGGCGCAGTGACGGCGATGGAGAGCAGGTAGCCGTCATCGACGCCGAAGCAGCCGAGCGCCTCGTCGTTCTCCGGCGTAACCATCCGCACCTGCCAGCAGGCGCGCCCGTCCACCTCGGCGCGCCCGATGGTTTCCATCACCGGGTACTCGTCGAACCGCAGGTTGCTGTCGAACTTCGCCTGATTCTGCACCTGCTGCAGCTCCGGCCCCTGCAGCAGACGGGCGCCCTGTCCGGGGAGCACCATCCAGCCGATGGTACCGTCGAAGCCCTGCTCGACGGTCCCCAGGCCGGGGATCTCGCCGCGCATCACCATCTTGTCGGGTCGGGCCTGGATGAAGTTCACCGACATCGTCAGCCCGTCCGTGGTCATCTCTCCGATGGTGCGCCGGAACTGCGGCGCCGACACCGCCTGTACGCCGCCGATCGCGTTCCAGTACCGGGTGACGACCTCCTGCGCAGGCGGCAGCTCCTGTGCGCGAGCCGGCCCCGCGGCCAGCGCGAGCGCGATGCCGGCCAGCGAGAGCCTGCGCGTGCATGTCGTGCGCATCGGGATGGGTGCTCGGCTAGAGTGAATCACGGCCACATACGTGTATCGTCAGGTCGGGAGGCGGGCGATCACCAGCTCCCGCACTCCCGCACTTCCGCACTCCCGCACTTCAGTACGGATTCTCCTCCGTCGTCGCGGCGCTGGGCTCCACGAACTTCGCGGCGATCTTCGCCACGTGCACGTCCAGCTCGCGGGCGCGCACCTTGTCCATGATCTCCAGCACCACGTCGGCCACCGGCAGCACGCGCTGCTCCTTGACCTTGTGGCGGCGGACGGCCGCCGTGCCCTGCTCCTGCTCGCGCTCGCCCACCACCAGGATGTACGGTACCTTCTGCTTTTCGGCCTGGCGGATGCGGTAGTTCAGCGACTCGTACTGCACCATCTCGACCCGCACCCCCGCCTTGCGCAGCCGCGCCGTGACGTCGACGGCGTAGTCCAGGTGCTTTTCGTCGCTGATGGGGAGCACCACCGCCTGCACCGGCGACAGCCACACCGGGAACGCCCCCGCGAAGTGCTCCACGATCACGCCGATGAAGCGCTCGATGCTGCCGAAGATGGCCCGGTGCACCACGATGGGCGTCTGCCGCGTGCCGTCCTGCGCCGTGTACTCCAGCTCGAACCGCTGCGGCAGCTGAAAGTCCAGCTGAATCGTGCCGCACTGCCAGCGGCGGCCCAGGCTGTCCTGGATGCTGATGTCGATCTTGGGGCCGTAGAAGGCGCCGTCGCCCTCGTCGATCGTGTACTCGCGCCCCGCCGCGTCCAGCGACGCCTTGAGCGCCGCCTCGGCCGCGTTCCACTGCTCGATGGCGCCCATGAACTTTTCAGGGCGCGTGCTCAGCTTCATGCTGTACTCCAGCCCGAAGACGGAGTAGAAGCGCTCCACCAGCTCCAGCAGCTGCCGGATCTCGTCCTGCACCTGCTCCGGCGCCAAAAAGATGTGCGCGTCGTCCTGCACGAAGCTGCGCGTGCGCATCAGCCCGTGCAGCGCGCCCGTGACCTCGTTGCGGTGCAGCACCTGGCTCTCGGCCACGCGCAGCGGTAGCTCGCGGTAGCTGTGCGCCTGCGTCTTGTAGTAGAGCATCGTGTCGGGGCAGTTCATCGGCTTCAGCACGAAGTCGGGGTCGCCCGCCTCGTCGCGCACGATGAACATGTCCTCGTGGTAGTGCTCCCAGTGGCCCGACGTGTGGAACAGGTCCGGCTTGTACAGCACGGGGTTCAGGATCTCGACGTACCCGTACTCCGGCTGCAACTCGCGCCAGAAGCGCCCCAGCTCGTTGCGGATGATGAGCCCCTTGGGGTGCCACAGCGCCGACGCCGCCCAGGGGTGAAAGCTGAACAGGTCCAGCGTCTGTCCCAGCACGCGGTGGTCGCGCGCCTTGGCCTCTTCCACGAACGACAGGTAGTTCTTCAGCGCGTCGCGGCTGTCCCACGCCGTGCCGCTAACCCGCTGCAGCGACGGGTTCTGCTCGCCGCGCCAGTGCGCCGGCGACGCCGCCAGCAGCTTTACGTGGTGGCAAAAGCCCGTGTCGGGCACGTGCGGCCCCGCGCACAGGTCCACGAAGTCGCCGTTGCGGTAGAACGTCACCGTCTGGTCCACCAGGCGCTCCAGGATCTCCAGCTTGTACTGCTCGCCCTTGTCGCGAAAGAACTCCACCGCGTCGGCGTGGGGAATGACGGCCACCTCGAAGGGCTGCTTCTCCTTGGCCACCTTCCCCATCCCCTCCTGCACCGCCGCGATCTCTTCGGGCGACAGCGGCGAATCCAGCTTTACGTCGTAGAAAAAGCCGTGCTCCGTGGCCGGCCCGATGGCGAACCGCGCCTCGGGGCGCACGTGGCGCAGCGCCGTGGCCATCACGTGCGCGCTGCTGTGGCGAATGCGGCGCAGCTTCTCGTCCGCCGGAAGGCCGCGGAACTCGTCGGCGGCAACCGGCTGCCACTCGCGTTCCTGCAGCCACTGATCCCAGTCTCTCATGGTCCTTGGTCTCCGTCTATGTGCCGTGAGCCGCGCCGATGGGGCGCGGCGTGTCTTGTCGGTCCGTTGTCCGTGAAAACGTCAGAGTAACGGCGTGCACCGCCCCGCGCCACTGGTCCGCCAACGAAAAAGCCGCCCTCTCGTGGAAGGCGGCTCGTGCGTACGGCGAAGTGGATGCTCACCCTGCCGCTCGGGCGAGCTCCGCCGGGACGGTGCCGGTAGTCGTGGTGGTGACGCCGATCTGCTGCTGCAGCAGACGGACGTACGTATCGGCGATGGCGGGCCAGCCAAAGTGCCCCGCCGTGTACGCCGAGGCCCTGCGAGAGGCCTCCGCCACCAGACCGCGATCTCCTCGATAGCGCATCACCCGCTCCACGAATGCGTCCGCGTCTTCGCTGCGCACCAGGTGCCCGTTCTCACCCTCGCGCACCACGTCGCTGATCCCCTCCAGGTCCGCCGCCAGCACCGGCATCCCGCACATCCCCGCCTCGAGCATCACCACGCCAAAGCCCTCGATGTCACCCTTGACGTGCACGTTGGGCATCACGAACAGGTCGGCGCCGCGGTACAGCCGGACCAGCATGTCCTCGGGCACCTTGCCCAGCATGCGCACGTTGCCGTGCAGCCCGTGCCGGTCGATGGCCTCGCGAATGCGCGGCGTCATGGGCCCCTCGCCCGTGACCAGGTACACCACGTCCTTCGGCAGCCGCGGCATCACCTGGTCCGTGAACCAGGCAAAGCCCTTGCGCTCCTGGTGCCGCCCCACGCTCACCAGGATCAGCGCGTCGTCCGGAATGGTCTCGGACGACTCGCCGATGGAGCGCAGCAGCTCGCGGCGGGTGGCCTTGCGGTCGCGCGGCGCGCTGAACAGCTGGCCGTCCACGCCGCAGGGAACAACGTGCATCCGCGCCGGCGGCAGGCCGCGCTGCAGGCACTCGTGCGCCGTCGCGCGGCTGATGGGGAACACCGCGTCCAGCGAGCGCAGCACCCGCCGCACGTACCACTGGTAGCCGATGGTGGGCAGCGTTACGTCGCGCCCCACGGGAACCGCCGCAACGATCGCGCCCGCCGCGCGGATGGCGCGCGTCATGGTGGGCGTGAGCGACGCCGTCACCATCGACGAGTGCAGGACCACGTCGATCTTCTCGCGCCGGACGATGGCGGGAATCCGCCACAGCAGCCGCGCCATGTAGCCGGGCATGCGGTACGGCGTGGCCTTCCACGACGTCTCCAGCAGCAGTGAATGCATCTCTACCGCCGGGTGCTCGGCGAGCGCGGCGTACTGTCCCTGCGCCAGGCGCTGCATGCCGCCCACGTTGCTGAGCGGGTCGCCGGCGAGCGGGAACGAGTGGGAGACGTAGAGAATGCGCAACAGCGGCTGCTCCGAGGGGGCTCCGAACCGGGGTAACTGGTTGGAAGCCCTAAGTATACACCTTTCGCTGGACGGCTGTCCAGCTTTTCGTGTAGTACGCCCCGGATGGGACGGGAGTTTCGCCGCGTCCGTTCACCCCTTCCGGAGCGGCGGAGGGCTGATCGAACGCAGCGCTCGCGGAGCAGGAGCGGAGAGGACGCGGATGGAGCCCTTATCCGCGCCCTTGTCGTTTTCTTCCTCCGCGTACTCCGCGTTCAGGTCGCCATACGTCCGGAAACGCACTGCCGATCAAGGGAGCCGGGTCAGTCCGCCGCCATCGCGGCGGGGACCGCCTCCACCTCCACCGCGTTGTCGTAGAAGGTGGCGCCGCCGCCCATGTCCGTCACCCGCTGCGAGGTGGTGTCGTTCACCGTGTGCCCGCCTTCGGACCGCATGGCCCAGCGCACGCCGTAGCTCACGGCCACCCCCGGCCGCACGTCGTCGGTCACCACGGCGCGGCCGTAGAAGTGGCCGCGGTCGTTCCAGCAGCGCACCGGGTCGTCCGCGGAAATGCCGCGCACGGCGGCCTCGTTGGGGTGCAGCAGCAGCTTCGTCTCCCCCGCCGCGCGGGCAAGGTGGGGAACGTTCACGAAGGTGCTGTTCATGAACGGATGCTCCGGCGGCGACAGCAGCATCAGCGGAAAGCGCGCGGCGCGCGCCGGGTCCGCGTCCGCGCTCTCCGCCGGCGGGATGTACGCGGGAAGCGGGTCCAGGCCGATCCGCTCCAGCTCCGGCGCCACGATCTGGATCTTTCCCGTGGGCGTGTTGGGACGCGGATCGGCGTAGGGGCGAAAGTCCCGGGGGACGTTCAGCCGCACCCAGCCGTCCTCCACCAGCCGCTCGAAGGTGACGCCCTCCATCCACGGGTGCGACGACCGCAGCGCCTGCCGGATGAGGGTGACGTCGTCGTCGCGGAACGCGGGATCGTCCAGCCCCATCCGCGCCGCCAGCCGCCGGAAGATCTCGGAGTTGGGGAGCGACTCGCCCACCGGCGCGATGGAGGGGCGGTTGAGCGTAAGGTACAGGTGCCCGTACGCCGTGTGGACGTCCCAGTGCTCCAGCTGCGTGGTGGCGGGGAGCACCCAGTCCGCGTAGCGCGCCGTGTCGGTGACGAAGTGCTCCATCACCACGGTGAACAGGTCGTCGCGCAGCAGCCCGCGGCGCACCTGCCCCAGGTCCGGCGCCACTGCGGCCGGGTTGCTGTTGTAGACGACCAGCGCCTGCACCGGCGGCCCACCCACCCCCGCGTCGGGGTGCGTGAGCGCCTCGCCCAGGCGGATCATGTTGATGGTGCGCGTGCCGGGCGGAATCCAGTCGGGCCGCTGCAGCGCCGCGCCGTCGAGCTTGAAGGCGCCGCTGGTGGAAAGGGTGGCGCCGCCGCCCAGCTCGCGCCACGCGCCGGTGACGGCGGGAAGAAGGGAGACGGTCCGCACCGCCATCCCGCCCCCATGGTGCCGCTGCAGCCCGTAGTTCAGGCGGATGAAGCTGGGGCGCGTGGTGGCGTACTCGCGCGCCAGCGTCTCGATGCGCTCCGCCGGCAGCCCCACGGTTTCCGCGGTGCGCGCCGGCGTCCACTCCGCCGCGCGCTCCCGCAGCGCCTCCCATCCCACGGTGTGCTCCCGCAGGTAGTCGGCGTCCTGCAGCCCGTCGCGAAAGATCACGTGCATCATCCCCAGGGCCAGCGCGGCGTCGGTGCCGGGGCGGATGGCCAGGTGCTCGTCGCACTGCGCGGCCGTGCGCGTGCGGATGGGGTCGATGGCGATGATGCGGGCGCCGCCCTCCCGCGCGCGGCGCAGCGCCGGCCACAGGTGCGGGTTGCTGGTAAGCGTGTTGGTGCCCCACAGCAGGATGAAGCGCGCGTGCCCGGCCTCTTCGGGGGTGGGGCCCATGCGGTCGCCGTACGTCACCCCCCAGCCCACGCTTCCCGCCGTCGCGCAGATGGTGCGGTCCAGCAGGCTGGCGCCGATGCGGTGAAAGAAGCGCCGGTCCATGGACTCGTTCTGCACCTTGCCCAGCGTGCCGGAATACGAGTAGGGCAGGATGGCCTGCGGCCCATGCGCGCCGTGTCGAATCTCGTTCAGCCGCCGCGCGATGTCGTCCAGCGCCTGGTCCCAGGTGGCCGGCTCGAAGCGTCCCTCGCCCTTGGGGCCCACGCGGCGCAGCGGCACCGTGAGCCGGTCGGCGTGGTAGGTGCGCTCCACGTACCGGTTCACCTTGGTGCACAGGAAGCCCTGCGTGACCGGGTGGTCCGGGTCGCCCTGCACGCGCACCGCGCGGCCGTCGCGCACGTGCACCAGCATGGCGCAGGTGTCCGGGCAGTCGTGCGGGCACGCCCCGCGCACGATGCCGGTCTGGATCAGGGGCTGCGAGCCGATCTGGATCAATTCGATACCGCTGAGTGAGAGAGCGTTGTCGCCATCATCCACTGATGATCAGGCCGCCACTTGATCCGATTCAGCAGCGTCACTGGACCAAAAACTTCAACCGCTTGCGCCAGTAGCCGGGTCGACGGCTCTGGTGTGAGATCGCGGCAACCAGGATGTGATCCGGCCTGATCACATAATAGATGGTATACGGAAACCGATCGAGGACGTAGCCGCGTACGTCGTCGTCGTACGGTGTGCCAAGATATGGATTCTCTACGAGCAGCGCGGCCGCGCGATCAATCTCTTGCACGAATATCCCGGCACGGCCTGGCCGCTCTTTGTGGATGTGGGCAACTGCCTTCGCAAACTCCCGGTCGGCGGCCGGAAGGTTGATGACCATCACCGCAGCATTGCACGCATCTTCGCGAGCGTCTCCTCCATGGGAATGCCCTCGACTTCGCCGCGGTCGTATTCAGCGACCCGGCGCTTGACCTCCTCCACCCAGCTCTCCTCGATCTCGGGACTCATCCCCCGCCGGACCGCCACGCGATCCATCAGGTCGTCCAGCTGCTCTTCGGGCAGGTCCACGAGAACGGCTTCGATTTCGTCGATGCTCATCTCAGGTTTTCTCTCCTCGGCCATGGGACAGATCTCCAGGAAAGATAATCGCAGCGGAGTGGACACACCAGACACAAATAGGGGCGCGCTTCTTGTGCCAGCCGCGCGCATTCGGATTCGCGCCACCATACACCTTGGTACCACCCTAGTTCAGGCGGAAACGCTCGGTGGGACAAGCGGCTGGCGGAGCTTCTCGGGACCCGGATGCCCCGCTGGCCGGGTGATCTGTACGCGGAGTGGGAGGATCAGCGAGCCTATTCCGCCAGCCGCGCGCCGGTTGTGAGGCCGGTCGTGACGGTGAGGAGCGTGAGAAGAAGGCTGCCGCCCGCGTAGGCCAGCGCCACGCCGTACGCGCGGTCCTGCAGCAGGCTGGCCATCTCGTACCCGAAGGTGCCGAAGGTGGTCAGGCCGGCCGCCGACATGCACCCTGCCTATCCCGGCGCGCCCGACTCCACCGTGACTGGTCCCAGGTGGCCGGCTCGAAGCGCCCCGGCACGATGCCGGTCTGGATCAGGGGCTGCGAGCCGATCTGGATCATGCGTCGTTCATTCGATCGAGCCAGTAGCCCCAGTCACGGCTGAAGTGGGCAACGGCGTAAACGTAGATGTGATCCGGCCGGATCACGTAGTTGATCGAGTACGGGTATCCGTGCAGGAACTTGCGTCGGGTGCCGCGCAGGCTGGGGTGGCCGCTCATGGGGTACTCGAGGATGCTCTGGACCACGCGTTCGGCTTCCGCTTCGAATGCCTCGGCGGCGGATTCCCGATCCAGGTCGTAGAAATCACTGGCTTCCTCGAGCTCGGCCTCCGCTTCAGCGTGAAAGCGAACGCGCATGCCGACGTGCCTTCAGCTTCGCGAACACCTCTTCCGCATCGACCGTCTTCGCCGTACCCGCCTCGATCTCGTCGATCCGGCGGTTCATCTCCGCTTCCCACGCCGGATCATACGTGTGCCCGCCGGTAAGGCTCGAGATGAGCCGGTCCACGAGCCCGGCACGCTCATCGGCCGGAATCTGCAGTGCGACTGTCGCAAGCTCGCGAGCGAACTCCGGATCCGCCAGCGCCTCGTCCGCGTCGACCAGACGCATCTTCCCGGCGCGGACCCCTTCCATGCGCCGCTCGGCCTCCTCGATCCAGGCCTGCCGCACCTCCGGAGCACGCGCTCGCCGGGCACTCAGCCGCTCGATCAGCTCGTCACGATCGCCTTCGGGCAGTTCCAGCGCGGCGGCTTCGATTTCGTCGATGCTCATGGGCTTCCGTTCTCCGGGCATGGGTGCGTTCTCCTGAAGATAACGGAAACAGAGTGAACACTCCAGACACCAATGGGGACGCGCTTAATGTGCCAGCCGCGCGCATTCGGATACGCGCCGCCATACACCCTGGCACCAACCCGTTTTCGTGCAAGGTCGGAGTATCGGACCTTCACGGATCCGGTTCCAGTTCCGCCAGGATCTCCTCTTCGTCAATCCACTCGACCTCGCCGGCGGCGATCAGCTCCATACGACGCCGGATCTCCGCTCGCCATGCAGAATCGATTGTCCGATCCTCTACACGAGCAGCCTGCAGCCGCTGAACGAACTCGTCCCGCTCGTCCAGCGGCAGATCCAGCGCGGCGGCTTCGATTTCGTCGATGCTCATGGGCTTCCGTTCTCCGGGCATGTGGGATTTCTCCTGAAGATAACGGAAACAGAGTGAACACTCCAGACACCAATGGGGACGCGCTCAATGTGCCAGCCGTGCGCCCGTTGCAAGGCCGATGGCGACAGCGAGGAGCGCGAGGAGAAAGCTGCCGCCGGCGTAGGCCAGCGCCACGCCGTACGCGCGGTCCTGCAGCAGGCTCACCGTCTCGTACCCGAAGGTGCTGAAGGTGGTCAGGCCGCCGCAGAAGCCCACGGCCAGCAGCGCGCGCAGGTGGTGCGGGTCGTCGCGCGGCACCAGGGCCACCACCAGCGCCAGGAGCAGCGAGCCGGCGACGTTCACGGCAAAGGTGTGCCACGGAAAGGCGCCCGGCCGCGCCGGGCCCAGCGCCTGCCCCACGGCGTAGCGCAGCACCGAGCCCGCCGCCCCGCCCGCGGCCACCAGAAGCCAGGGCACCTCAGGGCAGGGGCGCGCGGTTGTTGGACCGGTCGTAGTCGATGAGCACCCAGTCCGGGTCCAGCACCGCCTCCGCCGGCCGCGCGTCGGTCACGATCTCCACCGTCTGCCGGCGCTCGCGCGAGCCCAGCGTGCGCGTCTCGCCGCCCACGCGCAGCACCACGGGCATCCACGCCTCGCCGGTGCGCACCACCTCCACGCGGGTGCGCCAGCGGCCGCCGGCCTGCCGGGTGCTCGCCGCGGCGATGCCGTAGTCCAGCCGGTCCGTGCGCTGGATCCACTGCCCGAAGAACCAGTCCAGGTCGCGCCGGCTGACGTCCTCGGCCACGCGCTGAAAGTCGGCGCCGGTCACGTGCCGCAGCCGGTGGCGGCGGTAGAACTCGCGCAGGATCTCGCGAAAGGTCTCGTGCCCCACCATCTCGCGCAGCATGCGGAAGACGGCGGAGGCCTTGGTGTACGTCATGGCGCTGTAGACCTGCGGCGACGAGAAGGCGGCGCCGGGCTGCCCCACCGGTTCGGTGTTTCGCGCCTGCTCCAGCCGCTCCAGCCCCTGCATGGTGCCGCGCCAGACGGCGGTGTCGCCCTTCATCTCGCGGTACCAGGAGGTCATGAACGAGGCGAATCCCTCGTCCATCCACCCCTCGCGCCACTCGTTGTTGGCCAGGATGCCGTGCACGTACTGGTGCGCGGTCTCGTGGACGATGAGGCCTTCGGACGCCGATCCGTTCATGATCAGCATGGGGAACTCGGTGCCGCCGCCCTCCAGCCGGTGCACGTTGGTCAGCTGCGGCCAGGGGTAGGGCCCGAACATCCCCTCCAGCCAGGTGAGCGCGTCCCAGGTGCGGCGGGCGGCGGCGCGCTCGTCCCAGGCGGTGTCGCCGGGGAGGTACAGCACGTGGATGCCGGGCGCGGAGTGGGCGCCGGTGGACTCGTCGATGATGGTGCGCACCACGAAGTCGTGCAGGTACGCCGGGTCCGCGCTCCAGCCGAAGTGGTGCACGCTGTCGGCGTAGAAGCGCACGCGCTTGCGGCCCGGCTCTCCCTCGTCGCGCAGCAGCCCCAGCGCGTCGGCGGCGGGGGGCGGCGGATAGCCGGCGCCCACCACGCGCTCCTGGTAGCCGGGGTCGCCCTCCACCGCCACGCCGGTGCTGCCGATCACCTGGTCGGCGGCCAGGTCCAGGGTCACGTCGTAGCGCGCGAACTCGCCGTAGAACTCGCCCTGCGGCAGCAGCGGCTGGTACGCCCACCCGGTGCGGTCCACCACGGCGATGCGCGGATACCACTGCGCAAAGTCGTAGTGCCTGCCGCGGCGGCCCTGGCGCCGTGGAAGGGTGGAGAGCCGTGCATTCCAGTCCATCACCACCTCCACCGACGCGCCGGGCGCCAGCGGGCGGGCCAGGGGGATGGCCGCCACGGTGGAGTCGGGCGCGCCGGGGTAGGCGGGGCGCACGGCGGCGCCGTCCACCGTCACGCGGGTGAAGCGCTCGAAGGCGTGGTCCGCCGGGCCCAGGTCCGTAAAGCGCCGCTCGCCGTACTGCAGCTCGCGCCGCGCCCAGGCGCTGTTGGGGCGAAAAGCGTTCAGGTGCTGGTGGACGTACAGCGAGTCCAGCGTGCGGGGCGAGCGGTTGGTGTAGCGCAGCCGGGCGCGGCCGTGCAGCACGCCGGTCTGCTCGTCGAGCCGCGCCTCGATGCGGTAGTCCACGCCCTGCTGAAAGTAGGGGGCGTCCTGCGCGGCCAGCGCCGGCGCGAGGGCCGGCGCCGCCAGCAGCGCGGCGGAAAACAGGTTTCGGAGCGTCCGCACGGGTCCTCGCATGGGTCGGGGTGATGCCCGGCAACATGCAGAAGGCGTGCGTGGCGGGCAACCAGAGGGGGATTGGAGATCAGGATGCGGACGGATGACGGGTCGAGAGTCTTGCGTAGCAAGTCATTGCGAGAGCGAATGATGCCCATCGCGATTCTGGCCGGGTATCGTGCAGCCCGCCTCCAGGAGCGAATGAATTCGCCGCTGGAAAGGCGCAAAGTCCGCCTGCGCGGACTCGGCGGCCCGGGTGCGTGCGGCATCTCCAGGCACCTGCGCGTCCGCAGCCAGACGCGCCACGGCACTCCAATCTGTCATTCCGAAGGAGCGCCGCGCGTCGCCTTCCGCCATCGTGATCCCGGCGCGCGACTGAGGAATCTACTGTCGGCCATTTCCGCGTTCGTCGCAGCGCGCCGCACCTGCGGCTACAATCCGCGCAGGCGGATTTTGCGCCTTTCCCGCGGCGCACTATGCCCCATTGCAGATCCGGATCGGCGATCGCCGGGTTGCGGACGCGCAGGTGCTTCGGAGCCGCATATCGCCGGGCCGCCGAGTCCGCGAAGGCGGACTTTGCGATTTTCCAGCGGCGAATTCATTCGCTCCAGCGGGCAGAAGGCACGTTGCCGGACTGGAACTGCAACGAGCATCATTCGCCCTTGCCGCCCCAGCCGGGCCTCGGGGAGACAGCGAAGCCCCGCCCGAGAGGCACGCACGCCTCCCGGACGGGGCTTCCGATCCTGCTCCTCCCGATCCGCTACTTGCGCGGGTCCAGGCCCTGCGCGCCCTGGCCGGGGGCAAAGCCGCCGCGGTTGTAGCCCGCGTAGCCGCGCTCGTCCGTGCGGCCGCCGCGCAGGTCGGGACGTGTCAGCTCGCCCTCGCGGCCGCCGGCGGGGGCCCAGCCGTAGTTGCGGTCGTAGCCGCCGCGCCCGCGCAGCATGGGGCTTTCGCTGTTGTACTGGCGCAGGTACCGGGTGTCGTGGTGCACGCCGCCGTTCTCCACGTGCCGGTAGACGGCGTCGTAGCCGCCACGGGTGAACTCGGCGCTGCGGCCGTGCTGCAGCCGGCCCTCGAAGTACGGGTGGCGGTACACGCCCCCGCGGTCGTACTCGCCCGGCCCCTCGTCGTAGATGCCGTCGAAGCCGCCGTAGCCCTGCAGGTCGCGCTCGTGCGTCTGCCGGTGGTGGCCGTAGGCGCCGTGGCCGGGCTGGCGCTGCATCCGCAGGCCATGGTACTCGCCGTCGGCCCAGTTGGGGTCCATGGGGTGCGGGCGGCCCCACTCCGGCGCCATGGGATATCCGCGGCGGTAGGGATCGTCGTATCTCGGCATCTTTTTCCTCCCGTGTTGGACGCCATGCACTTATCTTGCGCCTTCACAGCGCAAGAAGCTTTCCCAATCACCCTTCAGGGAGGTGGCGATGCGGACGACGACCCAGAAGGCGGCGATGGTGTTCGGCGTGGTGTTCCTGCTCGTGGGGCTGCTGGGGTTGTTCATCCCGCGGGGAATGGGAATGGAATCGGACTCCGACACAGCGCCAAAATTGCTGGGCCTGTTTCCCGTGAACCTGCTCCACAACCTGGTGCACCTGGGCTTCGGCGTGTGGGGGCTGGCGGCGTCGCGCAGCCACGGCGCGGCGCGGGGATACCATCGCGCCGGGGCCATCATCTATCTGGTGCTGGTGGTGCTGGCGTTCGTCGACGATACCACCTTTGGCCTGGTGCCCATCGGCGGCAACGACATCTGGCTGCACGCGCTGCTGGCGGCTGGCCTTGGCTACTTCGGCTTCGTCCACCGCGAGGCGGGGGTGCCGGCCCGCTCCTGATCGGGCGGATGTCGATCAACCGACGACCGATCGCGCCCCGGCGTCCCCCAGCGGACGCCGGGGCGCGCCGCTTTTGCCGCGTCCACGGGGGGTGGATAGATTGCGCGCCTCGTCCGTTCCCATCCCCCGAGAGCCGATCCCCGATTCGCCGATGCCGCAGCCCGTCATCCAGGTAGACGCCTTTACGGACCGCCCGTTCGCCGGCAACCCGGCCGCCGTGTGCATCATGGACGCGCCCGCGGACGAGGGGTGGATGCGCAGCGTGGCGTCGGAGATGAACCTGTCCGAGACGGCGTTTCTGCATCCGCACGCGGACGGGTGGAGCCTGCGCTGGTTCACCCCCGAGGTGGAGGTGGACCTGTGCGGCCACGCCACGCTGGCCAGCGCGCACGTGCTGTGGCAGGACAGCCGCGTGCCGTCGGACGCGGAGGCGCGATTCCACACGCGCAGCGGGCTGCTGACGTGCCGGCGGCGCGAGGAGTGGATCACCATGGACTTTCCCGCCAAGCCGGAGCAGGCCACGGACGCGCCGGAGGGGCTGGAGCGCGCGCTGGGCGTGGCGCCGCGGTACGTGGGGCGCAGCCACTTCGACCTGCTGGTGGAGGTGGATTCAGAAGACGTGGTCCGCGCGCTCAAGCCGGACTTCGGCGTGCTGGCCGGCGTGGAGGCGCGCGGGGTGATCGTGACGGCGCGCGCGGCGGACCCGCGGTTCGACTTCGTGTCGCGCTTCTTTGCGCCGCGCGTGGGGGTGAACGAGGACCCCGTGACGGGCTCCGCGCACTGCGTGCTGGCGCCGTTCTGGTCGGCGCGGCTGGGCAGGAGCGAGATGACGGGGTTTCAGGCCTCGCGCCGCGGCGGCATGGTGCGCGTGCGCGCGGCCCGCGACCGCGTGGAGCTGGCCGGGCAGGCGGTGACGGTGATGCGCGGCGAGCTGGTGGACTGACTTGGGAGGGGGATGATCGATGACGATGGGTGACGACGGCTGGGACCCGCGTCCGCGCGACGTGGTGGTGGACGGAGAGACGCGTGACGTGATCCTTCCGCTGGGGCGGTTCGAAACGGTGGAGGCGGGCGGGCGCAAGCGCATTTCCAGCGGCGGCCCGTGGGAAGAGCGCGTCGGCTACTCGCGCGCGGTGCGGGTGGGGCCGCACGTCTACGTCGCGGGCACCACGGCGACGGACGAGGCCGGCGGTATCGTGGGCCCCGGCGACGCGTACGCGCAGGCGGCCCACGTCTTTCGCAAGATCGAGGCGGCGCTGCGCGTGGCCGGGGCGCAAATGCAGGACGTGGTGCGCACGCGGATGTACGTCACCGACATCGCGCGGTGGGAAGAGGTGGGCCGCGCGCACGGAGACGTCTTCGCCCACGTGCGGCCGTCCGCCACGATGGTGGAGGTGAAGGCGCTGATCGATCCCGCCATGCTGGTGGAGATCGAGGTGGAGGCGTACGTCGACGGATGATTGGCCGGGATCCGCCAGAATCGTCCCCGAATGCGCGGGTGAGGCAGAGGCGTTGTAGCAGCTTGCCGCGATTTCGGCATCGCCCGCCAACAGGCGTTGTGGACGGAAGTCGAAATCCAGCAACGGCTTAGGATTTTGCTGACACGGTAGCAGTTTCAAGGCTCTGGCGCGCGCTCTCCACGGGCACTATCATGTGCCCCGCAAACCCATTCACACTGTGAACGCCGCCCCACCCCGCGCTCCGGGGCCGGCCGAGTGCGTTCCCGGATTTCCCTGATCCTGCGAAGGAGGCGGATCACACCACGGCGGGCAGTACCCCGAAGGAGCGCATCAGCAGGACCTTGCAATCATTCGTCCGTCCCTCCCGGCGCAACGCCCGGGACCCTCATCGAGAAACGGCAAACCCGCCGAAAGGCGGGGACGCAAAGCCCCGAGGCTACCGCAGGGCGTGCCCTGCCATGCCAGTCGAGCCGCCGACTGAGAAACCCCATGTTCCCTCACACCGCTGTTTTCCGCGCCCTGCGAGGCGCCGCGTTCGTGCTGGCCGCCACCGCCGTCGCCGCGCCGCAGAGCGCGCAGGCGCAGCGCCTGCTGGGCCGCCCGGTGGCATCCGCCACGTCGGCCCTGGTCTCTACCCGCTCGCTGGACAGCCGCGAAAGCGCGCTGCTGCCGGTGCCGGTTGAAGGCATTCGCCGCGAGCAGCTGCGCGACACGTACACGCAGAGCCGCTCCGAAGGCCGCACCCACCACGCCATCGACATCCACGCCCCGCGCGGCACGCCGGTCATCGCCGTGGCCGACGGCGTGATCCGCAAGCTGCACAGCGGCGCGCGCGGCGGGCTGGCCATCTACCTGATGGACGACGACGGCACCACGCGCTACTACTACGCGCACCTGGACGGCTACGCCCAGGGCATTCACGAGGGCCAGCGCGTGGAGCGCGGCGAGGTGATTGGCTACGTGGGCGATACGGGGAACGCGCAGCCGGGGGACTACCACCTGCACTTTTCCGTGGCGGTCCTGGACAGCCCCAGCCGCTGGTGGGAGGGCGAGAACCTGAACCCCTTCGACCTGCTGCGGTCGCGCTGAACGCCGCCACCCGATGCAAGCCGCCCCGCCCGACGAATTGTCAGGCGGGGCGGCTTCGTTTTCGGCGGATCGTCGTGCCGACATTCAACACCGGAAAAGAATGATCGTACAGAGGAACAGAGTCAGACAGAGAACGCGAGCTGAAATATCATCCTGGGTCCTCTGTCTGACTCTGTTCCTCTGTACCCATAAAGGTGTTGTTTTCTCGGATTCCGCAGAGCCCGTTGTCGATGGAAGCTCACCTGCCCTTGACCGGGCGGGCGGGCGCCGCAGGTTGAGGGCGGTGGTGCGTCGTTCCCTTGCCGGCCCGTGCTGATGCAGATCGAGAACCTGTCCGCGACCCTTTCGGTGCTGTCGGCGATGGTGACGCCGGCGGTGCTGATCCTGGCCAGCAGCTCGCTGATCCTGGCGACCTCCAACCGCCTTACGCGCGCCGTGGACCGCACGCGCACCATCTCGGAACGCGTGGCGGACCTGGCCGCGGAGGAGGCGGACCGCACGATGCTGGGCGAAGAGCGGACGCTGCTGTTCGACCAGCTGGGCCGCACCGCGCGGCGGGCCAAGCTGCTGACGCGGGCCATGACGCGGCTCTACATGGCGCTGGCCATCTTCATCGCCACCAGCGTAAGCATCGGCGTGGTGGCGGTGACGGGCGTGGCCTACGCGTGGATCGCCTTGGGGCTGGGGTTCATCGGCGCCATCCTGCTGTTCTGGGCCAGCCTGCTGCTGATCCTGGAATCCCGCATCTCGCTGACGGCCGTGTACGACGAGATGGAGTTCGTGCAGGCGCTCGGCCGCCACTACGCCCCCGAAAGTTCCGTCGAACGCCCCGCGCGCCGCCGCTGGCCCAGGTGAGGCCGAAGCGCTGAAACAGAATGGCCTCACACGGAGTCAACGGAGTTAACAGAGGAAGGAGTTCCGCTGATTCCGATACCTTCGTGCGAGCCAAACCCTTCTTGCTGGGGCACGAAAGCCTCGGGACTTCCAACGAAGTCCCGAGGCTTTGAAACGTACCCAGATCCCGGCGCTCTCCTGGCTGGGCGCTACTCCGTGCGCGTCAGCGTGGCGGGCTCCTGGCCGGGGATGCGCACGGTCAGCGTTCGCCCATCTTCCGAGAACTCGAACAGGAATCCCGGCGGATACCCCTCCCAGCGGAACGTCGTGGCGGAGATGGGCAACGCGATCACCGTTGGGCCGTCGCCGAAGGTGGCGCGCAGCACGCCGTCCAGCGCCTCCACCCGCACGTCCATCGGTGGGGGGCCGGCGGTGGCGAAGGCCCCGGTGAAGCGCGCGACGGCGGCGCGGTCGAGGGTGATGGGCTCGGGCTGTTCGATGAGGAACGGAGGCCGGCGCACGTTCGATACGCACGAGGGGTCCAGCCCGCGGACGGACCCCTGGCGGTAGAAGCGGACGACGATGGAGTCCACGCAGGCGGCGCCCTCCATCCCCCCGTACGCATGGCCGGCGTGCGGCACCACCACGTGCAGGTGGTTGGGGAAGGCGGCGGCCGCCATCTCGCCCGAGCGGGGAGGCGTGGCGGGGTCCAGCGCGCCGGAGATCAGCAGGACGGGGACGTCAAAGCGGACGGGCTGGTGGTAGTCCGCGGGCAGGGCGTAGCGGGGCCAGCCGCGGCACGCCTCCACGTGCTGCCGCACGCGGTAGTCGCCGCCGAGCGTCCGCTCGTTCTCCGCCGCCGCCGCGGCCAGATCGATGAAGGGCACGTCCTCGCCGCAGGTGACGGCCAGGAACAGGCCCATGGAGGCGCTCTCCTCCATCATCCGCCGGTCCTGCAGCGCCGCGCTGGCCACGGGGCGGTAGTCGCCCTGATAGGCGCGGTGGACCAGCCAGGGAAGGCTGGCCGCGGCCCAGGGATCGTACAGCATCCGCCGGATGGTCTCAATGAAGGTGCCGCGCGACAGGGTGAGGCGGAGGCGCGCGCCGGAGCGCGGGTCCACGATCTCCGCGGTGCCGGGCCGCGCCTGCAGCCGGTCCGCCACGGCGCGCGCCTCGCCCTCCGGGTCCGGGAACGCGGCGGCGCAGGCGGGCTCCGCGCGGCAGTCCGCCACCAGCCCCGCGAGCGACGCGTCCAGGTCGCGCGCCCACTCTGCGGGCGGCACGGCTTCCGGGGGAATCACCCCCATCAGCAGCACGCTTCGCACGTTCCGCGGATACGTCCGCAGGTACACCAGCGCCGCGCGCGTGCCGTACGATCCGCCGTTCAGGTCCAGCCGCTCGTATCCCAGCGCGGTGCGCACCGCCTCCACGTCGTGCGCCAGCTCCAGGTAGCCGTAGCGCGTCAGCTCCGCTGTGCGCGACAATTCCTGGCGGCAGCGCGCGGCGGCGGCCGGCGGCAGAAAGTCGTCCAGGTACGACTGGGGATTGGCGGAGTCGCGCAGCGCGCACCGCAGTGGAGCGCTGCCGCCGGTGCCGCGCTGGTCGATGAACAGCAGGTCGCGCTCGTCCCGCAGCGGCGCGTACAGGGGCGCCACCCACGGCGCGATCTCCGTCACCGCCTGCCCCGGCCCGCCGCCGAAGAAGGTGATGGCCTCGCGCGCGGGCGTGGCGGAGCGCGCGGGAAGAACGACGACGTTCAGCGCCAGCATCCGCCTGGGCGCGTCGCGGTTCTCCGGCACCCGCACCGTGCCGCAGCGGGCGCCCTCCATCGCTGGCGGGCAGGGGCGCGGCTCGAACGCCGGCGCCTGCGCGGCCGCCCGCACGGTCGAAAGCATCACGCAGGCGACGGCGGCGCGCGCGAGGAAGCGTATCATCCGATCCTCCGGAATGCGTGGGTGCCGGATCATCAACCGCAAAAAGAGGGGCCTCATACCAGATCCGGCAAAACTGTCATTCTAGGGAGGCGCCGCGCGGTGCTCTCTTTTTGCCCAGGAGTGTAGCGCCGACCGAAGAATCTCTCTCTGGGCGGCTGGATCTTTCCGTCACGCGGGGTCCCCGGGCGATGCCCGGGAGAGGGCTCCGTGCGAGGGGAGGGAGATTCTTCGGTCGCGCCAACGGGCTCCGCGACTTTCCCGAGAGCCCAAGGTGGGCGCTCCCTCAGAATGACAGGTTTTCCCTGGGGTTTGAGAAAAAGGGTGTACCAGACCTGGACAAAACTGTCATCCTGAGGGAGGCGCCGCGCGGTGCTTTCTTTCACCCAGGAGCATGGCGCCGACCGAAGAATCTTTGTCGGGAACGGCTGGATCTTTCCGTCACGCGGGGTTCCCGGGCGATGCCTGGAAGAGGGCTCCGCGCGAGGGGAGGGAGATTCTTCGGATCCGTATCGTCCTTTCCTGTTACGGGCGGCGGGTGAAGACGATGGGCGGGTCGCCGGGCTGGCGCATGGTCACGGTGCGCCCGTCGTCCGAGAAGGTGAACGAGAACCCGCGCGGAAAGCCCTCCCAGTTGAACTCGGTGGCGGAGAGCGGCACGGCGATGGTGCTGAACTCGTTGCCGCTGTGCAGGCGTAGCGCGCCATCCAGCGCGTCCACCCGCAGCTCCAGCGCGGGCTGGATGCTGGCGTAGTCGCCCGCCAGACGCCGCAGCACCGCCGCATCCACCGCGACGGCTTCGGGAAGCTCGGTGACGAACGGGGGCGGGCGCAGGCTGCGCAGGCAGGGCGCCGGGTCCAGCCCGCCGACGGAGCCCTCGCGGTAGAACTGGTTCACCAGCGCGTCCACGCACTCCAGGTTCTGCAGCCCGCCGTAGCCGTGGCCGGCGTACGGCACCACCACGTGCAGGCCGTTGGGGAAGGAGGCGGCGGCCTGCTCGCCCCAGCGCGGGGGCGTGACCGGGTCCAGCGCGCCGGAGATCAGCAGCACCGGGACGTCGGAGCGGAACGGCTGGTGGTAGTCCGCGGGGATGGCGTAGGTGGGCCAGCCGCGGCACGCTTCCGCCTGCTGCCGGACACGGTAGTCGCCCAGCAGCGTGCGCCCGTTCTCCGCCGCCGCGGTGGCCTGGTCGATGACGGGCACGTCTTCGCTGCAGGTGATGGACAGGTACAGCCCCCACCCCGCGCCCCGCTCCAGCCCCAGCCGGTCGCGGAACGCGGCGCGCGCCAGCGGCCGGTAGTCGCCTTCGTACGCGCGATGGACGACGTAGGGGACGCTCCGCGCCGGGCCGGCGTTGTACATCATCCGCCGGATGGTCTCCACGAAGGTGCCGCGCGGCACCGACACCCGGATGCGGGCGCCGGATTCCGGGTGCCGGATCTCCGCTTCGGCCGGGGTGGCCTCCAGCCGGTCGGCCACCACCCGCGCCTCGCGCTCCAGGTCCGGGAACGCCGCCGCGCACGCCGCGTCCGCACGGCACTCCGCGGCCAGGCCGGCCAGCGCCGCGTCCAGGTCGCGCGCGTAGCCCGCGGGCTGCAGGTAGCCGGGCGGCACCAGCCCGGTCAGCACCGCGCTGCGCACGCTCCGGGGATAGGTGCGCAGGTACACCAGCGCCGCCCGCGTGCCGTACGATCCGCCGTTCAGGTCGAGCCGCTGGTACCCCAGCGCCCTGCGCACCGCCTCCACGTCGTGTGCGTGCTCCAGCATTCCGTAGCGCGTCAGGTCCGCCACGCGCGCAAGCTGGTCGCGGCACCGCGCCGCCGGCCCCGGCGGCAGAAAATCGACCATGTACGACTGCGGATTGGCCGTGTCGCGCATCACGCACTCCATGGGCGAGCTTCCGCCCACGCCGCGCTGGTCGATGAACAGCAGGTCGCGCTCGTCCAGCACCGGCGTGAACAGGGACGCCACCCACCGCGCGTCCGCCGCGATGGCCTGCCCCGGCCCGCCGCCAAAGAACGCGACCGCTTCCCTGGCGGGCGCCGCCGTGCGCGCCGGGTAAACGACGACGTTCAGCGCCAGCATCCGCCCGGGCGCGTCCCGGTTCTCCGGCACCTGCACCGTGCCGCAGCGGGCGCCGTCCATCCCCGCCGGGCAGGGGCGCGGCTCGAACGCCGGCGTCTGCGCGGCCGCCTGCACAGCCGAAAGCATCACACAGGCGACGGCGGCGTGCGCGAGGGAGCGTATCATCCAGTTCTCCGTAGAGTGGTGTGCCGAGTCAAAGTCAAACCGTAGAACGCGCTGACACGAGTCCGCGGAAACACCTGTCATTCTGAGGAAGCGCCCGCCCCGGACTCCCGGAAAACCGCGGAGCCGGTTGGCGCGGCCGAAGAATCTCCCTGCCCCTCGCGCGGAACCCCGGCCCGGGCATCGCCCGGGAACCCCACGTGACGGAAAGATCCTGCCGCTTCGGATAAAGATTCTTCGGTCGGCGCCATGCTCCGGGGCGAAAGGAAAGCACAGCGCGGCGCCTCCCTCAGAATGACAGGTTCTGGCGGATCTGGTACCAACCCTCATCCCGAATCCGCGGAAACACCTGTCAGTCTGAGGGAGCGCCCGCCCCGGACTTTCGGAAACGCCGCGGAGCTCGTGGCGCGACCGAAGAATCTCCCTCCCTTCGCGCGGAACCCCTCCCGGGCATCGCCCGGAAACCCCGCGTGACGGAAAGATCCTGCCGCCCAGATAGAGATTCTTCGGTCGGCGCCATGCTCCGGGTTGGAAGGAAAGCACTGCGCGGCGCCTCCCTCAGAACGACAGGTTTGTCCAGGTCTGGTATGCGTCAGGCAGAATCTGCGTGACACTCCACCGCTACGGCCTGCGGGTAAAGACGAGCGGTGCCGACTCCCCCGGCTCGCGCATGGTCAGCGTGCGCCCACCTTCCGAAAAGGTGAACGAGAACTCCGGCGGATAGCCTTCCCAGCTGAACCGCGTGGGCGAGAGCGGCGACGCGATCATGCTGAAGTCGTCGCCGATGCGCATGCGCAGCACGCCGTCCAGCGCCTCCACCCGCATCTCCAGCGCCGGCTGCGTGCTCGCGTACACGCCCGCCAGCCGCCGCAGCACCGCCGGGTCCAGCGCGACGGCCTCGGGAAGGTCGATGACGAACGGCGGCGGGCGGATGCCGGCCAGGCATGCCGACGGGTCCAGCCCGCGGACGGAGGCCTGCTGGTAGAAACGAATGACCATCGAGTCCACGCACGCGGTGCCCCGCAGCCCGCCGTAGCCGTGTCCGGCGTGCGGCACGATGACGTGCAGGCTGTTGGAGTGCGCCGCGGCGGCCATGGTGCCCCAGCGCACCGGCGTCACGGGGTCGTGCTCGCCCGAGATCAGCAGGGTGGGCACGTCGGTGGGGAAGGGCTGGTGGTAGTCGGCCGGCACGGAGTACGTGGGCCAGCCGCGGCACGCGTGGGTCTGCTCCCGCACGCGGTAGTCGCCCAGCAGCGTGGTCGCGTTCTCCGCCGCCGCGGCGGCCTGGTCGATGAAGGGCACGTCCTCGGTGCAGGTGATGGACAGCTGCAGCCCCCAGTAGATCCCCTGCGCCAAGCCGCGCCGGTCGGCCAGCGCCCGCCGCATCACCGGCCGGAAGTCTCCCTGGTGCGCGCGATGGACGACGAACGGCATGGTGCGCGCCGAGCCGGGATCGTACATCATCCGCCGGATGGTCTCCACGAAGTCGCCGCGCGAGAGGGTGAGGCGCACCCGCCCGCCGCTCCGCGGATCGATGATCTCCGCCTCGCCCCGGCGGGCGTCCAGCCGCTGCACCACCTCGCGCGCCTCGCGCTCCAGGTGGGGGAACGCCGCGTGGCACGCCGCGTCGGCCCGGCACTCGGCGGCGATCCCGGCGAACGCCGCCTCGGTGTCGCGGGCGTAGTCCGCCGGCTGGTGGAACCCGGGCGGCACCAGCCCCACAAGCACCGCGCTCCCCACGTTGCGCGGATACGTCCGCAGGTACACCAGCGCCCCCCGCGTCCCGTACGACGCGCCGTACAGGTCGAGCCGCTGGTACCCCAGCGCGGTGCGCACCGCGTCCATGTCGTGGGCGTGCTGGATGAAGCCGTAGCGAGTGAGGTCCGCCCCCCGGCGCAGCTCCTCCAGGCAGCGCGCCACCGCGGGGGGCGGCATGTATCCGTCCAGGTACGACTGCGGATTGCCGGGGTCGCGAAACGGGCACTGCAGCGGGGCTGACCCGCCGCTGCCGCGCTGGTCCACGAACAGCAGGTCGCGATCCTCCCGCAGCGGCGCGAACTCCGCGGCCAGCCAGCGCGCCCCCGGCGTGGTGGCCGCGCCCGGGCCGCCCTCGAAGAACGCCAGCGCCCGGCGCGCGGGCGCGGCCGAGCGCGCGGGAATGACGACGACGTTCAGCGCCAGCATCCGCCCGCCGGGCGCGTCGCGGTTCTCCGGCACCCGCACCGTGCCGCAGCGCGCGCCTTCGATGGCGGGCTCGCACGGCCGTTCCTGGAACACGGGCGCCTGCGTGGCGGCCGGAGCGGCGGCCAGCGCCGTACAGAGCGCGAGCCGGCGGGCAGGGGAGCGGATCATCGGCTTCTCCGGGATGTGAAGGTGTGGGCAGTCCATGCGGTCCGATCGGGAACGTGCGGGCGAGCCGGGCGTCCCGCGTGCCGGCTCGTTCTCGTCGTTCTACGGCGTGCGGGCGAGCGTCGCCGTCTCGTCGCCTTCGCCGGTGGGGATGAGGACGGAGCGCCCGTCCTCGGCAAAGCGCAGCACGAAGCGCGGGGGCAGCCCTTCCAGCCGGAACACCGTGGGGGCGATGGGCGACGCGATCACCGTGAATCCGCCGTCGAAGGTGATGCGCAGCACGCCGTCCAGCGCCTCGGCCCGCAGCTGCACCGGCGGCGGGCCGGCCGCGGCGTACGATCCCGCGAAGCGCTGCAGGGCGGCCTGGTCCAGCGCGATCGGCTCGGCGACGGTGATGACGAAGGGCGGGCGGCGGACGTCGCGCACGCACGACGCGTCCAGCCCGCGCACGGAGGCCTGGCGGTAGAAGCGGATCACCAGCGAGTCCACGCACGCCGCGCCCGGCATTCCCTGGTAGGTGTGGCCGGCGGAGGGAACGACCACGTGCAGGGAGCTACGCAGGTAGGCCGCTGCCGCCTCGCCCCCGGACGGCGGGGTGACCGGGTCCAGCTCCCCGGAGATCAGCAGCGTGGGCACGTCGGAGGGGACCGGCTGATGATAGCCGGCGGGGAGCGGATACCGGGGCCAGCCGGCGCACGCCGCCACCTGCTGCCGGGTGCGCCAGTCGCCCAGCAGCGTGCGGCCGTTGTCCCGCGCCTCCGCCGCCGCGTCGACGAACGGAACGTCCTCGGTGCAGGTGATGGCCAGGTTGAGCCCCCAGTACAGCCCCCGCGCGTAGCCGCGCCGGTCCTGCAGGGCCAGGCGCGCCGCCGGCCGGACGTCTCCCTGGTGGGCGCGGTCGACGACGTAGGGGATCTGGGCGGCCGCGTCCGGCGCGTAGAGCATGCGGCGCAGGAGGTCGGCGAAGGTGGCGCGCGTCACCGTCAGGCGCAGGCGCGCGCCCGTCTCGGGATCCACGATCTCCGCCGTCCCCGGGCTCCGCGCCAGCCGGTCCGCCACCGTCCGCGCCTGGCCCGCGACGTCCGGAAACGCCGCGCCGCACGCCGCGTCCGCCCGGCAGTCGCGGGCCAGCCCGGCCAGCGCCGCGTCCATGCTGCGCGCGTACCCGGCGGGCTGCGCGTACCCCGTCGGCACCACGCCCTCCAGCACGGCGCTGCGCACGCTGCGTGGATAGGCCCGCATGTACACCTGCGCCGCGCGCGTACCGTACGAGCCGCCCCACAGGTCCATCCGGTCGTATCCCAGCGCCGTGCGCACCGCCTCCACGTCGTGCGCCAGCTCCAGGTAGCCGTAGCGCGTCAGGTCGGCCCCGCGCGACAGGTCTTCCAGGCAGCGCGCCACCGGCCCGGGGGGCAGGTAGTCGCCCAGGTACGTCTGCGGGTCGGCGGGGTCGCGCAGCGGGCACTGCAGCGGCGCGCTGCGGCCGGTGCCGCGCTGGTCGACGAACAGCAGGTCGCGGTCGTCGCGCAGCGCCGCGAAGCGCACCGCCAGGTAGTCCGCGGATTCCGTGGCCGCCTGCCCCGGCCCGCCCCCGAACGAGGCCAGCGCCTCCCGCGCCGGCGCCGCCGTGCGCGCGGGGAACACCACCACGTTCAGCGCCAGCATCCGCCCGGGGGCGTCGCGGTTCTCCGGCACCTGCACAGTGCCGCAGCGCGCGCCTTCGATGGCGGGCTCACACGGCCGTTCCTGGAACACGGGCGCCTGCGCGGCGGCCGGAGCGGCGGCCAGCGCGGCGCAGAAGGCGAGGCAGCGGGTCGTGGAGCGTGGGAGCACGGGAATCCTCCGGAGCGATGGGTCGATGTGCTCGGCGTGACGGACACGGACACGGTGCGGCACCAGGGATGCCCGGTGCGGAATTGGATGTTTGCTGGCGCGGAATGGTTGAGCGGGTGATTATCACGTCCGGGACCCTCGGAAGCGAGGACACCGCTCCACGCCGGCGGGATCGCGGAATAGAACACGGGCGCGCGGGCACGGCCCGGGCATGACAGAAGGCCTCCCGTCCGCGAAGGCGGCCTTCGGGTCGTCGCTGCAGCGAATGATGCGCGTTGCGGATCTGGTTCGGTGATCGCCGCGTCGCGGACGCGCAGGTGCTTTGGACGCCGTAGATAGCCCGGCCGCCGAGTCCGCGAAGGCGGACTTTGCGATTTTCCAGCGGCGAATTCATTCGCCCCTGCCACGTCCCGGACGCGGAACCGCCTGCGCCGTCCCGCGCACCGGTTGCTGAGAAAGGCGCGGCGCGAAAATTGTTTGGTGCCGCCTGGCCGTCCTGTTGCCGGTACCGCCACCTTTCCACCCGCTGATGACGCAGACGGACGGTTCCATCCCCCAGGACGGCGCTCCGGAGCGCTCCGAATCCGCGTTCGCGCAGCTTCCCCTTGCCTCGGTGGAGTGGGATGCCGAGGGGCGCGTGGCGCGGTGGAGCCCCGAGGCCGAGTCGCTGTTCGGCTGGCGCGTCGACGAGGTCAAGGGAAAGCGCGCCGCCGAGTGGCCGTTCGTGCACCCGGGCGACGACGCGCAGGTGCGGCGCGTGGCGTCGGACCTGCTGGAGGGGCGCGCCCGGCAGACGTTCTCGGCCAACCGCAACCTTACGCGCGACGGCCGCGTGCTGCACTGCGAGTGGTACAACACCGCCGTGGCGGACTCGACGGGGCGCATGCTGGGCCAGCTGTCGCTGGTGCTGGACGTGACCGAGCGGGTGATGGCCGAGCAGCGGGCCGAGCGCGCCGCCGCCCGCACCCGCCGGCTGCAGGCCGTCACCGAGGCGCTGTCGGAGGCGCTGACGCCCGCGCAGGTGGTGGCGGCGGTGATGGACCACGGCATCGGCGCGCTGGAGGCGGACGCCGGCGTGATGGTGCTGATGGACGGCGACGGCGAGCACCTGCAGCTGGTGGAGCAGCGCGGCTACCCGGCTGGGGTGGCGGAGGAATGGGACCGCTTTCCGCTGGCCGCCCCCGTCCCCATCGCCGACGCGGTGAGCCGGGGTGAGATCGTGATCGTCGGCTCGCCGGCGGAGCGGGACCGCATGTACCCGCAGCTCGCCGGGGTCGAGGTGGTGTATCCCGTCTCCCTTTCCGTGCCCCTGCTGGTGGAAGGGGAGCGGATGGGGGCCATGGGGCTGGGGTTCCGCGACACGCGCACCTTCTCGGACAACGACCGCGCGCTGATGCTGGCACTGGCGCGGCAGTGCGCGCAGGCCATCCGCCGCGCGCGCCTGTACCAAGCCGAGCGCGCCGCGCGAAAGGCCGCGGAGGCGAGCGAGCGGCAGTTCCGCACCATGGCCGAGTCCATCCCCCAGCTGGCCTGGATGGCGGACGAGACCGGCTCCATCTTCTGGTACAACCAGCGGTGGTACGACTTTACGGGCACCACCCTGGAAACCATGCAGGGGTGGGGATGGCGCGCCGTGCACCACCCCGACTTCGTGGAGGGGGTGACGGAGCGCTTCTGGCGCGCCGTGCAGGCCGGGGAGCCGTGGGAAGACACCTTTCCCCTGCGGGACCGCGACGGCCGCTTTCGCCGCTTCCTTTCCCGCGCGCTCCCCATGCGCGACGACGAGGGGCGCGTGGTGCGCTGGTTCGGCACCAACACCGACGTCGAGGAGCGGCTGCGGGCCGAGGAGGGGCGGGCCCGGGCCCTGGAAGAGGCGCAGGCCGCGCGCACCGCGGCGGAGGAGGCCAACCGCGCCAAGTCGGTGTTCCTGGCCACCATGAGCCACGAGATCCGCACTCCCATCAACGCGGTGATCGGCTACGCGGACCTGCTGGACATGGGGCTGCAGGGGCCGCTGAACGACGGGCAGCGCGGTTACCTGGACCGGGTGCGCGCCAGCAGCCAGCACCTGCTGGGGCTGGTGAACGACGTGCTTGACTTCGCCAAGATCGAGGCGGGGGAGATGGGCTTTACCGCGCGACGCGTGGAGCTGCGCGACTCCGCGGCCGAGGCCGTGGCCATGGTGCTGCCGCAGGCCGACGCGCGCGGCGTGGCGCTGCGCGAGGAGCCCTGCCCCGCCGGTGCCGCCTACCTGGCGGACCCCGACCGGGTGCGGCAGATCTTGCTGAACCTGCTTTCCAACGGCGTCAAGTTCACCCGCCCCGGCGGCGAGATCCGCGTGCGCTGCAGCCCGGCCGCCGACCCGCCGCCCGAGGCGCGCACGACGGGCGCCGGCCCCTGGGCGTGCATCCAGGTGCAGGACACGGGGATCGGGATCGCGCCCGAGCAGCTGGCGCGCATCTTCGAGCCGTTCACGCAGGTGGACGACACGCACACCCGCGAGACGGGGGGCACGGGGCTGGGGCTGGCCATCAGCCGCCGCTTTGCCCGCCTGATGGGCGGCGAGCTCACCGCCCACAGCACCCCGGGCGAGGGATCGTCGTTCTCCCTCTGGCTTCCCGCCGCGCCGGCGGAGGCGGAGGCGCACCCGGATTCCGGACCGGCGGGCGCGGGGCCGCGCTGGACGGTGGGCGCGGGCGAGGTGCAGGGGCTGGCGGCGGCGGGGCGGCTGCTCGAGGAGCGCGCGGAGGGGGTGCTGGAGGCGTGGGCGCGGCGGATGATGCGCGACCCCGGCGTTCCGCACGCGCACACGCTGGACCGGGCGCGGCTGGAGGACCACACCAGCACCTTCATCCTGGAGATCGGGCGCGCGCTCACCATCCTCGAGACCACGGCCGGCGCGCCGCTGATGATGCGCGACGGCGAGAACATCCAGCGCACCATCGCGGGGCTGCACGGGCTGCAGCGCGCGCGGCTGGGGTTTCACCCGGACGAGATCCGCCGCGAGTACCAGATGCTGGGCGAGGAGGTGGAGTCGCTGCTGCGCGCCGAGCTCCCCTCACGCGCCGGCGCGGACCCCAAGCCCGTGCTGGAGCTGATCCAGCGCCTGCTGGACCGCGCCGTCCGCATCGCCCTGGAGAGCCACGCCTCGCTCCCCGGCAGCGAGCGGCAGGGAATAGGGGAAGGCTGAGAGGGGATTCGAGGGGATTCGAGGGGATCGCTAGAGTTGTGGATCCACCGCCGCAAGGGCGAATGAATTCGCTGCAACAACGACACGAAGGCCGCCTTCGCGGACTGGCGGCTGCCTGCAACTCCCAACTGTGGTGGTCGCCCGGGCCTCTTGGTGGCATCCGGTAAGGGTCCGGAGTGGAGCAAGGAGTCCGGGGCCGGGCCAGGATCGTGATCACAAGCCTGGGCGCGCACTCTGCCGGCCGGATGCACCACACCGTACAGCCCGCGAAGGCGGACTTCGTGTGTTCGTTGCAGCGAATTCATTCGCCCACGTGGGCCCGGTATCTGCAGCGCCGTGCGGCTCATGGATTGTCTTTCCGGCGTGCTTGACATCGCACGGCCCCGAAGGCACCCTGTGCCTCCTTGTCACGGTCCGGCATGAACGGCGGGTGCCCGGGATGGCCGCCGCCCTACCTCTTCCCTCCAGCTGAGCCGATGACCGAAACCCCGACCCCCGCCGGCGCCGCGTCCGCCCTGCTGCTGGGCGCCACCGGCCTGGTGGGCGGACAGGTGCTGGACCTGTTGCTGAACGACCCGGCGTACGGCCGGGTTGTCGTGCTTGGCCGCCGCCCGGTAGACCGGCAGCATCCCAAGCTGCATCAGCAGGTGGCCGACCTGGGCCGGCTGGACGAGCACGCGCCGCTGTTCGCCGTGCACGACGTGTTCTGCTGCCTGGGGACCACCATCCGGGCGGCCGGCTCGCGGGAAGCCTTTCGGCGCGTGGACCACGACTACGTGGTGAGCTCGGCGCGCGTGGCTGCGGCGGCGGGCGCGCGGCGCTATCTTCTGGTCACCGCCGCCGGGGCCGACGCGGGGTCGCGCATCTTCTACAACCGCGTAAAGGGCGAGGCGGAGGCGGGGGTGCGCGCGCAGCAGCCGTTCGAGGGCGTGGTCATCCTGCGCCCGTCGCTCATCCTGGGTCCGCGCGCGGAGCGGCGTACGGCGGAGGCGCTGGCGCAGAAGCTGGCGCCCGCGCTGGGGGTGCTGATGGTGGGTCCGCTGCGGCGCTACCGCGCGGTGGAAGCCGTCACCATCGCCCGGGCGATGGTGCGGATGGCGAAGCAGCGGCCGCGGGGCGTGCGGATCGTGGAGTCCGAAGAGATCCAGGAACAGGGCGGAGCGTAGATGGCGGAGCCGGAAGGGACGCGGGGGGCGGGTGGGGATGACGAGTGGACGGACCTGCCGCCGGGGACGAAGCCCATTCCGCCGGAGTACTACAAGCGCCCGGGCGGGTGCGGGTTCACCGGCTGCATGTACGCGGCGATGATCTTTGCCGCCCTCGCCATCGTCCTGCTGGTGATCGGCCTGCTGACCCGCGAGTGGATCGTCCCGCCCGTCTCGCCCCGCTGATGTAAGAGACGGTTCCGTCGATCGGCGTGCGGCGGAGGTTCGGCACAGGCTCGTCAGCCCGCGTGCTGCGCCAGCCAGACGGTGTGGCCGCCGCAGCCGGGGTCTTCGGCCACGTGCCGGACCACGCCGCGCGAAACCGTTCCGTGCTTGAGCTTGAGAGGGTGTTGCCAAACCTCCCGGCGTGATTGACTTCCTGAGGGAGGCGCCGCCCCAGGACTCGCTTGTACACTGCACCCTGGCGCCGACCGAAGGACCCTCGCCAGCAGAACGACGGGGCTGGTCCCGTGCCCTGATCTGGCCCCTGCGCCACCGGGACGAGGGCCTTCGGTCGCGCGCAACCTGTATTGTGACTTCTGGTTACACGTGATGCGCTCCCTCAGGAAGTCACCGCTTCGTTATGGATTTGAGGTTTAGCAACACCCTCTGAGAGTGTGTTTTAAGAATCCCCTGCGCTCGCCCCGTATGTCATTTCGAAGGAGGCGCCACACCGCACCATCGGCTCGCACGAAATCCTGCGCGCCGACTGAGAAATCTACTGTCTGCTGCTGGTGCCCGGTCGCACCGCTCCGGCACTGGCCCTGTCCACCCCTGTCGTAGCCGCGAAGCAGGCACGGGCTACCGCGTCTGCCCTCCAGCAAATCCGACAGCAGACTCCTCGGCCCTGCAACCTCTGGTGTGAAAGCAGACTACGGCGTGGCGGGCCTCGGAATGACAGCGCTGGTGGATCTGCCTGGATGTGCAGCGTCGGATTCTTAAACACACTCCGAGGGCCATCGCCGATCAAAGAATCGGCCGGCTGGTGCACGGTCCCGTCCGCTACGCCGGGTTCGTCGCGAGGGGCCCCGCGTTCCCGACAAAGATTCTTCGGTCGGCGCGACGGGCGGTGGTGCATCTGGAAGGAATTGAGCGCGCGCCTTCCTCAGAATGACACCGTGGGCCAGGCCCGGCATCACACCTTCCAGTACCACCCGCGCCGGTGCATCGCCCAGACAATGGCGGTCCACAGGGCCACGAAGCAGAGCGCGAACGCCAGCGACGCATCGTGCGTGGGAAGCCATGAATCGAACGCGCTGGTAAAGATCACGTCCTTGATCGTCTGGCCGTCGATCTTCACCATGTACAGCAGGCGCGCCATCACGCCGGAAAGAAAGAAGGCGAAGATGGCGTTCATCCCGAACCAGGCGAAGGGCATGGCCCAGCGGCGGCGGCCCCGCACGTCCACCAGCCAGTAGCACACCGCCAGCGTGTGCAGCGCCATCCCCGCCGTGAACACCACGTACGAGCTGGTCCACAGGTTCTTGTTGATGGGGAACGCCGCGTCCCAGATCAACCCGATCACCAGCGCCGCGTTGCCGGCCAGGAACAGCCCCACCAGCCGCTCCGCGGGTGATCGATGGGACCGCAGCCACCGCCCCGCGAACACGCCCAGCAACACCGTCGCCACGGCGGGAAGCGTGCTCATCAGCCCCTCCGGGTCCCACGTCTTGGCGGACGCCCACAGGTGGTTGGTGCCCAGGAGCGAGCGGTCCACGTACGCGGCCAGGTTGCCCTCCTTGCTCAAGTTCCCCGCGCCGTAGCCGGGAACGGGGATCAGCGTCATCGCCGCCCAGTAGCCCAGCAGCAGCGCCGCCGCCACCGCGGCCTGCGCGCGCGGGCGAAGGAACAGCACCGTCGCCGCCGCCAGCGTGAACGCCAGGCCAATGCGCTGCAGCACGCCGGGAATGCGCAGGTTCGACAGGTCCAGGTTGTAGTAGGGAAAGGCCTGCAGCAGCAGCCCCAGCCCCACCAGGATGGCCCCGCGCCGGGCCGCCCGGCCGAACAGCCGCCCCGGTGCCTCCCCCCGCTCCAGCCGCGGGACGATGGAAAACGCCATCGCCGCGCCGACTATGAAGAGGAAGAAGGGAAAGACCAGGTCCGTGGGCGTCCAGCCGTGCCACGCCGCGTGCTCCAGCGGGTCGTAGACGGCGCTCCACGTTCCCGGGTTGTTCACCAGGAGCATGGCGGCTACCGTCAGCCCGCGGAACACGTCCAGCGACAGCAGCCGCTCCGCCCCCGCGGCCGGCACCGCCGGCTCCACCTCGGACGCCAGGGGCTGTGCGCCGGTGAATGTGTCGGTCATTCAGGTCTCGGGTCGGATTCGGGAGCAGGACGCGTCGTCGTGCAGGCGTCGCAGAGCCGTGGATCAGATGCGCTCGGGTGTCATCCTGGGGTGTTGCCATACCCCAGCCACAACGAAACTGACTTCCTGAGGGAGCGCACCACGTGCAACCGGAAGTCACACAACCGATTGCGCGCGACCGAAGGACCTTCTCTCGGGCCGCGAGGGGCAGGCTCCGCGACAGGGTTCCAGCCCCTCGGTTCTGCCGGCGAGGTCCTTCGGTCGGCGCCAAAGTCCATCGTATCAGCAGGTGGTGGAGCGGCGCCTCCCTCAGGAAGTCAACCGCGGGTTTGGCGATACGCTCTCAGGCATGGACCCCGTCTATCCTGTCGGATCGGGCGAAGCGGGGCAAGGCTCCCCACTGTCCTTGAACCTTCCCGGCGCGGCGCACGTAGAAGGTGCCCGCACGGAGCCGGCGGGAGTGCAGAATAGAAACCGGAGGTGTTTTGATGCGTCCCGAGGTCACGATGATGCTCTTTTTCTTCTTCGGCATCTCCACCCTGTTCTGGGGCACCGTCGCGCTGGGGCTGTGGGTGTGGCGCCGCAAACGGCCGCGCGTCACCGGCACGCTGGCCCTCTCGTCCGCGATCATCGTCGTCATCAGCGTGGTGTCGGCGGCGCCGGGGTACAGCGCAAAGGAGCAGGCGCGGATCGACGAGATGCACCGGGCGTTCGCCCCCGCGCTGGAGCGGCACCGGCAGGCGCACGGCGAGTATCCGCCCACGCTGCAGGCCGTCGGCGTAACGCCGCCGCGGACGAAGTACGGGCCCCTGGAGTACCACGCCGGCTGGTCGGAGAAGGGCGCCCCGTACTACTGGCTGGGCTTTGGCGACGCCCAGATGCATGGCTTTGCGGCCTCGTGGGACAGCCAGTCGCGCGAGTGGATGCGGACCGACTTCGACTTTTGAGGCACCCGGCCTGTCCAGCGGTCTTCGACTGAATCGGGCACGGACGGCGGGGCGGCGGTGGCAATCGGTGGTTCGAGGACGGAACGATGGGAGGTGTTCGATGGAAGGGCTGGTTCTGCTGGTGTTCTTTGGCCTGGCGGGGATCTTCTGGACCCTCCTGACGGCCGCGGTGTGGGTGCGGCGGCGCAGCCTTCCGCTCATCCCCGGCGGACTGGCGGCGACGTGCACCGTCTTCATCGCCATCCTCCTGGTGGCCGGCGAGCCGGGGTACAGCGTCGAGACGGGGACGTCGGAGTACAGCGCCGAGACGACGGAGTACGGCGGCGAGACGGGGACGCCGGCGTACAGCCTCGAGGTGCAGACGCAGGGGGATATGGAGGACGCGCGGGCGTGGTCGCGCACCGCCCGGGAGCGGGCTCGCGTGGACCAGTTGCGCCGGGAGTTCGCTCCCGCCCTGGAGCGCTACCGGCAGGCGAACGGCCAGTATCCCTCCACGCTGGAAGAGGCGGGCGTCAGGACTGTGTATACGTCATACGGCTCCCTTTACTACTACGGCAGCGGGCCGGTGCCCCCGCAGTGGTACCTGATCTCGTTCGGTGATCCCTCACGGGACGGTTTTACGGCGGATTGGGACAGCAGGACGCAGAAGTGGACCGTTACGGCGTTCCAGTTGTGATCCCGCGCGGAATTCCAGCCCGGCTGCACTGCGTGGACAGCGTCTGCAGGGAGAGCGGATGGACCCGATGATGGCGATGGGGATCGGCGCGACGGCAGGCCTGGTGGCGCTGCTGGCGGGTGCGCTGGCGATCTCCATCTGGATCAGGAAGCGGCGGATTGCCTGGCTTTCCGGCGGCATCTCGGCCGCCGCCGCGGCGGTGGCGTTCGGCTGCATGGTGGCCATGCCGCCCGGCTACCAGCCGGCCGAGCAGGAGCGCGTGGAGCGCCTGCACGCGCAGTTCGCGCCCGCGCTGGAGCAGTATCGCCGGCAGCACGGCGCATATCCGCCCACGCTCGAAGCCGCCGGCATCCAGACGCCGCAGACCCGCTACGGGCCGCTGCGATACCAGGCATCGCGTACCGGGGAGGCGTACTACGAGATCTCGTTCGGCAACTACACCGAGAACGGCTTCACCTCGTTCTTCAATAGCCGGCACGGGAAGTGGCAGCTGGACACTTGATTGCAGCGGGAATTTGCGGATGATCAATCGAACGGTGGTCGGCCTGGTGGCGTTGTTCGGGATGGGCCTGGCGGCGGGATGGGGCGCGCGCGCCACCCCCATCGAGCCCGAACCCGTGTACGCGCCGCCGCCACAGCAGCTGTACCTTCCCCCCGCCCCGGTTGCCACGCCGGCGCCGCCCCTGCTTCCCCCGGTGGAGGACGCCGAGGCCAGCGAGCATCCGTCGTATCCCATCCCCGAACCGCCCGCGGACGAGGGGCTGGGCGAGTATCCCGCCTGGAACGGCTACGACCTGGACTGCCCCGACGTGGGCCATCCCGTCCGCGTCCCCGGCCGCGACCCGCACCGCCTGGATCGCGACGGCGACGGCGTGGGGTGCGAGAGCTCGTAGTCCTTCTGCCTGACGGCCGCTCTGCCAGCCCCGCAAACAGAAGCAGGGGTACAGAGGAACAGAAAAAGGCCAGAGGAACAGAGGACGAATGGGGTTTCCTCTGTTCCTCCGGCTTTTCTCCGTTCCTCTGTACCCCAACGCCGTTTCTGTTCGTCGTTCGGGAACGTCAGCGCTGGATCACGCCTGCTGGGGACAGCCCCAGGCGCGGCCCACGTACTCCATCATCGGGCGCATGGCGGACATGTCCATGCCCTGCACGGTGCTCTCGTTCTGGTACAGGTTGCCCAGGCTCTGCCGGATGCCTTCGTTGCCGCCGGTGAACTCCTCGACCAGCCCCTTCCAGCGGCGCGCCAGCTCCTGCACGCGCGGGTCGCACGGGTCGGTGCCGGCCTCCATCTCGGCGCGCACCTGGTCCATCAGGCGCGGCCACTCGGCCTCCACCTCCTTGATGCGCCCCTCGCCCACCTGCTCGCGGCGCTCCTTGAGGTAGTCCATCTGCTCGGGCGTGTAGTATTTGTCGAACATCGTAATCTCCTCGATGGTCTGGATCAGTTCGTCGGCGGAGACCGTCTCCGCCTCCCGCAGCCCGGCGGCCAGCGCGTCCAGCCGCTCCACCAGGCGCTGCTGCGATTTTACCTGCTGGCGCAGGCGGTCGGCGTGAAGCTGCACCACCTGCAGCGGCGACATGCGCTGGCCGTTCAGCACGTCGCGGATCTCCTCCAGGGGAAATCCCAGGCTGCGCAGCGAGGTCACCTGCTGCAGCCGCGCCACGTCATCCTCCACGTACAGCCGGTGCCCCGCCGCCGTCCGGTGCGACGGCGAAAGCAGCCCGATCTGGTCGTAGTGGTGCAGCGTGCGCACGGTAAGCCCCGTCCGCTTCGCCAGCTCGCCCACCTTCCAGGTCTGCATCTTCACTCCCTGTTCACTCACGTTCCGTGGCCACGGCGACTATGCTAATCCCTCACGTTACGTCAGGTGCAAGGGTTTTCTTTCGAGGAGTTTTGGCGGAGCGGTGGGATGATGGAGTAAAGCGTTGCGTGGGAAGGGGATAGAGGATTTTGGGCGGGTGGAGGATTTTGGCGCGACCCGCGGGGGCGCCCCCTCCGGGCTCGCATTACTCGCCCACCTCCCCCAAAACTGCTGGGGGAGGTTGGGACGATCCGAGAGGGTGGAGTCGCCCACCTGCTCCTCCGATTCCGCCGCACCCACCCAATCCGCGCAGGCGGATTTCGTGTGGTTGTTGCAGCGAATTCATTCGCCCGTGCTCCAGCAAAGCGGCTGAACTGAAGGCGACCAGGCGAAATGAGCGGACCTGCCGGATACGGCCGGAGCCGGCGGGGTGTCTCCGCCGGCTCCGGTCACGTCCGCGCGCTGCCGGGTCTGGCGCCTACGGGACAAACTGGATCTGGTCGACGTAGAAGGTGGGCTGCGCCCCGCCTGCATCGTCCTGGATCACCAGGTCGGTAATGGCGTTGGACGTTACGCCAAGCGCGGAGAGCGGAATGCTCACCTTGCGCCACGCGCCGGCCGCCACCGATCCGCCCGTGACGTACGAATCCAGCACCACAATGGGCAGCGACCCGCCCGTGTCGCCCAGGTACAGGGCGAGCTGCTGCCCGCCCGCCGTGCCGCCGTGCACCTGGAACTCCAGCTTCGACAGCCCGGACGGGCTCACCCCCGTGTTGCTGTGCAGGTACAGGCCGCCCCACGCGGCCGTGTACGTGACGGCGATGGACTTGCTGCCCAGGTGCACCGGCGAGGTGGCGGCATAGTCGACGGTGGCGCCCCACGACCAGTTGGCCCACCCCGAGCCCCGCGCGTCGTCGTACACCACCTTCGTGGCGTTCATCACGTCGTGGATGGCGCTCAGCAGGCTGATGGCCGCCAGCGAGGTGTCCTGCGTGATCTCCCAGATCCCCACCCCCGACGCCCGCTGCAGGCTCAGCGTGGTCTTGTCCTTCATCGTCTGCAGGCCGTTGTAGTCGTAGCCGCCGCTGGAGTCCTTGTACGGCGCCTGCGCGTCGGCCGCCACGATCTTCCTGTACGCCTTCTGCCTGGTGTCGGCCGAGTCGCCGTAGAACGGCACGCCCAGCACCGTCTTGGACTGCGGAAGCCCCCGCGTGTCGCGCCAGTAGTCGAGCGACGACACCGCCAGCGAGTACGGCGAGTGCGGAGGCGAGTCCTCGTACGCCATCAGGAACAGAAAGTCCACGTTGTTGAACACCTGCGACTTGATGGAGTCTCCGTAGTATGCGTCGGCGGGCACCGCGGCGGTGAGCAGCTTGCCGCGGCTGTGCATCGCGGTGTCCAGGTCGGCCATCAGGGTGGCGTAGCTGCTGGATTCGGCGCTGGTGTTGGGGAACTCCCAGTCGATGTCCACCCCATCCAGCCCGTAGTTGCTGATGAAGGTGACGACGTTGCTCACGAAGGTGGCGCGCGCGGTGGAACTGGCCGACATCTGCCGGAAGCCGGAGTCGTCCCCGCCGTTCCACCCGCCGATGGAAATGAGCACCTTTGTGTTGGCGGCGTGCGCCCGCTGCACCACGCCGGCCAGCTTCGTGTTGCCGCTCATGGGCACGCCCGTCAGCGCCCCGGTGCTGGTGGGGACCACGAACGCGTACATCAGGTGCGTGAACTTGTCGTACCGGATGGAGTCCAGCGAGCCCGCGTACCATTCGGGCAGGTAGCCCACCACCCGCGCCGAGGAGGCGTTCATCGCCAGCGGCGGCGCCAGCCCGCCCGGCGGCTCCGTCGCCGGAACCGCGGAAGTGGGCACGTCGCTGCAGGCGGCAAGGGCCACGCATAGCGCGGTCGAGGCCAGGGGCAGGTTCCAGCGCATGGGACCCCCAACGAGAAGGTGACACCGTTCGGGACGAACTCCGTCCCGGGTGGCCCGCTCCGGGCAACATGCGTGCTACTGGATTTGGGATAAGATCAAAAAGAGCAGCGTGTTGCGGGAGCGTCCGGAAACAGTTGAGGAAAGCCGTGAGACGCTGCCTGCGCGGCGTCCGCGGGGCCTCACCGCTCGCTTAGGCTCGCACCCACTCCCGCAAGCGGGAGAGGGTATAAACGTCACAAATGCCTGTGGGTGCGTTCCCGCGGGCGGGGGGGGGAGTGAAGGCCACGCCCCGAAACGAGCCGAAGCGCGATCGAACTCTCCCCTTTCTCCCGCGGCGCGGGGAGAGGGGCCGTGGGGAGAGGGGGCCCTGGCGGGCGCCAGTTGGATGCCTGTCGCCGGGCCACCCGCCCAGCGGCAACCCCAACCTCCCCCAGCAGTTTTGGGGGAGGTGGCGAGCCTGGGCGAGCCGGAGGGGGCGCCTTCCGAAGCGCGATCGAATTCTCCCCTCTCCGTGAGGAACGAACGGGGAGGGGCCGGGGGAGGGGCCCCCGCTGGCGCAGCGCAGTCTTTGGGGACTACTGCGCCAGCGGCAGCCGTACCGTGAAGGTGCTGCCGTCGCCGGGGGTGCTGGCGGCGTGGATGTCGCCGCCCAGCAGCCCGGCCAGCCGCCGCGCGATGCTCAACCCCAGCCCGCTTCCCCCCGCGCGGCGGATGAGCGGGTGCTCGGCCTGCCAGAACGGGTCCCAGATCTTTTCCAGGTGCGACTCGTCGATGCCGATCCCCGTATCCGCCACCGCCACCGCCACCCACCCCGGCTCGCTGCGCACCGACACCTCCACCCGGCCGGATTCGGTGAACTTGGCCGCGTTGCTGAGCACCGCCCGCAGCAGCTCGCGGCAGCGGCGCGGGTCCGTCTCGGCGCAGGCGTCCTCCTCGGCGATCACCTGGAACTCCACCCCGCGGCGCCCCAGCGTGCCGGCGAACTCGCGCGCCACCTCGTTGACCACGGCGCACAGGTCCACGCGCTCCAGGGTGATGCCGCTTTCGCCGGAGTCCAGCCGCGTGTAGCCCAGCACGTCCTCGATCATCCCCTGCAGCTGGCCCGAGTTGCCGCGGATGCGGTCCAGGTGCTTGCGCTGCAGGTCGCTCAGCGCGCCCGCCTCGCCGTCCAGCAGCAGCTCCGAAAAGTTGACGATGGCGTTCAGCGGGGTGCGCAGCTCGTGGCTGACGACGGCCAGGAAGTCCGTCTTGGCGCGGTTGGCGGCCTCGGCCTCGGCGCGGGCAATGCGCTCGCGCAGCAGCAGCGAGTCGCGCTCCGCCGCCGCGCGCCGCCGCTCGGTGATGTCCTCGGCGATGCAGTACACGCCGAGGATGCCGCCGCCGACGACGATGGGCACCAGGGTTACGCGCACGTCCACCCGCCGCCCGTTCTGGTGCACCAGCACCGTCTCGGCCCCCTGCGGCTCGCCGGCGGCCGTGCGGCCGAACAGGCCGCGCATGCGCTCGCGGTCGTCGGGCGAGACCAGCGACCAGAAGGTGGCCGAGCGCAGGTCGTCGGCGTCGTAGCCGATCAGCGACTCGGCGGCGGGGTTGGCGGTGCGCAGGGTGCCGTCCAGGTCGAACGAGCACACGCCGTCGGGGTTGTTGTCGAACAGCGACCGGTAGCGCTGGCGGCTTTCCTCGTACCGCTCGGCCACCTCCTTGCGCTCGGTCAGGTCGCGGGTTATCTGCCCCAGGCCGATGAGCTTTCCCGCGGCGTCGTGGATGGCCGTAAGCACCACGCTGGCCCACAGGCGCGAGCCGTCGCGCCGCACGCGCCAGGCGACGGTCTCGCAGCGGCCGTCGCGGATGGCGGTGTGCAGGTCGCGCACGGGCGCGTCGCGGTCGGCGTCGTCGGGGGGAAAGAAGACGGCCAGCGGCTGCCCCAGGATCTCCTCCTCGTCGTAGCCGAACATCCGCCCCGCGCCCTCGGTCCAGGTGGTGACCCGGCCCTCGGGGCTCAGCAGGATGATGGCGTAGTCGGTGACGTTCTCCACCAGCAGGCGGTACAGCTCGTCCCTGCCGGGAAGCGCCGAGGCGCGGGGTCGGGTGCGGTGCGGCATGGAGTCGGGGTTCGCGAAAGCGCTCGGTTCTGCGCGGGGCGAAGGCGGACACTCTGCAAATTGTCCGCCGGAGCCCCGCCACCGCCCGACCGCTTTGCGTGGCGGGGCACGGGACAGGCGATTGCGGGGCACACCACGGGCGCATGATCGGTATCAGACAGCCGGCCGCGGCCCGCGGCCAAGACGGACGATTCAAGGAGAAGCCCATGATCCGGATCGGCGTGACCGGAACGGACACCGCGGTCGGCAAGACGTACCTCTCTACCGTGCTGCTTGGGCTGCTGCGCCGCAAGGGGCTGCGCGTGGCCGCCATGAAGCCGGTGGAGACGGGGGTCAAGGCCGACGACCCCGCCAGCGACGCCGCGCGCCTGCGCGACGCCGCCGGCGCCGACGACCCGCTGGAGCAGGTGCGCCCCATCCTGATCTCGGAGCCGCTGGCGCCGTGGGTTGCGCTGGCCCGGGCGGGGGGCACGGTGGATCTGAACGCGCTCGACTCCGCCTACCACGCGCTCTCCGAAGACCGCGACGCCATCCTGGTGGAGGGCGCCGGCGGGCTGCTGGTGCCGCTTACGCGCGACCTGGCGTACGACGGGCTGTTCGTGGGATGGGGGCTGGACCTGATCGTGGTGGCGGGAAACCGGCGCGGCACGCTGAACCACACCATGCTCACCGTCCGCGCCGCGCACGACGCGGGACTGCGGGTGCGCGGGGTGATCCTGAACGCGCTGGGCCCCGACCGCAACGGCATCGCCGAGCGCACCAACCTGGAGGCGCTCACCGACCTGCTGGAGCCCGTCCCCGTGATCCCCTTTCCCTGGATCCGCAAGGACCGCCCGCTGGAGTACGCCATGGAGATCGCCGAGGAGAACGGCTTCGACCGGCTGATCGGCGACCGCGTGGCACCCAGCCTGGATCCGCAGCCGGAAAGCGCGTAGGCGCCGATCCCCGCTGCTTGATCCGCAGCGCAAAAAGATAAGTCGCACGCAGAGGCCGCAGAGGGAGGCTCCAAGGCCTCTGCGTGCGACAATTTCTTTTTTCTGGACCTGATACCAAAATCCTGAAAAGAATAATCGTACAGAGGAACAGAGTCAGACAGAGAAAGCGAGCTGAGATAATATTTTTCTTCCTCTGTCTGACTCTGTTCCTCTGTACCCATAAAGCTGTTTTCCCGGCTTCGGGATGAGGCTGAACGAGCGCGCCGGGCTGCCACGTAGAACGCAGCGTCTCGAACCGATCCGAATCCGCCGCCGTGGAGCATCTTTTCTCCGAAGTCGCGGCGTGAAATAGTTCTTGTATGTGACGGTGTAGCAGATTATCCTATTGGCCTCCGGTGAGACACCCGTTCTCACCGGAATCCGGGACGCCCCCTCCTGTCCCGGGCCATTCCACACGCACTGGCGGCGGGTGCAGACCGGCACCGCGATCCGCCGGCATGAGCAGCGGCGGCTTCTTCCGCCCGTACACGGGAGGAAACCCCTCCCCCGATCCCGCGAGGTGGACGGATGTCCCACACCAAGAGCGACGATCTTTCCCCGCAAGCCACCACCGAGGCGCCGGTGAACCCGGAACGCCGCGCGTTCCTGGGCAAGGGCGCGGTCATGGCCGCCGCCGCCGTGGGCGCGCCCGCGCTGCTGGCCGCCTGCGACGCGGACGCCGCCACGCCCACCGAGGCGCGTCCCACGGCCGGCTCCGCCGCGCCGTCGGCGGTGGCGGGCACCATCGGCTCGTGCGTGGTGCACGTGAGCCCGCAGCCGTGGTGGGCCGTGCACTACACGGTGGCCGGCACCATCGGCAGCACCACCTACGTCAGGGTGCCCACGCTGGAAAAGAGCACCTACGGCTACGTCCAGCGCGTGATCACCGACGACTCGCGCATCGGCACGGCGCTGGCGACCATCCTGCGCAGGGACTACAAGTGGGACCGCGGCGCGCTTACGCTGATCGTGCAGGACAGCCGGGGCAAGGCGTGGCCGCGCCGCAGCATCGGCAGCAACGCCGACCTGGCGTACGCCATGAAGGACGCGCTGTCCACCAACTCGCTGGCGTACGGCGTGCTGCGCGCCAGCCTGGAAAAGGGCAGCAAGGTGGTCGCCATCGTCAAGAGCTCCGTCATCCAGTACCAGGACTCGGTGGCCAGCGACTACTGGGGCAACCGGCTCAAGCCGTCGCACTGCGCCTTCTCGGGCATCTTCAACAGCGCCGTCAGCGACATCGCCATCACCACGACGATCTACGACCGCACCCGCTGCTGATCCGCCGCGGCTGGACGTAGAAGAGAGCCCTCCCGGCCGCGCGCCGGGAGGGCTCTTCTGCATCGATGAAAGACATTCGTCCCTGATCCGCAAAATCAATCCGCATCATCTCATACGGGAAAAGCGGGGGTACAGAGGGACAGACAAACGCCAGAGGAGCAGAGGACGACCAATCTTCCTCTGTTCCTCTGGCTGTTCTCTGCTCCTCTGTACTCCCGATGTTGCTTTTACGTTTTCCGCATGCGCAAACCGCGGATTCGCAACAGGCCCTTCCTTATCAGCCGCCGCGGTCCCGGACGGCGCGCACGACCAGGTGCACGTGGGGCTCGTGCAGGATGGTGCCGTGGTCGCCGGTCACGGGGACGACCGTGACGCTCTCCGCGCGCGAGCCCCAGAACGCGTCCGCCGAAGACTGCAGCGCCGCCGCGGCCGAGCCCTCGGTGCGAAAGTAGGTCAGGTGCCCCTCGTACGGGCGCAGGTCGTACGCGGCCTGCGCCTGCAGGTTGGCGCTGCGCACGCGGGTAAGCGCCACGAGCAGCTCCGCGCGGTCCTCGGGAAGGAGCCGCGGGTCGTTCACCTGGCGGATCATCGCGCGCGCCATCTCCAGGGGAGGCAGGTGGCGCGCCGCTTCCACGTCGATGCGTTCCGCCGCCATCCACCCCGCGTAGCCGCCGATGGTCTGCATCATCACCTCCGCCGGGTCGCGCGGGTCGGCTTCGATGGCCTCGTCCGTCAGCGGCGAGGTGTCCAGCAGCGCCAGCAGGTCCACCTCCTCGCCCGCGGCGCGCAGCTGGCGCGCCATCTCCCACGCCACCACGCCGCCGAACGACCATCCGCCCAGCCGGTACGGCCCGCGCGGGCGAAAGCGGCGGATGCCCTCCACGTAGTACGCCGCCATCTCGCGCAGGTCGGCGATGGGCTCCCTGCCATCCTCCAGTCCCCGCGGCTGCAGCCCGTACACCGGCTGGTCCGGCGCCAGGTTCACCGCCAGCCCGCGATAGCAGATCACGTGTCCGCCCGCCGGGTGCGCCAGGAACAGCGGCGGCCGCTCGCCAAAGGTCTGCAGGGCGACCAGCGGAAGGCGGACGGCGCGCTCCCCCGCCGCCAGCGCGCGGGCCAGCGACTGCACGGTGGGCGCCTGCATAAGCATGCCGATGGGAAGGTCGACGCCCAGCTCCACGCGCAGCCGGGCGACCAGGCGGGTGGCCAGGATGGACTGGCCGCCCAGGTCGAAGAAGTCGTCGTGCGCGCCCACCGTTTCGATCCCCAGCACGTCCTGCCAGACGGCGGCGATCCGCTCCTCCATCCCCGGCGCCGGAGGGACGAACCCGCCGCCGTCGGCGCCCGCCTCCGGGTCCGGCAGGGCGCGGCGGTCCAGCTTGCCGCTCCCCGTGCGCGGCAGCGCGTCCATCCAGGTGAACACGGCGGGAACCATGTACTCCGGCAGCCGCTCGCGAAGAAAGCCGCGCAGCTCCGGCGCGGCCGGCGGCTCCGCGCCCGGCCGCGCGACCAGCCAGCCGGCGAGCCGACGCGCCGCGCCGCCCTCGCCCCGCGCCGCGACGGCGGCGTGGGCCACGGCGGGATGGAGCGCGAGCGTCTGCTCCACCTCCTGGAGCTCGATGCGGTGGCCGCGCACCTTTACCTGCGCGTCGATGCGCCCCAGGTACTCCAGCACGCCGTCCTCGCGCCAGCGGCCGCGGTCCAGCGTGCGGTACATGCGCGACCCCGGCGGGCCGTGCGGATCGGGGACGAACCGCTCGGCGGTGAGCGCGGGGCGGCCCACGTACCCGCGCGCCACGCCGGCGCCCGCCGTCCACACCTCGCCCGGCGCGCCGATCCCCGCGTGGCGGTACGCGGCGTCCAGCACGTACACGCGCCCCCCCGCGATCGGCCGGCCGATGCCGACGCGGTCGGTGAACGGCTCCAGCACGGCCCAGGTGGAGTACGTCGTATCTTCCGTGGGCCCCCACAGGTTGACGACGCGCTCCACCCCCGCCTCCGCCAGCGCGCTCACCAGCGGCGGCGGCACGGCCTCGCCGCCCAGCAGCAGGCCGCGGACGCCCTGCGGCAGCCGCCCCTCGCGCAGCAGCTCCGCCGCGGCGGTAGGCGTCATGGGCGCGGCCAGGACGGTGCGGCCCGGGGGGAGCGCGGCCAGCGCGTTCTCCACCAGCACCACCGTGCCCCCGCAGCACAGCGTCCCGAACAGCTCCGCCACGGAGACGTCGAAGGTGACGGGGGTGGATCCCAGCACCGCCTCGCGCTCCTCGCCCAGCAGCCCCGGCATCCACGCCAGCATCGCCGCGGAGGCGCGGTGCTCGATGGCCACGCCCTTGGGTCCGCCGGTGGAGCCGGAGGTAAAGATGACGTACGCCACGTCGCGCGGCCCGGCGCGCATCGGCGGATCGTCTTCCTCTTCCGCCTGCACCTCCGCCATGGTGGTGACGACGACGCCCGGCGGCGGCTGGCCGATGGCCGCGCGCGACGCGGCGTCGGCCAGGACCAGGCGGGCGCGGGACTGCGCCAGCACGGCGTGATGGCGGGGGGCGGGATGGGCGGGGTCCATCGGCACGTAGGCGGCGCCGGCCTTCATCACCCCCAGCAGCGCCGCCACCAGCGACTGCGTGCGCGCCATGCACACGCCCACGCAGTCGCCGCGCGCGACCCCCGCCGCCATCAGCCCGTGCGCGATGCGATTGGCCCGCCGGTTCAGCGCATCGTACGTGATCTCGTCGCGCAGGTGGACCAGGGCGGCCGCGTCCGGCGTGGCGCGCACCTGCGCTTCGAACAGCGTGGGGATCGTCCCGTCCTCCAGCACCGCCAGCCCTCCGTCGCTCCACTCCGCGACGGTCCGCGCCTCGTCTTCGTCCGCCAGCGCCACGCGCGAGAGGGGCTGACCGCGGTCCGCGGCGATGGCGCGGAGGATGGATTGAAGGTGCCGCGCCATCCGCGGCACCGTCGTCTCGTCGAACAGGGCTTCGGGAAACTGCAGCGCGGCGGCCAGCGCGTCGCCGTGCCGCTCCACCTGCAGCGTCAGGTCGAAGATGGCGGTGCGCGAATCCAGCTCCATCCGCTCCACTTCCACGCCGGGGAGGGCCAGCGAGTCCGCAGGCCCGTCCGCAAAGGTGAGCACCGCCTGCACCAGCGGCGGCCGGCTGAAGTCGCGCCGCACCTCCGCCAGCTCCACGATGCGGTCGAAGGGCAGCGTGCCGTGCCGCTGCGCGTCGGCGACGACGCCGTGCACGCGGCGGAGGTGCTCGCGCAGCGTGGGATCGCCCCCCATCCGCATCCGCAGCGGCACCGTGTTGGCAAAGAAGCCGGCCACCCCCGCCAGCTCCGGGCGCGGGCGGTTGGCCAGCAGCGTGCCCAGCAGAAAATCGTCCTCCCCCGCGTAGCGCGAGAGCAGCAGCGCGTACGCCGCCGCCACGACGACGTACAGCGTGGTCCCCTCCGCCCGCGCCGCCGCCTCCAGCGCCCGCGTCAGCTCCGGCGCAATGGCGAAGGGGTGCTTGGCGCCGTCCCAGCTCTGCAGCGGCGGGCGGGGATGGTCCAGGGGAAGGTCGATGACGTGCGGCGCGCCCCGCAGCTCCGTGCGCCAGAACGCCTCGTCCGCGTCCGTCCCCTCCCGCGGGCGCTGCTGGAACGCGGCCCAGTCGCGGTAGCGCACCGGCGGCCGCGGCAGGTCGACCGCTTCACCCGCGATCCGCGCGGCGTAGAGCGCGCCCAGCTCGCGCAGCAGCACGCCCGCGGACCAGCCGTCCGCCGCCAGGTGGTGCACGCCCAGCAGCAGGTGATGCTCGTCATCCGCCAGCCGCAGCAGCGTCGCGCGAAAGCTCTCGCCCGCGGCCAGGTCAAAGGTGGAGCGGGCGAACTCGTCCGCCTGGTAGCGCGCCTCGGAGGGGGCCCACGGGTCCGCGGGGATGTCGATGATCCGTGGGGCGAACGACGCCTCGTCGTGCACCACCTGCACCGGCTCGCCGTCGTGCTCGGTGAACGCCACGCGCAGCATCTCGTGCCGCGCCACCAGCTCGCGCAGCGCGTCGAAGAGCGCGCCGGCGTCCAGCGGGCCGCGCAGCCGAAAGCCCATGGGGATGGTGTAGACGGGGTAGCCGGGCGCCAGCTGCATTACGTACCACAGCCGCCGCTGCTCCGCCGAGAGCGGCGCCGGCCCGTCGGGCGCGCGGGGGATGGGCGGCCCGGCGCGCAGCTTTTCCAGTAGCGCGCGTTTCGCCGGCGACAACGTGGCGAGGCGTTCGGACAGCTCGGTCATGGGACGGATGCGCGCCCGGGCGGGCGCAGGGAGGAAGGTGCTACCGGCGCAGAAGATCCACCGCCCGCACGATAGCGCGCGGGCGGTGCGGGGTCAATTGGATTGGGGATTACAGAGAACCCGTCTACAGGTGGACCGATTTGTCATTCCGAGGGAGCGCCGCACTGCACCTTCCCTCACCCCGGACCCGGCGCGCGACCGAGGAATCTACTGTCGGCCATTTCCGCGCCGGTCGTCGAGCACCGATCTCGCCCATCGGGGCCGGGTCCGGAGCGAATGATGCGCGTTGCGATTCCAATCCGGCAACGTGCCGTCCGCCCGCTGGAGCGAATGAATTCGCCGCTGGAAAGTCGCAAAGTCCGCCTGCGCGGACTCGGCGGCCCGACCGTGTGCGGCGTTCCAAGCGCCTGCGCGTCCGCAGCAGTCAATCGGCCACTCCTCAATTGTCACTCCAGCGCGCCGTCCTGAGGCACGATATGCCCAAGCAATGCACGTCGTCGTTCCCTCGATGCCTCGCCAGCTTCCTCGAGAGCGGCGATCCGCTGGCCGTGCATTCCAGAAACATCGAGTTCGTCAGGCCTGGAAGTTCGCGTAACAAAAAGGAGCCGCCGATACCCTCAGCGGCCCACCGATTCAGACTTTCGATCTGCTGGATTCGGATCAGGCGGTCATGCTGCCGCTTCGCCACGGATCTCGCGCAGGATCGCGGAGCGCTCTTCCTCGGAAGGGATGTGCCGCGCGAGAACCTCGGCCGTGGTTTCCATGATGCGCTCCGAGAAGAGACGCGCGGCATCCTGCCGAAGACCCTGTCCGATATAGAACTTGAGCAGGGCTTCGGGAGCCATGTCTCGCGTCGCCGCCACCCGGCGGACCAGTTCCAGGGTGTCGGAAGGGATGGACAGCGTCACCGCCTGCGAAGGCCGCGCGCGCAAGCGGAGGGTTCCCGGTTCGTCAGACCTGCTCATACAGCTTCCTTTCCGCGCGTGTCGCCGGCCGGGCGGAGATGATCCGCGTTCGGCTGGACCGGTCCGTGTGCACCACCAGCAGCAGGCGTTGCGTCAGCGAGTAGCCAAGGAGAAAATCGCGCCGTTCGGCCCCGGACGACGCGTCACCGCCCTGGCTGAAAGGATCGAAGAACGCCTCGGCCGCCTCCTCGAAGGTAACCCCGTGCTTCTCGACGTTGCTCCGGGCTTTGTCTTCGTCCCACTCGAACAGACGCCCTGCAGCCGGTACGTGATGTCCATGCTTCAAGCATGGGACAAAAGCGCGTGCAGAGCAAGCGCCTGTGCAGACGGATCGCTCTCGCCTGGCGGGCTCTCAATCTCTACGCCGCGCCGGCGATGCGGACGGCGGGGACGGTGCGGCGCTCGGGTCCGGTGTGGGGAGCCAAGCGGAGAGCAGCTCGCGGGCGTGGATGCAGTCGCGCGTGGCGCCGCCGGAAAAGAACCCGGCGCAGGCTTGGGACCGGGCGGCACGGTGGTGCAGCAGGGCCAGCTGCTCCCGCGCTACGCCCCGCCGCCACTGCGGACGGCGGGGACGGAAGCCGGCGTGGATCCGGCGCGGACCGCGGCGGCGAGCGCCTATCGCTTTCCGTACACCCCGAGCGAGTAGTAGCAGATCGACGTGTCACAGCGCGCCATCGTCACCCGGACGGTGTACTCGCCGCTCACGGAGGGCGTCACGCTGACCACCGGAAAGTCGTCCGCGTCCGTGTCGCTGTCCAGCAGCGTGCCGCGCGGCCCATGGATCTTCAGGTCCACGTCGTCGCAGTCCGTATCGCACGCGCCCAGCAGCATGTAGGTGACGCCCGCGTCCAGGCGAACGCGTACCGTCCCCGATGCGCCGCGGGCCAGCGTGCCGGTTTCGTAGTTGTGCGTGCGGGCAAAGCCCTCGCGCTCCAGCACCTCCTCGCCGTTTTCCAGAAAGCCGATCACCTGCGCCTCCCAGCGGTCCTCCTCCGTCCGCGCGGACCGCGCCGATCCGCGCGGCCGCAGGTTCGTTCCCGCTTCCACGCCCGGCTCCCCGACGGAGGCCAGTCCCCCGGACGCACGCGGCAGCTGCGAGCGGGCGAACCGCTGGGGCGGGTCGCCCGTCTGCAGCAGCGGCCGGACGTACCGCACGGGGACGGCGTAGTTCAGGTTCTGCCCGCCCGACATCACCATCGTGGCGACGCCGATCACCTCGCCGCGGCCGTCCATCACCGGCCCGCCGGACGAGCCGGACGAGATGGGCGCGGAAATCTGGATCATCGACACGCCCTCCACGGTCCGGCTGGCGCTCACCAGGCCGTCGCTGAAGGTGCCCGTCTGCCCCAGCGGGTGGCCCATGGCGTAGACCTCGGCGCCCACCACGGCCGCGGTGTCGCTGCCCAGGCGCAGGCTCACGGCGCCCTCCACCGGGACCTTGAGGACCGCCACGTCGCGCCGCGGATCGGAGGTGACGTAGTAGACGTTGTCGTACACCTCGCCGTCGAACGTCTCCACCTGCAGCGCGTGGGCGTCCTGGATGACGTGGAAGTTGGTGACGATCACGCCGTCCGGGCTCACGAAGAACCCGCTGCCCAGCGCGTCCACACCGCCCCGCGAGTCCAGGGCGCGAATCTGCACGGTCGCGCGCTGCGCGGCCGCGGCGATCTCGCGGGGCGTCAGCTCCTGCGCCCGGGCCACGGACGGCGCAAGGGCGGCGGCGGCCGCGAGGGCAAGTCGGAAAAGCGCGCGGGAGCGCATCATCGGCGGTTCCTGGTCGATGAAAGGTGGACGGCACCGGCACGCCACACCGGAACGCACGTGGCCTGCCATGCGGGCCGCCGCGGGCATTCTACGTCGCAAGTCGTGGATCGGATTCAGCTTCCGGCCAACGGCGCCCAGCCGGCCGGGGTGCGCGGGCACGCGGGCATGTCCCTGCCCCTCCCCAGATTGTCCCGTCCGGGCCGCACCCTGCCGCGTGCGGAGAGCAGGACCGGGAAGATGCAGGGGACGCCGTCCTTTCCGTGATCGTGGAGATCCGGATCGGGACCGTCGTCGCCGGAGTCTCTGGCGGGACGGCGGATGCGACGAAGCCCCGGCCGCGAATGGCGGCCGGGGCTTCGTGCGGTACGGCGGCGCGGGGCGCCGCCGCTCAGGCCGGACCGATCAGAAGGCGGCCACGTTCAGGCGCCCGCCCGTCACCGTCTTGCCGCTCAGCGAGGCGGTGGGGAGCGCGCTGGTCAGGATGGCGCTCTTGATGGTCGCCGCCGACGAGCCCGGGTGGTACGCCGCGTACAGCGCGGCGGCGCCGGCCACGTGCGGGGACGCCATCGACGTGCCGCCGTAGCTGGCGTACCCGGAGACGACCTTGCCCTTGGAGCTCGCCGGCACCGTGGAGTACACGCCGCTGCCCGGGGCGCCGATGTCGACCGTGGTGGAGCCGTAGTTGGAGAACGAGCTGATGGCGCCCGTGCTGGTGATGGAGGCCACCGAGATGATGTTGGCGTTGGGGTACTCGCCCGGGTAGCAGGCGCTCACTTCGCAGTTGTAGGTGCTGTTGCCCGCCGCCGCGACGAACAGGATGCCGGCCGCGTTGGCGCGCTCGATGGCGTCCTGCAGCGCCTGCGAGAAGCCGCCGCCGCCCCACGAGTTGTTGGTGGCAACCAGGTTGATGCCGTGGCGCGTCTTGAGGTCGGTGAAGTAGTCCACCGCCTTGATGGCGTTGGCCGTGGTGCCGCCGTTGCTGCCCAGGAACTTGCCGCTCAGCAGCTTTACGCCCCAGCACACGCCGGCCACGCCCTTGCCGTTGCCGCCCACCGCGCCGATGGTGCCGGCCACGTGCGTGCCGTGGTCGTCGGTGGTGCCGTCGAAGACGGAGTTGTTGTTGCCGGCGAAGTCCCAGCCGTACACGTCATCCACGTACCCGTTGCCGTCGTCGTCCGCGCCGTTGCCCGCCACCTCGCCCGGGTTGGTGCCCGCGTTGGCGGCCAGGTCCTCGTGCGTGTACATGTAGCCCTCGTCGATGATGCCGATGTACACGTTGCTGCAGCTGGTGTGGTTGGCCGCCCACGCCACGCCGGCGCCGCTGCCGTACACGTTGGCCGGCGTGGTGGCGCCGCCGTACATGCCCCACAGCGAGCCGTTGGTGAAGTAGGTGTCGTTGCTGACGGCGCTGTGCTGGTACACGTAGTTGGGCTCGGCGTACTCCACGCTGGGGTTGCCGCGCAGCCGCTCGATGGCGGCGCCGGTGCCCAGCCCCGAGTGCACCACCACCAGGCCGTCGCTGTCGCCGCCGCGGCGCATGCTGGCGGTGACGATGCGCTCGCGCACCGCGGCGTTGGCGTGCTGCAGCGCCGCGCCGCGCGCCGTGGACGAGGCGCCCGCGCGGAACTTGACGATCACTTCGCCCGGGACCACGGCGGCCTGCGCGGCGGCGGCCTGCGAGGCCTCCGCGGGAATGGCCGGCGCCAGCGGCGCCTGGTCGGCGCACGCGGCCAGGGCCAGCGGGGCAAGAAGGAACAGACTGCGCTTCATGAGAGGCGTCCTCCGACGGGGGATGAAGGGACGCGGCGCCGCAAAAGGCGGGGGCGTCCAGGGGTGTGGATGACGCCGGAGAAGAGCAATGGCCGGACCGAAAGCACCGTTTCTCGCAACTCATGGATTCACAAGGGCTTGGCCCGGAACCGCGCCGCCCGGTCCGGCGGCGGGGGCGCACCACATCGGTGCGGTGCCGCGCGGAAAAGGTGCAGCCGTCCCCAATCTTTTCCGCGGATTCTCTGAATGATGCGGATCGAATTTCCCTGCTCCTCTGGCTGACGATCCATCATACCAGGTTCTCAGCCCGATCGTGCATTCCCCACGGGGCCGTCTCATCCTCAGACCAGATCCTGAAAAAGAATGATCGTACAGAGGAACAGAGTCAGACAGAGAAAGCGAGCCAGGAGATCATCCGGGTTCCTCTGTCTGACTCTGTTCCTCTGTACGCATGCAGTTGTTGTTTTCCCGGATTCGGCGTCACACCGAGGACACGGAGAAGACAAAAAACGAAGCGCGCCGCCGCGGAT
>NZ_DASWNM010000088.1:0-6771 GCF_036399255.1 Longimicrobium sp.
CAGGATGCGGCTGGCCTGTAGCGCATTCCAGCGCGCGCGGGAGAGCACGCGGTGATAGTTCTGGAAGGTGCGCTGCGCCTCCAGGCCGGAGATGCGGAGTGCCGCGGTGACGGTGCGCCTGCCGGGTGACAGCAGCGCGCCGATGACCAATTGGCGCGCATTGGCGAAGGTAGGCTGCGTGAAAAGAGGTGAGAACGAGACGATGAGCGCCTCGAACTCAGCAAATCCGATCGCGATCGCAGGGGCAGGTAGGCACATGCACCCAATGTAAACTGGACGGGTGTTTTGGCGAGACCTGCCGCCGCCCTAAGACTTCGAATTGGACAAAGTCGAGCTCAAAGGGTGTTGCTAAACCTGACCCTGTGATTGACTTCCTGAGGGAGGCGCCGCCCCGTACCTCGCGTGTACACTGCACCTTGGCGCCGACCGAAGGACCTCGCCAGCAGAACGACGGGCTGGTCCCGCGGCATGAAGCCGGCCCCGCCTCGCCGGAGAGCAGGTCCTTCGGTCGCGCGCAGGCGGTTGTATGGAACCGGGTTGCACGTGGTGCGCTCCCTCAGGAAGTCATCGCTTCTTTGTGGATTGGGGGGGTAGCAACACCCTCTCAGGAAGTCAATCGCGGTGAAAAGCATGGCGACACCGTCTGCAGGACAGGGCCTACCGCAGCAGCGGATACGGGTTTTCGGGAACGCCGCCCCAGTATTTGCGCGGGTCGGCGGTGGTCGACACCTCGAAGTGCAGGTGGTAGTTGCCGGGACCCGCATCGCCCGTGTTGCCCACGTAGCCCAGCACCTGGCCCCGGCGCAGCGGCCGCCCCTCGGCGATGCCGGGCGCGTAGCGGTCCAGGTGCGCGTAGTAGTAGATGGTGCGGCGGTCGGGCGCCAGCTCGTACAACGTGATGCCGCCGCGCCCGCTCTGGAACAGCTTCATCACCACGCCGTCGGCCACGGCCATCACGGGCGTGCCGCGCGCGGCCATGATGTCGATGGCGTCGTGCCGCCGGCCCTGCCCGCGCGACTGCTCGTAGGTGTCGACCAGGCTCGCCGCGCCCACTCCCTGCACGGGGATCAGCAGCCCCAGCCCGGATGCCCCCGCCGGGGGCGCTACCGGCGGGATGGCGGGGGAGGGAACCGGCGCGTCGGGCCCCACGCCGAACGGCACGTCGCGCGGGGGATCAGCGGCGGGGGCGGGAACGGCCTCCGCGGCGGGCGCCCCGTCCGCGACGGCGCCGGGGAGCGGGACCCCCGGGCGCAGGGTGCCGCCGGCGCGGCCCAGCGCGCCCGGAGAGGCGCGTTCGGCGGCGACCGCCATGGCGAGCACCGAGACGGCGCCCAGGGCGTAGGGGAGCAGGAACCGGGAGATTCGCATGGTGCCACCGCGCGCGAGACTGCCGGAGAATCACCCGGCCGGCGCGGGCGCATACGCGCAGGGCCGCCATCAATCTAACGCCGTAACGCAATGCGGGCCAATCACTTGTTTGGATCGACCGCGTTCAATCCGACAGAAGCCGATGCGACGGGGACTCGCGTGGACCGTTACTCCGGGGGGCTCCATGCGCCCGCGAGTGGGGATCTGTCCGAATCCCGTCAATCAGGCCTCCGGATCCGTGCCGCTGCCGGCCTTCCCCCGCGAGTGGGCGTCTGGGTGCGTTATCGTGTTACAGCATCGCCCAGAACGCGGCGATGATCGCCGCCATGAAGCTCACGACCTGCATCACCATGCATTGCAGCAGCCGGCGGACGATGGCGCCGCCAGTCCCCGGACGATAGTTGCGCGCATCCAGCACGTTCTGCTGCCAGATCCACGACCGTCCCCCAAATACGCTGTCCCTTGGCCGCAGGTCGATTCGATCGTGCCGGGACTGCCTCAGCAGCCAGTGTAGGCGGATGGATGCCGCCACGCCCGCTGCCAGGCACAGCAGCACCACCGTGTACGGCACGGGCGCGTCCGCGAACGACATGGGAAACGGGGGAAGCGCCATCAGCACAGTCAAAAGAGCTCTTGGGGTTCAGCACGTTGAGCCGCCAGAACGGTGCGGAGCCGCTCCGGACGCTCGTCGGCTGGCCCTCCTTGCGGATCACCAGCGGGCGGTCGATGCCGCCGGCGTGGAAGTAGCTCACCCGCCCGTGGTACGGCCCGGTCGTGGACACGGCATCCAGGTCGAACCTGTCCTCCGCGTCCAGCCGCAGCTCCCACAGCACCTGGTCGCCGGACCACACGTACCGCGTCACGTGGCTGACGCACGCTCCCGATCCCCCTCCGCTGCACAGGTCGTCGCGGTTGCTGCGCACCAGCACCCGCCGCCCCAGCGGATCGTAGCGGTACTCCTCCCACACCCCCGCCCTGGTCACCGAGGTGCCGCCGTTCAGCACGTTCTCCTGGTAGTAGCGCAGGCGCTGGTCCGCCGAGTAGAACGACCTGCTGCGCGAGTGCCTGGTGATCCGGAAAGCTTCGCGGGGCCACTACGGCGAGAAGGTGCGGGAACTGCGGAAGGCGGCGCGCGCTCGAGCGTGGCGCTGACCGCCCGGGCGACGAGCGCCGCCGGGAGATTCTGGATCTTCTTGAGCGCTAGCGTGGGTGCGCTCGCAACTGGCGTAGGTGGACGCCGAGATCGAGCGGCAGGTCCTGCAGTACGCGTCGGCGCGGGCGCTCACCACTATCCCGCAACTCGGCGCCGCTACGATTCGTTCGGAACTCGGCGCAACGGGTGAACGAATACCAGGGGTATGCCCAATACACTGCTCACGGGTGCCGCTGGCGCCGCCCGCGAAAAAGCCACAGTCGCCGGAGTAGAACGAGGGTGCCGATAGCGGTTAGGTACAGCGGCGCGTTCAGACTCAATAAGGTGATCGTATGGACGAGTGCCGTCGGCAGCTCCAGGTGGCGCTCGCTCCCCCAGTCGTACATCCATTGGAGGTGGAATGCCAAACAGCCAAGGCCTGCGATGAACCCGACGATCGTCTTGGCCCCCCAAGTGTCCAGCGGGCGTGCTCGGATCGCCGCCCACCACAGCCCTCAGGGGCGGCAGCGTTCGGACCGGGCCGGTCTACCCAAGGCACGGTTGAGCAGGTTCTCAGAACGGATCGCGGGCGCCTGTATCTGTCCGTCCCCGTGCTTCAGGAAATGGTAGGCGTGCCCGAACTCGTGAGCGATCAGCGCGTGTACGCCCCAAGGCGCCACACGGGCGCATCTCCGGTTCCTCTCGATTTCGTACGGCTCGTGTGTGCCACCGGCACGGTGCAGAAAGTCCGAACACCCGATGTGTTCAGTTCGTTAGTGTACCGGCCGAGAATGGCGCAGGTAGGCGACAGCCGCTCCGATGCAGCAAAGCCCCAGCGGGATGAGCCACAGCGCGTCTACAGTGCTGAGGCCCCCCATGATGACCAGTAGCATTCCGATCCCGATAGTTAGCGCTGCAGCGATATAGTCGCGCAGTCGGTTCCGCCGCCGGCCTTGATGGGCCCGAAGGGCGGCGGCAACCATGAAGGCGCCGAGGAGAAAGCAGGATATCGCCCAAAATATCGCGAGGTAGACGTCTTCCGGCTCCCTGCTGAATTCCGCGGTCTGATCTGGTAACACCGACAGAGACAGCGCCGCGCCAGCGAATGCCAGAAGTCCAAATATCGCCAACATCAGTGTCCATACTCGCGACATATCATCTCCTTCGGATGCCTGCACCCGGTTCTTTTGGTTTCGACGTGTTCGTCAGTCAACGTTCGTTGGAGAACCACCGCTGGTAGTACCTCTCTACCCGGGTGCCGTACTCGCTGACTGATGTGCAGGAGTTACAGTTGTAACTTGTCGCCCATGATGCAACGAGTCTGTCCGGGTTGATTGGGTCTTCAGCGGTCACAAAACGTAGATGGGTTGCAACTGCCTGGATGTTCACCGCAGGATCCATCAGATCACGTCGAGTGTAGCCGTGTTTCCCTTCCGTGACTTGGCCCAACCCAATGGTTGAGCCAATGCCGATTGCCTCGGCAAAGTCCTCCCCAGGCATCTGATGAGTCATCTCTTCGTGAAGGATGGCCTTGATCAACCCAGGATTAACTCCCCTCCTGTCAGCGGCGGCGGCGATCTCATCGCCATACTCGCGGAGCACTGCGTGAGCTGAGGCCCCGCGCGTGATCTCTCCGAGGCGCATCAGGAATTTCCGGCAGCAGTCCTCGCCATCCTCCTCCGGTGAGAGCCCGTACGGATCGCTGTATGTGACCGGGTCCCCGCCGCGAATCCGTAGGCATTCAGCCCGCCCGCCAGCCTGATCGGGTCCGTCTGCGTGAACTGGCCGGTGGCGGGGTCGTAGTAGCGGTTGCGCATGTACATCTGGCCGCTGGCGTCGCGCATGCCGTCCACCAAGCCGCCGATCGCTTTGCGTGAGAACGGCCTCACCCGGATCGGATGGGGCCGATGCGCCGCACCTCTACGGGGGCGCGAACGGTCGCCAGGATGCTGGGGCCACCGGGCGGTGCCCGGCCCACGGAGTACTCCAGGGTGAGCGTGGCGCCGGGTGGCCTCCAGGTAAGCACCCGGTAGGATCGTGCGGGGATGACACCTCGCGCGGGGACCTCGCGCGTGCTGGATACAGCGGGGGCGCCTACGAGTGACGTCCATCGAGACTCGATTTCTGCGACGGTTCGGGCTGGATCACCGCTACCGGCGGAAGCCGGGCGCGGGCGCATGCGTACCCACCGCGAGCGAGCCGCGCGTGCTGCCCAGTTCCGGCTCACGGTTGTCCTGCCGGAACAGGTACTCGTTGGTCCCGCTGGTGGTCGCTTCGCTCAACAGCCCTTCGCGGTCGCGGACGCCGGCCGGGTGCGCTGCAACTCGCCCCAGCTCATCCCAAGATGCACGCCAGACGCCTGGGGAAGCATGTACCGCGACGTCTGCTCGGCGGCTGAGCCCCCGCCGTCCCTTCCGCACCCGGCCAGGAGCAGCAGTGCCAGCGCCGTCCCGCGGGCGGCGTCAATGCTCCGCCGAAGCATAGTCGTTCGCGTACACGTGTGTATCTGCAATTTGCTCACAGGACTTGCCGCGGTTGGTTTGATTGGTTCCCTCGCTGATCCCGGTAACATCAGCACATATGCGCGATGAATCGCCAGATCGGCTTACGATCCGTTCCAATCCCGAACACCTCTGGTCGCCCGGGTCGCAGCTGAGTCGGAATACTGCTGCGTCCGTTCACGCTTCATGGTGAATGAACCCTGAACTGGAGCCGCGTTCTCGACAGTGGAGAGCCATGTGCCCGCAATGCCATCCCCCGTGAGGTTGCCCGTCATGATTGGTGAAGCGTCTTTGAGGTATGGTGCCAAGTGGATGACAACTCGAGTGCCACGAAGGAACGCATGCACCGTCTCGATCCGGTCTGCACCTGGTCCCTCTTGGAAAAGATCTTCGGCATTTAGCCCTGCCGAAGAAAGATTGACGTATGCACGGCCGACAATCGTGGAATCGCTCGGCTCCGGGTCCTCTGGGTAGCGCGGCAGTTCGGAATGGAGAACCAAGATCCCGCGACTGACGTAAGGGCGGCCATCAAAACCACCCGTCGTCTCCATCCGGAGCATCCATTGCCCTTCTAGCGGGCTGGCGGCGGGTGATCCCTGACGGCAAGCAGGTGCGAACGCGAGACAAATAAGGATTGCAAACCACGCCTTATGAGTGGCTTTTCGCTTCCGGAACTCGGTTGTGTTCGGTTTCATGGCTGACTAGGAAGGTGGCAGGTTGTGTTCTTCGGCGTATTCTTTTCCTTCCGGATCGTTGGTATTTGGCAGCCTCAGCACATCACGGTTTTGATCGTCGTAGTACTCGACGCAACCGTTGGGAGAACTGTCAGGCAGGCCGCAGTCTGGATCAAACTGCACTGCACCGTTGTTCTTCGCCAAGTCTCCAAAGGCGTGAATGATCTCGTGTCCAGCCCCTCTCGCAAGGCTCGTTGCGTCAGGGTTGGAGCCGAGGACGATTATCGCATTCCGGCGGTCGGCCATAAACTGGCAGTTTACCGACATCTGGCCGCGCTTTACGCAAGACGAACTTGTCTGATCCTCGTGAATCCGAACATTGAAGCGGGGAGAAGCAGCGACTACGTTGTAAACAGCACCAAACCACGGCTGAGTGCGGGCGAGGGTCAAGAGTCCTCCGATGACGGCCCGTCGGAATTGAGGGCTCCCCGTTACGTAGATTGAATCCGCTTTGAGCCCATACGGATCTGAATATGAAACCGGGTCCCCTGCCGCGAACCCGTAGGCATTCAGCCCGCCCGCCAGCCCGATCGGGTCCGTCTGCGTGAACTGGCCCGTGCCGGGGTCGTAGTAGCGGTTGCGCATGTACATCTGGCCGCTGGCGTCGCGCATGCCATCCACCAGGCCGCCGAACCAGGTCCGGATGTCGGGGCCGCCACCGCTTCTTGCGTGACGGGCGGTGGTCCGGTAGCCGGGCCAGTTGATGTTGGTGCACCCGGTGGTCTGGCCGGTGCAGTCGCTCACCGCGCCGCTGGTGTAGGTGCCCCGCGCGAACTGGCCGCGCCAGTTCTCGTGCGGGATGATGGTGGGGCTTCCCTCCTTGCGGATCACCAGCGGGCGGTCGATGCCGCCGGCGTGGAAGTAGCTCACCCGCCCGTGGTACAGCCCGGTCGTGGACACGGCTTCCAGGTCGAACCTGTCCTCCGCGTCCAGCCGCAGCTCCCACAGCACCTGGTCGCCGGACCACACGTACCGCGTCACGTGGCTGACGCACGCTCCCGATCCCCCTCCGCTGCACAGGTCGTCGCGGTTGCTG
>NZ_DASWNM010000089.1:0-4776 GCF_036399255.1 Longimicrobium sp.
AGTCACCCATGTCGTAGATTCACGGGCTTGTGGACGGATGGTTGCTTCGACACCACCCATCTTACTGCAACCCAAGAAGATGCGACATGGGTTTTTTCTATCTATGACTCATGGATTGCGTTTGGGGTGAATAAGGCAGGATCAGCTTTTCCGCGATCCCTCCTCCCCTGCACCTGGTCACGCCCTTCGCCGTGGCGGAACGGGACAGTGTTACGTCCCGAAGGACGCTCCGCCGTCACTCCGTCCCGGCCAGCCCCAGCCGCGGCGCGACCCCACGCATGGCTTCGATGACGAACGCCACATGTTCCGCAAATTCGAGGCCGAGCTCTTCGGCGGCGTGCAGCACGTCGGCCCGGTCCACGCCGGCTGCGAACGCGCGGTCCTTCATCTTCTTCAGCACGGAACGCGCCTCGAGGTCCATCACCGAGCGGCTGGGGCGCACCAGTGCCGCGGCGGTGATCAGGCCGGTGATCTCGTCACAGGCGTGCAGGGTGCGGTCCAGACGGGTCGTGGGGTGCACCCCGGTGCGGGCGGCGTAGTGGGCCTGGATGGCGTGCAACACCTCGTCGGGGTACCCCCGCTCGCGCAGCATCTCCACCCCGCGTACCGGGTGCTCGTCCGGAAACTCTTCGTAGTCGAAGTCGTGCATCAGCCCCGCCAGGCCGTACAGCGCCTCGTCCTCGCCAAAGCGGCGGGCGTAGGCGCGGCAGGCGGCCTCCACCGAGTACATGTGGCGGCGCAGGCTTTCGCTCTGGACGTGCTGGTGCATCAGCGCGAGCGCGTCGTCGCGGCTGGGAAGCGTGGGCATCGGCGGCGTTCTCGGGTCCGGGTCAGGCCATGCTTCCGCCCGGTGGCGGAAGAGGGCGCGAATGTAAGCGGCCGGGGAAAGCGACGAAACCCGTGGCGGGGCTCCGCGGAACGGCGTCGGCTCCGCGCGTGCCGCCTCCCCGGAACGCGAACGGCCCCGGACGCGGGGTCCGGGGCCGCCGGGGTGCGGGCGCGGATCAGGGGCAGTCGCAGGAATTGGCCTCGGTGCACCAGCACGAGTTGATCTCGCTGCACCAGCACGAGTTGATGCCGCCCGTCACCATGCAGTCGTCGTCGATGGTGCACTGGAGCGATTCGGCCGGCGCGCCGGCCGCGTTCCCGCTGGGCTCGAACGACACCACCTGGATGGATTCCACCTGCAGCTTGAGCCTGGACATGGGGATCTCTCGGATCGTGGGTTCTCCCCGCACGCCCGAACGCGAGGGCGCGGAACGGACGGATTCTACGTACAACGGCGGGGAAGGTGGTTCAAGATCGTCAAAGGAGCGCCTCTGGACAAGGCGGGAGGATCGCCGGCCGGCATCGCACTGGCGCCCGAGAGGCCCCCTCTCCCCCGGCCCCTCTCCCCCGCTGCGCGGGAGAAAGGGGAGAATTCGATCCCGCTCCGACAGGCTGTACTCGCATCGCCTTCTCCGGAGCGCACCGGAGATTCCGCGCGCGTCACCTCTCTCCCGCGCAGTTTGCGGGGGAGAGGCCGGGAGAGGGGGCCCCTTTCGGACGCAGCTCGAAATCCGTCGAACCACCCAACTCCCGCCCTACCCAACCTCCCCCAGCAGTTTTGGGGGAGGTGCGAGCCTAATACCGGATCCTGAAAAAGAATGATCGTACAGAGGAACAGAGTCAGACAGAGGAACCTGGCTGACATTTCAGCTCGCTTTCTCTGTCTGACTCTGTTCCTCTGTACCCCAAAAGGTGTTGTTTTCCCGGATTCCGTATACGCGAGCGGAGGGGGCGCCCCGCGGACGCAGTTCGATGCCGGTCCCCCCTACTCCCTGTCCTCCGCCCGGCGGTTCAGGGGCCGCAGGGGCGTCACGGCGCACTCGGTGACGCCGTGGCCCTCCGTGGCCGTCACCTCGAAGCGCACGTCGTCCCACTCCACCGTGTCGCCGACGACCGGCGGACGGTCCAGCTCCGCCAGGACCAGCCCGCTGACCGTGTCGACCTCGGGGTGCTCCAGCACCAGGTCCAGCTCCTCGCCCACCTCGCCGATACGCATGGTCCCCGGCACCCGCAGCCGGCCCTCGGGGTCGCGGTCGGCGCCGGGGCGCTGCGCCCACCCCTCCTCGATCTCGCCGACGACTTCTTCGAACAGGTCCTCGATGGTGATGACCCCCGCCGTGCCGCCGTGCTCGTCCATCACCACCGCCATCTGGCTGTTGACGCGGCGCATGGCCCCCAGCACCGCGTCCATCCCCGCCGTCTCGGGGATGAAGGGCACCTCGCGCACCTCCGACGGCCGCAGCGCGCGGCGGTTGGGCATGCGCCGCAGGATGTCCTTGATGTGCACCACCCCCACGATGTGGTCCATGCTTCCCTCGTACACGGGATAGCGCGTGTGCGGCGTCGTCCGCAGGATGCGCAGCATCTCCTCGGAGGGCGCGCCCGCGGGAATGCCCACGCAGCGTACCCGGGGAATCATCACCTCCCCCGCCGTCAGCTCGCCGAACTCCAGGAGCTCCTGCACCACGTCGGCGCTCTCGCTGCGCAGCATGCCCCCCGCCTGGCTTTCGCGGACGATGAACTGCAGCTCTTCCGGCGTCCGGTAGTGCTCGCCGCTGGCCACGAAGCGGTTGATCCCCGCCATCCGCAGCAGCGCGTTGCCGATGCCGTTCAGCAGCATCACCGGCAGGATCACCACCCGCTGAATCCCCAGCATCACCGGCGTCACGATGAGCGCCGCGCGCTCGGCGGACTGCAGCGCCAGCGACTTGGGGATCATCTCGCCCACCACGATGTGGAAGTAGGTGAGGATGGCGACCGCCAGGACGCTGGCCAGCGTGTGCGCGGCCGGCGCCTTGAGCGGCCCCAGCCCCTCCAGGGAGTGGCCGATCCACTCGGCCAGCACGTGCTCGCCGTACATGCCCAGCCCCAGCGAGGCGATGGTGATGCCCAGCTGCGCCGTGGCGATGTAGCGGTCCTGCCGCCGCGGATCGCGCAGGATCCCCGCGACGATGCGCGCCACCGCGTCGCCGTCGGCCGCGCGGCGCTCGATGGCGGCCCGCGGCGCGCCCACGATCGCGAACTCGGCCGCCACGAACAGCGCGTTCAGCAGGATGAGCACGGTGATGATGAGGATGGGCACCAGCTTATCCATCGTGCCCCTCCCGCTCCGCCCGCTCGTCCTGGTACGGCGTGGCCAGGATGGAGGCCACCGCGTGCCCCGCCACCGACTCCACCTCGACCTGCACCCCGTCGATGCGCAGCCGCTCGCCGGGCTCGGGGACGTGGCCCAGCTCCTCCATCACCCGCCCGCCCACCGTGTCGGCCTCGCCCTCCCACAGCATCCCGATCCAGGGCTCGGCCTCGTCCAGCCGCAGCCAGCCGGGGAGGCGCACGCGGCCGTCGTCCAGCCGCTCGGGGCGCGGCTCGTTGACGCGGAACTCGTCGGCGATCTCGCCCATCACCTCCGTCAGCACGTCGTCCAGCGTCACCAGCCCCGCCACCCCGCCGAACTCGTCCATCACGATGGCCACGTGGCTGCGCCGCTCGCGCATCAGCGTCAGCAGCCGGTCGGCCGTGACGCTTTCGTGCACCATCAGGATGGGGCGCATGAGCTCGCGGACGGAGCGCACCCGGCCCCCTTCCAGCCAGCCGCGGAACAGGTCCTTGGTGTGCAGCAGCCCTTCCACGTGGTCGATGTCGCCGCGGTAGACGGGAAGGCGCGTGTACGGCGTCTGGGCCATGCGCAGCAGCACCTGGTCCACCGGCGTGTCGATCTCCACCCCCGCGATCTCCTGCCGCGGCACCATCAGGTGGCGCGCGGGGCGAATGCCCAGCTGCAGGGCGCGCCGCAGCCGCCGGTGCTCGTCGGGCTCCAGCAGCCCGCCGTCGCGGCTTTCGGCGATCAGCAGGTCGATCTCTTCGGGGCTGTGGATGTGCCGGTGGCTCACGGGCTGGACACCCATGGCGCGAAGTGCCAGGTTGCCGCTTCCGTTCAGAAAGCGGATGAACACCGAGAACACCACCAGCGACCAGCGCATGGGGAGCGACGTCCTGAGCGCCACCTGCGTGGGGAACTGCAGCGCCAGCGACTTGGGCACCAGCTCGCTCAGCACCATGGCCAGCACGGTGAGGACGACCAGGATGATGCCGGCCGCCGTGGAGCGCGCCCCGCTCTCGGACATGCCGAACATCTGCCGGAGGACGCCGGCCAGCGGCCCCGCCATGGACGCCTGCCCGTACGCGCCGATGATGAGCGAGGTAAGGGTGATGCCGATCTGGCAGGCTGCGATGTAGCTGTCGAGCGCCTGGGGGTCGTCCAGGTAGGGAAGCAGGCGCAGCGCGGCCGCGTCGCCCTGCTCGGCGCGCTGGCGAATGCGGCTGCGCCGCACGCTCACGGCGGCGAACTCGGCCGCCACGTACAGGGCGGTGAGCGCGATGAGCCCCGTGATGACCAGCAGTGGCAGCAGCGTCATCGCGGGGGGGTACGGGACGGGATCCGGGCCCCCGCGGGGGGGGCTCCGGGGGCGCGCGGAACGGGTCCGGCGCTCGTGGTACTTGTGCTCAAGCCTCGAAACGTGCTCATTGTGGGGATACACGGAACGCACGGAGCACGCCAGGCCCGCGCCACAAAGGTGCGGGGGGCACCCCACAGTTGTCGAAAGTGGTAAACAGAGTGAACATTAGAGGCTGACGCATGAACGATGGGACCCTCAGCAGGAGGAACCATGGCGGCAAATCGAGTCAGCCTCGAAGAACTGGAACGCGTCCTACCCGCCCGGCAGGTAA
>NZ_DASWNM010000090.1:0-86583 GCF_036399255.1 Longimicrobium sp.
AGGGGTGAAGGGGTGAAGGGGTGAACGGGTGAACGGGTGAACGGGTGAACGGGTGAACGGGTGAACGGGTGAACGGGTGAACGGGTGAACGGGTGAACGGGTGAACGGGTGAACGGGTGAACGGGTGAACGGGTGAACGGGTGAACGGGTGATTGAAGGGCGGGATTCGCCGCAGTTCGGCGGTGGGTGAGCCCGCGGGCGAATGTGCCAAAAGCCCCGTGCCAGCGACGCGTCCGTGGCGCTGGGGCGGGGCTTCGCCTTCATGATCCCGCACGCGCCGGAGTGTCGTTCGGGGGCGAGCGTTCGTCCTAATCCCCGCGGATCACGAGGGCTCGCGGCTTTGAGCGCTGCCTGCCACCTGATCCGCCCGCCGCGGGACCGGAGCCCTCGTCCCGGGGCCGAATCCGTCGTATCAGACGCCGGCGTGTCGAACCGCGCCGGGCCGGAAGCACCTGTATCCCGGACGGCATCGCCGCTCACCGATCGGCCACGCCGGCCGGCGGAGGGCGCGGGTGGGTGCGGCCGGGCGTGTGCCGCGCGCGGGCAGCCTCGTCGTCTCCGCACGCCGCCAGAAAGCACGCCGCCACCTGGCGGACGCCGCAGCCCGGCCCCAGGTCGCGGGGGCGCAGCCCGGCCATCGCCTTGAGCGTCTTGCGCAGGGCGGCACCGCTGGACAGGTCCAGCGCGCGTGCGACGCTCTCCACGCTGCGGCCGGGATCTTCCAGCAGCCGCGCGGCGTGCAGCAGGCGCCGCCACGCCAGCAGCTGCTCCGGTGAGGGAAGCCCCGCGGCGGCCAGCGTGCGGCGGAGCGTGCGCGGGCTGCACCCGGCCCGCCGCGCCAGCTCGGGGACGGTGCGCGGCTCCAGCGGCGACCGCAGCACCGGCTCCAGCCACCCGTGCACGCTGGCGGGCAGCAGCCCGCGCATCCGCTCGATCAGCGCTTCCAGCGGCGTCCACCCGGGCGCACCGTCGAGGCACGCCGCCAGCCGCGCCGCCTCGTCGGGAGCGCCCCGGGGCACCACCGCCCGCACACCCAGCTGCGCCAGCGTGAACGGGTCCCCCGCCGGGCGGCCCGTGAAGTCCGCGTAGGCAACCAGCTCCAGCGCGGGATGACGCGCCCGCAGGCGCCAGATCTCCGCCTGTGCCAGGGCGCCGCCGTGGTACGGGTCCACCAGGGCCAGTCCCGCGGTCACCGTCCCCGCCACGCGCGAGAGATCCGCCCAGCCGTGCACGCACCGCAGCGTGTGGCACGCGCCGCCGGCCGTGGCGTGGCGCAGCGCCCGCCGTACGCCGTCCACGGCTGCGGGCGAATCGGCCAGGAGCAGCACGTCAGCCATGCACGTCCTCCGTGCCGGGCGTCACCGGTGCGCGCGCCGCACGTGCCTGCATCGATTTCATCAAGCGCCTCCGGGATGATGGCCATCTGTTCCCGGACCCGTTGCTCCTCCGGGCCCGCGTGACCATCTTTCGCCGAAGGGCTCACAGTCCCCGCCATTCCATCGTCAAAGTGCAGTCATCGATGGGCACCGTCTTCATCAAGGTCCTGGGTGATCCGCTTCTGCGGGGGTCCGGGGGGCCCATAAGAGGTCGTGCCGCATACAAGCGCCGCATGGCGCTGCTGGCGGTGCTGGCGGTGGCGCGGGGGCGGCCGGTGGGGCGCGAGCGGCTGCTGGGGCTGCTGTGGCCCGACCACCCCGCCGACGCGGCGCGGCACACGCTGTCGGAATCGCTCTCCGTGCTGCGCAGGGAGCTGGGGGACCAGCTGTTCGTCTCCCTGGGCGACGAGGTGGCGCTGAACCCCCAGGTGGCGGGGAGCGACGTGGAGGCGTTCGAGGCCGCGCTGGAGGCGGGACGCCTGGAGGAGGCGGCCGCGGCGTACGGCGGACCGCTGCTGGACGGCTTTTACGTGGCCAACGCGCTGGAGTTCGAGCGCTGGGTGGATGGCGAGCGCGACCGCCTGGCCCGCGCCTTTGCCCGGGCGCTGGAGACGCTGGCCACCGGGGCGGAAGCGGCCGGGAACCCGGTTCAGGCGGTGGAGTGGTGGCGCCGGCTGGCCGCGCACGACCCCTACAGCTCGCGGGCGGCGCTGGGGCTGACCCGCGCCCTGGAGGCCGCGGGCGAGCCCGGCACCGCCCTGCGCGCCGCCGCCGCGCACGCCGCCCTGCTGCGCGAAGACCTGGGCGTAGAGCCGGACCCCGCGCTGGCGGAGGTGGTGGAGCGGCTGCGTGCGGAGCCGCCCCGCATCCCTTCCCTTCCCCCGCCCCGCCCGGCCGCCGCGCCCGCGGACGAGCCTCCCGCCACACCGGATCCGCAAGCGGAGCCGCCCCCCGCCGCGGAGGCGTCCCTTGCGGCGGCGCCCGCGGAGGAACGGATCGAGCCCCCGGCCAGGACCGCCAGCCCGCCTTCCGGCACGGCGGAGGCGGATGGCGCCGCTCCCGCCGTGATGCCCCCCGGGAACAGGCGGCCGTCGTGGAGGCGCCCGGCGGCCGCCGGAGGTTTGCTGCTCGCCGCCCTCGTCACGGGGTTGGCCGTCGCGTGGTTCTCAGCGCGCGACGCGCAAGCGGACCCGCGCTACGATCCGCGCCGCATCGCCGTCCTGTACTTCGACGACCACTCCCCCAACGGCGAGCTGGGCTACCTGGCCAACGGGCTCACGGAGATGCTCATCCACGAGCTTAGCCAGGCGCAGGCGCTGGACGTGGTCTCGCGCAACGGGGTCAAGCGCTATCGCGAGCACGCCGTGGCGTTCGACTCGCTGGCGGCCGACCTGCGCGCGGGGACGGTGGTGGAGGGGAGCGTGCAGCGTTCCGGCGGCCGTGTGCGCGTCACGGTGCAGCTCATCGACGCCAACACGCAGGCACACCTGGAAAGCCGCACCGTCGAGCACCCCGAGGGCGAGCTGTTCGAGCTGCAGGACGCCGTGGCCCGCGAGGTCGCCGGCTTTCTGCGCCGGCGCGTGGGGCGCTCCGTGCGGCTGGCGGAGATGAAGCGCCGCGCAAGCAGCCCGCGGGCGCTGGACCTGGTGCTGCGCGCCGCGGACGCGCGAGAGCGTGCGCGCGAGATGGCCCGCGGCCTTCATCCCCGCGACGTGGCCGCCACGCTGCGGGCGCTGAACGGTGCGGATTCGCTGCTGGCGCGCGCCGCGGCGCTGGACCCGCGCTGGGCGGAGCCCGCGGTGCAGCGGGGATGGGTGGAGCTGGGCCGCTCGCAGCTGCTGGAGGGGGCGGAAAAGGACGCCGCCCACCGCCGGGCGCTGCTCCACGCGCAGGCGGCGCTGCGGGTGGAGCGCACCAGCATGGACGCCCGCGAGCTGCGGGGGACCGCGCTGTGGAAGCGGGCGGCGTACGACCGGCGAGACCCCCGCAGCGCGTCGTGGCGCGGCGAGGCGGAGCGGGACCTGCGCGCCGTGCTCGCGGCGGACCCGGACCGCGCCGCCGCGTGGGTGACGCTCAGCCAGCTGCGCCGCCTGGACGGTGACCTGGCGGAAGCGGAGGTGGCGGCGCGCCGGGCGCGTGATGCCGACGCGTACCTGGCGGTGGGTGAGCTGGGGATCGAGCGGCTGTACCGCGCGGCGTTCTCGTTCGAGGACTTTTCCACCGCGCGCCACTGGTGCGCCGAGGGGCAGCGCGAGTACCCCGCGGACCATCGCTTCCGGGACTGCGAGCTGGCCCTCCTGGCCCGCGACCCCGCCGCGCCCCCCAGTCCGGATTCGGCGTGGCGGCTGGTCGCGGCGCTGGACCGGATGGACCCCGCGACCGGCGCCGCGGCGGCGGGGCGCGCGTACGCCCCCGTCTTTCGGCGGATGATGGCGGCCGCGGTGCTCGCCCGCGCCGGCCAGGGCGACAGCGCCCGGGCCGTGGCCGCCCGGGCACGCCGCCAGGTGCAGGGCGACCGTGAGCAGCTGGCCTCGTTCTACTGGGACGGGGCATACGTACAGCTGCTGCTGGGCGAGCGGGCCCGGAGCGCCGCCCTGCTGGACAGCTTCGTCGCCGCCCGGCCCGAGCTGCGGGACTACGTGGCCCGCGAGCGCATGTTCCGCGGCGTGCTCCGCGAGTAGCCCCGCCGCGTCCTCACTCGCCGGCCACGGCGTCCCTCCGCGGGACATGGCCGGACGGGCTCTCCTGGTGAAGCGGGACGAACGCAGGGATCCCGGATTCGGTCCGGCGCAGGAAACTGGGAACGTTCGGCACCTGCACGCCAACTCCGTCCGCGTACTCCGTCCAGGGAAAGTGCCCCATCACCTGTACCTCGGCCTCCTGGAAGTGTCGCATCACCTGCTCGGTGAACTCCGGGCCAAAAATGCGCTCGTAATACGGCTGCGCGAACTTCTCCACCGCCGACGCGGTGAAAAACAGTGCATCGATGCGACGCGCCGGGATGGAGTACACGTCCGGCTCGACGTGAAGGTCGACGCGGCCCACGGAACGGCCGGCCACGAGGACGGCCATGCTGGTATCGAACGGTCCGAAGAACCCGGATTCTCCACGTACCACCGCCGCCTTCAGCTCATCCGGCACCTCGTCCCAGCTGCCGTACGGCCCCGACATCGCGAAGCCGCCGCGCGTGGGCACGTCCAGCGGCACGTAGGGCGCCACGATGAACGTGGGATCCGCGCGGGGCACGAACCCGTCCGCTGCCTCGGCCAGGGCACGGGCCAGGGCGATGGACATCGGCTGGTTGGGGGGCGGCGAGTCGGAGAGGCCGGGCATCTGATCGGACATGTCGTCTGCTCCAGGTGAACGGTGAAGGCACAGCATTGACCGGATGATGATACCCGGAGGGCATCACAGTCCTTGCCCCGGCACTATCAATGCCCCGCGCCTCCACGCCGTACGTCCTGTAAATCCGCCTGAAAGGACGTTTCTGCCCATCCTCCGCGTCCCTGGGATCACATCCCCGCCCTTACCCGCCGCGCGCCAGCGACTCGCGCGTGACCTCGGCCAGCGAGCGGCAGCCGGCCAGGCCCATCGTCAGCTCGAAGTCGGCGAGCAGGTTGCGGATGACCTCGGCGGCGCCGGCCGCGCCCGCGAGCGCCAGGCCGTACACGTACGGGCGCCCCAGGCACACGGCCCGCGCGCCCAGCGCGGGGGAATGACAGGAGCTACTTAAGGACCGCGTGTTAGAGGGGCTGACTCCCCGTCAGGCGAGTTGGCCGGCTGATCGTCAGTTGCAGTAGCGGAGTCGAGCAGACGTTGCGCCTGCTTCAGATTTGAACGAGCGAGCGCGGCATAGTAGTCCGCGCCTGATGCTTCAAAGGTTTGCGTAGCAGCATGCAGAGATTTGACTGCGTCCTCCAATCTCGCGCTGTCGTTCGCACGCTCCCCTAAAATCTGGAGCGCGCGCCCGAGATTATTCTGCGTGGCAGCCCAGTGGAGTGGCACTCGTTCGCGGGTCCGCTCCTCAAGCGCCGCACGATAAGCAGCGACTGCCTCCTCCAAGCGGGCAGTACCGCTCTCGCGCTCACCCAACGTCCTAAGTGTAGCCCCCAAGTTGTTCTGGATCAGGGCCCAAACAAGTGGTGCTCGCTTACGCGTATACTCCTCGAGTGCCGCTCGGTACGCGATAACCGCCTTCTCCAAGCGAGCAGTACCACTGTCCCGCTCACCGAGAGTTTTGAGCACCGCCCCCAGATTATTCTGGGTTGCTGCCCAGTTAAGCGGTACGCGCTCGCGGGTTCGCTCCTCCAGCGCAGCATGGTAGGCGGCGACCGCCTCCTCCAGCCGCGCCGTGCTGCCCTCGCGCTCACCCAGAGTCCAAAGCGCGCTCCCCAAGTTGTTCTGGGTCATGGCCCAGTAGAGCGGCACGCGCATGCGGGTTCGCTCCTCCAGCGCAGCACGGTAGGCGGCGACTGCCTCCTCCAGCCGCGACGTGCCGCTCTCGCGCTCGCCAAGGGTCGTGAGCGCGTTCCCCAAGTTGTTCTGGGTCGTGGCCCAGTCGAGCGGCACGCGCTCGCGCGTAAGCTCCTCCAGCGCAGCACGGTAGGCGGCGACCGCCTCCTCCAGCCGCGACGTGCCGCTCTCGCGCTCACCGAGAGTCTGGAGCGCGTTCCCCAGATTGTTCTGGGTCATGGCCCAATCGAGCGGCACGCGCTCACGGGTTCGCTCCTCCAGCGCAGCACAGTAGGCGGCGACCGCCTCCTCCAGCCGCAACGTGCCGCTCTCGCGCCCACCGAGGGTCTGGAACGCGGTGCCGAGGTTGTTCTGGACCGTGGCCCAGTCAAGCGGCACGCGCTCGCGCGTAAACTCCTCCAGCGCAACACGGTAGGCAGCGACCGCCTCCTCCAGCCGCGACGTGCCGCTCTCGCGCTCACCAAGGGTCCAGAGCGCGTTCGCCAAGTTATTCTGGGTCGTGGCCCAGTCGAGTGGGACATTCTGGCGTGCGCACAATTGCACTGCTTGGCGCCACACCGAGATCGCCTCGCCGAGCGTGACGTTGTCACCGAACTCCTCACCGTGCTGCAGGAGCGTACTTGCTCGCCTGCACAGGTAGTCGAAGCCCGCGTCGGGGTCAAACGAAGCCACCAGCCGCTCCGCCTCGCAATAGCGATCGGCGGCCTCGCAATAACGAAGTTGCAGACGGTCGACGCCTGCCTCCGCTGCCAGTAGCGCCGCTTCGTCGCGTGCGTGCTGCTCGCGCGTGGAGCGAAGCGTGGCGCGCGCGTCGGCAAAGAGCCGGCGCGCGCCGTCCAGATCACCGGCGTCGAGAAGTTGATTTCCCTCCGACAGCACCGCGCTTGTATTGGGGGTAGACTTCGCGAGCGTGGAGAGTTGCTCACGGAGTGCGAGGTACTCGTCCGCCTTGGCCGAAAGTCGTGCGAGGATTTCCTCGTCGTGGACCGCGCTCTCTCCGAGCTTCTCCAGGATTGACCGGAGCGCCGCAGCCGGAACGCCCTTTTCCGCGGCAAGAGCCTCAAGGACCGCAGCGAATCCGGCCCGGTTCTCCGCGGCGAGATCCGCCACCCCGCTTTCCAGTCGCGCCAGCGCGCCGCCGAAACGCGCTTCGACCTGCGTCAGCCAGTCTCCCAGCGCAGCCAGGTTCGCTGCGTTCTGCAGAAGCAGGCCCGTGTGCAGCACCTCGCGAAACCCGTCATCCGTCTTCACCTGCTCCGCGAAGTAGATCCCGAACAACTCCACGAAGCGCGGCGTTCCCCGGCCGCCGCTGCGAAGATGCTCGGCGAATCCGCTCGGAGTCGGAGCCCCGTCCAGTGCCACCGCCAGTTCGGCCAGCACGGCGCCTTCCATCACGGTGGCGCCTGCAGCCACACCGCCCGCGTCGGCGTGCAGCGAGGCGAGTGGAAGGAGCGCATCACCCTGGAGGTGGGGGATCATGACCGGCTGATCCGCAGCGGAGCGGCAGAATTCGAGCGCCCGCTGGGTAAACGCATTCGGACCGCCACCGAGCCCGGCGAACGGCCGCTCCCTGGCGTAGTCCCGGATGACCTGCTCCAGCGCACGCATCTGCGCCTGGCGCAGGCCGCGCGCGAGGTCACCACCTTCCGGGCGCCTGGCCAGCGCCGGAAGCCGCTCGCGGATGGCGCGAACAGTGTCCACGAACGTCCGGTCGGCTAGCCCTTCCGCGATGCCTCCCATGGCCGTTGCGGCAATCCAGCTGATCCCCGCAACAGCCAGAGTCGTTACTGGTTCCATGACAATCTCAAGAATAGCCCAAGCGCATCAACATCCAAACTGCAGCTGACACAGTGCGGCGGTGATTAGCGACGAACGCAGGCCTTTACCCGCCGCGCACCAGCGACTCGCGCGTGACCTCGGCCAGCGAGCGGCAGCCGGCCAGGCCCATGGTGAGCTCGAAGTCGGCGAGCAGGTTGCGGATGACCTCGGCGGCGCCGGCCGCGCCGGTGAGCGCCAGGCCGTACACGTACGGGCGCCCCAGGCACACGGCGCGCGCGCCCAGCGCCAGCGCCTTGAACACGTCCGCGCCCCCGCGAATGCCGCTGTCCATCAGCACCGGGATGCGTCCATCCACCGCCTCCACCACGCCGGGGAGCGCGTCCAGCGTGGCGATGGCGCCGTCCACCTGCCGGCCGCCGTGGTTGCTGACGATCACCCCGTCCATCCCCGCGTCCACCGCCCGCCGCGCGTCGTCCGGGTGCAGGATGCCCTTGAGGACGATGGGGAGCCGCGTCCGCTCGCGCAGAAAGGGCAGGTCGTCCCAGGTGAGCGAGGGGCGCGAATAGGTGGCGATGAACTGCTGCACCGCCCGCAGCGGCTCCCCGCCTCGCACGTTCTTCATAAAGCCGCCCGGGTGCGCGCGCACCAGCTCCGCGAAGGTGCGCAGCGACGACAGGTTGATGGTGCGCTTCGCGTCCGCCGCCGGCCCCTCGGGCGGCGGCCCGCCCAGCGACTCCAGGAACACGGGATCGGTCACGTACTGCGCGATCCCCTTGCCGCGCAGGAACGGCAGGTAGCCCAGGTCCAGGTCCCGCGCCCGCCACCCCAGCATCGTCGTATCCAGCGTGACCACGATGGCGGAGCACCCGCACGCCTCGGCGCGCCGAACGAAGCTTTCCACCAGCGCGTCGTTCTTGCTCCAGTACAGCTGAAACCAGCGCGGCGCATCCCCCATCTCGGCCGCACATGCCTCCATGGGTCGCGACGCCTGGGAGCTGAAGATGAAGGGCACGCCGCACTCCGCCGCCGCCCGCGCCACGGCCACGTCCGCCTCGGGGTGCGCCATCTCCAGCACCCCGATGGGCGACAGCAGCACCGGCGAGGGAAGCCGCTGGCCGAACAGCTCCACCGAGGTGTCACGCGCCGAGACGTCGCGCAGCATCCGCGGCACGATGCGCCACCGCTCGAACGCCGCGCGGTTCTCGCGCACGGTGCTCTCGGACCCCGCGCCGCCGGCCACGTACGCAAAGGCCTCGGTGCTCATGGCCTCGGCCGCGGCGGCCTCCAGCCGCGCCGAATCCACCGGCACCGCGGGCGTCTTTCCCGCCACCCCGGCCAGGTAGATCTCGGACTGCCTTCCCAGCGCGCTCGGCCGCTCCGCCATCATCATCCTCCAGAAAAGGATTATCTCCCGAACGCCAGCGGAGCCGGCAGGATCGAACTCCGTTGACTCCGTTGACTCCGTTGACTCCGTTGACTCCGTTGACTCCGTGTGAGGCCAATCTTCTTGTCAGCGGGTCAGGCGGTAGATGAGGAGCGCCGCGCGCTTTACCTGCATGGGCAGCGTCTCCAGGTCCACGCGCTCGCCGGGGGCGTGGGCGCCGGTGCCGTGCACGCCCAGCCCCGCCAGCGCGTCCGTGAACGGCGCCACGAACGACACGTCCGCCGCCCCGCGCCGGCCGGGGTCCCACGCCCCTATCGCCGGCGAGCCCAGGTCGCGGTTCACCGTGTTCAGCAGGTCCAGCAGCGCCTGGTTGCCCTCCGTGGGCGCCATCGGCGGATAGCCCTCGGCAAAGGTGATCTCCGCCTGCGTCCGCGGCAGGTGCCGCGCGACGATCTGCCGCATCCGCTCGCGCGCGCGGTCCAGCTGCTCCACGGTCAGCGTCCGCAGGTCGCCTTGCACAACGGCGGACTGCGCGATCACGTTGGATTTTCCGAACGCCGTCCCCCGCCCCTCGTCTTCATTGAACTCCACCCCCGTGCCGCCCACGATGACGCCCGGGTTGAAGGTCAGGTACTGCTCGCCGCGCAGCTCCTCGTGAAAGGCAGTCAGGATGCGGGCCGCCTCGAAGATGGCCCCGCTCCCCGCGCCCTCGCTGAAGACGCCGGACGAGTGCGCCTGCCGCCCGGTGACGCGCAGCACCCACTCGTTGTGCCCGCGGCGCGCCGTCGTCGCGTACTCGCCCGTGCTGTCGCGGCTGGCGGTCTCGAACTCCAGCGCCACGTCGCTGGCGTGCCCCGCCTCGACCAGGTGCCGCCGCGCCTCGGCCAGCGGCGCGCCCGGCGACTCCTCGTCCCCCGTAAAGGCCACGGTGATCGTCGTTCCCTCCAGCGCCCCCGCCGCGTGCAGCGCCTTGAGCGCGTACAGGATGACGACGTCGCCGCCCTTCATGTCGTTGACGCCCGGCCCGGTGGCCCAGCGCCCCTCGCGGGTGAAGCGCTGGAACGGGTGGTCGCGCTCGAACACCGTGTCCAGGTGGCCGATGAGCAGCACCCTGCGCCCGCGCGTCCCCTGCCGGTACGCGAACAGGTGCCCCGCGCGGCGCATGGAGTCGGGCAGCGCGATCCACCGCGCGTCGAAGCCCAGCGAGTCCAGCGGCGCCTGGAACGCGCGCCCCACCTCGCGCACGCCCTCCACGTTCAGCGTGCCGCTGTTGATGTTGACCACGCGCTCCAGGAAGTCGACCGCCTCGTCCGCGTGCGCGTCCACGTAGCGGACGATGGCCTGCTCCTGCGGCGATAGCCCCTGCGCCTGGGCGGCGGACGGCGAGGCGGCCAGCAGCGCGGCGGCCAGAGGGAGCGCGGGGCGAAGGGGACGGGGCACGGCGTGCGGCTCCTGGGCGGCGGACGGCGCCGGGCGGCGGGATGGTGCGATGCAGACGCGCGGCGGATGAACGGCGCAGCATAGCGCGCCAGCCGCGGTGCATCAAGGCGGGATGGGCGGCCGAAACGAAAGGAGGGCAGGTGCCGTGCGCACCCGCCCTCGTTCCCATCTTCGCTCATCATCCACCCGCGGCGCCGATGCCGGCGTATCTGGCAACGCCCGGATCGTTGAGCGGAGTCGTTCGATCACGCGGATCTCTGCTTCACACGCGCCGCCGAAACACCAGCCGAAGATCCGTGGGGATCCTTTCCGGGAAATCGCATCGCACCAGTTCCTCCGACACCTGCACCTGCTCCGGCAGCGCGGCGATGACCTCGCTCACCACGCAAGCGGCGGATTAACGGTCGGCGTGGGAGATCGGGCCGTCGAAGTAGAATCGAACGGGCACGTTTTCCCCGTCCCGCCGATACCCGGCGGCCCGCAGCGCCGGGCCGACCTCGCCCAGGAGGGCGACCTGCAGCACAAGCCGCAGTTCTGATCGATCATCCTTCAAGACTGGCTGCCGCTGCCATGGTCGCACCACCCGGCTACTGCAGCCCCAGCCGGCGAAACGCCTCGTCACGCGAGACCGGCGCGGCCGCGGCGGGCACGTGAAGGACCAGCGCCATCGGGTCCGGCCCATCGACATCCACGTCCATGTGGTCGACGGACCCGTATCCATCACGCAGGTACGAAAGGAAGAAGTGAACCCAGCGGTCGAGCTCCGTCGGCGAGAGCGACGCCCGGACAGTGGTTGAGCCGCGCGCGACGCCGATCGTCCCCGCATTCTCATCCGCCTCATCCACCGCCCGCTCCACGTGAAGCTTGAAGGCGCGGTCCTCGGAATGGATGGAAAAGGTGTCGACCACCGATTCCTTCAGCATGCAGAGTCCGAGCGTCCACGGCGCCATGCTGCCCTCGGCCAGGCGGACGCGCACGACGCGTTCGCCCGGATAATCCTCGATGCTTCCGGCAAACTCGAGCTTGTAGACGATGCTGGTACTCATTGCCACCGTAGATGGAGGTTCTGGATGACTTCGCCAGTCTCGGGATTGAGCTGCTCTAGGTGAACGTGGTTCTCATTCACGTCCTTCGGCTTGGAGCGGTACTGCCACCTTCCATCGCGGCTACGCCACTTGTTCGGCTCGACCTGGACCGGGTCACGCCCCACCATTCTGCGCGCAAGGTTCCGAGCGTCGCCCTCACTCGCCATATCTGCGCTCCAGTTGCGCGTATTCCTCGTTACACGGTCGCGGGGGAACTGTGAAAACCCTCTCCCGTTTCCTCCGACCTTGGTAGCCCAGAAAGCACCGGCGTAACGCACTCCCTCGCCCATGCCCCCGCCGCCCGAACCCATCGCCGCTTCATAGCCCGTCTGCGCAATCCCGCTGGCGGTCGCCGGGTCCACTCCAAAAAAACGGAGCGTATGATACCCGGGACTGCGACACCACGGTCCATTGTTGGTGTCCTCGGGAGGGCAGAGCCCGTACGGGTCCGAATACGATACCGGATCCCCCGCCGCAAACCCGTACGCGTTCAGCCCGCCGGCCAAGCCGATGGGGTCCTCCTGCGTAAACTGGCCGGTGCCAGGGTCGTACGAGCGGTTGCGGCGGTACAGGGTGCCCGCGGCGTCCTCCTTGTCCTCCACGAGCGTTCCGTGCCACGCGTTGCGCATCACCCGCGGGCGGCTCAGGTCGAACCACGTGCCGGGCCACGAGATGCGCACGCACCGCTTTGTGGCCACGCAGCGGGTCAGGGCGCCGTCCGCGAACACCCCCAGGTCGCCCTGCCCGCGCGTGCTCCAGAGCGGAAACACGGCGAACGGAGCGGCGGTCCAGCGCCCCACGTACACGCCGTCCGAGTCCAGCAGGTCCGCGTACCCCATCCGCACGATGGAGAGCGGCTGGTCTACCGCGTGGCCGTAGGCGTACGCCACCCGCCCGAAGAACGGGTTGGGGTCCACGGCGGGCGTGACGCCCTGGTCGCGCGGAAGGTCCACCGGCCCCACGTCGTTCTCCAGGTGCTGCGACTCCGCGCCCCCCGGCATCTGGATCTCGTAGAACTCGCGGTCGCCGTCCCACACCGTGCGCCGCACCCGGCTGATGCGGCACAGGCCGGCCCACGTTTCGGTTTCGCACCAGCGGCGGGCGCGGGTCCACACCCGCCGCCCCAGCGCGTCGTAGCGGTACTCCTCGAACACCGTGTGCAGCGGGGTGCCCTCGCCGCCGGCCGAGGTGCGCTGGTCGGCCGCCACCAGCGTTCCGTCCGCCGCGTAGTACGAGGCCCGCTCGCTTCCCGCGGCCTGGTGGCGGGTATTGAACTCGGTGTTGCCGTCCGCGTCGTAGAACAGGGTGTCACGCGTGGCGCGCAGGCGGCCGGTTCCCGCCTGGTAGCGGTAGGCGTCGCCGCGCGAATGGGTCTCGCTGAAGCTGGCGCCGTACCCCACCTGGGTTTCCAGCCAGGTGGTGTCGGCCAGGGTGACGCTGGTGCGGTGCGCCAGCGCGTCGTAGCTGCTCCACTCCCACGCCGCCGAGCGCTGCGGGCCGGCCGTCAGGTTCACACCCCGGTGGCTGCGCCCGCCGTGCACCGCGTGGCCCAGGGGGGAATATCCCGCCCACATCGTGTCGCGGCGCAGCACCGTGTTCCCCGACCACAGCAGCTTGCCGCGCCCGTCATAGCGAAAGGCCAGGTTGCGCAACTGCCCCGCCGGGGTGGAAACGGAGTGCGTGCGCACCCGTCCGTCCAGGTCGGGGACGAACCGCTCGGTCACCCCGCCCGGGCGGGTGATTCCGGACAGCGTGCCGTCGGCCGAGTACTGGTGCGTCACCACGTTGCCCAGCGCGTCGGTCACGCTTCGCAGGTCGCCCCGTTCGGTGTAGGCGTACGTATTCCACTCGTTGCCGGTGGCGGCGGGCCCCAGCTGCGCGGGGTGTCTTACCCCCGTCTGCCGGCCGTTGCGGTCGTAGCGGTACTCCAGCGTGTACTGGTGCTGCGTGAAGTCGGCGCCCTCCACGGTGCGGATGCGCTGCGTCTCGGTCTGCGGCTGCCCGTTGGGGTAGTAGGTGCGCGAGACCTGCGCGTCGGCGTTGTCGGCGCGCTTCACCCCGCCGGCTGCGTGGTACTCGAACACGGCGCTGTCGGCCGCGATGGTGAGCCCCTCGGCGGTGTCGTTGTAGTAGAAGGGGTAGGGCGGGTTCTCGCCGGTGTCCTTGCGCCAGCGGGCAATGCCCTCGTCGCGCAGCGGATACACCACGGCCGGACGGCGGCGCTTCACCAGCCGGTTCAGGGCGTCGTATTCCATGGTGACCTCGCCGGAAACCCGCGAGAACGAGGTCCCGGCCCGCGTGGCCATCCGCCGCCGGCTAGTCATGCGCGTGGCGTTCCCCGCGGGGTCGTACCGGGTGCTGTCGCGCGGGTTGTCGGCCAGGTTGGCGGGCGTGCCGTCTGGCGCGATCTCCACCGTACGGCGCCCCAGCGCGTCGTACTCCCAGCGGGTGGTGACAGTCAGAATTCCCGCCGGGTCGGGGGCGGACCTGCGCGAGACGGCAGTCAGGTTGCCCTCCTCGTCGTACTCGTTGTCCACCACCACACGCTCCACCCCGGCCAGGAGCTGTCCGGCCGCGTTGACGGGTGCCCAGCTTTCCGTGTGCCGCACCTGGTCCACCATGTCGTAGACGGTGGTGTCCTTGCGAAACGTGGTCTGCAGCGAGTCGATGGGCGTGCGCACGCCCACCACCCGGCCAAGCGCGTCGTTCTGCAGCACCGTGCGAAAGCCCAGGGGGCTCACCCGCGCGCTCACGTTGCCGCGGACATCGTACTCAATGCGTTCGGTGGCGCCGCCCGGCAGTTCCACCCGCTCCAGCAGTCCCGGCGCCTGCGCGTGCGCAGCCGGAAGGTAGACGTAGCGGATGCGCGTGGAGTCGGCCGGCCCGGCCTGCTCCCACATCCGCCGGCCGGCGGAGTCGTAGTCCACGTGCGTCACCTCCCCTTCCGGAAGGGTGACGCGGGTCACGCCGGGCCAGCGGGTGTGCCACTGGTACCGGGTTACGGCGTCGCGCCCATCGCCGTACGGGTTGCGTACCGCCGTGCTGTCCACCAGGCCGCGCGCGTTGTACCACGCGTCCGTCCGCAGCAGGCCGTTGTTGGCCACGGTCCCGGTCACCAGCGCCGGAAACGCGGTGCTGCTGCGTTCCAGCCACGTCTGGTTGCCCAGGGCGTCGCGGACGCGCGTGGGCGCGCCCCAGCGGTTCACCCAGATGCGGGTGTGGTCCAGCACGTCCGCGTCCGGACGCGGGCCGTCCAGCAGCGTGTACGCGCTGTCCACGAGCGCGGGGCCCAGCGCCGGGACCCCGCGGCTTTCCGCCGCCCGGAAGCGCGCGAACACGTCGTCGGCCTCGCCCGCGGCGCCAAAGTAGCTCTGCGCCGCGGACAGCTTGCTCCCCGCGTCGAAGTGGTAGTCCGTGCGCGAGCCGCGCCGGTCCTGGCGGGCAATGATCCGCTGCCAGGGCGGCCCGCCGGGATAATGGAACGCCACCTGCGAACCGTCCGGGTCTACGATGGACCAGATGCGCCCGTCCCCGTTCTGTGGATGCAGATCCACCTGCCGCTGCTCCGCGCCGCTCTGCAGCCGCACCCGCCACAGGCGCAGGGGATACGGATCGACCTTGCCGTACTCGAACCAGTAGCGCACACCCCCCGGCACGTCGATGTAGTAGAGGCGGATGCCCGCCGCGTCCACGTAGTAGCCGAAGAAGGTGCGGTGGCCCAGCGCGTTGACGGTGGCGTCGTGATATCCGCTCGCCCCCAGTTCCACCCGCGACCCGTCGGGAAGCAGCCGTGCGTAGTGCGCGCTTGGGGTGGTGCGGTACTTCATGGTGTCGGGACGGGCAGGGTTGGCCCCGACCCACGTCGTGTCGTTCATCCGGGTGTACACGCGCGCGCTGCCGTCGCCGCCCACCCACAGCATGCGCGCGGCTCCCACGTGGTACAGGCGCTCCAGCCCCGCCAGCCACCATCCCGCGCCAAAGGGGCTGGTGATGCGGCTGACCACGATCAGGTCACCCGTGGCCGAGACGGTGTGCGGGGTGGCGCCGTACCACGCCGTGACCTGCAGCGTGTAGGGGTACAGCCCGGTGGGCAGCTCGCCGGCATCGAAGTCGTACACCAGCCGCCGTGTGCCGCCGGCCCACCCGGTCCACGTCCGCATCCCCCAGTTCTGCCCGGTGCCGGCGAACACCAGCACCCCTTCCACCCGCGAGGGTGTGCCCAGTGACGGATCCAGCGTCACGTTGGCCGCCACCAGCGGCCGCGGGTTGGCATGGTCGTGGTTGTACAGCAGCACCGGCGTGCGCGCCCTGTTCAGCGTACGCACGGCGGGAAGGGCGTGCGCCAGGCGCAGGTCGCCGCACTCGAACGCGCCTCCCACCACCGCCACCGTCACGCACGCGCCGCGATCCACGGAGCTTCCCGGACTGGCGTCGACGTTCACGCCCATGCTGACCGGGGGCGGCGCCGGCGTGACGATGGTGTACGAGCCGCCGTCCTGCACCGCGCCATACGCCGCGGTGAGCGCCACCGTCCCGCCCGTGCCCGCCGTGGGTGCCACGTAGCTCACCGTGACGACGGCCGACGTGCCGGGTGCCGGAGCCACGCTGGTGGGGAACGCCGCGCACGAGCCCGCGCCCGTGCAGCCGGGGGTCACGTTGAAGGAAACCGCGGCGGTGCCGGTGTTCTGCACCGTGAACTGCGCAGTCTGGGGAGATCCGCCGGGGACGGTGACGGCCTGCCCGTCGGGCGTCACCCGTACGCCCACCACCGGCCCGGTGTACATCACCTGGCTGGTGGAGCAGTTGCTGGCGTACAGGTCACAGATCTCGGCGACAAGCGTATACGTGCCTCCCGGCTGCACCTGCACGGTGCCGGTGGAGCGTGTGGTCCAGTTGTTGGTCTTGGTGTAGGTAAACTGGCTGGTGACGTTTTGCCCGTTCACGGTGATCTGCCGGGACCCGTCGTTCAGGTGCAGGTTGTCGGACCAGCGGATGTCGACCGCCAGCCCACCGGCCGGCTTGCCGCCGGTGGCTGGGGTGATGGAGATGGTGGGCGGCAGAAAGTCGGTGACGCAGGGCTCTTCGGTGCAGGATTGCGCGGCCGCGGAGCCGGCGTGTGCGACCACGGCAGCAAGCGCCAGCAGCAGGCACGGAAAAACGCGCCCGAGGCGGTGAAGGATTGGCACGAAAGGAGTACGGAACCGGTGGGGCGGGCGGGAACGCGCCGGCGGAAGGGCCAAGCGGCAGAAACAGATCACGCAATCTGTAGCCCCGCGCACCGCCTCGCAACGGCAACGCCGTACGGATTGCCGCGTCACACCGGCTCCGGGTTGGCGCACGCGGATGGGCGCGGGCCCTTGCGCGCGGGGCGCAAAAGGTTGAACGTTCGTGCAGCGTTTCTGGTATCACCGCCTCGCAGTGCTCTCCCCCGGTCCGCACAGCCTCTCATGCATCGCTCCGCACTCTTCGCCGTCCTGGCGATCGTCGCCGCAGCCGCGTGCCCCGCGCACGCGCAGGATCCGCGCATCACCCCGCTTTCCCAGGCCCGCGCGCAGGGGGTGGGGGCCACCGTGGTGGTGGAGGGGGTCGTCAGCGTGCCGCCCGGCGTGTTCGACGGCGGGTTTGCCATCCAGGACCAGACCGGCGGCATCTGGGTGATGGCCCCCGCGGACCCCGTGCAGCTGCGCGTCGGCCAGCGCGTGCTGGTGCGGGGCACGCTGGACGAGCCCAACGGCCAGCTGGCCATCCAGCCCTCCGCCATCGGCCCGCTGGGCGACCGCGACGCGCCCTCGCCGCGCGCGGTGCGCACGGGCGCGCTGGGCGAGACGGACGAGGGGTGGCTGGTGCGGGTTCAGGGGCGCGTGGCCGCCGAGGTGGTGGACGACGCGCCGTGGGGGTGGAAGGTGATGGTGGACGACGGCTCGGGCCCCGTGCTGGTGTTCGTGGACGCCGAGAGCAACGTGGACGTGCGCCCCTTCCGCGTGGGCGACACCGTGGAGGTGATCGGCTTCGCGGGGCAGTACGACGACCACTACGAGGTGGTCCCCCGCGCCCAGGTGGACATCCGCGTCCTGCCGCCCACCCCCAACGCGTCCGCGCTCACCCGCAACTGAGCGGACGCGGGACGGAAAGCGGGGGCGTGCCAGGCGGGCGCGCCCCCGTTTGCGTTCGTTTGATGCTGGCGGGGCAGGGAAATAGGGAATAGTCTCTGACCAGTGAAATCCTGCGCAAGTTGCGCAGGATTTGCGCGAGGTGACCACCTAAGCCGTTGCAAACGCTGACGGTCACCTGTCGCAATCGGAGCGGTTCGGAACACGCGTTCGTGCTCTCCACCAGCTTCCGGATGACGATCGCGTGAGGGATGCGCGCCCGCAGGGCCGAGAACCGGAGCAGCAGGGCACAGCAGTATCGTGCCCTGCTGCGGAGGGGCTCGGCGCCGTTGGCAACAGTTGTATCGTTGCCTACGGCGCGCGCAGCCCGACCCGGAGCGCAGCGGAGGGACACGCCCACATTCGCCGTTCGTCCTTTTGGTTCCGGCTACGCCGGGTTAGGGAATAGGGAATAGCCAGCAGGGAAGGGGGGCGGGGTGCCGGCTTCACACCGGGAGTTGCTGGTCTGGCGAAGTCGATGGACATGGCCGTACAGGTGTACCGGCTGACGGACCGCTTTCCGAAAAGCGAGCTGTATCGGCTGACCTCGCAGGTGACGCGCGCGGCTGTGTCGGTGCCCGCGAACATCGCGGAAGGCAACGGGCGGGGAAGCCGGCGCGAGTATGCGCACTTTCTGGCGATCGCCAAGGGCTCGTTGAACGAGACGGAGACGTTTCTGTTCCTCGCGCTGCGGCTGGGCTACCTTCGGGAGCACGAAACCGCGCCCACGATGTTCCTGATCACCGAGATCGGGAAGATGCTCACCGCCCTCCGCGCACGGCTCCTATGATCCGTTTTGTCCGCTATTCCCTATTCCCTATTCCCTATTCCCCATGCGGGTAGCACTGGTCACCGGCGGCGCGGTCCGCATCGGCCGCGCGATCTCCGCCGCGCTCGCCGAGGATGGATACAGGCTCGTCGTCCACTACAACTCGTCGTCCAACGCGGCGGATGCGCTGGTGGAGGAGATCCGCGCGAAGGGCGGCGAGGCGGTGGCGATCGGGGCGGACCTGGCGGATGCGGAGGCGGTGCGGCGGCTGGCGAACGATGCGGTCGACGCGTTCGGCGGGATCGATCTGCTGGTTAACAACGCGTCGGTCTTCCCGTCCGAGCGGCTGGAGGAGACGGATGAGGCGCTGTGGGATCATACCTTCGCGGTGAACCTCCGGGCGCCTTTCTTCCTGATCCGGCACCTTGCCGCTACACTTCGGGAGCGGCGCGGCGTGGTCGTCAACATGGCGGACCTCGCGGGCATCCAGACCTGGGCGGCGTACGCGGCGCACGGGATCAGCAAGGCGGGGGTCATCCACCTGACGCGCGTGGCGGCCCGCTCGCTGGCGCCGGAGGTGCGCGTGAACGGCATCGCGCCGGGAACCGTGCTGCCGCCGGAGAGCATGACGGACGACGAGGTCCGCCAGCTGGCCGAGCGCACGCCGCTCAAGCGCAACGGCGGCCCCGAAGACGTGGTGCGCGCGTTGCGCTACCTTCTGCAGGCGGACTTCGTCACCGGCGAGACGCTGACCGTGGACGGCGGCCGGCTGCTGCGCGGCTAGGCCCGCAGCCGCAGAGGCGCGGAGCAGATCGGAAACCAATCCGGAACCTGTTCCGTACGGCCTCGGTACTGATCAGCACACCCGACCTGCTTCCGCGGCAGCACTCTCCCGTTTTCCCCCTACGAGATGGCACGCAGCAGCAAGCGCCCTCGCGGCAAGGCCAAGGCCCATCCGCGCCCGCGCCTACGGATGGCGCTCCGCGTCCTGGGAATCGTCTGCGTCATTGGCCTGGCCATGGGCGCGGCCGGCGTGGCCTACCTGTGGCCGCGCTGCTCGGGCGCGGACTGCCCGTCGGTGGCCGCGCTGCGCGACTACACGCCGCCGCAGGCCAGCCGCGTGTTCGATGGGCAGAACCGCCTGGTGGCGCACCTGGCGCCCGAGCGGCGCATCGTGGTGCCCCTGGACCGCATTCCCGCCAACGTCTCCGGCGCCTTTCTGGCGGTGGAGGACAAGCGCTTCTACCGCCACAAGGGCATCGACTACCGCCGCTTCTTCGGCGCGGTGGCGCGCGACGTCAAGGACCTCAGCTGGAGCCAGGGCTTCAGCACGGTGACCATGCAGCTGGCGCGCAACGTCTTTCCGCAGCACCTGAAGCGCGAAAAGACGCTCAAGCGCAAGGCGTGGGAGGTGGTGCTGGCGCGGCAGATCGAAGGGGAGTTCTCCAAGGACCAGATCCTGGAGATGTACCTGAACCAGATCTACCTGGGCGCCGGGCTGCACGGGGTGGAGGCGGCGGCGCAGGGGTACTTTGGCCGCAGCGCCACGCGGCTGACCAACGCGCAGGCCGCCACCCTGGCCGCCATCCCCCGCAACCCGTCGTTCTACGATCCCCGCCGCAACCCCACGGCCGTCATCCAGCGCCGCAACCTGGTGCTGGGGCTGATGCAGGACGCCGGGGTGATCGACGCGGCCGCGGCCAACGAGGCCCGCGAGGCGCCGCTGGGGCTGGCTCCGCCCGCCGAGGCGCGCGGCCGTGCGCCGTACTTCATCGCGGCGGTGCGGCGCGAGCTGCGCGAACGCTTTGGGGCGGATGCCGAGCAGCAGGGGCTCAAGGTCTACACCTCGCTGGATCCGCAGCTGCAGCGCGCGGCCGAGCAGGCGCTGGTGGCGCAGATCCGCGCGGTGGAGCGCGGGGCGCACGGGCGCTTCCGCGGGTCGTCGTGCAGCGGCGAGAAGGTGGCGAATCCCGACCGCTGCCTGCAGGGGCTGTTCGTGGCGATGGACCCGGACGATGGCGACGTGCTGGCGCTGGTGGGCGGGCGCGACTACGCCATCAGCCAGTTCGACCGGGTTACGCAGGCCAAGCGGCAGGCGGGCTCGGCGTTCAAGCCCATCGTCTACTCCACGGCGCTGGCCAAGGGCATTCCCATCACCGAGCCGCTGATCGGGCCGGGGATCGGGGCGGGGGAGGGGGGCTACTACCCGGCGGACCACGTGGCCGACTCGGTGACGATGGACATGCGCGGCTCGCTGCGCCTGTCGTCCAACCGCGCCGCGGTGAACCTGGGGCAGCGGGTGGGCGCGGCCAGCGTGGTGGCGCAGGCAAAGGAGCTGGGGATCACCACGCCGGTAAAGCCGTATCCCAGCACCTTTCTGGGCGCGGCGGACGTGATCCCCATCGAGCTGGTGGCGGCGTACGCGCCGTTCGCCAACGGGGGGATGGCGGTCAAGGCGCGCATCATCCGCCGGGTGGAAGACGCGCAGGGCCGCGTGCTGTGGGAGGCCAGGAACACGCGGCGCTACGTGATGTCGCCCGCGGTGGCCTTTCTGACCACCTCGCTGATGCGCGACGTGGTGGACCACGGCACCGGCTCGGGGGTGCGCCAGGGGCTGCCGTACAGCATTCCCGCGGCGGGAAAGACGGGGACCACCAACGAGGCGGCGGACGTGTGGTTCGTGGGCGCCACGCCCGACATCGTGGCGGGGGTGTGGCTGGGCTTCGACCGGCCGCAGCGCATCCTGAGCAACGCGTCCGGCGGCGGGCTGGCGGCGCCGGTGTGGGGCAAGGCGCTGGCGGCGTACTACACCACCCACGGCGCGCCCGCGGCGTGGACGGCGCCCGCGGACCTGGTGACGGCCTCCATCGACCGGCACTCGGGCAAGCTGGCCTCGCCCGGCTGCCCGGGCGAGGACGTGCGGACGGAGTACTTCATCCCCGGCACGGAGCCGGCGGAGTACTGCCCCATCCACCCCGACAACTTCGGTGGATGGGTGGACCGCACGCTGCGCGGCATCGGCGACTGGATCGGCGGCGGCCCCCGGCCCGAGAAGCCGCCCCGCCCCAAGCCGCGCCCGCAGGGGATGGAGCCCTGGACCGGCACCCACTAGCCCATCTCGCATCCCCCGATCGACAGCCTCACCCGCACGCGTGGGTGAGGCTGTTTTCGTTCTGCTGGATCCGAGAACGAACGGCCTTCCACCCGAGTCTGCAGAATCAGCGCAGATCAGGCCGTCTCTTAGAGGGTGTTGCCAACCCCCAACCTCACAAGGAAGCGATGACTTCCTGAGGGAGCGCACCACGTGTAACCCGATTCCACAGAACCGCCTGCGCGCGACCGAAGGACCTGCTCTCCGGCGAGGCGGGGCCGGCCTCATGCCGCGGGACCAGCCCCGTCGTTCTGCTGGCGAGGTCCTTCGGTCGGCGCCAAGGTGCAGTGTGCAAGCGAGTAACGGGGTGGCGGCTCCCTCAGGAAGTCAATCACGCCGGGAGGTTTGGCAACACCCTCTCAAGGATGCCGGACTCTGCGCGAGGCTGAAATCAGGTTTCCGGGTCTTCGTGGCACGATGTGGAAGCATTGTCTCAACATGATCCGCTCATGCCCCATATAAAGAGGGAGGCGGGGGTGGCCGGAGTGTCCGTCGATGGGGAAAAACTTCAATGGCTGCAAGGGTTTGTGTTGTCATGGCCGGTGGCGGCTCCGCCCCTGCATTGCGGCGGTGCCAATGGTCGCCGGAAGCACTTCCGGGTTCGACTCAACTGTATGCGTGAGGCTCACATGTCCAACCGTTCCACCGCGGTGCGTTCTGCCCTGGCGTTCGCCGGCGCGCTGTTCGGCGTCGTGCCGGCGCCGGCCCGGACGCTGGTCGCAAGGGAGGGCGACCCGGTTCCGTACCGCATCGCCCTTCCGGAAGAGGCGGAGATCGAGACGGAATCGGGGCTGCTCTCCGCCCGGACCGAGGACCTGGTCGTGGCCGTCGTCGCGACGGACATGCTGGAGGGCGAGGAGAACCCGCTCCCCGTTTCCGAGCCCGAATCGCGGCGCATCCTGACGAGCATCATCATGGGCTCCGACGCGCTTCTGTTCGCGCTGCTGGACGAAGAGCTCCGGCGCAGAAAGCCGGAGTTCGAGGAGGTGGTCCGGGGGATCGGGATGCTGGGCGGCCAGCGGGCGGCGTGCGTGCGCGGCCGGGTGGAGGAACGGGGGGTGGCGAGCTGGCTCGACATCCACGCCACCGTAAAGGACGGCATCCTGTACATGCTCGCGTTCACCATCCTGGGCGGCGACGTTGCGCCGCACCGGCCTCTGCTGGCGCGCATCCGCGAATCGTTCGTCCTGCCCGCGTAGCCACAAAAGATTGGCCTCACACAGAGTCAGCAGAGTCAACAGAGTTCAGGCTCCTCCGTTGACTCTGCTGACTCTGTGTGAGGCATTTCTTCTGGTGGAAGGATGACGAGATCCTTGCGGAACGAACGAGAGCGCACTAAATACGAATGAGATTCGCATTTGTATTCGACACCCTCTCCGCCCGCCGCCGTGATCGATTCCAATCTGCCCACTCGGCCGCGGACGCCGCGGCAGCCGCGCAGCCGCGACACGGAGGAGCGCATTCTTCGCGCGTTCGGCGAGTTGCTGGAGGAGTCGAGCTTCGAGGAGGTGTCGGTGCAGCAGGTGGCCGGGCGCGCGGGCGTTTCGGTGGGCGGCTTTTACGCGCGCTTCGGCAGCAAGGACGACGCGCTGCTGCATCTGCTGTACGCGGGCTACGTCCGCGACGCGCTGGCGATGGCGGAAACCGCGCTGGATCCCGCGCGTTGGCGGGGCGCCGGCATCGCCCCCATCGCCCACGCCTACTTCACGCTGATGCTGGACGCGGCGTACGCGCACGAGGGCGTGCTGCGCGAGCTGGTGAGCCGCACGCGCGTGAACCCGGACGCGGTGCGCGACAACGCCGCCTGGGCCTCGTTCCGCCAGGGCGTCCACGAGCCGTTCCGCCGGCTGATGGCGGAGCGGATGGGGGACGTGGACCATCCTGATCCCGAACTGGCGATGCGGTTCGCCTTTTCCGCCTGCTCGTCCGCCCTGAGGGAAGCGGTGCTCTTTGGCCACATGGCGCCTTCCATGGGCGCGGTGGACCGGGAGACGCTGGCGCGCGAGCTGGCGCGGATGTTCTGCCGCTACCTGGGCGTCCCGTTCACGGACGCCGACACCCACACCTGAAATCCATCCCACGCTCCACAGGAAAACCGCACATGAAAGCCATCTCCGTGCGCGCCCTGCGCACCGCCGCTCTTGCCGCGCTGGCCGCGGCCGCACCGCTGCACGCCCAGCCCGCGTCGCCTGACGCGGCGCCCGGATCTTCGCAGGCCGCGCAGGTGCGGCGGATGGCGGACGCGTACCTGGCCGACGTCATCGCCCGTTTTCCCGGCACCGAGGAGCGGCTGGGGAGCGGTCCGGCGCCGGACCGATGGAGCGACAACTCGCTCGCATTCCAGCGCGCGTGGGACGGAGCGCAGGACGCGTATCTGGCGCAGCTGCGGGGCATCGACGCGGACGCGCTCTTCGGGCAGCCGGAGTGGCTGGTGCACGGAATGCTGCGCGAGTCGCTGGAGGCGTCCGCCGCGCAGCGTGTCTGCCGGTTCGAGCTGTGGGGCGGCGTGGACCAGATCTTCGGCTGGCACATCGGGGTGAGCAACCAGGCCGGCACATCCCGCGTGGAGACGCCGGAGGACCGCGCCCGCACGCTGGCCCGCTGGCGCGACCTGCCGCGCTTTGCCTCGGTCGAGATCGAGAACCTGCGCGCGGGGCTGGCGGCCGGGTACACGGCGCCGCGCCCCAACGTGGAGCGCGTGATCGAGCAGCTGCGGGGGATGACGCCGGACTCGGTCGAGGGCTCGCCCTTCTGGGTGCTGACCACGCGCTCGCAGGACGCGGCGTTCTCGCGGGAGATGGAGACGATCGTCCGCGAAGGCGTGTATCCCGCGCTGCGCCGCTACCTGGCGTTCCTGGAGGCGGAGTACCTGCCGCGCGCCCGGACCGAGCCCGGGCTGTGGGCGCTGCCGGACGGCACGGTGTGCTACCGCGGCGTGGTGCGCGGCTACACCTCGCTCGACATCAGCCCCGAGGAGCTGCAGTCCGCCGCCCGCGCCGCGCGCATGGAGATGGAGGCGGAGCTGCGCCCGCTGGCGCTGCAGGTGACCGGCGAGACGGAGCTTGGGGCCGCGCGGCAGCGGCTGAAGACGGACGGGGCGTTCGCGTTCGGCTCGCGCGAGGCCCGGCTGGCGGCGGCCCGCGCGCAGATGGACACGCTGCGGATGCTGATGCCGCGCGCCTTTTCTCGCGTGCCGGCGACGGAGGTGGTGGTGGAGCCGGCGCCCGCCTACGCCGAGGCGTCGCGCCCCGGCGCCTGGTACGACGCCGCGCCCATGGACGGCAGCCGCCCCGCCACCTTCTGGCTGAACCTGGGCAACTCCGAGCGGGCGCCGCGGATGGACCTGTCGACCTCCACCAGCCACGAGGGGTGGCCGGGGCACCACCTGCAGGTGGCGTGGGCGCAGGAGCGGCCGGTGGCGCACCCGGTAATGCGGCTGCTGGGCACCGGCTCGTTCCAGGAAGGGTGGGGGATGTACGCGGAACGGCTGGCGGACGAGATCGGCGCGTTCGGGGACCCGCTGATGCGCGCCGGCGTCTACGCACACCTCTCCGACGCGCTGGTGGCGCTGGAGATCGACCCCGGCGTGCACGTGTTCCGCTGGACGCGCGAGCAGGCGGTGGACAGCATGATGTCCATCTCGCGCCGCCCGCGCGCCCAGGCCGAGGTGTACGCCGACCGCCACGCGGCCACGCCGGGGCAGCTGATCAGCTACATGACGGGCTACCTTGAGATCGTCCGCCTTCGCGAGCAGGCCCGCCGCGAGCTGGGCGCCGCGTTCGACCTGCGCGCGTTCCACGACGTGGTGCTGGACGACGGGGCCGTGACGCTCCCCATGCTGCGCGCGAAGGTCGAACGCTGGATCGCGTCGAAGAGGTCCGCGGCGTAGGCGAGCCAGGGAAAAGCGAGGGGTACAGAGGAACAGAGAACAGCCAGAGGAGCAGAGGAAATCCATCATCATGATTTCCTCTGCTCCTCTGTGTTTTTCTCTGTTCCTCTGTACCCCAACCTGCAGTTCCTGCTCGTACCGCAGGACCTCGCTGGGCGCCGGGAAGCCGGTTCGTCCGGATCAGGTCCGCGGGATCGCGCCGCCGACCGCGTCCGGCGGAGGCCCGTCCGGCGCGCGGATGCGGGGCCCGTCCGGATCTCCGCGTCCGCCGCGGCGCTCGCGCCGGTCCTGTCGGTCGCGCTCCCGCATCTCCTGACGAATCTTCTGCCATTCCACGCGCTGCTCGGGGGTGAGCACCGCCTCCATCGCGGTCAGCGTGCTGTCGAAGCGCGCCCGCATTCCCCGGCGCGTCTCACGGAAAACGGAATCCGCGCGCACCCGGTCGCGCTCGGTGATGCGCTCGATGCTGTCGCGCTGCGCGGCGGTCAGCTTGAGCCGCTGGGCCACCGGGCTGCCCTCGGCGAACATGGGAGGCGGGCCGCGCCGGGCCTCGCGCGGCGGGCGGCGTGGGCCCCGGTCGTCGCCGCGCCCGCGCTCCACCGCCGCGCCGACGAGGGCGCCGGCCACGAACACCACCAGCAGCGACAGCACCGCCAGCAGCCGCATGCGCCGTCCGTTCTCGCCGGTCATTGCGCCGCTCCTTCCCAGTCCAGCACCATCTCCTCCACCGACGGCGCGCTCTCGGCGTCCACCCAGCTGGCGACGGAGGTGGAGTATCCCATCTGTGCGGTCAGGCTGGTCGCATCGGCGGTGGAATCCGTGCCGGTCAGCAGAAAGGCGCCGGCCGTCGCGGCCATCACCGCCGCGGCGGAGAGCGTGGGGCGCACCCAGTCGGCCAGCAGCATCATCATTCCCGGCGCGGGAAGGCGTGCCCGCCGCGCCAGCTCCGGCGCCGCGGCGGCCGTGATCCCCGCCACCATGCGCTCCCAGCGCTCGGTGTCGGGCGAGGGATCCAGCGGCGCCGTGTCGCGGAAGCCGTCTTCGAAGTTCACTGTTCCTCCCGATGTCGATCCGTCAGCCGCTCGCGCAGGGCGCGGCGGGCGTTGAACAGGTGCACGCGGGCCGATCCGTCGCTGATCCCCAGCCTGCTTCCGATCTCCTTGTGGCTCCACCCTTCGAAATCGTACAGCAGGATGACCTCGCGCTGCAGCTCGGTTAGCGTGTCCATCGCCCCCAGCAGGTCCTGGCGCAGCTCGGCGTTCTCGGCGTCGCCGCTGGGATCCGCCCGGTCCACCGCCTCGCTGGCGGCGTCCAGGGGCAGCGCGTCGCGAACCGCCCGGTAGCGGCGGTTGTCGCGCGCGCGGTTGCGGACGATGGACATGAGCCAGCTGCCGAACTGGTCGGGCTTGCGGCACTCCTCGATGCGCTGCAGGGCGGTGACGAAGGCGTCCTGCACCGCGTCCTGCGCGTCCGCCTCTTCACCCAGCTGCGCCAGCGCCACGGCGTACGCGGACCGCAGGTGCCTGCGCACCAGCGTTTCGAACGCACCTCCGTCGCCCCCGCGGGCCCGCGCGACCAGCGCCGCGTCGCTCTCCGTCAATCGGCCTCCATGCCCCGTTCAGCCCCGTCCGGGCGCACGATGCGCGCCCGGACGGGTTCCTGTCAGCGGGACCGCGCGCCGGCGCGGTCGCCGCCGCGGCCGCGCTCACCGCGCCGCGGACGGTCGCCCTGCCGCTCGCGGCGTTCGTTCAGCCGCTGCTGGACCTTCTGCTGCTGCTCCGCGGTCAGCACGGCGCGGGCCTGCGTAAGCGCCTGCTCGGTGTTGGCGCGCAGCTGCTGCACGATGGGCTGCGCCTGCTCGCGCCGCTGCCGCATCTGCTGGCGCTGCGCCTCGGTCAGCCGCGGGCGCTCGGCGCGGCGCTGGGCACGCGCGGCGCTGTCGGGACGGGCACGGCGCTCGCCCCGCGGACGCGCACCCTGGGGACGCTCGCCGCGCTGGCCCCGCGGACGGGCGCCGTCCTGGCCCTGCTCGCCACGCCGCGGCATCAGGGCGGTGAGCTGCTGGTGCAGCGGGGCGTTGCGGGCCTGCAGGTCGCGGTCGATGGCCTCCAGCCGCGACACCTGCTGGGCGGTCAGGCCCAGCTGCTCGCGCTGGCGCAGCAGGCCCTGCACGGGACTGCGGCCCGGACCGGCCTGGCCCGGACGCGGGCCGCGGAGCTCGCCACGGCCTTCGCGGACCTGCTCGCGCTGCCCGGCGGGCGGAGGCGTGGTCTGCGCACTGGCGGCCACGGGAGCGGCCGCCAGCGCGGCCGCGATCAGATAACGAGATGCGAACTTCATCGTGTGGTGCTCCTCAGGAAGTGTGTTGCCGGCGAGCGATGTCGTCGCTCGAACGGCCCGTCTGTAGAGGAGACGCGCGGGGCGGGGAGGATGTTAAGGCGCTCGTCCGCGCCCGCTCCGTGCGTGCTTCCAGAAAGGAGACGCGCGGGGGGCGATGGATGTTAAGGCGATGCGGCGGAACGGATTGCGCGGGGGTGGACGTGGGCTCGGCGACGTGCATCGAACTGCGTCCGCGGGGTGCCCCTCCCCCGGCCCCTCCCCGTTCGTTCCTCACGGAGAGGGGAGAATTCGATCGCGCTTCGGATGGATGCGGGAGGCGGCCAACGCGGTGTGGCGCTCCGAACCTTGCTCGTACGATGTACTTTCGCGCCGACCGAAGGATCTCGCCGGCAGAACCGAGGGGCTGGATTTGCTGCGTCGTGAAGCCGGTCCACAGTGGGGAGGAGTAGATCCTTCGGTCGCGCGCAATCGGTTGTGCGGTCGCTGGTTGCACGTGGTGCGCTCCCTCAGGAAATCAGGCTTCGATGTGACTGCGGAGGATTGGCAGTACCGTTCGACGGACGCGAAAAAGCCGCGGCCCCACCTGGGAGCCGCGGCTTTTCATCGAACGTACTGCCTTACGCCATCTGCGCGGCGGGGTGGCCGATGCTGCTTTCGGCGGTTTCCAGGACGGGCGACTCGGCTTCGGTGACGCCGTGGTGGGCCATCCAGCGCTCCGCCTCGAGCGCGGCCATGCAGCCGGTGCCGGCGGCGGTGATGGCCTGGCGGTAGTAGTCGTCCATCACGTCGCCGGCGGCGAACACGCCGGGAACGCTGGTGGCCGTGCGCCAGGCGTACGGTGCCACCAGGTATCCGTGCGGCGTCAGCTCCACCTGCCCCTTGAGGAACCCGGTGTTGGGCGTGTGGCCAATGGCCACGAACAGCCCGCCTACTTCCATCTCGCGCCGCTCACCCGTATTGGTGTCCTCCAGCAGCAGCGCGGTCACGAACTCATCGCCCAGCACGTCGGCCACTTTGGTGTTCCACTCCACGCGGATCTTGGGATTGGCCAGGGTGCGCTCGGCCATGATCTTGGAGGCGCGAAAGCCGTCGCGGCGGTGGATGATCACCACCTCGCTGGCGAACTTGGTGAGGTAGTTGGCCTCTTCCATCGCCGAGTCGCCGCCGCCCACCACGGCCAGGCGCTTGTCGCGGAACGCCGGCAGCGCGCCGTCGCACACGGCGCAGGCGCTTACGCCGCCGCCGCTCTGGGCCAGGCGGATCTCGTTCTCCAGCCCCATCCAGTTGGCGCGCGCCCCCGTGGCCACGATGACGGCCTTGGCGCGGATCTCGGGGCTGTACGACGGGCGCAGGACGAACGGGTAGACGGCGAAGTCGACGGAGGCCACGTTCTCCATCATCGTCCGCGTGCCGAACTTCTCGGCCTGCGCCTTCATCCTGGCCATCAGGTCCTGCCCGTCCACTCCTTCCGGGAAGCCCGGAAAGTTCTCGATGTCGGTGGTGTACATCAGCTGCCCGCCGGGGATCATGTCGCGCGAGGGCTCGCCTTCGATCACCAGCGGGTCCAGGTTGGCGCGCGAGGCGTACACCGCCGCCGTCCACGCGGCCGGCCCCGAGCCAATGATCACCAGCGTCTCCGCCTGACCGTCCTGCGACATTCGTAGATCTCCGAGTCGTTATTGTCTGCCCGCCGGGGCAGGAAACGTTGCGCGCGGGAATATACACCAGATGGGAAGGGACGTGCTACACGGTCTGTAGATCGGAGCATCCGACAACCACACTACTCTATGATCCACTTCGCCAGCCGCGCCTCTGCCTCGTCCTGCTCGACGACGCCCTCGGTGTCGGCGCGTTCCAGACCGTTCCGCACCTTCTGGATCACGTAGAGGTGGTACTGGATGTCCTCGAGCGAGCAGTCCTCCGGAAGACGTTTGAGCAGCGACGCGACTTCGTGCTTGACGGATCTCATCAGGACACCTACGGGCGGCTCTTGGCTGATTCACCCATCAAGCGGAGGGCTGTCATTCGCACCTCCTGCCGAGGGTGCATAAGTGCATCCGCGATCGACTTCTGATCCGATATCTTCTTCAACGCAGCCATAGCCGCATTGCGGGACCGATGGCGACTTATCGCTCATCGCCGCTATGCAGAGCGGTTCGACTGCCGGCAACGCTTGCCGTCCCAAGTGGCCGAGCATCCGAGCCGCTGTGACCCGCTGCCCAGAATGCGGGCGAGAGATGATCCGTTTGACAAGGCAGGGCACATCGCATTCGTAGTCGTCACGCGCATCTACCATATTGCTGGACAATCATGAAGGTTTGAGAAGAATGCCGGCCGGTCGCCATCGCGGAATCGGCGTGCGTTCAGGTGATCTCCGACTGGTGCCGCACGCCATTCTTGTCGATCCTGAGTGCCCAGCGGGAGCCGTTGCACTGCAGCCAGTCCGGGGACCGCACAACGATGCCGCTCGCGATCAGGTCGTCGGGCTGGCCGCCGTCGATGTCAGGCTCAAATGCGGTTGCTTGCATACCCTCGTGAAGCGGGACTTCGTTGCCGTATTCGTCCTCGCACGTGTCCGCGTGAGACAGGCAGAGGAGATCCCCAAAGAGGCCGTTGAAGTCCGCGTGCAGTCTGCTCATCGTGCTTCCTCAGAGTCCTGGCATCTCAGATCGAGAACTCCTGCTGCACCAGCGCGCCTCGCACGTAGGCCACGCGCCCGTCGCGGACGCCCAGCAGCACGGTGATGGAGTAGATGCCCTGGAACCAGCTCTGGTCGTAGCGCCCCGAGACCTGCTCGGTGCAGTCCGGGCACATCGTCTCCAGCACGCCCCCCTGGTACGGAAGCGGAATACGCTCGACGGTCACGCGAAAGCCGTGCTCTCGCAGTGTCCGGATGGCGCTCTCCCGGGGAGTGCCGACGGGGATGTACCGCGCGACCGTGCTGTCCATGCGCAGGTGGTACGCGCCCCTCGGCCGCTCCTGGGTGGCGAGCACCTCGCGCACCATCCCGTGGCGGTCGCGCGCGGACGTCCACGCGGAGTAGAGCGCCAGCGGAAGCAGGATGGCGCCCACGGTGTAGAGCCGCAGCGGGGTGGCCGGCTTTTCCATGCGCGCCTGGATGCGCCGGGATGCGCGCGCGGCCCAGCCCGTCATACCACCATCAGCTCCTCTTCGCCGTGCGCGTCGCCGCCGCCGGCCGGCTCGGAAAGGGCGGGGGCCACGGGCGGGCCGGCGGCCAGCAGCGGGCTCTGGTCGTCGCCGTCGAAGTCGCGGAACTGGCGGGCGTAGAGGCGCGCGTACAGGCCGCCGGCGGCCATCAGCTCGGGGTGGGTGCCGGTCTCCACGATGGTGCCGCCCTCCAGCACCAGCAGCCGGTCTGCGCGCCGCACGGTGGAAAGGCGGTGCGCGATGATGAGCGTGGTGCGGTTGGCCAGCAGGCCGTTCAGCGCATCCTCGATCAGCGCCTCGCTCTCGGCGTCCAGGCTGCTGGTGGCCTCGTCCAGCACCAGCACCGACGGGTCCTTCAGGATGGCGCGCGCCAGGGCGATGCGCTGCCGCTGCCCGCCGGACAGCTTGATGCCGCGCTCGCCCACTTTCGTATCGTACCCCTCCGCCAGCAGCTGCACGAACTCGTGCGCGTGCGCCGCGCGTGCCGCCGCGACCACCTCCGCCTGCGGCGCGTCGGGGCGCCCGTAGGCAATGTTCTCGCGCACGGTGCCGCTGAACAGCAGCGTTTCCTGCGGCACCAGGCCGATTGCCTCGCGCAGGTCCGCCAGCCGCAGCTGGCGCACGTCGATGCCGTCCAGCGAAATGCGGCCCTTTTGCACGTCCCAGAAGCGCGGGATGAGCGCGGCGATGGTGGTCTTTCCCGCGCCGGAGGGGCCCACGAGTGCCACCGTCTCGCCCGGGCGGATGCGGAACGAGATTCCACGCAGCGTCCAGTCGGGCGCGGCGGCGGGCTTGGCGGCCTCCTCGCGCTTCACCTCGCCCCACGCCTGGGGAAACTCCAGCTTGGGCAGCTCGTCGGGCGTCTCGTAGCGAAACCACACGTCCTCGAACGCCACGTCGCCGCGCACGGGGCGGGGGAGCGGCACAGGGGCGTCGGGGTCGCGCAGGTGCGGGCGGCTGCCCAGCAGCTCGAACACGCGCCCGGACGCGCCCACGGCCTCCTGGTACGCGCTCCACAGCCCGCCCAGCGAGCCCACCGCGCCGGCCGCCATGGCGCTGTAGAGGATGAAGGACACCAGCGTGCCCGCCGTAAGCTGCCCCGCGACCACCATCCGCCCGCCCACCCACAGCACCAGCACGGAGCCGCTCAGGCTGATGAAGCCGATGATGCTGAAGAAGAAGCCGCGCGTGACCGCCCGCCGCAGCGCCACCTGCACCGACTGGCGGATGCGGTCGCCGTAGCGCACGCGCTCGTGCGGCTCGCGGACGAAGCTCTGCACCACGCGGATCTGCGCGAACGCTTCTTCGGCGATGGCGCTGGCCTCGGCCACCTGGTCCATCACCCCCTGCGACGCCGTCCGCAGCTTCTTGCCGAAGAAGAAGGCGGAGCCCACGACCACCGGCACCACCACCAGCGTCACCAGCGTCAGGTAGACGTGCGTCACCGTCAGCATGACCAGCGCGCCGATCAGCATCAGCAGCTGGCGGCAGAGCTCGGTGGCGTGCATGGTGAGCACGCCCTGCAGCATGCTGACGTCGGTGCCCAGGCGGCTGGTGAGCTCGCCGGTGCGGCGGTCGGCAAAGAAGGCGGGGGGAAGGCCCAGCAGGCGCTCGAACAGGTCCATCCGCAGCTGCGCGATGATGCGCTCGCCGCTCAGGCTGAGCAGGTACGCCTGAAAGAAGTTGAGCACCGCCTGCACGGCGAACAGCCCCAGCAGAAAGAGGGCGGTGCGGTCCAGCTCGGCCATGCTGCGGTCCAGGAAGGCCGAGTCCATCAGCCCGCCCACCACGCGCGGAAACACCAGGCCGGCGGCGCTGCTTCCCAGCAGCATGATGGTGGCGACCGCCAGCTTGCCGCGGTGCGGCTTGAGCCGCGGCACCAGCTGGCGCAGCTCGCCCGCCTTCAGCTTCTGCCGGATCGGGATCTTCGGCGGCACGGCGGTGGCGGGCGGCGCCTCGCCGGAAGTCTCGGGCGCGTTCGCGGGCGCCTCGGCGGGCGCGGATTCGGCGGATGGGGCGGTCGAAGTCATGGTACCGCCAATCTAACCATGCGGCGCCGGTGCTCCAACCTGCGGCGGGAAAGGGGGGGGGCGGCAGATGGGGGGCGTAGTGAAGGACCGACCGCGGTGATCCGGGCTCGTTTTGTCCCGGGCGGGTGAACCCGCGGCTAGAAAAGCGGGAAGCCCCGCAAACTGCGCGGGGCTGTGATCGGCCGGATGCGTTGTGATGTGTCGGTAAATCGTGCCGGGCAGATCCACCATCCCGTGTTCGCCCTCCGTAAGGCGGATGCGCATGATTGTTTGTCGAAGCGCAGCCCCGCGGGGTTTGCGGGGCTTCCCGCAGTTCCAGCCGCGGGTTCACCCGCCCGACCCGAAGGCCAGCTCAGACATCACGTTCTTCCGAATGGCCTACAACTGCTCCACCGCCACCGCACCCCCATCCCCCAGCGGGATCTCGGCGCGGACGCGGGTGCCGGTGCCGGGGGCGCTCTGCACCTCCACGCGGCCGCCCAGGTACGCGGCGCGCTCGCCCATCCCGAAGAGTCCCAGCCCGCCGCCGGTCGCGCGCACCTCCGGCACGTTGAAGCCGTGTCCGTCGTCCTCCACCGTCACCACCAGCCGGTCCGGCTCTCGCACCACGCGCACGGCGGCGCGGGTGGCGCCGGAGTGGCGCACCACGTTGGAGAGCGCCTCCTGCACGATGCGGTACACGGCCAGCGAGGCCTCGGGCGGCAGGTCGTCGTCGGTGGTGCTGTCGGAATCCAGTGACAGGTCGATCTCGGTGATCTCGCGGATGGAGCGCACGTGCGACTCGATGGCGGGGATGAGCCCCAGCTCGTCCAGCGCGGGGGGGCGCAGGCCCCGGGCAAAGCGGCGCACGCCGTTCAGCGCGTGGCCGATCTCGCGGCGCATGTCCTCCAGCGGGCCCGCCACCGCATCGGAGCCGCTGGCGTTCTTGACCACGCGGATGCGGATGAGCAGCGCGGCCAGCAGCTGCGCCGTTTCGTCGTGCAGCTCGCGGGCGATGCGCTTGCGCTCCTCCTCCGCCGCGTTGAGCGCGGTGGAGGCCACCTCGCGCAGGCGCTCGCGGTTGGCGGCGCCGGATTCCAGCATGCCGTTGAAGGTGCGCGTAAGGCGGTCCAGCTCGCGGTCGGCCAGCACGGAGTGCGGCACGCGCGCGTCCAGGTCGCCGCGCTGCACGCGGGCGGCGGTGCGCTCCAGCGCGTCCAGCGGGTGCAGGGCCAGCCGCAGGATCAGCGCGTTCACCAGCACGGTGGCCAGAATGCCCATCACCGCCAGCGCCCCCACCAGGTCCAGCGTGGACGAGCCCGGGTGGCGGCGCACGTAGTCCGCGGTGACCATGCTGCCCACGATGGTGCCCACCAGCACCAGCGCGGCGTTGGCCAGCAGGATCTTGTAGAACAGCGGCACCCGCAGCAGCCACCGCACCAGCCGCGGCAGGCGGCCGGGCGCGGGCGTGGAGGGCGGGGAAGGGGAGGTGGTGGTGGCGGATGGATCGGGATGCATGAAGCTGGCTCTCTCCTCGGGCGGGTGAACCCGCGGCTGGAAAAGCGGGAAGCCCCGCAAACTACGCGGGGCTGTGATCACATGGAATCAGCCTCGAGCGCGCGACTGAGCGTGCCGTCACGGTGGTGTGCCTCCTGGTTGAGCACGTACTCGCGCACGTACGGCAGTCCGCGCTTGGAGAGGGAGAACGCACCATACGCACCCTGCCACTTGAACGCGTTCCGGTGCCCCAGGACGTGCGTGACCAGGTGTGAGGACGCGCCTTTCATGTGACGCACCAGATCGGAGATCGCGACCGTGGGCGGATATCGCGGGAGCACGTGGACGTGGTCCTCGATTCCCCCGATCGCGATTACCTCGCACCGGAGCTTCGACGCCTGGTGCTGGATGGCGCCGTAGATGTGCGGCTGCAGCTCCCGCGTGATCAGCGGCGCCCGCCTCCATGTCGACCACACGATGTGCACGTAGAGGTACGTCAGCGAATGCCTCATCGTCCAAACCGGGTTGATTGTGGTTCGCGCAGCCCCGCGGGGTTTGCGGGGCTTCCCGCTGTTCCAGCCGCGGGTTCACCCGCCCGAGAAAGAATTCTGCGGAGTCATCCCTACCCCTGCCACACCACCGGCATCGCCTCCTTCTGCGCCAGCAGCGCGACGATGCGCTCCAGCCAGCGCTGGTCCACCGCGTCGAAGGCGGCGGGGAGGGTGCTGTCGACGTCGAGCACCGCGATCAGCTCGCCGCGGGCGTCGAACACGGGGACCACGATCTCCGAGGCGGACGCGGAGTCGCAGGCGATGTGGCCGGGAAACGCGTGCACGTCCTCCACCACGATCGTCTCGCGCCGCGTGGCGCAGGCGCCGCACACGCCGCGCGCAAAGTCGATGTCCAGGCATCCCAGCGTGCCCTGGTACGGCCCCACCAGCAGCCGCGTGGGCCCCACGCGCCGGTAGAAGCCCGTCCAGAAGTAGTACGGAAAGCCGTTGTGCAGCAGGCACGCAACGCTCGCCATCGCCGCCGTCAGGTCCGGCTCCCCCGCCAGCGTCGCCTCGATCTGCGCCGCGAGGGTGGCGTAGCGCTCTTCCTTGGCCGCCGCGTCCATCCGCAACTCGCCCGTCTTCTCCGCGACCAGCGTGTATTCCGCCATGTGGATTCTATGTTATTCGGGTAAGCGATTCGCCGGCCTCTTCGCCCGCGCGCGCTGTCTGTTTTCAGGATGGATGATGATACACCGCATCCCGTCGCGCGACGAGTCTTTGCGGCATCGCAGCCCCGCGTAGTTTGCGGGGCTTCCCGCTCTTCCAGCCGCGGGTTCACCCGCCCGGGAGAGAGCGAGCTACGAACGACAAAGGCCGCCCCACGTCGGTGAGGTGGCCTCCATCATCAAAGCCTCGCGCAGTTTGCGAGGCTTCCCGCAGTCGTTGCGGCGAGTTTACTCGCTCTCGCCCAATCAGTCCTCGATGCTCCCCGCCACCGCCGCCCACGCGCCGATCAGCCCCACCTCCACCGCCGCGTCGGCCAGGTACACCGGGCGGATCACCCGGCGGGCCGTGTAGATGACGTCGATGGCCGCAAGCGCCCCGGCGGATCCCGCGGCCAGCAGCGCGATCTCGGGCGTGACGCGCCGCCGCAGCCCCGCCATCAGCATCGCCGCGCCGGAGACGGCGATCAGCGCGCCCACCGTCTCGACCAGCCAGTCGTCCGTCTTCTCACCCGTGACCGCCTCGAAGCTGCCCATGTGCAGCAGCGGCCACACGCCGGTCGCCAGGTAGAACGCGCCCTGCGCCATCGCCAGCCGGTCCGCCGGGCCGGCCCGGTCCCGTCCGCCGCCGGCCATCAGGCGCTGCTCCCTGCCGGGGCGCCGGCGCCGACGGTCGTCCCCGCCTCCATCAGCGTCTTGAAGCGGCGCAGGTCGGCCTGCACCATCTCCTTCGTCATCCCCTGCATCACCCGCGCGATGGCCTCGCCCACCATGCCGCCCGGCGGATCGAACTCCAGCGTGTGCCGCACGGTCGTCTCGCCCAGGCGGCCGGGGGTGAACTCCACCGAGCCGCGGTTGGGCAGGTCCGAGCCCGGCAGCGAGTGCCAGGCGATGCGCCGGTTGGGCACGTCCTCCGTCAGGTCCGACATCCACTCGATGGCGGCCCCGCGCGGCCCCTCCGCCGTCCACAGCGAGCGCCGGTCGTCCAGCGCGCGCACGGAGATGATGCGGTCCATGTAGCTGGGCGCGTTGGTGAAGTCGCGCCAGTACGCGTACAGCTCCTCCGCCATGCGGTTTACGGTGATGGATGCCTCCAGCCGCACGCCGGCGGCGGCGCCCGTCGCCGGCATCGCGCCGTCGGCCGGCCTGGCGCCGGTGGACGACGTATCGACCCCGAGCGCCGTGTACACGTTGCAGTGCCCCGTGGCGCCGCGGTGCAGCAGGATGGCGCCCACCAGCCCCATCAGCGCACCGCCGGCACCGCCCTTTTTGATCCCCGCGCCCGCCAGGTATCCGCCGCCGAACATCGACGCCCACCGCTCCACCGTCCCCACGTTCACCTCGCCGCCCACGAGGGCGCCGCCCAGCTTTTGAGCCACGTCGTTCACCATATCCTCCAGTCATCTTCCGCCCCCGAAAGGCGCGGAAAGCCGATCGTTCACCCGCGTTTTGGGCGCCGCCGGGGTGCAAGACGGGTGCCCTGTGGGATGCTGCGTACGGAAACGCGCCGCGGATGGTTGCGACGCAGCACCCTCTCCCGCGCGTCGGCGGGAGAGGGTGCGAGAAAGGGCGATGCATGGATTCCGCGCGCCCGGCGGTCGGGCGAATGAATTCGCGGCTGGGAAAACGCGATGTCCGCCTTCGCGGACGAGTGTCTCGTGATTCGTCCGAGCCGTTGAAGCCCCGCGCAGTTTGCGGGGCTTCCCGCTTTCCAGCCGCGGGTTCACCCGCCCGAGACGAACCCCGCCCGAGACGAACCCGCCCGGAATGAACCCCGCCCGCGACGACCCCCCGGGACGAAGCCGCTCCGACGCGCGGTGCCCTACACCGCGGCCGGCACGCTCCTCGGCGCCGGGTGGACCGCCGCGGAGGCGTCCGCCGGCTCTTCCGCCAGCGCGGACGCGGCGAGCAGCACCAGCGCCAGCCATACGCCATCCGCCAGCAGCAGGTGGATGATCTGCATCCACACCGGGGCCAGCAGCGCCACGTTCACCACGCCCGCAACGACCTGCAGCCCCAGCAGCGCCGCCGCCGCGTACGACAGCCGCTCCGTCGCCCGCCCCGGACGCCTGCGGCACAGCGCGGCGGAGGCGGCGATGGCGAACAGGGTCGTGGCCACCGCCAGTACGGGGTGCACGATGCGCAGCCGCTCCAGGAAGTGCGTCCCGCCGTCCAGGCCCACGCTGCTCTTGGGGAACAGCGTGTCGCCCAGCGCGGTGATGGCGCCGGTGACCGCAACGAGGAGCGTCAGCGCGACAGGCGCCAGGGCCAGGAACCCCGTGAGCCCCTGGCCGCGCACGCGGATGCGCCGGCCGCCGCTGGCCCACCACGCCGTCAGCGCGATGGCCGCCAGCAGAAAGAAGGTGTTGGTGAGGTGGATGGCCATCCACCACGCCCGCGCCAGCGACGCGTTGTCCGCTACCAGCCGCAGCAGCACCAGGCTGGCGCCCACCCCCGCCTCCGTCAGCATCAGCACCATCGACCAGATGGCGCCGGTGCGCACCACGTGCCCGCGCGGAAAGCGGCGTAGCGCCATCCACAGCATCGCCACCACGGCCAACAGCGCGATGCCGCTGGTGGCGCGGTGGGTGAACTCGATGAGCGTTTCGACGGACGGATCGCGGGGAATGACCACGCCGTTGCAGCGCGGCCAGTGTGCCCCGCACCCCGCCCCGGCGCCCGTCGCGCGGACCACGGCGCCCCACAGCACCACGGCCACGTTGTACGCCAGCACCAGCCGGGCGAACCGCGCAAACCGGTGCTGCGCGTGCGGATCGGGACTCATCTTCACATCCGGACGGGAGAGAGGGATCGGGCGCACGATGGTAACGGACCGCCGCCGCCCCACGCAAGTGGTTGAGAGCGCGCGGGTTGGATGCAGGTAAGGAGATCCCCCACGCCGCCGTGGGGCAACCTGCGGACGTTTGGTCCGGCGGGGTGGCGCGGACGCGTGCCAGGCGTATATTTCGCCCCGACTTGCGACCCCGCATCCAGACGAGTTGATGTCCGACGTTTCCGTCAGCCTTGTACCCGACGGCTTTCCCGTGCCCGCGCCGGTGACGCCGCCGTCCGACATGACCACCGCCACGCAGCGCGCCGGCATGGCCGCCGCGCAGAGCGGCGCCGGCGGCGTGCGGCAGCTGCTGCGCGACTACGTGACGCTCACCAAGCCGCGCATCATCTCGCTGCTGCTGGTGACCACGTGGGCGCCCATGGTGATCGCCACGCGCGGCTGGCCCAACGGCTGGACGCTGCTGTGGACCATGATCGGCGGCTACCTGATGGCGGGCGGCGCCAACGCGATCAACATGTACATCGATCGCGACATCGACGCCCACATGCCGCGGACGAAGCTGCGCCCCATCCCCAGCGGCCGCATGTCGCCGGGGCACGTGCTTGCGTTCGGCATCACGCTGGGCGCGGCCGCGTTCGCCGTCTACGCGCTGCTGGTGAACCCGCTGAGCGCGTACCTGGCGATGGCGGGGCTGCTGTACTACGTCTTCGTCTACACCCGCTGGCTCAAGCGCACCTCGCCGCAGAACATCGTCATCGGCGGTGCCGCGGGCGCGTTTCCGCCGCTGGTGGGCTGGGCCGCCGCCACGGGCGAGGTGTCGCTGACCTCGGTGTACCTGTTCCTCATCGTCTTTTTCTGGACCCCGCCGCACTTCTGGGCGCTGGCGCTGGTCAAGCAGAAGGACTACGGCCGCGTGGGCGTGCCCATGGCGCCCAACGTGTGGGGCGAGCGCGAGACCATGCGGCAGATGCTCATCTACACGCTCATCCTGCTGCCGCTGTCGCTGGGCCCGGTGACGTACGGCGGCCTGGGCCCCGTCTACGGCGTGCTGGCGACGGCGCTGGGGCTGTGGTTCCTTCGCGACGTGGTGCGGCTGATGCGCGCCGCCAACTTCGTGCAGCCGGCGTGGACGCTGTACCGCAACTCGCTGCTGTACCTGGCGCTGCTGTTTGCGGCCATGGCGGTGGACGGCATCGTCTCGCCCGGCGCCGAGGTGTCGCCGGGGCTGATCTTCGTGCAGGACCCGCTGGTGGCGTCCGCCGCCGCGGCCGGCCGGTGAGCGGGCCCGACAACATCGCCTTTCACGCCGCGTCGCCCACGGGCGGGCAGGGCTACGTGGTCCTGCTCTTTCGCCCCGAGGCGGACGGCACCGTGCGCCTTCGCGAGTGGTCCAGCGCCGACTACATGGCGCCCGGCCGCGAGGACGTGGTGCCGGTGGGGCAGATGAACGCCCGCGTCGCCGAGTGGGCGCGCACCGGGTGGAAGCTCACGGAGTCGCCGATCCGCATCGCGCACTGGCTGGCGGAGGGAAGGTAGTGCCGAGTTCCCAGGTTCAAGTGCCCAGTGCCGCCGGCCCCGGGCTGGGCAGCGGCCACCGCTCGCAAGAGCATTGATCGATCCGCTCGCCGTCCTCTCCCGCCCGCCCTCCTGACCTCACTCGACCGATGCCCACAGCCACGCCACGTGCCGAATCCCGCTGGCGCGCCGCGGTAGACGAGCACCAGGCGGCGCTCGACGCGTACCTGGACCGTGCCGCCGCGCTCCCCGATGCCGCGTGGACGCAGCCGTGGGCGCCGGAAAAGTGGACGCCGGCGGAGATCACCGAGCACCTGACGATGACGTACCGCGTGTTCATCGGCGAGGTGAACGGCGGGCCGGCGATGAAGCTGAAGCTGACGCCCTTTCGCCGGCGCGTGCTGAAGCTGCTGATGCTGCCGCACATGCTCTACCACCGCACCTTTCCCCGCGGCGCCCGCGCCCCCCGCGAGCTGCGCCCCGACCCCGCCACGCTGCCGCCGAAGGCCGAGGCGCTGGCGCGGATGCGCGAGCAGGGCGACCGCTTCATGGACGAGGCGCAGCGGGTGCGCGCGGGCGGCTGGGACCACGTAACGCACCCCTACTTCGGCGAGATCGACATGACGCGCGGCATGCGCCTGTGCGCCGTGCACCTGGAGCATCACACGCGGCAGCTGCAGGCGATCCGCTGACGCCAGGGGCCCGGCGCGAGCGTCCTCCAGGAGCGAATGAATTCGCCGCTGGAAAAGCGCAAAATCCGCCTGCGCGGATTGTAGCCGCGGCCCCTGCGCGCCGCGGCCGGTCCCGCCGTCACCGAAGCGAGGTCCTTCGGTCGCGCGCCGGGTGAGGCGGTACGGATGGTGAGTCGCGGCGCTCCCTCAGGCTCAGAGGGTGTTGCCAAACCCTCAGACTCCCCACGAAGCGGTGACTTCCTGAGAGGGTGTTGCCAAACCTCGCCCTGCGATTGACTTCCTGAGGGAGGCGCCGCTACGCAGCCTGCGGGTACGATGGACTTTGGCGCCGACCGAAGGATCTCGCCGGCAGAACCGAGGGGCCGGCTGCCGCGCCCGGACGACAGTCCTTCGCGAAGGCGGACGAGATCCTTCGGTCGCGCGCAGGCGGTCGTGTGGCTTCTGGTTACACGTGGTGCGCTCCCTCAGGAAGTCATCGCTTCTTTGTGAATTTGGGGTTTGGCAACACCCTCTCAGGAAGTCATCGCTTCTTTGTGAGTTTGGGGGTTTGGCAACACCCTCTGAGGGAGCGCATCACGTCCAACCAGAAGCCGCACACAGATTGTGCGCGACCGAAGGACCTCGTCTCGGTGGCGCAGGGGCCAGATCAGGGCACGGAACCAGCCCCGTCGTTCTGCTGGCGAGGTCCTTTGGTCGGCGCCAGGGTGCAGTGTACAAGCGAGTTGCCGGGCGGCGCCTCCCTCAGGAAGTCAATCACGCCGGGAGGTTTGGCAACACCCTCTCAGGAAGTCAGGGCGCGGTGGATGGTTGAGAACGTGTCCTCCCCATGCGCGCCGGCCCGTGCCCACGCGAGCCGTTGAAGCCCCGTTCGGCGAGCGTAGCGAGCCGAGACGGGGCTTGTCGCTTTCCCAGCAGCGGGTTTACCCGCTCATCGGGACGCGCTCGGGGTTTCCACACGAGAAACGAAGAGCCCCCGCCGGACACCTTCGTCCGGCGGGGGCTTTTACTTTCGCACTCCCGCACTCCCGCACTCCCGCACTCCCGCACTCCCGCACTCACGTCGTCCCGACCGGCGCGAACTGCGAGAGGATGAAGTAGCTCACCGCCGCCATCAGCGCCGAGGCGGGGATGGTGAGCACCCACGCCCACACGATCTGCCCCGCGATCCCCCAGCGCACGGCGGAGAGGCGGTTGGTGGCGCCCACGCCCACGATGGCGCCAGTGATGGTGTGCGTGGTGCTGACCGGAATGCCGAAGTTGGTGGCCAGCAGAATGCTCATCGCGCCGCCCGTCTCGGCGCTGAAGCCGCCCACCGGCTTGAGCCGCGTGATGCGCGTGCCCATGGTGTGCACGATGCGCCACCCGCCGAACAGTGTGCCGATGGAGAGCGCCGAATACGCGCAGACCTCGATCCACAGCGGGATGTGGCTGGCGTCCGGCAGGTACAGCCGGTGCAGCCACCCCGTCTCCTGCGCAAAGACGTGGTTCACCGACACCAGAAGGCTCACGATGATGCCCATGGTCTTCTGCGCGTCGTTGGCGCCGTGCGACAGCGAGAACAGCGCCGAGCTGCCCAGCTGCGCCACGCGGAAAAAGCGGTCGGCCGGGCCGCGCGGCACCTTGTGGAACAGCCACATCACCAGCGTCATCAGCGCAAAGCCCAGGAACATGCCGATCATGGGCGACAGCACGATGAACGTGAGCGTCTGGATCCACTTGGTGCCCCACTCGATGGCGCCCATCCCCGCCGCCGCCACCGCCGACCCCGCGTATCCGCCGATCAGCGCGTGCGACGAGCTGCTGGGCAGCCCGTAGTACCAGGTGATCAGGTTCCAGATGATGGCGCCCAGCAGCCCGCCCAGGATCACCGTGGGCGTGACGATCTCCAGGTCGATCATCCCCGAGCCGATGGCCTTGGCCACCGCCGTGCCCACCAGGAAGAGCGCCATGAAGTTGAAGAACGCCGCCCAGATGACCGCCGGCAGCGGCTTGAGCACGCGCGTGCCCACCACCGTGGCGATGGCGTTGGCCGAGTCGTGGAAGCCGTTGATGAAGTCGAACGCAAAGGCGACCAGGACGATGATGACTACGTAGGTGACCACGGCCGGTTCACCCGTTCTTCAGGGCGATGCTTTCCAGCACGTTCGACACGTCGTCGCACAGGTCGATCGCGTCCTCGAGCTTGTCGTACAGCTCCTTCCACTTGATCACTTCGAGCGGGTCCGGCGTTCCCGCGAACAGCGCGCCCACCGCCTCGGCGTAGATGGCGTCGCCCTCCTCCTCAAGCGCCTTCAGGGCCCGCGTGTGCTCCAGCATCAGCTTGGGCTTCTTCAGGTTGTTCACCGCCTTCTCGATCTGGTTGGCCGCCCGCTTCAGCACGTCGGCCAGGCGCGCGGCGTGGGGGCCGGCGGTGCGCACGTGGAACATCTGCACCCGGCGCACGGTGCCGTCCAGCAGGTCGATCACGTCGTCCAGCCGCGACGTGAGCAGGTGAATGTCCTCGCGGTCCAGCGGGGTCACGAAGCTGCGGTCGATGCGGACGATCACCTCGTGGGTGATGCCGTCGGCCTGGTGCTCCAGCCGCTTGACCTCGGTGGCGATCTCCTCCAGGCGGCTGGGATCGGCAAAGAGCTGCGCCACCAGGTCCGCGCTTTCGCACAGGATCCGGGCGACCTCGTTGAACATGGGAAAGAACTTCTCGTCACGCGGAAGCAGGCCCACGTCGTCCTCCAGAGACTCCTGAGTTGTAACGGAACGGACACGATCCGGCCGCGTTCCGTGCCCCGCGCGGCGTGCCGCCCACCCCCCGCGCAGGCGGGTTCCGGCGGCGTTTCACCACGCTGAACGCGGGATGTTACAATCGTTACGTCCGCGTTACAAGGTTCACGGTGACAACTGTTACGGACGCGTTACACGCGTCCGGTAGGTTCCCCGCGTTCCAGGGTTGTCCATCCTGTCCTGAACGCGAGACGCAGAGCTGATGAAACGATCGTTTTCCGGTGGGGTTGCGGCGGTGGCGGCGGTGGTTTTCCTGGCCGCGTGCGGGGGCGAAGGCGGCGGCGGCGCCACCCCCGGCCAGATGGCCAAGCAGGCCAGCGAAGGCGGTGGGGGCGCGGGCGGCACCACGCTCACGGGCGCCGGCGCCACCTTTCCGTTCCCCGTCTATTCCAAGTGGTTCAGCGAGTACGGCAAGGCCAACCCGCTGCGGGTGAACTACCAGCCCATCGGCTCCGGCGGCGGCATTCGCCAGGTGACGGAGGGCACGGTGGACTTCGGCGCCAGCGACGCGCCCATGAACGAGGAAGAGCTGGCCAAGGCGCCGGGGATGCTGCACATCCCCACCGTGCTGGGCTCCGTGGCCGTGACCTACAACGTTCCCGGCATCACCCAGCCGCTGCGGCTGGACGGCGCCACGGTGGCCGGCCTGTTCATGGGCCGCATCGCCAAGTGGAACGACCCCGCCATCGCCGCGCTGAACCCAGGCGTCACGCTTCCCAACCAGGACGTGATCCCCGTCTACCGCACGGACGGCAGCGGCACCACGTACGTCTTTACCGACTACCTGGGCGCGGTGAGCCCCGAGTGGAAGCAGGGCGTGGGCGTGGGCAAGTCGGTGCGCTGGCCCGAGGGGCTGGGCGCCAAGGGCAACGAGGGCGTCACGGGCGCCATCCGGCAGACGCCGGGCTCCATCGGCTACGTGGAGCTGGCGTACGCCACCCAGAACAAGCTGCCGGCGGCGGCGCTGCGCAACGCGGGTGGCCAGTTCGTGCAGCCCACGGTCGAATCGACCGCCGCGGCGGCCCAGAACCTGGGCGAGGCCATTCGCCAGCACCCGGACTTCCGCGTGTCGCTGGTGAACCTCCCCGGCGCGCAGACCTACCCGATCACCGCGTGGACGTACCTGCTGGTGCCGCCGCACGTGCAGGACTGCGGCAAGGCCAACGCGCTGGCGTCCCTCGTCCGCTGGACGCTCGCCGAGGGCGACCAGTACGCCCGCGACCTGCACTACGCGCCGCTCCCCGACGCGGTGCAGCAGCAGGTGATGGCGCAGGTGGCGAAGCTGACCTGCGGGCCGGATCGGCAGCCGGTGGCGCAGGGTTGAGGTGAAGGGGTGAACGGGTGACGGGGTGGAGGGGTGAAGGATCACGGCGCTTCGGGCGGTCCGGCACACGCCCCCTCCGGGCCGGCACCACCGGCCCACCTCCCCCAAAACTGCTGGGGGAGGTTGGTGTGGGGGCCGGGGCGGTGGCTCGGCGAATGAGATCGAACTGGCGCCCGCGGGGTGCCCCTCCCCCGGCCCCTCCCCGTTCGTTCCTCACGGAGAGGGGAGAACTTCGGGTGCGCTCCGCCTCTTTCGGAGCGGTCCAACCTCCCCCAGCAGTTTTGGGGGAGGTGCGAGCCTGAGCGAGCGGAGGGGGCGCCTGCGGATGCGGATATGCGCTTTCGAAGCGGCTGGAAACTGAAATCCAACTGAAATCCATAGGAACGGATGCAACCCGTACCTGAGCAGGCGGGCGCCCCGGCGGCGGGGCCCCGCCCATACCTGTCCCGCCTGCTGCCGTCGTACGCGCAGGGCAACGTGGCGGACCGCACCTACGCGATCGTCCTGGGCGCGTTCGGGCTGTCCATCCCCGTCCTCTTTGCGTTCATCGTGCTGCGCGTGGGCAGTGCCGCCATGCCCGCCGTGCGCGAGTTCGGCGGCTCCTTCATCACCTCCAGCGAGTGGGACCCGGTCGCCGGCCAGTTCGGCGCGCTGCCGTTCATCTTCGGCACCCTGGCCAGCTCGCTGCTGGCGCTGCTGATCGCGGTGCCGCTGGCCATCGGCCTGGCCATCTTCCTTACCGAGCTGGCGCCGCGCTGGCTGGCCGCGCCCATCGCCTTCGGCACGGAGCTGCTGGCGGCCATCCCCAGCGTGGTCTACGGCCTCTGGGGCATCTTCGTCCTCGTCCCCTTTCTGCGGACCTGGATCCAGGAGCCCTTGTCGAGCTCCATCGGCGACAGCGTGGGGCTGTTCCGCGGGCCGGCGTACGGCAGCAGCATCCTGGCCGGCGGGGTGATCCTGGCCATCATGATCGTCCCCTTCGTCTCCGCCGTCTCGCGCGAGGTGCTGGCGGCGGTCCCCGTCCCCCAGCGGGAGGGCGCGCTCGCGCTCGGCGCCACGCGCTGGGAGATGACGTGGCAGGTGGTGCTTCCCTACGCCTTTCCGGGGATCATCGGCGCCACGATCCTGGGCCTGGGCCGGGCGCTGGGGGAGACGATGGCCATCACCATGGTGATCGGGAACCGGGCGGAGGTGGCGACGTCGCTCTTCGCCCCCGGCGCGACGATGGCGAGCGTGCTGGCCAACGAGTTCGCCGAGGCGTCGGCCGACATGCACCTGGCGGCGCTGATGGAGATCGGCCTGCTGCTGTTCGGCATCACCATCCTGGTGAACTCCGTCGCGCGCTTCATGGTGTGGCGCGTGGGGCTGCGGGCCGGCCGATGAGCACGGTGACCTTCAACCAGCCGGCCGAGCCGCGGCACGCCGCGCCGCTCCCGGTGCTGGGCTTTCGCGAGCGGCGGCGGCGCTTCGTCAGCACGATGATGCTGGCGGCGACGGGCGTGGCGGCGGCGCTCACGGTGCTGCCCCTGCTGCTGATCTTCTTTCACCTGATGCGCGCGGGCCTGGGCTCGCTGAACCCGGACTTCTTCACCAACGTCCCGGCGCCCGTGGGCGAGAGCGGCGGCGGGGTGGGGAACGGGGTGCTGGGCACCTTCATCCTGGTCGCGCTGGCCGGTGCCATGGGGCTGCCGGTGGCCATCGGCGCGGGGATCTACCTGGCCGAGGCCGAGGGCGGGCGGCTCCCCAACGCCATCCGCTTCATCACCGACGTGATGAACGGAATCCCGTCCATCGTGATCGGGATCTTCGTGTGGGCGTGGATCGTGGTGTCCATCGGCTTCAGCGCCTTTGCGGGCGGGGTGGCGCTGGCCATCATGCTGCTGCCCATGGTGACGCGGACCACCGAAGAGATGGTGCGCCTGGTGCCCCGCGAGCTCAAGGAGGGCGGGCTGGCGCTGGGCTTTACCCGCTGGCGGACGACGCTGGGCATCGTCCTTCCCGCGGCGCGCAGCGGCATTCTGACGGGCGTGCTGGTGGCGCTGGCGCGCATCGCGGGCGAAACGGCGCCGCTGCTGTTCACGGCGTTCGGCAACCCGTTCTGGTCATCGGACCTGGGCAAGCCGATCGCCGCGCTCCCCGTGCAGATCTTTCAGTACGCCATCAGCCCGTACGAGGAGCAGCACCGGCAGGCGTGGGCCGCGTCGCTGCTGCTGATCGGGCTGGTGCTGGCGGTGAGTCTTACGGCGCGGTTCCTCATCCGCAGCCCTTACCGGAGCCGGTGATGCAACAGACGTATTCGCAGGCGCCGCTGGCCGGCGCCCCCGCAACCCCGGAAGCCGCGACCCCCATGCAGCAGACGGCGACGCAGCAGACGCTGGCGGCGCAGGCCCCCGCCCAGCTGGCCATCGAGGCCGACGACTTTTCGTTCTGGTACGGAAGCACGCGGGCGCTCAACGACATCACCCTGCAGATCCCGCAAAAGCGGGTGACGGCCTTCATCGGGCCGTCGGGGTGCGGCAAGAGCACGTTTTTGCGCAGCATCAACCGCATGAACGACCTGATCCCCGGCACCCGCCACGACGGCGACATCCGCCTGAACGGCGACAGCGTGTACCGGCAGGGGCTGGACGTGGTGCAGCTGCGCAAGCGGGTGGGGATGGTGTTCCAGAAGAGCAACCCCTTTCCCAAGTCCATCTACGACAACGTGGCGTACGGCGCGCGGGTCAACGGGCTGGCGAAGGGGCGGCGCGACCTGGACGAGCTGGTGGAGCGGTCGCTGCGGCAGGCGGCGCTGTGGGACGAGGTCAGCGACCGGCTGGACCGCAGCGCGCTGGGCCTCTCCGGCGGGCAGCAGCAGCGGCTGTGCATTGCCCGCGCGCTGGCGGTGCAGCCCGACGTGCTGCTGATGGACGAGCCGGCCAGCGCGCTGGACCCCATCGCCACGCAGAAGATCGAGGAGCTGATCTACGAGCTCAAGGACCTGTACACCATCGTCATCGTGACGCACAACATGCAGCAGGCGGCGCGGGTGAGCGACTTCACGGCGTTCTTCTACATGGGCTCGCTGGTGGAGATGGGAAAGACCAACGAGATCTTTACCAACCCGCGCGAAGACCGCACCGAGGCCTACATCACGGGGAGGTTCGGATGACGCCCACGCCCGGCGTGCGCCACTTTCACGAAGAGCTGGCGCGCCTGAAGACGCAGCTGCTGACGATGTCGGGGCTGGCCGAGGAGCTGGTGGACCAGGCGATGCAGGCGCTGCGCGCGCGCGACGCCGACCTGGCGCGCACGGTGATCCAGCGCGACAACGACCTGGACGCCATGGAAGTGGCGGTCGACGACATGTGCATCCACCTGCTGGCCCTTCAGCAGCCCATGGCGCGCGACCTTCGCCTGATCACCATGGCGATGAAGATCAGCAACGACCTGGAGCGGGTGGGCGACCACGCGGTGAACATCGCCGAGGCGGTGGGGCACCTGGCCGAGCAGCCCATCCACCTGGAGTTCGCCGAGATCGACGAGATGGGGCGGCTGGCCACGGAGATGCTGAGCGACGCGCTCGACACCTTCGTGCGCGCGGACCCCGAGGGCGCGCGCGAGGTGTGCCGCCGCGACGACCGCGTGGACGGGCTGCACAACTCGCTCTTCCGCATCCTCCTTACGCACATGATGGAGGACCCGCGGCGCATCGGGGCCAGCATGTCGCTGTTCCTGGTGAGCCGAAACCTGGAGCGCATCGCCGACCTGGCCACGAACATCGCAGAGGACGTGGTGTTCCTGGTGGAAGGCCGCAACATCAAGCACGGCGCCGGCCTCGTTTCCGGCGAAGCCCGGGCGAGCTGAGAAGAAGTGCGTGAGTGCGTGAGTGCGTGGGTGCGTGAGTGCGAAAGTGGTTGACGCAGAAGGGCCGCTCCCAGCCGGGAGCGGCCCTCTTCGCGATCCAGCCCGCTCGTCCTGTTGCCGTTGCAGGCTATTCCCTATTCCCTGTTCCCTATTCCCTGTCGCCTACGCCGTGCACGTCCAGCTCACCGCGCAGGTGGTTCAGATGCGTAGTAAAGATGCTGTCCTCTTCCTCGGCCTCGCGCCCGTCGGCGGACAGGATGGCGACGCCCAGGCCGCTGAGCGCGGTGACCACCTGCGCGGCGTTGCGGGTGCCGCGCTCGCGGTCCATGTGGATGATGGCGTGCAGGTACGCCGGCGTCTCGCCAAGAAAGGCGTGCAGCGCGTCGGGGTCGTTGGCCAGCTCCATGGTCTTCACGGCGGCGTCGCGAAGCTCGTCGTGCGACGCCTCGTCGCCGTGGGCGCCGCGCAGCAGCTGGCTGAACACGTCCAGCTCGCGGCGGTTGATGTCGTCGTCGCCGGCCAGCAGCAGGCCAAAAAAGCGCACCAGGTGGCGCACCGCGTCTTCGGCGATGGGGCCGGCGCCGGTCCAGTAGCCCTGCTCCTGGGCCGTCACCGCGGCCTGCACCACCAGCCGCGATAGCTCGTCCGGAGAAACGTCGATGTCGTAGCGCATCGGGTCGATGTCGGGGGATGGGGATCAGGCGGACGCGATCACTCCGCCGCGTCCGCGCGACAATGTACGTCCTCGACGTCCTTCGCGCCCGCCCCTGTTTCTCCGCCCTCCGAAATCTGTCATCCCGAGGCCCGCCCACCTGCCCCGCCCCTCGCGCCACCGGTGGTTTTTCGCCTCACCGACCAAATCTGTCATCCCGAGGCCCGCCCACCCCGCACCTGCCCCTCGCGCCGCCGGTCGATTCTTCGCCTCGCCGACGAGATCTGTCATCCCGAGGCCCGCCCACTCCGCACCTGCCCCTCGCGCCGCCGGTCGATTCTTCGCCTGCCCGACAAAATCTGTCATCCCGAGGCCCGCCCACTCCGAACCTACCCCTCGCGCCGCCGGTCGCAGGGCCGAGGGATCTACTCTCCGCCACCTCGAACGCAGTCGCGGCAGCCCGCACCGACCCCGCGGCTGCACCACCGCCGGCCAGGGCCGGTCCGGGGTGCGCGACGGGTCACCAGGAATCGGACGGTAGATTCCTCAGTCGGCGCCAGAGTATGCGGTAAGGGACGGTTTCGCGCGGCGCCTCCTTCGGAATGACAGATTGGAGGCGGTGGGGCTGGATCAGGCGTTGGCGCGCAGGAGTGGCGCGTGGTGCGGCAGGATGTAGAACCGCGACCCGGGGTGGCGGATCACGAGCCGCTGAAGCCCCGTTTGGCGACGCGTCAGCGGCGCCGAGACGGGGCTTGTCGCTTTCCCAGCAGCGGGTTTACCCGCTCATCGCATCCCGCTCATCACATCCCGCTCATCACCCAGCGTGTCGGCTTCAAACCCCGAACGTCGCCTCTTCCGGGATGCGCCAGATGCCGGGCGTGCCCAGTTCCAGGCTGTTGCCGGCGGGATCGCGAAAGTAGAGCGAGCGCCCGCCGCTTGGCCACGTGTAATCGCTTTCGATCTCCACGCCGGCCGCCTGCAGGTGCGCGCGCCAGTCCTCCACCTCGTCCGCGCGCATCGCGAAGCAGACGTGCCCGGGCCCGTCCGCCCCGTGCCCTGGAATGGCGCCGCCCTCGCGCGTGCGCTCCGCGTTGAACACCAGGAACACGCGCCCGCCGCAGCGAAAGAACACGTGCCGCCCCTCCACGCGCGTGACCACCTCCATCCCCAGCACGACCGTGTAGAACCGCTCCGCCGCCTCCAAGTCGTCCGCGTAGACGCACGCCTCCAGGATCTCGCCAGCCTGCATCGTTCCTATCCGCCTTCGCAGGTTTGTTTGATGTCACGCAGTGGTGGTTGTGCGATCTCCGCGCCGCGGGAACGCCTGCCACGTCAAGCCAGCAAACCTCTACAGGCTGAGCCGCTCCACGATTCTCTCCTCTATCGCGACGAGAGTGGTTGCATCGACACTCGAATCCAGGACATCGATCTGCCTTTTGAGCCACCTTCGGCGATCCCTGCTTTGCCGCCAGGGTTCACTCAGAGAAATCAGTGCTGCGGTATCGACCAGCGGACGCTTCAGCGGTACCGCGTCCAGCCACGGCTGACGCACGGGTTCTACGTCCCACCGCAATGGCTCCAGAACCTCCGGCCCCTCACGCCCTTCCACGGCGGCGTCCATGATCGGCGCGACGATCTGGAATCTGCGGTGGGCACTGTACGCATGCGTGGTCAGAACGATTCCGTACGCATAGCCGACACGGACGTCCACGATACGCACCAGCCGGCCCCGCACGCTTCTGGTTCCCGGCGGTGCCACACCCTCGCCCAGGCCCAGTGCCAGGGTGACGGCCCTGCGCACCCGTCGTACCTCGTCCACCGCCGACATTGCCGACACGATCAGCCGATCGGGATCGCGTGGGAGCAAGCGGCTGGCAATCACGAAGCTGCCGTCCTGATCCGGCTTCGTCAGGACCGCGGGACCAGGGATCTCGTGGACGGGACTGCCGTACTCAACGTGCTCCGTCGCTTTGGTGCTCATGTGAGCAAGCGTGCCCAGTACGAGCGGATCGGCGGCTACGTCACACCGGTTTACGAGAAAGTACGGCCGGCTCTTGTTCTCGTCCGTGGGACGCTCGGTGGCCGGGATGTAGAAGATGTGGCCGGCGGGGCGAGTCGCGCCGGATGGGAACCTCGCTCCTGGTTTCATCCCATACCCCTTGATCCGGTAACAGAAAGGCCGGGATCACAGGTGATCCCGGCCTTCTCGGGTGGCAACTCCACTTGCCCGGCGCTACGGCTTTCGGCGCGGCCGAGCCTGGCTGCGAGCTCGCAGATCGGCGAACGCTTCCTCCTGAGCCGCGTAGAATGCTTCTTCGTCCGTCAGGGCCTGTACCTCAGGCGCCTGAGCAAGGCCAGGGTGTTCCGAATCCCGCGGCTCGCCACGTTTCTCGAACGGGGCAGTATGGATCTGCATCCTGCAATGCTCCGCTGTAAGGAGTGGCTAATTTAGCGGTTCGTCAGACAATGCGTCAAGCCGCTACCGTTTCCCGCCTGCGACGTGATACCCCGGCACCGTCCATCCGCTCCGGTCAGCTTACGTCATCCAAACATTCGCGCGTGCCGTGACCGTCCAGACGCTACGTGCGCGGGAAAGGAGCACGAAGTCGCTCACGCCGCCGCAGGGAGGGCAGGCTCGCGTCACGTACACGAGCGCCTGTGCGCCGTCACGGGAATAGCCGACTCGCGAGAATACGATCACGCCCCCGCTGTCGGGATGCCGGGCGAAGTGCTCGCTCCAGCCGTAGGGCCACGCTCTCCACTCTTCCCGGCTCACCCATGACACGGTCGTGTCGCGCAAGTCGGGGATCGGCGCCACGTCGCTGTTGACCGCCAGGAAGGAGCGTACGGTGCTCGCGTCGAGCCCCGGCATCGCTGGCACGCGCGTCACAAGCCTGTGGAGTTCTTGCTCTTCGACGAACTCCAGCGCCGGCTCGCTGGTCCGCTGTACCACCGGGCGCAAGACGCCACCGGCCCGTTCCGCGGCGAGCACCGCGCGGTACACCGCCGCGTCGTCCCTGGCGGGAAGCATCTCGCCAGGCGCGAGCTCCCCACAGGCCGTGGCCATGACCAGCGCCCACGCCGAGGCGCAGAAAATCCGGTGCGGCATTCGGGACATGAGCGTGGTCCGGTTCAGGCCTCTCCGCAGACCGCGTCCAGCTGGGTAAAGTCGATGAGCACGTCGCGAGGCTTGGAGCCGTCGGGGGGGCCCAGCACGCCGGCTTTCTCCAACTGGTCCATCACCCGCGCGGCGCGGCCGTAGCCGATGCGCATGCGGCGCTGCAGCAGGCTGGTCGATCCGCCCTGGTGCTGAATGCACAGCTCCGCGGCCTGCCGGAACAGCTTGTCGCGCTCGCCCGGCTCCTCGTCGGCCTCCAGCTCGCCCGTGTCCTCTTGCGCGCGAACCTCGTCCAGGATGTTGGCCTCGGTGCTGGCCGCCGGGTCCAGCCCCCGCTCCAGCGCCTCCTCGCGCCGCAGGCGGGCCGCCTCGCGATACCAGTCCATCAGCTTCTCGGTTTCTTCCGTGCTCAGGTACGCGCCCTGGATGCGCACCGGCTCGCTGCTGGCGGGCGGCAGCATCAGCATGTCGCCGTTGCCCAGCAGCGCGTCGGCGCCGTTCTGGTCAAGGATCGTTCGTGAGTCCACCTTGGACGAGACGCGGAAAGCGATGCGGCTGGGGAAGTTGGCCTTGATCAGCCCCGTGATCACGTTGACCGACGGGCGCTGCGTGGCCAGGATCAGGTGGATGCCGATGGCGCGCGCCTTCTGCGCCAGCAGCGCCAGCGGCTTCTCCACGTCGCCCTGCACCGTCATCATCAGGTCCGCCAGCTCGTCGATGATGACCACGATGTACGGCAGCTCGCCGCCGCGGTACAGCCAGCGGTCCGGGTCGCCTTCCTCGCCCTCGGCCTCGCTGGCGCGCATGATCGTGCCCTGCTCCAGCCGCTTGTTGAAATCCTGCAGGTTGCGCACGCCGTTCACGCTGAGCAGCGCGTAGCGGCGCTCCATCTCCAGCACCGCCCACTTCAGGACCGCCGCGGCGTCGTTGTTGTCTGTCACCACCGGGTGCCGCAGGTGGGGCAGGTCGTTGTACATCGACAGCTCCACCATCTTGGGGTCCACCATCAGGAACCGCAGCGTGCGCGGCGTGTGGCGGTAGATGAGGGAGGTGATGATGGTGTTGACGCACACCGACTTGCCCGAGCCCGTGGCGCCCGCGATCAGCAGGTGCGGCATGCGCGCCAGGTCGGCCACGTTCGACTTGCCGGCGATGTCCTTGCCCAGCGCCAGCGGCAGCAGCGCCTTGGTGTTGCGGAAGGCGGCGGATTCGATGGTCTCGCGAAAGTAGACCATCTCCGGCTCAGGGTTGGGCACCTCCACGCCCACGGCGCCCTTGCCCGGGATCGGCGCCACGATGCGCACCGAGGGCGCGCGCAGGGCCAGCGCCAGGTCCGCCTCCAGGTTGGCGATGCGGGCCACCTTGATCCCCGGCGCCGGGCTGATCTCGAACTGGGTGACCACGGGGCCGCTGGTCATCCCCACGATCGTCCCCTCGATCTTGAACGTGGCCAGCTTGTCGATCAGCACCTGCCCCAGCTTGTCCAGCTCCTGCCGGTTGCGCGACTCGTCGCGCGGGGGCGGCGCCACCAGCAGGCCTGACGTGGGCAGGTCGGTGGAGAACGGGTCGCCGCTGTCCTCGGGAAGCAGCTCCACCTGCTCGGCCCTCGTCCCCCGCGCCGCGGGCTTCTGCGCTGCCTTACCGGCCTTCGCGTCCGCGGCCTTCGCGGGCGGCGCGGCGGCGGGCGTCGCAGGCGCGGGGACGATGGGGTCCAGCTGCGTGGCGTCGGGATCGATGGCCGGCTCGTCCGCGGCGCCCCAGTAGCTCTCGTCCTCGAACTCGTACTCCGCGTCCTCGATCCCGTCGTCCTCCGGCGTCACCGGCAGGGGCTCGCCGGGGACGGCGCGCTTGGGGAGCAGCTTGAGTGGGCTGGGCAGGGTAATGGCGGGGCGGGGAAGCGACACCGCCGCCTGCCGCGCCTGCGTCATGGCGAAGCGCCCGCCGTGGAACGCCGTCCGCAGCGGGTTCCATCCCACCGTGGCCACGCACAGCGCCGCGAAGAGAAAGAAGATGACCACCGCGCCGCCCACCGCCGAGAGCGCCGAGACCAGCAGCACCGCCACCGCCGCGCCCAGCCACCCGGCCGCGGGCGTGGGCTGCCCCGCCGTGCCGCCCAGGATGGAGATGCCGGAGGGCACCAGCACCACCAGGCCGGCGATCAGGATGGACCAGCGGAGCGCCATCCCCTGGTCGAGCTTGCGGAAGGCGGCCGCGCCCCAGAGCGCCGCCAGGATGGGGAGGGCCACCGAGGCCACGCCCAAGAAGCCGCCGAGCGCGCCGCTCAGCCCGCGGCCCGCCACCCCCACGATGTTGCCGGAGGGAAACACGCGCAGGGCCCCCGCGCCAAAGAGGGCCAGGGGAACCAGGCTGAGCGCGAGCAGCAGGGCAAGGGCGAACAGGCCCAGCCCCCAGAGCTCGCGGCGCTGCTTGTCGTCCAGGGAAAGCATTCGGCTCCAGGTAGAGCAGTGCCGAGGGAGTTCTTCGCGGAAGGAACGTCTGGAGCAACAAGATAGCGTGGACGCGCCTTTCGGCCAACTGCCGGGTTGCGGCGGTGGGGTGAAGGGGTGAAGGGGTGAAGGGGTGGCGGAGTGCGTGAGTGCGTGAGTGCGTGAGTGCGGAAGCCGGATCGGCAGACCAGCACGCAGAGGCGTGTCATTCTGAGGCCCGGCCACACAGGACCTTCCGTTGCCCTGCAGGTCGCAGGGCCGAAGAATCTAGCCTCGGCCTCCTCGAACGTAGACGCGGCAGCCCCGCACCGGCATTGCGGCCATCGACATTGTCGGACAAGGCCTATGGAGATTCGCGCCGGAATCCGGCGGAGCGGAGGGAGACGAGGAGGTGATGGAGTCGGATGGGTCCGGCGCGTTCCGCCTCCAGGAGCGAATGAATTCGCCGCGGGAAATTCGCAAAGTCCGCCTGCGCGGACTGCAGCCGCACGCCCGCGTCGCTGCGACGGATTACGAGCAGCCCGACGCTGGATTCCTCGGTCGCGCGCCGCGTGCGGTGGTTCGGGAGGGTGCAAGGGGCGCTCCCTCGGAATGACGCTCCTGGGCGTCCGGATGCCACTCGTTTGCGCGCAGCGCCCATGAAGGTGAAGCCCCACCTGGCGAGCGTGAGCGAGCCTTGGGTGGGGCTTGTCGCAGTTCCAGCCTGCGGCTTTAGCCGCCGGTGGCGAGGCCGGACGGCTTCCGGCGGCTTAGCCCAGGCCCCCGAAGATCCCCGCGATGATCTCGGCGATGAAGCTGAAGACGCCGCCGGCCGCCTCGCCCGCCACCTCCGCGGCCCCGGCGACCAGCTCCGGCGTGGACGCGAGCAGGCCCGGCGCGTGGGCCGCCGCCTCCGCGGCCGCGCCGACCACGTGAGCGCCCGCCTGCGCTCCGTAGTAGGCGGTGTGCGCCACCAGGTCGGGCGCGTACCACAGCGCGTCCAGCAGGAACGAGCCCGCGTCCAGCGCGGGGTTCATCTGTCCCGCGGCGCCGTAGTGTGCCACCGCGCCCGCGGCGGCCACCGCCCAGATGGACGCCAGCTCGTGGTGGTCCAGCCACACGGCCCGGCAGCCGCGGCACACGTCCACCGCGGTGCCCCGCTCCGACCTGCGCGACATGGCCTTGCCGCACTCCGGGCACTCCAGCGCGTTCTTCCATTTGCACCACGGGCAGAAGGCGGCGTCGCGCTCCATCGGCACGTGGCAGGCGTGGCAGACGAACGCCGCGTCCTGTGACCGGGTGATGGTGGCGCGCAGGGCGCTGGCCGGCACCGCGCGCAGCCGCGCCGTCTGCTCGCGCAGAATCCACGTGCCGCCGCACCGCCGGCAGTGGTCGATCTCCACGCCCGGGGCCGCGGACACCTTCTCCAGCGCCACCCCCAGGCACGCCGGACAAGCGAGCCGCATGGGCTCCGTGCTACGCATCGAGAATTCCCCGCGCGGTAGGCTTGTCGCGCAGCGCCGTCAGCGTGGGAAAGGTGTAGACCAGGTTCCCCTCGTCCGTCACCTCCAGCTCCGCGCGGCCGGCGCCCACCATCACGTCCAGCGTCTCGCGCGTCGTCTCTTCCGACAGGTGCAGCGACATCGCCGCCTCCACCGCCATCAGCTTTCCGCCGCGCCCCTGCGCCAGCCGCAAGAGCTCCGCTTCCGTGGCGTGCCGGCGCAGCTCGGCCCTGCGCCCCGTCAGCCGGCTCCGTTCCACGAAGTGGCTGCGCGCCAGCAGCACCGCGCCCGCCGCGGGGAGCACCACCGTGATCGCCAGCGCCGCCAGCCGCGCCCCGGCGGACACGTCGGTGTCGCTGTTCAGGAACCCGCCCAGCATCAGCAGCGCCAGCAGCGCCAACCCCACCGCTCCAACGATCTTCTTCATCGTGCCTGTATCCCCGAGGTTCTCGATCTCCGCTCCGCGGCTCGCCTGAACCGTACGGCGCCGCGCCCCGGCGAGTTCCAGGCGGCGCTCCAGGAGCGAATGAATTCGCCGCTGGAAAGGCGCAAAATCCGCCTGCGCGGATTGTAGCCGAACGTGCGCGGTGCACGACGGATCACGAGGATTCGGACGGTAGATTCCTCGGTCGCGCGCCCGGTGCGGTGGATTCGGATGGTGTGGGGTGGCGCTCCCTCGGAATGGCATCCTGTAGTGTCGGGGGCGAGCCTTCACGGGCGATGCATCGGTGGGCTACGAGGTGTCGGCGCACGAGCAGGTGAAGCCCCGTTTGGCGAGCCTCGGCGAGCCAAGACGGGGCTTGTGGCATTTCCAGCCTGCGGCTTTAGCCGCTGGCGCTCCGCCGCTGGCGAGCGGGCGCGTACGAAAAAGCCGGGCGGATGCACCTCGCATCCGCCCGGCCCCGTCCGTATCCGCCCCAACCGCGCGGCCGCGTCAGCTCTCCGCGGGCACGTGGGCCAGCACGATCTGCCGGTCCTGCAGCACGGGAAGCACGTCGCGCAGGTCCGTCTGCGCGCAGTAGGCCAGGTCGTCGACCAGGCCGGCCTCCACGATCCCGCGGCCGGCCGCCGTGTGGGGAAACAGCTTGGCGGGGTCGGGGAACTCCTCCGCCAGCGCCAGCGCCGCCACGGCGCCGTCGTTCAGCTCCCACTCCACGTCGGGGAGCGCCTTCATCACCGCCGCCGCCATCTGCCCCGCGCACACCGCGTCCTCCAGCCCGAACGCGCGCTCGCGGCCGGCGCACAGCAGCACCGGCTCGGCCTCGGTGCGCACCAGCTCGTCGACCACGGCCTGAAAGTTCAGCCACGACCCCACCAGCACCCGCCCGCCCCCCGACGCGGCCGTGATGGCGATGGTGCCGTTGGTGGTGGACATCACCACGATCTTGCCGGCCACCCGCTCCGCCGTAAAGTCGCCCGGCGAGTTGCCCAGGTCGAAGCCGTCGATGGGGAGCGCCTTGCGCTCGCCGGCCAGCAGCACCTCGTCGCGCCCCAGCGTCTTGGCCATGGCGATGGCGTCCTCGATGGTCGCCACCGGGTACAGCAGCCGGGCGCCGGCCGCCAGCGCCTCCACGATGGAGGTGGAGGCCCGCAGCACGTCCAGCACCACCACCGCGCGGCCGGCGATCTCGCTGGGCACCAGCTCCGCCGGGGTCAGCAGCACGTCCAGCTTCATGCGGGGCGCTCCGCCATCCACCGCTCCAGCGACTTGGTGTCCACCTCGCCCGCGATGAAGTCGGGGTTGTCCATCACCTGCAGCAGGAAGGGGATGGTGGTGTGCACGCCCTCGATCACCGTTTCGGTCAGCGCGCGCTTCATCCGACGGATCGCCTCGTCGCGGGTGCTGGCGTGCACGATCAGCTTGCCCAGCAGCGAGTCGTAGTACTGCGGCACCTTGTAGCCCGCGTACGCGTGCGTGTCGACCCGCACCCCCGGGCCGCCGGGAAGGTGAAAGGTGTGGATGGTGCCCGGCGACGGAGCAAAGTTGCGGGCCGGGTCCTCGGCGTTGATGCGGCACTCGATGGCGTGCCCCCGCAGCCGGATCTCCGTCTCGGGGATCGAGAGCGGAAGCCCCGCCGCCGCCCGGATCTGCTCCTTGACCAGGTCGAACCCCGTGCACATTTCCGTGACCGGGTGCTCCACCTGGATGCGGGTGTTCATCTCCATGAAGTAGAACGAGTTGTCGTCGTTCAGCAGCATTTCGATGGTCCCCGCGCCCACGTAGTCGATGGCCTTGGCGCCGCGCACCGCCGCCTCGCCCATGGCCGCCCGCAGCTCGGGCGACAGGGCGGGGGAGGGCGCCTCCTCCAGCAGCTTCTGGTGCCGGCGCTGGATGCTGCAGTCGCGCTCGCCCAGGTGGATGACGCGGCCGTGCGTGTCGCCCAGGATCTGGAACTCGATGTGGCGCGGCCGGGCCAGGTACTTCTCCACGTACACGCTGTCGTCGTTGAACGCCGCGCCCGCCTCGTTGCGCGCCATCCCGAAGGCGGAGACGAACTCCTCCTCGGTCGCGGCCACGCGCATTCCCTTGCCGCCGCCGCCCGCCGCCGCCTTGATCAGCACGGGAAAGCCGATCTCGCGCGCGGCGGCCAGGGCCTCCTCGGGGTCGGCGATGGCGTCGGTGCCGGGAACGATGGGCACGCCCACCTCGCGCATCGTCCTGCGCGCGGTGGCCTTGTCGCCCATCTGCCGGATCTGCTGCGGCGTGGGGCCGATGAAGGTGATCTCGCTGGCCTCGCAGATCTCCGAGAACTCGGCGTTCTCGGCCAGGAAGCCGTAGCCGGGATGGATGGCGTCGGCCCCCGTGATCTCCGCGGCGGCGATGATGCGCGGGATGTTGAGGTAGCTTTCGCGCGCCTGCGCGGGGCCGATGCACACGTCTTCGTCGGCGAAGCGCACGTGCAGGCTTTCGCGGTCGGCCTCGCTGTAGACGGCCACGGTGCGCAGCCCCAGCTCGCGGCAGGCGCGTATCACCCGCAGGGCGATCTCGCCGCGGTTGGCGATCAGTACTTTACGGAACACGGTCCCCGTCGGTTCATTCGTCGCGCCGCCCCGTCCAGTCCATCTCCTGCTCGCCCGGCTGCACGCCGGAGACGCGCAGCGCGAACTCGGAGGGGTTGCTGGCGTAGTGTACGGCCCAGTCGTAGCTGATCCAGCCGCGCCGGTACAGCGTGAGCAGCGACTGGTCGAAGGTCTGCATCCCGTACTGCACCTGCCCGTCGGCGATCAGCTCGGGGATGGACTGCGAGTCGTCGCCGGTGCGGATGAGCTGGGCGATGGCCGCAGTGTTCACCAGCACCTCGGCCGCGGGCACGCGCCCCGGCCGGTCGGCGCGGGGAATCAGGCGCAGGCTGACCACGGCGCGCAGCGCGTTGGCCAGCATCCCCCGGATCTCCTGGTGCTGGTGCGGCGGAAAGAAGCTGATGATGCGCCCGATGGTCTGGGCGGCGTCGGTCGTGTGCAGCGTCGACAGCACCAGGTGCCCCGTGTCCGCCGCCTTGAGCACCGTCTCCATGCTGGGCCGGTCGCGGATCTCGCCCAGCATGATGACGTCGGGGTCCTGCCGCAGCACGTGCCGCAGCGCGTCGTGAAAGCTGTGCGTGTCGCTTCCCACCTCGCGCTGGCTGATGATGGCCTTGCCGTCGCGGTGCAGGAACTCGATGGGGTCCTCCACCGAGACGATGTTGACGGCGCGCCGCTCGTTCAGGTGCCGCAGCAGCGCCGCCAGCGTCGTCGACTTTCCCGACCCCGTCACCCCCGTCACCAGCACCAGCCCGCGCGGCGACAGGGCGATCTGCTCCATCACCGGCGGCAGGTCCAGCGTGTCCAGCGACGGCACCTCGAAGGGGATGGCGCGAAAGGCCATCCCCAGCGTGCCCCGCTGCTGGAACACGTTGGCGCGAAACCGCCCCAGCCCCTGCACGCCGATGGCGAAGTCGATTTCCTTGCGCTCGGCGAACTCTTCGCGCTGCCGGGGGCTCAGCGTCTGCTCGGCGCAGCGCTTCAGGTCCTCCGGCCGCAGCACGGCGAGCGAGGTGTCGGTCAGCTCGCCGTTGATGCGCAGCACGGGAGGGCGGCCCACCTTCAGGTGCAGGTCGGACCCCTGGCGGCGCACCAGCTCCTGCAGCGCGTCGCGCAGGTTGAACTCGGCGCGGACCCCCGCCTGGGCGGGGGCCGCGCTCCCTTCCGTCACGCTCACGCCGGGTCGACGCGGAAGAGCACCTGCCCGTACTCCACGGGCTCGCCGTTCTCCACGCAGATCTCGCGGACGGTGCCGTTGACCTCGGCGGGAAGCTCGTTCATCAGCTTCATCGCCTCGAGGATGCACAGCGTCTGCCCGCGGGTGATGCGGCTGCCCACCTCTACGTACGACGGCGCCTCGGGGGCCGGTGCGCGGTAGAAGGTGCCCACCATGGGCGACTTGATCTCGACCAGGGTGCTGGCCGGGGCCGCCGGCGCGGCGGCCGCCTCGGCGGCGGCGGACGGCGCGGGTGCCGCCGGAGCCGCGGCCGGTGCGGGCGCGGGGGCGGCGGCCAGGGCCGGCGCCGCGGCGGCGACGGGCGCGGGGGGCGGCGTCTTGTTGATGCGGATCCGGGTTCCGCCGCGCGCGATCTCCAGCGAATCGATCCCGCTGTCGTCCACGGCGTCGATGAGGCCGCGGATGAATTCAAGGTCGATCATTTCGCCCGTTCCATGTACTTGTCCTCGCGCCGGTCCACGCGGATGACGTCGCCCTCGTTCAGGAACAGCGGCACCTGCACCACGGCGCCCGTCTCGAGGGTGGCGGGCTTGGTGCCGCCGGTGGCGGTGTCGCCGCGCACGCCCGGGTCCGTCTGGGTAACGGTCAGGACCACGAAGTAGGGAAGCTCCACCGAGATCACGCTCTCGCCGTGCACCAGCCCGTCCACCTCCATCCCCTCCTTCAGGTACTTCAGCTGGTCGTCGCCGATGACGGCGCCGGCCAGGGGGATGTCCTCGTACGTCTGCGAGTCCATGAAGTGGTAGAAGTGGCCGTCGCTGTAGCTGTACGTCATGGGCCGGTGCTCGAGCCGCACCTCGTCGATGCGCTCGCCCGCGCGGAACGTCTTTTCGAGCACGGCGCCGGTGAGCACGTTGCGCAGCTTGCTGCGCACCACCGTGTTGCCCTTGCCGGGCTTGTGGTGCTGAAACCACAGGATGGTGAACAGGGTGCCATCGAGGTTGATGGTCATGCCGTTCCGGAAGTCGGCCGTCGATGCCACAGGTCTCCTTTCAGTGCGTGAGTGCGTCAGTGCGTGAGTGCGTCAGTGGATTCAGGAAGGTGCCGGTCCGAAAGCCGTTTCACTCCCGCACTCACGCACTTCCGCACTCACGCACTTCTCTTTAGATGGTCGATCAGCCCCCGCAGCCCCAGCAGGTAGCTGTCCACGCCGAAGCCCGAGACCACGCCCACCGCCCCAGCCGCCAGGTACGACCGGTGCCGGAAGCGCTCCCGGGCAAAAACGTTGCTAAGATGCACCTCGACGTACGGACGCGCCACTCCCGCCAGCGCGTCGCGCAGCGCGACGCTGGTGTGCGTGTACGCGGCGGCGTTCACCACGAAGCCGTCCGCCTGGGCGGCGGCCTCCTGGATGCGGTCCACCAGGGCGCCCTCGTGGTTGCTCTGGTAACACCGCACCCGCGCCCCCAGCTCCCGCCCCAGCCGCTCCAGCGCCTGGTCGATCTCGGCCAGCGTGGCGTGGCCGTACACCTCGGGCTCCCGCCTGCCCAGCAGGTTCAGGTTGGGCCCGTGGACGACCTCGACGTTCACCGCTTCAGGCTCTGCAGCCAGGCCTGGAAGCTCTCCAGGTCCTCGTCCTCGTCGTCCTGCCCCGCCGCCGGCGCGCTCGCGGCCGGCGCCGCGGGAGCCGGCGTGGGCTCCGCCACCGGCTCGAACGCCAGGCTGGGCACGAACGGCGACGGCATCTCCGGCGCGGGCTGCGGCTCGGGCTCCACGGCCGCGGGGGCCGCTTCCGCCGCGGACGGGCCGCCGGCGAAGAAGTCCTCGAACGAGAAGCCGCCGCCCGCGTCCTGCGCGGGAGCCGGCGCCGGGGCGGCCGCGGGCTCGGAGGGCAGCTCCCACGGCAGCGCCTCTTCGTCCGTCCGCGCGGGCGGCGCGATCTCGTCCGACAGCGTGAACGCGTCGATGCTGGCGGGCTCCGGCGCGCCGGGCGCCGCCCACGGCTCGTCCAGGTCCATCAGCGGCAGGTCGTCGTCCGCGCCCGCCCGCGGAGCGGGCTCCGGCGCGGCGGCCCAGGGCTCGTCCCCCGGCTGCACGGCGTCGGCGGCGGGCAATTCGTAGGCCGAAGCATCGGCGGCGGGCGGCGCGGGGGCCTCGGCCCACGGCTCTTCCTCCGCCGTCGCGGACGACGAAGGCGCCTCCGCCCACGGCGCGTCTTCGCTCCCGGTGGATTCCGCCGCGGACGACGTCTCCGTCCAGGGCGCGCCGTCGATCCCGGTGGATTCCGCCGCGGCTGGCGTCTGCGCCCACGGCGCGTCGTCGGTCCCGGTGGATTCCGCCGCGGCGGGCGTCTGCGCCCATGGCGCGTCGTCGGTCCCGGTGGATTCCGGCGCTGCGGGCGCCTCCGCCCACGGCGCGTCCTCCACGCCGATGGACGCGAGCCACGAATCCGCGGCCGGTCCATCCTGCACGTCGGCGGAAACCGGCGCGGCGCCGGCCGGAGCCGCGCCGGCAAAGGCAGCGGGCGCGGCGTCGCCGGCCGGAGCCTCGTCGGCGAAGGCGGCGGGCGACGGCGCCTCAAAGGCGGCGGGCGCGGCGGCGGACTGGCCGGGCTGCCACGCCAGCAGGCCGGCGAAGTAGGCGCGCATCGAGGACGTTCCGGCGGCCGGCGCGGCAAAGGACGGAGCGGCGACGGGCATCGCCGCCTCCGCTTCTTCCTCGTCGTCGTCCAGCGGCGCGGCGGCGATGGCCCAGTCCGCGCTCATGTCCGCCACCACCTCCGGCGGCGCGGCGACCTCGTCCCCGTCCTCTTCCACCACGATCAGGTCGAAGCCCACCGGCTCCGTCTCGCGCACCGCGGGCGCTTCCCACGCCTCGCGATCCCCGTCCGCTCCACTCGCGACGACGGCGGCGGGCGCGGCGGCGAAGGCGGGCTCCGGCGTGTCGGCATCCATCCCGTCGAAGCCGCCCTCGAACGAATCCGCGAACGCGTCGGTGTAGCCGTCCGCCGCGCTGGTGCCCACCGGCGTCTCGTCGAACGTCCCGCCGAAGCCGAACGGCGCGGAGGCGGATTCGAGCGCGGCACCGGCCGGCTCGAAGGTGGCGTCCGCCGGCTCGGCGTCATCCGACGGCGCGTAGAAGGAGTCCGCGGGCGCTTCGGGCGCGTAGAACGAGTCCGCCGGCTCTGCGGGAGCGTAGACCGAGTCCGCGGGCTCTTCGGGCTCCGGCTCCGGCTCGGCGGACATGTGGATGGCGGCCATGCTGGCCGCGGCGCCGCCCATCGCGAACGCGTCCACCGACGCCAGCCAGTCCGGCGTCTCTTCCTCCGCGGGAACGGCGGACTCGGGGTGCATGCGCGCCTCGATCTCCGCCAGGCGGCGCACCAGGGCGGGCTCTTCGCCGCGCTGCTGGATGAGTTCGCGGTACACGTCCGCGGACTGCTGCAGCAGCCCCTGGGCGGCGTACAGCTCGGCCATGGTCTCCGTCACCACCTCGGCGTCCACGTCGTGGTCCGCGTGGTCGTGCCGGTCGCCGTGCTCGTCCGCGCCAAAGGAGGGCAGGCCGGCGGAGTCGTCCCCGGCGCCAAAGGCGGACAGCCCCGCGTCCGCCGGCGCGCCGAAGCCGAAGCCCGCGTCCGCGTGGGAGGGCGCGTCGAAGCCGGGGAACCCCGCGTCCGCGTCCGCCGGGGCGTCGAAGCCGGAAAAGCGGGTGGCGTGGTCGTCCAGCAGCGGCAGGTCGGCGGGGACGGGATCGTCCTCGTCGTCGCCCATGTCCAGGAACGGCAGCCCGGCCCCCGCGATCGGCGCGTTCAGCAGCGTGTCGTCCACCCCGGCGCCGCCGCGGGGCGCGTCGTACAGCCCCGCGTCGGGCACGGGGGCCAGGGCGCCCCGGTCCGCCGCCGCGCTCTCGCCCAGGTCCTGGCGCGCGTCGGCGTCCAGCCAGTCGCCCACGGCCCCCGTCTCGTCCACGCCGCCCGCGTCCAGGTCCACGCTGCCGAAGCCGAACGCGTCGAAGTCGCCCGCGGGGGCGGTGGCGGAGGGCCGCGGCTCGTCGGGCATGTCCAGCGGCAGGTCGCCCCACTCGGCGTCCACGTCCGCGTCGTCGCCGGCCGCCACCCCGGACGCGTCGGCGGACGAGGCGTCGGGGGCGTCCAGGTCGATCATCCCGAACTCCGCGTCGTCGGCGTCCGCGCCGCCCGCGACGGGGGCGGGCTCGGCGGCGCCGCCCCAGCCGGTGCCCACCTGCACCGGCTGGTCGGCCACCGACGCGTCGGCGCCGCCGCGGGCCAGGCCGGCCAGCGAGGCGCGCGCCTCGGCGTTCATGGGATCCACCGACAGCAGCTCGTTGTACCAGCGCTCCGCCTCGGCGCGCCGCCCCGAGGCCGCGGCCATCTCGGCCAGGGTGCGCAGGACGATCAGGTTCTGCGGGTCGATGGACAGGACGTAGTGGAACTCGTTGGCCGCCTCCTGGAAGGCGCCCCGGTCGGCCAGGCAGCGGCCCAGCAGCACGTGCGCGGAAAGGCCGGGAAAGCGCTTCAGGTTCTCGCGCAGGATCTCCTCGGCCCGGCCGATCTCGCCCGCCTCGCGCCACGCGCCCGCCAGCGCCACGAAGTAGCGCCCCGCGTTGCCGGCGTAGAGGCCTTCGAGCGACTGGATCTTGGCCGCGAGCTCGGGGGAAAGGTCTGCCATGGACGCGTGGTTCGTGCGCGAAGGAAAGAAGCCGGGGGCCGGGGATGGAGTGACAGGGGGTGCAACATAAATCTCGCGCGCGACCACTGTCAACAACGCCCGCCCCCGGGGTGCGGGTTGCGTGGGCACCGCCGTCTAAATATCTTTGGCCGCTTCACTTTCCTGCCAACCGCAGCGTTTTGACCCCGGAACCCCTCAGCCGGAGCGCCCCTCGTGCGCTCCGATCCAAGCGGAGCCAGTCGTACCTATGATGATGCAGATGATCCGGTCCACGGCCGGAAAGATCATCGTTCCCATCCTGATGCTGTTCTTTCTGGGGTGGATGGTGTTCGAGATCGGGATGGACGCCCTGGGCGGCGGCCTGAGCGGCGGGGCGCAGACCCTGGGCACCGTGAACGGCGACGCCATCGGCGTACAGGCCTACAACGAGCGCTACAACGCCCTGTACCAGCAGGCGCAGCAGCAGGGCGAGGTCACCGACGAGATGGCCCGCCGGTTCCAGGACGAGGCCTGGGAGCAGCTGGTGCAGGAGACGCTGATGCGCCAGGAGCTGGAGCGCCGCGGCATCGGGGTGAGCACCCGCGAGATCCTGTGGGCCGCGCGCAACCTGCCGCACCCGGCGTTCGCGCAGCAGGAGATCTTCCTGACCAACGGCCGGTTCGACATCAACAAGTACCGCCAGTTCCTGTCGGGCCCCACCGCCCCGGCCGAGGTGTACGCGCAGCTGGAGGAGTACTACCGCCAGCAGCTGCCGCAGGAAAAGCTGGGCCGCCAGCTCACCGCCGGCCGCTACATCAGCGACGCCGAGCTGTGGCGCGCCTACCAGGACCGCACCGAGACGGCCACGGTAGACTACGTGCAGCTGGACCTGGCCAAGCTGGTGCCGCAGGACCCCGCCGTGAGCGACGCCGACGTGCGGCGCTACTACGACGAGAACCGCGAGCGCTTCGTCCGCCCCGAGGGCGCGCGGCTCAAGGTGGCGTACGTGCCGCTCACCATCAGCGAAGCCGACCGCCAGGCGACGGTGCAGCGCGCCCGCGAGCTCAAGGCCGAGATCGAGGCCGGCGGCGACTTCGCCGAGCTGGCCGCCGTCCACAGCACCGACCCCAGCAACAAGGACCGGGGCGGTGACCTGGGCACCTTTGGCCGCGGGCAGATGGTGCCGGCGTTCGACTCGGTGGCGTTCTCGCTGCCGGTGGGGCAGGTTTCGGAGCCGGTGGTCACCCAGTTCGGCGTGCACCTGGTAAAGGTGGACTCGCGCACGGGCGACCAGGCCAGCGCGCGCCACATCCTGCTGGCGTTCGAAAAGAACGACGCCGAGGTCGAGCGCATCGAGGCCCAGCTGCAGCGGGTGGCGCAGGCGGGGCTGCAGCGCGGGCTCAAGGCCGCCGCGGCGGGGCAGCCCAACGTGACCTTTCGCGAGGGCGTCGAGGTGAGCGCCGCCAACCCCATGATCCCCGGGGTGGGGCCGTCCATCGCCGCCCTGAACTGGGCGCAGGAAGAAAGCGCCAACCGCGCCGCCGGCGACGACCCGGAGCGGGTGAGCGAGGTGCTGGAGACGGCGGACGCGCTGTACGTGGTGGAGATGGAGAGCTACCACGCCGCCGGCGAGACGCCGCTGGCCGAGGCCACGCCCGCCATCCGCCAGCAGCTGGCGTACGACCGCCGCCGCGAGGCGGGCCGCGTCGAAGCGCAGAAGATGCTGGCCGACATCCGCGCCGGCCGCACGCTGGAGCAGGTGGCGCAGGCGCGGGGGCTCACGGTGCAGCGCGCCGGCCCCTTTACCCGCGTGGAAGCCAACCCGGTGCTGGGGCAGGCCAACGCGGCGGTGGGCGCGGCGTTCGGCACCCCCATCGGCCGGGTGGGCCCGGTGGCGGTAACGCCGGCCGGCGTGTTCCTGGTGCGCCCGGTGGCGCGCACCGCGGCCGACCGCCGCACCTGGGAGACGCAGAAGGCGGCGCTGCGGACCGAGGCCATGCAGCAGCTGCGCTCGGACCTGCTGGGCCAGTGGATGGCCAACGTGCGCGCCGACGCCAAGATCAAGGACAACCGCGCCAAGGTCTTCGCCCAGAACGCCGCCCGCTCCAGCTGATCGTTCCCGGCTGCATCCTGACGGCCCGAAGCCCCGCTTCCCGTTCACGGGAGGCGGGGCTTCTCGCATCTCTCTGGCTCCGCGACAGCTGGTTCACGCGGAGGGCTCGGAGGAGGTCTGGGAGCCCTGTGCGTTGCCGTAGGGCCGTCGCGGCTTCAGGGTCACACGGGTTGGGGTACAGAGGAGCAGAGAAAAACGCAGAGGAACAGAGGCCGCGCTTCCTCTGCTCCTCTTCCTTCTCCCTCTGTTCCTCTGTACCCCAATGCCGTTCCGGTCTTCTGAAGGCACGACGAAGCCCTCTTCCACGCGGCGGTGGAAGAGGGCTCGTTCCGTTCTGGATGGAACCGTGTGGTGCCTTACAGCCAGGTGCGCACGGCCAGGGCGACGACCAGCACGCCAAGGACGCTCAGGAAGTCCAGCCGCAGCACCAGCGGCCCCAGGGTAAAGCCCACGGCCACCAGGTCGATGACCAGCGGCCCGAACGCCGCTGCCACCGACGTCGTAAAGAACGTGCGCGCCGAGCTGTCGGGCATGAACCGCATGGCCAGCTCCGAAAGCAGCGCCCCCAGCAGCAGCCCGATCAGCACCACCACCAGCATCCGGCCCGCGCGCCGGCGTCCGCCTACGCTCATCTCACCTCCCCAACCCGTTCATCTGGTGGTCATCGGCGTTCGACCAGCCCGCAGGCAAGACGAGTGCCGCGCCCGGCTCGGTCCTATCGCTGCCGCTCTACCGCGTACACGATTCCGTCGCGCAGCGCGTCCAGCGCGGGGCCCTCGGGGAGCCCCTCCAGCGCCTCGGCGGCGCGGCCGGCGCACTCCAGCGCCGCCTCGCGCGCAAACTCCAGTCCGCCGCGCCCGCGCACCACCTCCACCACGCCGGCGATGGATTCGTCGTCCGGCTCGGGGTCGGCGAACAGCGCGTCCACCCGCGCCCGCTCGGTCCGCGACAGCTGCGAAAGGACGGCGATCAGCGGCAGCGTCACCTTGTGCTCGCGCAGGTCCAGCCCGGTCGGCTTGCCGGTCACCGCCGAATCCGCCGTGTAGTCCAGCAGGTCGTCGGCGATCTGGAAGGCCAGCCCCAGCTCGCGCCCGAAGGTCTTGAGCTGCGGGCGGAACCGTGGCGCGCCGGTGATGGCGCCCAGCTCGCAGGCGGCGGCCATCAGCGACGCGGTCTTGGCGTCGATCAGCCGGTAGTAGTCGTCGCTGGAAAAGTGCAGCGCGTCGTGCGACGAAAGCTGCCGCATCTCGCCCACCGTCATGTCGTTGGCGGCGTTGGCCAGCACCTGGATGGGCTCGATGCGGCCCAGCCGGGTGATCTCCATCAGCGAGCGCGTGTACAGGTAGTCGCCCATGATGATGGCGACCTGGTGGCTCCACAGCGCGTTCACGGTGGGCATTCCCCGCCGCAGCACCGAGTGGTCCACCGCGTCGTCGTGCACCAGCGTGGCCAGGTGCACCAGCTCGACGATGGCCGCCAGCGTGGCCGCCTGGGGCGACGGCCGCCCCTCAAGCTCGTCGCACAGCAGCACCAGCCCGGGGCGAAACAGCTTGCCCCGGATCTTCATCAGGTACTCGTTCACCGTTTCCACCGGCGCAAAGTCGCTGACCACGATGCGCCGGATCTCGTCCACGACGGAGTCGAGGCGGTCCCGGATGGGGGCCTGGATGTCGGCGAGATGCGGTACGGCGGTGCGGACGCTCATGCGCGGGGGCTCAGGTGCCGGTCGTTGGATGTCGCGGGATTCTAGGGCGCGGCGCGGCGGATGTCAAAAGGGAGTGCCGAGTGCCCAGGTTCAAGTGCCTAGTGCCTAGTGCCTAGTGCCTAGTGCCTAGTGCCTTAGTATCCATCCACTAGGTACTTCGGTACTAGGTACTCGGCACTTCCCTACTTCGTCACGCCGCGCAGGCGCTCGATGCGCTGCGCGGTGTCGCGGAAGCGGATGTCCACGGAGACCACGCGCTCGTAGTAATCCACGGCACTCTCGGGGCGGCCCGTTCCCTCGTCCACGCGGCCCAGAAGGTACAGGACGCCGACCAGGTCGCCGTCGGCCGCGCCGGGAAGGTTCAGGGCGCGGTCCAGCACGCGGCTGGCGACGGCGTACTGGGCCTTGTCCACGAAGCACTGGCCCAGCAGCTCCAGCGTGGCCAGCGGGTTGGCGCCGCCGCGCAGCGCCACCTGGAACTCGGCGATGGCCTCGTCCACCAGCCCCATCTCCATGAAGGCCACGCCCAGGTCGTAGTGGCTGGCGCTGTCCTCCACGTCGATGTTCTCCGAGACCTTCTGGCGAAAGTGCGCCAGCATCTCGGCGAAGTCCTTGTCCTCGTCGCCGCTGGGCTCCTTTTCCTCCACCACGAAGCGCGTGCTGGCTTCGCCCTCCTCCCCATCGTCCATGATGAGCGCGCCCAGGTCCACGTACTCGTTGGCCGGGGGCGGCGCGGGCGCGGGGGGCGGCGGCGGAGCGGGAGCGGGGGCGGCAGGCGCGGGGGCGGGCGGCGCGGGGGGGCGCAGCAGGGGGGCGACCTGCGCGGCGGCGGCACGGCCCTCCACGTTGTGGGGGTCCAGCTCCAGCACGCGGTTGAAGACGGCGGCGGCCTTCCCTTCCTGCCCGTGCAGCGCCAGGTGCCTGCCCAGGCCCAGGTACGCCTCTACCTGCACGTCGGCGCGGCCGCTGCGAAAGGCGTACTCCACGCGCTTCTGCAGCAGCATGCCGTTGTCCGGCCGAAGTCCGAGGAGGGCGGTGATGGGGGCCACGGCCTCGAAGTACATCCCCCGCGCGGCCAACGCGCGGTGGGCGGCCTCGAGCACGTCGGGGACCTCGTGGCCCAGCCCGCGGGCGCGCAGCTCGCGCACCAGCTGCTCGCGCGAGGCCTCGTCCGCGGGCACCGCGGCCACGTGCGCGCGCAGCTGCTCCAGGTTGTCCGCCGCCGCTTCGACGACGGGCTCCGGCGCGCGGCGGGGCGGCGGGGCGTAGCGCGCCGGCTCGTTGTCGAAGCCGATGAGCGGCAGGCCGCCGTCATCGCCGCTGTCCGCGTCGTCCTCGTCGATCAGCAGCGGCAGGTCGCCGCCGTCCTGATCGTCGGCGTCCAGCAGCGGCAGGTCACCGCCGTCTTGATCGTCGGCGTCCAGCAGCGGCAGGTCGCCGCCCCAGGATCGATCACCGTCGTCCTCCGTGCCGTCGTCGGCCAGAAAGGCGATGGGCTCGCCGGCGTCCTCGTCGCCGCCGCCGTCCAGCAGCGTCGGCTCCAATGCCAGCTCCAGCCCGGCGGCGGGGGAGGGGGGCGGCGGCGGATCGTCCAGCAGGGAGGTGGATTCCAGGCCGGCGAGGGGCGCGGCGGCGCCGGAGCCGTCGTCCAGGGCGGTGGTTTCCAGCCCGGCGAGCGGCGCCACGTCGCCGGGCCCCGCGGCGCTGAAGTCGCCGTCGTGCAGCGCGGCGCTGAAGTCGTCGCGCGCGGCGTTGCGGCTGCTGCGCATGAGCGGCGAGTCGTCCGCGTCGGGCGCCACGGCGTGGATCTGCTCGCGCGCGGCGTCGGCCGCGGCGGCGTCGCCGGCCTGCAGGTAGGCGCCCATCAGCACGCGCAGCTGCTCGACCGCCTGGTCCCTGCGGCCGTTGGCCAGCAGCTGGTCGGCCAGCAGCTTGCGGACCTCGGTGTCGTCGGGCGACAGGTCGGCGAACTCGCGGAGCGCCTCGAACGAGGCGTCCAGGTTGCCGGCGCGCCTCATCCGCTGCGCGTATTCCAGGAAGTTCTGGCGCGCGTCGGCCAGGAACCCCGCGGCGGCGCTGATCTGCCCCAGCTTCAGGTACACGGCGCCGCGCCCCGGAACCAGCCGCAGGATCTTGCGGCACAGGGCGATGGCGTTGTTGTACAGCCCGCTGTCGGCGTACGCGGACGCGGCGCGCTCGTACGCCTCGACCGCGCGCTCCGTCTCGTTGAGCCGCAGGTGCAGGTCGCCCACGCGGTTCCAGAGGGCGATGTCCACCTCTTCGCCCTCGTTCTCCTCCAGGAGCTGGCGATACAGGACGACGGCCTCGGTCCACTGGCCGCGGTTTTCCGCGGCGCGGGCCTGGTCTCTCAGCTTGGCTGGGGTTGCCATGAAACGAGCACGGGAGCGAACTGCGCCGCCTTGCCGCGTGTGCGGGGCAGGCTGCGGGAATCGGGAAAAGATAGCGGTTGTGCTAAGTGCGTACAAGGAATGGGGGTGGGCGGTCGGATGATCGTGCAGGTGGCGTATTGGGAGCGGGGCCGGATGGGGCCGATTTCGCCGGCCGGCATGTGTCCGCGCGCCCCGCGGGAGCGAGTGAACTCGCCGCAACGACAGCGGGAAGCCCCGCAAACCCCGCGGGGCTGCACCTGGTGAGCGGGCTCGCGAAACACCCGTCCGCGAAGGCGGACATCGCGTTTTCCCAGCCGCGAATTCATTCGCCCCGTGGCCGGCGCGAGGCGGAGAATCCGGATCGGGTGTGTCGCCGGCCGGCATGTGTCCGCGCGCCCTGCGGGAGCGAGTGAACTCGCCGCAACAACAGCGGGAAGCCCCGCAAACCGCGCGGGGCTGCGAGGCCCACCTTCTCACAAGGCAGCCACGTGCACCGGGCCGGCCGATACTCCAGTACCTCCAGTCCGCGAAGGCGGCCTTCGTGTGGTCGTTGCAGCGAATTCATTCGCCCTTGCCGGCCTTGAACGAACGGTGTTCGGACGGTACGTTTGCGGGCGATCTCTCTCCCACCGCGCCGTCGCGGTTCGTCACGTCCCCCGATTCCGATCTCCTGGAGATTCCAATGCGCAAGATCATCGGCGCCGCGGCGTTCGCGGCCGCGCTGGCGCTTCCCGCGGCGGGTGCCGCGCAGCAGACCGCTCCCGCCCGCCAGCCCAGCCCGTTCGCGGCGCTGGAAGTCGCGCAGGAGCTGCAGCTCACGCCGCAGCAGCAGGCCGCGGTCACCGCCGCGCGCGATTCGCTGCGCGAGGCGCACCGCATCCACTGCGGGCCCATGCACGCCTCCACCCCGTCCGAAGCGGACGAGGCCCGGCACCACGCGGATATGGCCCTGATCAACGCCCGCTGGGAAGACGCGGCCCGCGGCGCCATGACGCCGGTGCAGCTGGAGCGGCTCGCCGTCCTGCGCCCCGCCCCCGCGGCGCACGCCGAGGAGCACGACGAGGGCGAGGCCGCGCACGGAGGCCACGCGGCGCCGGCCGCGGGGCACGGCGGGCATCATCCCGCCCCGGCGCCGGCCGCGGGGCATGGCGGGCAGCACCCGGCCCCCGCGGCGGCGCCGGCGGCGGCCCCCGCGCACAGCCACGGGCATCCGCTGGACTGAATCCGCCGGACACAGGGACGAAGAGGGGCGCCGCGGCAGGCGCCCCTCTTCGTATTCGTGAATCTTTTCGCCGTGTCCTCCGTTCTGCCCCACTGAGGCGAACCCCCGTCATGCGCGCGTGTACAGGGGTGCGCGTGACGGCAGGCGCGGACGATCCACTCCGCGGCCTGCCTGTTTTCTTTCGCTCCGCCCATTCTCATGCGCACCCTTCGCCTGCTCTTCCGGCTGCTGCCCTTTGCGCTCTCGTTTGCACGCGACCGGCGGCGCCTGCTGTTTCGCGGCGGCCCCGTCCGCCGCACCGCGGCCTTTCACCACGCGCGGGCGGAGCGGCTCGCGCGGATGATTCCCACGCTGGGCCCCACCTTCGTCAAGATCGGCCAGGTGTTCTCTGCGCGGCCGGACGTGGTGCCCGAGCCGTACCTCAGCGCGCTGAGCACCCTGACGGACCGGGTGCCCTGCGTCCCGTTTCCGCGGATCGAGCGGGCGCTGGTCGAGGCGTACGGCGCGCCGGTGGACGACGTGTTCGAGGCGTTCGACCGCGAGCCGCTGGCGGCGGGGTCGCTGGGGCAGGTGTACCGCGCCCGCTACCGCGGCGAGGACGTGGTGGTCAAGGTGCTGCGCCCGGGGGTGGAGCCCGTCGTGGAGCACGACGTGGCGTTCGTGCGCATGGTGCTGGGGTGGGTGGAGCGCTGGTGGAAGCATCCGCAGCTGCGCGGCCTGCACGTGGTGATCGACGAGTTCGAGCGCCGCATCGCCGACGAGATGGACTTTCGCAAGGAAGCGGAGTACGCCCGCTCCATCGGCGCGCGGTTCGCGAGCAACCCGCGGGTCGTCGTCCCCCGCGTGATCGACGGGATGGTGCAGCGCCGGGCGCTGGTGCTGGAGTTCGTGGAGGGAACGCGGGTGGACCGCATCGACCCGCTGGTGGCGCTGGGCGTCATCGACCCCGAGCGGATGGTGGACGCGGTGGTCGAGGCCTACATCCAGATGATGCTGGTGGACGGCCTGTTCCACGCCGATCCGCATCCCGGCAACCTGCTGGTGCGGGCCGACGGCGCGCTGGTGCTGCTGGACTTCGGGATGGTGATCGAGGTGGACCCGGCCATGCGCCACCACCTGGTGCACACCGCCCTGGCCGCGGTGCGCGGCGACGCGGAGCGCGTGGTGGACGGCTTCTTCAGCCTGGGGATCGTGGAGCCGCAGACCGACCGCGAGACCATCCGCCGCCTGGTGACGCTGATCCTGGAGATGACGGAGCGCGGCGCCGGCACCAGCGAGATGCAGCGCGCCCTGGCCGACGAGGTGATGCACCTGCTGTACGACTGGCCGGTGGTGCTGACGGGCGAGATGACGTACTTCGGGCGGGCGGTGGCGCTCATCGAGGGGCTGGGAGCGCACCACGTGCCCAACTTCAACCCCGTGCGCTACGTGCGCCCGCTGCTGATGAAGCACCGCACCGCCGTCCTGCGCGCCCTTGGGCCCACGGACGACGCGTCGCGGGACCTGGCCTTTGCGCTGGGGCTGCTGGCGCGCGACGTGTCGCGCGTGGTGGGCAACGCGGGCCGCGAGCTGCTGGGCGTGCTGGCGACGCGCATTCCCTCGGTGTTCAGCGCGTTCAGCCGGCCGGCCGCGGCCGTGCAGCCGGCGCCTGCGGTCCCCGCGCTGACGGAGGCGGCGCCGGTCGCCGCGCTCGCTCCGGCGGAGTAGCACGCGCGTCCGCGGACGCGGGAAAAGAAGGCCTCACACGGAGTCAACGGAGTGAACGGAGTTTTTCTCCGGGCGACTCCGCTGGCTCCGGGTGAGGCCCTTTTCGTCTGGTGAGGGTCCGCGGCGGATTGCTTCGCCCACCGCGTCCGGGAAAACAACGACTACATGGGTACAGGGGAACAGGGCCAGACAGAGGAACCAAGTTGATATTTCAGCTCGCTTTCTCTGTCTGACTCTGTTGCTCTGTACGATTATTCTTTTTCAGGATCTGCTATTAGCTTTCCGCCGCGTTCCCTCACCAGTCGATCCTGCTGCTGCACCGGATGATGCCCGCCGACGCGGAACGGATGTACCTTCACACGGACGCGCAGCCGCTGTTCTGGCTGCCTCCGGATGCGCCGGCGGGCGTATACGGGTCCGCCGCGCCCGCGCCGGCGCTGCGGCCGTTCGTGGAGCGCATCCACTTTGGCCGCGAGTGGGTGGATCCCGCGCATCCCATCGTGGAGCGGGTGCTGCCGGACGGCGGCGTGCACCTGATCTTCAGCCTGGGCGATCCTCCCTCCGTCCCCGGGAGCGCCGGCGCGGCTTCGGTGGCGGTGGGCGCCCGCTGCGCGCCGTCCATCATCCACATGGCGGGGCGGGTGGAGCACGTCACCGTGACGCTGCGCCCCGGCGGCGTGGCGGCGCTCCTGGGCGTTCCCGCGGGCGAATTGACGGCGCAGGACGTTCCGCTCGACGCGCTCTGGGGTCCGCGCGCGGCGGAAACGATGGAGCGGCTGATGCCCACGCCGCCGACGCCCGAGCGCGCCCGGGCGCTGGCGGCCGTGCTGCTGGACCTGCTCGCCGCGCGCGACGCCCGCCCCGACCCCGCCGCCGCCGAAGCGGTGCGGATGATCGAGGGCGCGCGGGGCCGCATTCGCGTGCGCGAGCTGGCCGCCGCGCTGGGGATCGGCGAGCGGCGGCTGGAGCAGGTCTTTCACCGCCACGTGGGGCTTTCGCCCAAGGCGGTGTGCCGCATCGCCCGCTTTCGCGCCACGGTGAGCCTGCTGCAGCGCGAGCCGGAGCGCGCCTGGTCCGCACTTGCCTACGACTGCGGCTTTTACGACCAGTCGCACATGGTCAACGAGTTCCAGGCGCTGGCCGGCCTGGCGCCCGGCGAGTTCCGGGACCGGGGCTGCGGATTTTTCCAAGACGCGCCCGCCGCCGCCGAATAGCTTTTCCCCGCGATGAATCGTGTGACATCCATCACACCCTTTGGGGAAGGAAGATGACGCAGAACGAGATGCAGGACCGGCCGCTGCGGGGCCGGGTGGCCGTGGTCACGGGCGCCAGCCGCGGGGCGGGGCGGGGGATCGCGCTGGAGCTGGGTGCCGCCGGGGCCACCGTCTACGTGACCGGCCGGAGCACGCGCGCGCACCCCGCCGGCAGCTACGCGAGCATCCTGGCGATGTCGGGGATGCAGTCGCTGCCGGGGAGCATCGACGACACGGCGGACGAGGTGGCGCGGCTGGGCGGCACCGGCATTCCCGTGCGGGTGGACCACACGCGCGAGGATGAGGTGCGCGACCTGTTCGCGCGGGTGGAGCGCGAGCACGGCGGGGTGGACGTGCTGGTGAACAACGCCTGGGGCGGGCACGAGGCGTTCAGCCCGACGTCGTTCGGGGCGCCGTTCTGGGAGCAGTCGCTGGACCAGTGGGAGGCCATGTTCGACCGCGGCGTGCGCAACCACCTGGTCGCCAGCCGCATCGCCGCGCCCGTCTTCATCCGCCAAGGGCGCGGGCTCATCGTCACCACGTCGTACTGGGACCGCGGCAACTACCTGCGCGGCAACCTGTTCTACGACCTCGCCAAGGCCGCGATGAACCGGCTGGCGTTCGGGATGGCCCAGGAGCTTCGGCCGCACGGTGTGGCGTCGCTGGCGGTGGTGCCGGGGTGGATGCGCACGGAGTTCGTGCTGGCGTCCAAGAACGCGGACGAGTCCACCTGGCGCGACCATCCCGAGTTCGCCCGCACCGAGTCGCCGCGCTACGTGGGCCGCGCCGTCGCCGCCCTCGCCGCCGATCCCGGGGTGATGCGCAAGAGCGGCGGCATCCACCGCGCCGCCGACCTGGCCGCGGAGTACGGCTTTACCGACGTCGACGGCCGACTGGTGCCGCCCTTCGAGCTGGACGAGGGTCACCATCGGCTCGGACGTGTGGGTGGGCGGCGGCTCGGACGTGTGGGTGGGCGGCGGCGCCATCCTCCTTCCCGGCGAGCGGTCGGTGATCGGCGCGGGGAGCGTGGTGACGCGGGACGTGCCCGCGGACGTGTTCGCCGCCGGCAACCCCTGCCGCGTGATCCGCGCGCTGGGATCGTGACGCGGATCATCCTGCCCCGTTCATCCGGCAAACTGTCATTCTGGGTGAGGCGCCGCGTGGTGCGGTCCATAGGCCCGCGAGCGTGACGCCGGCCGAAGAACCTCCACCTGGGGGGCGGGACCTTTCCGTCACGGGGGGTTCCTGGGCGTTGCCCGGAAACGGGTTCCGCGCGAGGGGCGGAAGATTCCTCGGCCGCGCCACTGGCTGCGCGCGGATTTCCGCCGCCCCGGGGTGGGCGCTTCCTGGGAATGACGGGTGCTTTCCCGGATTCCGCCTGAGAGGGTGTTGCCAAACCTCCCAGCGTGATTGACTTCCTGAGGGAGGCGCCGCCCCGTAACTCGCGTGTACACTGCGCCCTGGCGCCGACTGAAGGACCTCGCCAGCAGAACGACGGGGCGGGTCCCGTGCCCTGATCTGGCCCCTGCGCCGCCGAGAAGAGGTCCTTCGGTCGCGCGCAATCTGCGGTGTGACTTCTGGTTGGACGTGATGCGCTCCCTCAGGAAGTCACCGCTTCGTTATGGATGTGAGGTTTAGCAACACCCTCTGCGGCTGCGGGCCTGGCGGACGATTTCGCGGGCGGATGATCAACATCCCGCCGTCCCCCACTCTCGCACTTTCGCATCCCCCACTCCCGCACTTTGTTCAACCACTCGCCAAACGCGTCCACGGGTGTATATTGTCGCCCGCCCGCGGTAGTGAGCGGGCCTCAGCCGTGTCCGTACCCTGAACCGCTGCCTGACGATGCTGATCGGCGTTCCCAAAGAGATAAAGACCAACGAGAACCGCATTGCCCTGGTGCCCGCGGGCGCCGAGGCGCTGGTGCAGAGCGGCCACCAGGTGATGGTGGAGCGCGGCGGCGGCCTGGGAAGCGGCTTCACGGACGACCAGTACGAGGCCGTCGGCGCCACCATGCACGACGTGGAAGAGGTGTGGGCCCGCGCCGAGATGATCATGAAGGTCAAGGAGCCTATCAAGGTCGAGTACGCCCGCACGCGGCCCGACCAACTCCTGTTCACCTACTTTCACTTCGCCGCCGACGAGCCGCTTACCCGCGGCATGATGGACAGCGGCGCGGTGTGCGTGGCGTACGAGACGGTGCAGCTGCCCAACGGCGAGCTGCCCCTGCTGACGCCCATGTCCGAGGTAGCGGGGCGCATGGCCATCCAGGCCGGCGCCAAGTACCTGGAAAAGTTCTACGGCGGCCGCGGCATGCTGCTGGGCGGCGTGCCGGGCGTGGCCCCGGCCGAGGTGGTGATCATCGGCGGCGGCGTGGTGGGGACCAACGCGGCCAAGATGGCGGCCGGCCTGGGCGCCCGCGTCACCATCCTCGACACCTCGCTGGAGCGCCTGCGCTACCTGAGCGACGTGATGCCGGCCAACGTCGAGATGATCTACAGCAACCGGCACAACCTCATGGAGCGCGTGCAGGCGGCCGACCTGGTGGTGGGCGCGGTGCTGCTGCCGGGCGCCAAGGCCCCCAAGCTCATCAAGCGCGCCGACCTCAAGAACATGAAGAACGGCGCGGTGATCGTGGACGTGGCGGTGGACCAGGGCGGCTGCGTCGAGACCATCCGCCCCACCACGCACGAGGACCCCATCTACGAGATCGACGGGGTGATCCACTACGGCGTGGCCAACATGCCGGGCGGTGTGCCGCGCACCAGCACGCTGGCGCTGACCAACGCCACCTTCACCTACGCGCAGCGGCTGGCGCGGCTGGGGTGGAAGGAAGCCTGCCGCCAGGACCGCGCGCTGGCGCTGGGGCTGAACGTGGTGAACGGCAAGGTGACGTATCCCGGCGTGGCCGAGGCGTTCGACCTGCCGTACACGCCGGTGGAGGACGTCCTCGGCTGAAGGACAGGTTACAGGGGACAGGGTACAGGGGACAGCCTGCTTGATGCGGGCTGTCCCCTCGTCTTTTCCTCACCCTGCGGCGTGACCTTCTGAGCCTGAGGAGGGGGGGCGTTCAGGAGGACGGGTCTCGCGGGCGGGGCCTGGCGGGCCTCCCGCGCGTTGCCGAAATCCGCGTTCTCCATCATCTTTAGCGCCCCTCGCGCGTCCCATCGCCGCATCCGTCCCGATCATCCGCTCCGGAGTCGTTCCCGTGCCGATTCGCTCTCTTGCCGCCGCGCTGGCGGGTATCGTCGTTCTCGGCTGCTCCCGGGCGGATGCGAACGCGCAGGCATCCACCGCCCCCGCAGCGCAGGCGGAGCCGGCAACGCGTACGCAGGAGCCGCAGGTCACGGGCGCCGTGGGGTTCCCGTGGGGCACGCCGTACGACAGCCTGGTGGCGCGGCGGGGGGCGCCGGGGATGGAGCAGTCCGAGGCGGAGGGGGTGCGGGCGATGATGTACGAGGACCGGGTGCTGGGGCGCGAAGCGGCCGCCCTGTTCTTCGTGCACCCGCGGCACGGGATGATGCGCGGCGGATACGTGGCGCCCTTCAACGGCCCGGCGGACTGTGCCATCGTGCTGCAGGGGCTCGACAACATCATCACCCGCCGCTATCCCACCCTCGCCGGCGAGGCGCGGGGCACGGAAGGGACGACCGCCCAGATCTGCCAGGCGGTGCTGTCGGGGCAGGGGGCGTACGGAAAGGTGTGGAACGATCCCGCGAACGGCGCGCGCATCATGCTGGTGGTGATGCCCAACGGGAGCGGCGCCATGCTCACGTACACCACGGCGCAGGCGGACGCGTGGGAGCGGCGCAAGAACGACGCGAGGTTCTGAGGATGACGGACCGGGTGCGATTTCGCCGGCTGGCGCACAACCCCGACCTGCCGCTTCCCGCGCGGCAGACGCCGGGGTCGGCGGGGTACGACGTGGCCTCGGCGGAGCCGGACTTCGTGCTGGGGGCGGGGGAGCGGCGGCTGGTGGCCACGGGGCTGGCGATGGAGCTTCCCGACGACGTGGAGTGCCAGGTGCGCCCGCGCTCCGGGCTGGCGCTCAAGCACGGCATCACCCTCCCCAACTCGCCGGCCACCATCGATCCCGACTACCGCGGCGAGCTGAAGGTGATCCTGTGGAACGCGGGTGGCGACGAGGTCCCCATCCCCCGCGGAACGCGGATCGCGCAGCTGGTGTTCGCGCGCTTCGTGGCGCCGGAGGTGGAAGAGGCGGACGAGCTCAGCGAGTCCGGCCGCGGCGAAAGCGGCTTCGGCTCCACCGGCCGCTGATCCTGGATCCGGAAAAGAAGCACGGATGGCAACGTCCGGCGAATGGTGTCATTCTGAAAGAGGCGCCGCCCGAACGGGTTATACCAGATCCTGAAAAGAATAATTGTACAGAGGAACAGAGTCAGACAGAGAAAGCGAGCTGAAATATCATCTTGGGTCCTCTGTCTGACTCTGTTCCTCTGTACCCATAAAGGTGTTGTTTTCCCTGATCGGTATTAGGAACGCGCCGCAGCCTGCGCGGCGCCTCCCTCAGGAAGTCAATCGCGGTGGGAGGTTTGGAAACACCCTCTCGGGCTCAGAATGACAGCGAGCATCCAGATCTGGTCTTTTCGGGGATTCTGCTCCCTCTGGGTGGGACAATCTTTGCCGGAGCTGGAAGATCGGAACGGGCCCGGCGGAATCGATCCGCCGGGCCCGCCGTCATTCTGAAAGGACTGATCCCGCAGCCGCGTCAGGCGATCGGCGTGCAGGGGCAGTCGTACGTCATCCGCGTCGCCAGCGGGCAGGTGTTGTACGGCGGAGTGGGCGCCTCCTGCCCGAGCACCGTGCCGACCTCTTCCTCGACCTGGCTGGTGGGGAAGGACTGCACGGACAGCTCCTGGATCTGCAGCGTCAGCTTCTTCATGGAATTCCGATCACCGAAGGGAACGATGCCCGGACCCGATGCGGCCCGGCGCGTTCGCGGCCCGCGCGGGCCGCGTCAGATCATGGGCGTGCAGGGACAGCAGGTAAGGTCCGTCTTGAGCGTGGGGATGCTGCAGACGGGCTTGGGCGTCGCCTCGTGCGCATCCACCGTCCCGGGCCTGGGCATGGGCTCGTCGCCCGTGCGAAAGGTGTCGACCGTGAGCTCGTCCGGGTTCAGCCGCAGCTTCTTCATCATTCCGCTCCTTTGGTTCGAGGATGGTCCGGTCTGCCGCGCGTTGCGGTCAGTACATCGGCGTGCAGGGACAGCAGGTGGGATTGCTGGCCAGCAGCGAGCCGCACACGGTCTTGAGCGTCTGGCCCGCTTCGTGGGCGTCGACGGTGCCCTGCCCGGCGGCGCCGTGCGTGGCGGTCCGGAAGGTGTCCACGGCCAGGTCGTCCAGGTTCAGCTTCAGCTTCTTCATGGTTCCTCCAGAGTGAAAGGTGCGCCCAGGGCGGAACGCGCCGCGCGGGGACGCAATATCGCGGGTCGTGGCGGGATTTGTGTGCAAGATGCGCTCCGATGCCGTGCGGCGCCAGTCCCCGGCGGTCCCAGGGCGCAATCGCGCGAAACTTCAGGGTTTTTGCCGCCCGAGGCGCAGGGGAGGCGGCGGACGGCAGGGCACGAACTCCGCTCCGGCACGGCGCGCCTGCACCGGAATGCAGAACGGTGCGCCGCGAAATTGTGGATCGCGCCCGCCGCGCGCGACGGCCGCCGCGGTGCGCGGCGGAGGCGTTTTCGGTGCCCTCTTGCGTAAATCTGAAACCGTAGCAGATTCAATCGATCTCCCCACGCACAGGCGTTCCGCGAAACACCCGCTCACCCCGGCATGGCGCCTGCATCTGCACGCGGCGGCTCCCGGCCGGCGAACGGGGCTTCGGGTTGCGTATGTGCGTGGGGCGGCCTAGCTTTGCCTGCTTTTCGGCAACCCACCTCGCAACCGAATGGGCAGACCGCTGCCCGAGGCGTCCGGAGGCCGGCAACGGCCCCGGCGAGAAAGCTCAGACGGACGACATGGCCTTTCGCTGGTTTCGCTCGGGCAGCTTCATCCCGGTCAACGACATCGCAGTCGACCTGGGGACCGCCAACACGCTGGTGTACGTGAAGGGCGAAGGCATCGTCCTGAACGAGCCGTCGGTGGTGGCCATGGAAAAGGCCACCAACAAGATCAAGGGCATCGGGCTCGAGGCCAAGCGCATGCTGGGCCGCACCCCCGAGGGCATTACGGCGGTGCGCCCGCTCAAGGACGGGGTCATCGCCGACGTGGACGTGACGGAGATCATGCTCCGCTACTTCCTGGAGACGGTGACCAGCAAGCGGTTCCTGAAGCTGAAGCCCACCGTGGTGGTGGGCGTGCCCAGCGGCATCACCGAGCTGGAGCGGCGGGCGGTGCGGCAGAGCGCCACGGCGGCCGGCGCCAAGGAGGTGTACATGGTGGCCGAGCCCATGGCGGCCGCCATCGGCGTGGGGCTGCCGGTGGAGACGCCCACGGGCAACATGGTCATCGACATCGGCGGCGGGACCACGGAGATCGCGGTGATCGCGCTGTCGGGGATCGTGTGCGACACCAGCATCCGCGTGGGGGGCGACGAGATCGACAACGCCATCGTCACCTTCATGCGCAAGAACTACAACCTGATGATCGGCGAGGCCACGGCCGAGGCGGTCAAGATCCAGATCGGCAGCGCGTACAGCACCGGCGACGAGCGCGAGATGGACGTAAAGGGGCGCGACCTGGTGAGCGGCATTCCCAAGACGGTGCGGGTTCACTCGCAGGAGATCCGCGAGTGCATCCAGGAGCCGATCCAGGCCATCGTCGAGGCCGTGCGCCGGGCGCTCGAGATCACGCCCCCGGAGCTGGCCAGCGACATCGTGGACCGGGGAATCGTAATGACGGGCGGCGGCGCGCTCATCCGCGGGCTCGACACGCTGATCGCGCGCGAGACCAACCTGCCCATTCACGTGGATGAAGATCCGTTGACCTGCGTGGTGCGGGGTGCAGGGCGCATCCTGGACGACGTGGTCAAATACAAGGGAGTGTTGACCTCCTGAGCGCCTTCAGACCCTACCTGCGCGGCGCGGGCGAGCGCGGCCGCAAGCGTGACCTGGCGGTGGCGGGGCTGTTCACGGCCCTGTCGGCGCTGGTGATGATGCTGCCCGAGGTGTACAAGGACGGCCTGGGCCACTCGCTGCGCGCCACGGTGCTGCGCCCGTTCATCGCGGTGCAGCGCGGCTCGGCCGACCGCGAGGGCCGCTACGCCGACGCCACCGGCCTGCGCGCCGAGCGCGACAGCCTGGCCAGCTTTCTGGTGAGCCAGAGCACGCTGGCCGCCGAGAACCGGCAGCTGCGCGCGCTGCTGGGCTTTCGCGAGCGGCTTACCTACAGCTTCATCGCCGCCGAGGCCCGCTTCGAGGCGGGGCCGGGGTCGCAGGGCGTGCTGCGCCTGAGCGCCGGCGCCCGCGACGGGGTGCGGCCGGGCGCGCCGGTGATCACCGCCGAGGGGCTGGCGGGGCAGGTGGGGCAGCTGGGAACGGAGTCCAGCACCATGCTGGCCTGGACGCACCCGCAGTTCCGCGCCTCGGTGATGACGGTGGAGGGCGAGACGTACGGCGTGGCGCGGGCGCTGGAGGGCCCGGGCGGCGAGACGGTGCTGGCCTTCAGCCCCGTGGCCTTTCACACCGCGCCCGACACGGGCACGCTGATCGTGACCTCGGGCGAGGGCGGCGTGTACCCGCGCGGCATTCCCGTGGGCACCGTGGCGGGAAGCGGCAAGGACCCCAACGGCTGGCTGCGCATCTACTACGTGCGGCCGCTGGTGTCGGCGGTGCAGATGGGCCACGTGCTGGTGCTGGGCGACCCGGTGCGGGCGCCCACCGACCAGGACCTGGCCAGCGCGTGGGGCGTGCGCCTGTCGGGGAAGGCGCCGGCCGACACGACGCGGGCGCTTTCGCCCGACGCGGCCACCCCGGCGGCCCCCGCGGCGCCGGCGCGGCAGCCCGCGCAGCGTCCGGCCCCGCGGCCTCGCCCGCGGCGCGTGGACCCCACCCCGGAGCTGCCGGGACGCCCGGTGTTCCCGGGAGAGCCGCGGGTGCCGGAAGGGGTGCCCGCCCCCACCAATCCGCCGGAGGGTACTCCCCCCGGCGACAGACGCGGGTGAGGAAAAAGGGATGACGGAGGGGACGCGCTGGCAGTTCGTGGGGTTTACGGCAGTCCTGGTGGTGCTCTACTTCCTGCTGCGGGTGGGGCTGGGGCTGGGAGCGCTGGCGCCGGACCTGCTGGTGGTGGCACTGCTGCTGGCCGCGCGGCGGCTGCGCGCGGGGCAGGCCGCGGGGCTCGGCTTTTTGCTGGGGCTGCTGGATGGCGCGGCGCACCCGCTCACCATGGGGGCGGGGGCGGTGGCGCTGTCCATCCTGGGCTACCTGGGGGCCCGCAGCCGCGAGCCGTTCTCGGGCGACAGCCCGGTGCTGATGGCCCTGTACCTGTTCGCCGGCAAGTGGCTGTACGACGCCATCGTGTACGTTCTGCTGATCCGGCCCAACCTGGCCGGCCCGGTGAGCACGCTGCTGCTGGCGTCGCCGCTGGCCGCGGTGTACGCCGCGGCGGTGGGGCTGGCGGCGGCGGTGGCGTACCGGTCGGTGGTGTGATGCGGAGAATGATGCGCGGCACGGGGAACGGCGGCCTTGGGCAAAGCGGGGCGGCGCGGCGCGCGCGGCCCCCGCGGGTGCGCGCGGTCACGGGGAGGACGGCATGAAGCGCTACCGTCCCATCCGCATGGGCGACCCGGTGCTCTTCTGGCTGGTGGTGGCCCTGGCGGTGTTCGGCATCGCCATGATCTACAGCGCGGGGAACGTGGACGTCCCCGGCACCCGCGCCGAGGGAACCTGGCGGCAGCAGCTGCTGTGGTTCTCGCTGGCGCTGCTCGTCGTCCCCCTGATCCTGCGCGTTCCGGTGGGATGGCTGGAGTGGGGGGCGCAGCCGGCGTACGCGCTGGGGCTGGTGCTGCTGATGGCGGCGCTGGTGTTCGGCAGCGGCGGCGGCACGGCGGCCAGCACCAAGAGCTGGATCCGCATCGGCCCCGTGGGGCTGCAGCCGTCCGAGATGGCCAAGATCGCCACCGCGCTCATGCTGGCGCGGGTGCTGGGCGAGTGGCGCGAGCCGCCCAAGACGCTGTGGGCGCTGTGGAAGCCCATCGGCGTGGTGGCGCTGCCCATGGCGCTGGTGATGCTGCAGCCCGACCTGGGGAGCGCGCTGGCGTTCGCCAGCATCCTGATCTGGTGCCTGTACTGGGCCGGCACGCCGCTGACCACGATCTTCTTCCTGGTCAGCCCGCTGCTCAGCCTGTTCATCTCCATAAACCCGTGGGTGTGGGGCGTCTACATCGTCCTGCTGCTGGTGCTGCTGTTCTACCGCAACGCGTTCCTGTCCGAGAAGGTTTCCATCTTCATGGCCAACGCGGTGGCGGGCGCCGTGGCGCTGCCCCTGTGGAACGTGCTGAAGCCGTACCAGAAGGCGCGCTTCATGGTGTTCCTGGACCCCAGCATCGACCCGCGGGGCAGCGGGTACAACCTCATCCAGAGCCGCGTGGCCATCGGCAGCGGCGGGCTGTGGGGCAAGGGGTACCTGGACGGCCCGCAGAAGCGGCTGGCCTTCCTTCCCGAGCAGCACACCGACTTCATCTTCTCCGTCATCGGCGAGGAGCTGGGGTTCATCGGGGTGATGGCGGTGCTGGTGTGCTTCGGGCTCATCTTCTGGCGGCTCATCCGCATCGCCGAGCGCTCGCGCGACCCGTTCGCCTCGCTGGTCCCCATCGGCATCCTGGGAAGCTGGTTCACGCACGTGCTGATCAACGTGGGGATGACGGTGGGCGTGATGCCGGTGACGGGCATTCCCCTTCCGTTCATCAGCTACGGCGGCTCGTTCCTGCTGGTGAACCTGCTGGCGATGGCGGTGGTGGAACGCATCTCCGCCGAGAAGGGGCGTTAGCGGGCCCCCCATCCCACGCGCCCCTTACTACATTTGTTTATTCCCACTCCTGCTGACCTATGGCCTGGTTCCGCAAGCCCAAGACGCGCCTGCAGGCGGCCGACCGCCGCGACCTGCCGGGCGAGCTGTGGGAAAAGTGCCCCAGCTGCGGCGAGATCGTGTACCGCGAAAAGCTGCGTGAGAACTGGAACGTGTGCCCCAACTGCGGCCACCACCTGCGGCTGGGCGCCGACGGGTACGTGCAGCTGCTGACGGACGAGGGCACCTTTCGCGAGACGGACAAGGAGCTGCGCTCGGCCGACCCGCTGGGCTTCGTGGACCTGAAGCCCTACCGCGACCGCCTGGCCGCGGCGGAGCGCAAGAGCGCCTACGGCGACGCGGTGGTCACGGGCGACGGCCGGCTGGACGGCATTCCCGTGTCGCTGGGGGTGATGGACTTCAGCTTCATCGGCGGGTCGATGGGCTCGGTGGTGGGCGAAAAGCTGGCGCGCGCGGGGCTGCGGGCGCTGGAGAACCAGTCGCCGCTCATCATCGTCTCGGCGTCGGGCGGGGCGCGGATGATGGAGGGGATCTTTTCGCTGATGCAGATGGCCAAGACCTCGGCGGTGCTGGCGCAGCTGGACGAGGCGGGGCTGCCGTACATCTCGATCCTCACCGACCCCACGACGGGCGGCGTGACGGCGTCGTACGCCATGCTGGGCGACGTGAACCTGGCCGAGCCGGGGGCGCTGATCGGCTTCGCGGGGCCGCGGGTGATCGAGCAGACCATCAAGCAGGAGCTGCCAGAGGGCTTTCAGCGCGCGGAGTTCCTGCTGGAGTTCGGGATGCTGGACGACATCGTGGACCGCCGCAAGATGAAGGCGCGGGTGAGCCAGCTGCTGCGGCACATGATGGGGCTGCCGGCGTCGGAGGCGCTGAGCGTGTCGGAAGCGGCGTGACGCGGTGAAGGGGTGAAGGGGTGAACGGGTGAAGGGGTGAAGGGGTGAAGGGGTGAAGGGGTGAAGGGGTGAAG
>NZ_DASWNM010000091.1:0-109149 GCF_036399255.1 Longimicrobium sp.
GACGATGATCATCCCGCCGCCACTTCTTTTCATCCCGCTATTCCCTATTCCCTATTCCCTATTCCCTGCCGTCCTCCGCCTCCACGATCACCCGCTCCGTCCCGCCCCGGCCAAACGTCTCCGGCGAGTACATCTCCTCCGCGCGCGGCGGCGGAACGATGAACAGGCCGGGGGTGGTGGCGCGCGCGACGTACGAGTAGGTGTAGACGCCCGCCGGCAACAGCGACGTGAACGCCTCCACGCGGTCGTCGCGCAGGTTCTGGTGCTCGTACCACGGGCCCCACCACCACCAGCCGTGCCCCCGCTCCCACGGCGGACGGGCGGCGTCCGCGGCGGGCGGCACCTGCTCGGCGCCCAGCAGCGCGGTGTTCACCGCCTCGAAGCCGGCGGGGAGCGGGTCCACCATCGCCACGTGCACGCGGCGGCTGGGGGCGGTCACGGTGACGGTAATGCGGACGCGCGCGCCGGCCCTGACCCGCCAGCGGCCATCCCCGCCCCGCACCACGTCCGCGGGATCATCGATGGGCTCGTAGGTGCGCTCCACGGCAAAGCCGCGCTCCAGGGGCACCAGGTCCAGGTCGCGCGGGGCGTAGCGCAGCCCGGCGCGGTAGTACAGCCGCCCCGGCCCCTCCTTGCTTATGGTGATGGACCGCGGATCGTCCGCCGCCAAGACGCGCATGGGAACGTCCAGGTGAATGCGGTCCGCGCTTCGGCCGGTGAAGCGCTGCTCGCCGGCAAAGCGCTCGCCCAGCCACACGCGCGCCACGAACTCCGGCGTCTGCCCCTCGTACGCGCGGAAGTAGCGGTCCAGCGCCACCAGCACCCAGCCGTTCTCCTGCGTGTTGTTCCACCGCCCGGCCGTTCGATGCCCCAGCAGCCCGCGCACCGTCTTGGTGACCAGCTCGTTGCGGGGCTCCGCGGCCAGCAGCGCCTCGAGCACGATGGCGTCGGTGCGGCGCTCGGAGTGCAGCAGCAGGTACTCGCCCTCCTCGTAGCGCGTGGCAAAGGTGGCCGTGGACGCCGTCTCGGTCGCGCGGTTGTTGACGATGCGCAGCAGCTCCGCCCGCTCCGTGGCGAACCGCTCGCGCCCGGCGACGGCGGTGAGCAGCCAGCCGTTCACCTCCAGCGGAAGGGTGTCGGGCCGCACCTGGCGAAAGATGCCGGCCAGCTTGGTATCCGTCTGCGGATGGCGCGCGCGGTCCAGCACGTACGCGGCGTAGGCCCGCAGGGCGAGCTTGGCGCTTTCCGGGTACCAGCGGGGAGTGTGGGATTCCACCTGCGCCACGTACCGCAGCGCCCGCTCCAGCATGCCCTCGGGCACCGTGTAGCCGCGCTCGCGGATGCGCAGCAGGGCGTGGGCGGTGTGCACCGTGACGTACGGCCACGACTCGCGGTCGCCGCTCCAGAAGCTGAAGCCGCCGTCGTGCGTCTGCATCCCCTCCAGCGCCTTGAGGTCGCGCGCCACGGAGTCCGACAGCGCTTCGGGAGACGGCATCCCCTCGGCGCGGAACTCGGTAAGCACGTCGCGCAGGGCGGCCACGGCCAGCAGGCGGCTGGCGATCTGCTCGGCGCACTCGTACGGGTAGCGGACGAGGTAGAGGAACGCGTCCGTCAGCTCCTGCAGGGCGGTGGACGAGGTGGTCACCTCCAGCCCACCGAAGGCCGGAATCGCGTCCTCCGGCACGTCCAGCGGCAGCTCAATCGCGCCGTCCTCGGCGGTGGAGCCGTAGGTGGCGAACGCCTCGGCCGTGGCCGGGGTGTAGACGGGCAGCGTGATCTGCGCCGCGTCCTGCATCCCCCCGCCCACCGCCGCCACCTGCGCGTACGCCGCCCCCGCCCGCACCGCCTCGCCGGGGATGCGCACCTCTACCCGGTCGTGCGCGGGAACCACCACGCGCCGCCCGGCGTCCGCGAACGACAGCCCGTCGCCCCGCGCGGCCACCTGCACCTCGATCGGCGCGTCGGTCTGGTTCTGGATGACGACGGGAAGGTCGAAGCGGTCGCCGTAGTTCAGGAACCGCGGCGCGGAGGGGCGCACCATCAGCGGCTGCCGCGCGGTGATGGACGACTCGTCCATCCCGTACAGCCTGCTGCCGGAGACGGCGACCGCCATCACCCGGTAGCGGGTCAGGTTGGAGGGGAGCTGGAAGGGCACCACCGCGCGCCCCTGCGCGTCCGTGCGCACCACGGGCGCCCACAGCGCCAGCGCGTCGAAGTTGGTTCGCACGGCGATTGCGCCGCCGTCCGACACCGCCACCCCCGCCACCTTGCCCTGCAGTGCCTCCGCCGCGGGCGGGGCCGGGGCGTTGATGCTGGCCCGGCCCCTGAGGAGCACCCTCCCCGCGGAGCCCGTCACCACCACGTCCTCCAGCAGGATGGCCTGCCCCACCATCTCCACGCGCAGCTCCGGAAGCCGCTCCTCGCTCACCTCCACCGTCCGCCGCACGGGGGACAGCCCCACACGGGCGATCTGCACCACCCGCCGCCCGGCCGGCACGCCCTTGAGCTCGAAGCGGCCCGCGGCGTCCGTCACGGTTCCCCGCGTCGTCCCCTCGACCCTCACCACGGCACCGGCCACGGGCTGGCCGGTCTGTGCGTCGATCACCACCCCCCAGACCACGCCGGGCGCACCCAGGCTGTCGGTAAAGATGCGCACCAGCGGGCGCAGGTGGGCGTCCAGCACCCCCGGCATCCACTCCGGGTAGAAGATCTGCACCGGGTGCTGCAGCTGAAAGCCGGTCAGCGCCAGCACCGCCTCGTCGACGATCACCACCGCCACCTCGGCCCTATCCACGGGCCGGCCGGCGGCGTCGCGCACCTGCACGCTTACCGAACCGGGCGCGTCGGGCAGCTGCACGGAATCCGCGGGCGCCACCTCCACCTGCAGCGTGCGCGGCCCGGGCGGCACCCGCAGGGTCACGGCCCCGGCGGCGAAGTCCGTCCCCCGCGCGGTGGGCTGGCGCTGCCCCTCGCGGTCGTGCGCGCCCACCACGTCCACCTGCACGTGCACGTTGGGGATGTCGGCCTCCGTGATGGGGACGGAGACGGCGAGCGTGGGCCCGTCGGAGACGACCGTGTCGGTGCGGACGATGCCCTCGCGGCGCACCGTCAGCAGGCCGCGCGCGGGCCAGAAGGGAAGGTGCACCAGGATGCGGGCCGTGTCGCCCGGCGCGTACTCCTCGCGGTCGGCCACCAGGCGCACCACGCGCTGGGCGTTGGCGTCCTCGCCGGGGCCCTGCATCCACGGGGTGGCGCCCCACGCCCACACGTTCATGCGCGTGCGCGACGGCCGCCCCCGCGCATCCGTCACGTCGGCGGTGATGCGGTAGTTGCCGCCCTGCGCGTGCGTGGCAAAGGTGCAGGCGGCGGGGTTGGCGTCCGAGACCACCTCGCAGCGGGCGGAATCCACCGCCACCTCTTCCCACCGGCCACCGGCCGACTGCCGCCACACCATCCGCTCCGCCATCACCCGCACCGGCCGCCCGGCCACCGGCTTGCCGTCCAGGTCGACCGCGACGATCCCCACTTCCAGCGGGGTGCCGGCCTCGATCCACCCCCGCTCTGTCCGCAGGCCCGCGTAGACCTCCGCCGGGTGCACCAGCAGCTGCGTGTTGGCGGACCAGGGCTGGCGGTTCACGTCGGTCACCGTCGCCTGCACCTGCAGCGTCTGCGCGATGGGCGGCTCGGCGCGGTCGAAGTCCAGCCGCACGGCGTGGCGCCCGTCCGCATCCGTCCGCCCCTCGAAGGTGCGGACGAAGGGGTGGTCCGGCGTGCGGCCGCCGTAATAGCGCCATTCCTCCTGCACGCCAAAGCGCCACGCGCCCCACCCCGGCGGGGTGAACGACGCGTTCTGCGAGCGCACCGTCCACTCCACCGGCGCGCCGGGAAGCCCGCCGCCCGCGAAGTACGCCGCGCGCACCGCCACGTCGGCGCTGCCGCCGACGACGTGCGGGCCCGCGGGCGCCTCGATCCCCACCTCGTACTCCGGCCGGCGGAACTCCTGCACCTGGAAGTCGAGCAGCCCCTGCCCCTTGTCCGTGCCGGCCAGGCGGAACTCGATGGAGCCGCCGCCCAGGTTGCTTCCCTCGGGGACCTTGAAGGTGCCGTCGAAGCCGCCCAGCGCCGTAAGCCGCGATGTGCCGGCGGCGATCTCGCTCCCCCGCGGGTCCCTTACCCGCCAGGCCACCTCGCCCCGCGGCGTGCGCGGCAGGTCCACGCCGCCCGTCTTGCTGCGCTCGAAGCGGCGCACCCACGCCTTGAAGCGCACCTCCTCGCCGGGGCGGTACAGGTTGCGGTCCGTAAGCCCGTACCACAGCAGCGTCTCGTCCTCCCCCCGGTGCAGGGCGCCGTGGATGGGGAGGAGCGCCCGGTCGCCGTCCCGCTCGGCCACCAGGAACTCCTGCTCCCTCTCGCGCCCCTGGGCGCGCTCCGGCAGCCGCAGCCCGGCCACGCCGCCCGCGTCGGTGATGGCGGCGGGGGAGCCCCCGCGCAACGAGACGCGGACGCCGGGGAGCGGCGCGCCGTCCACCAGCGAGGTGGCCCACGCCGTCAGGTCGCGCGCGTCGGTGAACGCCGCCAGGCCAATGCGGGTGGACTGCACCCAGACGTACGTGGCCTGGTCCGGGTCCTCGCCCCCCACCGCCTCCACGCCCACGATCACGTGCCCCGGTCCGCCGCCCAGCGCCGGGTCCAGGGGGATGAGGGTCTCCGTCATCTCCCCCGGCTCGCCGCCCGCCTCCACGACGCGGTTCACCACCTCGCGCCCCGGAAGGCGCAGGGGCGGGCGGCCCTGGGGGAAGGCGGGCCAATCGCCGGGCTCCACGCGATGGATGCGGATGCGCAGCCGCGGGTGGTCGTGGCTGCTGACGGAAAGCCGCCGCGGCCCCGCCGGGTCCAGCACAATCAGCCGCTCCGGAAAAGGGGTCAGCTCCGGAAACGGCGCACCCACGTTGATGGTGCGCACCTGCGGCTCGCCCAGCGTCTGCCCGAAGATGTCGCGGATGCCGGCGCCCAGGTGGATGGTGTAGCGCGTGTTGGGCCGCGTGGCGCCCGAGATCACCAGCGCCCCGTCGAGGACGGCGGCCTCCATCCCGGCGATGGCGGGCTCCACGCGCACCCACTCCGGGCGAAGCTCCGTCGATGCCAGCGGCGTGGTGAACGTGACGTGGAAGGGGTTCCCCGGCCGGCAGACCTCGTTGCGGCCGTAGCACGTAGCTTCGGCGACGCGCAGCGGGCCGTAGGTGGAAAAGTGCCAGGACTGCGCGATCCCCGTGAGGAGCGGCCCCTCGGCCGAGGGCGTGCCGGCGCCCACCGTCACCCGCAGGTGGGTATGGCGCGGCAGCGGCTGCACGGGCTTGAGGGCAATCCAGTGCACCGAATCGCCCTGCTGGGCCAGCAGGCTGGCGTTCGCGTCCCCGGCGATCTCCTGGTCCGTGGCCAGGCGCAGGGGGATGTCGCGCCGGGCGTCCGTCGCGAGAAGGCGGATGTGGGGAAGCACCGCCGCCCGGTCGATGCGCTGGTCGAACTGGATGACGATGAGCGGATCCAGCTGCACCGACGAGCCGTGCGGCGATCCGCCGGTAGCGGAGAGCCGCGGCGTGGCGAAGGTCCACGACGCCGCCTGGGCCAGCCGCCCGCCCGCCTGCGACCGCGTTCCCGCGGGGATGGTGACGGTGTACTCCGTGGCCGCCGGCATTCGCCCCGCCGGGGTAAAAACCAGCGTCCGCACGTCGATCCACCGCCAGCGCCCCACCGGCCGCGGCGACAGGCGCACGGGCACGTCCCCCGCCTCCACCGTGGCGACGGACGACAGCGGCACCATGGGCTGCGAAAAGGTGACCGTCACCTCCGCGCCGACCGGCACCTCGCCGCGGGGCGCGCCGCGGACCACGGCCAGCGCGGCGGGCTCGCGGGGGCCGGACGGGCGCGGCGGCGGGGCGGTGTCCGGCGGCGGAAAGCCCGCCATCACCACCCGTCCCGTGCGCGGTGCCGGCAGGGTGCGCGCGGGGAAGGCGAACGAGTCCGCGGCCGTCACGGCCCGCGTCAGCGGGGGGAGGCGCGAGAGAATGCGCGCCGCGTCGGCCGCCGCCAGCTGGGTGGAGGGAGCCACCGGCGCCCGCTCGCGCCCGCGCCCCGGCGCCTCGCCAATGCGAAACCGCAGCCCCACCGTGTCCGCCGGCGTGGTGTCGCGCTGCGGCACGTGCACGTACAGCGGCGGGATGTCCGGCCCGCGCTGCGCGTCCAAACCGGAGGGATGCAGCGCCACGGCGGCGGCGAGCAGCGAGAGCAGCCGGAGAAAACCACGCATGAGCGGGCCTGGGCGTCGAGGGTGGATCGATGATGTGGGTCGAGATGCAGGCTGCTACGAGAACGCCCGTCAATGGAGGGGTAGGACAGGGGACGGGTCGGACAATCAGTTCCCGGAAATCCGCAAAAGAGGTTGGGGTACAGAGGAGCAGAGGTTGAAACGAGAGGAGCAGAGGCCCGCACGACGGTTTCTCTGTATCTCTCTTTTTCCCTCTGCTCCTCTGTACCCCAACCTGTTCGTCCGTCCGTCGATCACACCGGAAAACCGAGGAAACGCTGACTCAATCCACCAGCCGCACCACGTGGTTCTGCTTCTTGCCCTTCTTCAGCAGCAGCACCCGGCCGTCGATGGCCTGCTCGGCCAGGACGCGCTGCTCGGGGGCGGCCACGCGCTCGCCGTTCACGCTGATGCCGCCGCCCGCGATCAGCCGGCGCGCCTCGCCCTTGGACGCCGCCACGCCGCTCTCCGCCAGCAGGTCGACGACGGGAACCCCCTCGCCCTCCAGCCGCGACCGGGCGATCTCGGTCGAGGGGACGTCGGCGAACACGTCCAGCAGCTCGTCGGCGGGCAGGTCCTGCGCGGGGCGGCTGCCAAAGAACACGGCGGTGGCCCGCTCGGCGCGCTCCAGCCCTTCGTCGCCGTGCACCATACGCGTCACCTCTTCGGCCAGCCGCCGCTGCCCGGCGCGCGCGGCGGGGTTGGCCTCGTGCTCCGCGACCACGGACGCGATCTCGTCCACCGGCACGAAGGTGAAGAACTTGAGGTAGCGGTCCACGTCCGCGTCTTCGGTGTTCAGCCAGAACTGGTAGAAGCGGAACGGCGACGTGCGCTCCGCGTCCAGCCACACCGCCGTCCCCGCCTCGCTCTTGCCGAACTTTACCCCGCTGGCCGTGGTCACCAGCGGCATCACGATGCCGTTGACGTGCTCGCCGCGGGTGCGCCGGATAAGCTCCATCCCCGACGTGATGTTGCCCCACTGGTCGCTGCCGCCCATCTGCAGCCGCGCGCCGTGGCGGTCGAAGAGCTCGCGGTAGTCGAACGCCTGCAGCAGCGAGTACGCGAACTCGGTGACCGACAGGCCGCCCTCGTTCTCGAGCCGCAGCTTTACCGACTCCTTGGCAAGCATGTAGTTGATGGTGAAGTGCTTGCCCACGTCGCGCAGAAAGTCGATCAGCGCCAGCCCGCCCAGCCACTCGTGGTTGTCGATGAGCAGCGCCCCGCCGCCCTCCGAAAAGTCGATGAAGCGACCCAGCTGCCCGCGGATGTTGTCGACGTTGCGCTGCACGTCTTCGCGGGTCAGCAGCTGCCGCTCCACCGTCTTGCCGCTGGGGTCGCCGATCATCCCCGTGCCGCCGCCTACCAGCGCGATGGGCCGGTGCCCGGCACGCTGCATCCGCGCCAGCGCCAGCACGGGGAGCAGGTGGCCCACGTGCAGGCTGGCTCCCGTGGGATCGAAGCCGATGTAGGCCGTCAGGGAACCCGCGGCCAGTGCCTCGCGCGCGCCCTCGCTGGCGCCGTGGATGAGGCTGCGGGCCTCCAGATCTTCGTAAAAGTCGCTCGTCATCGCCAGTCGTCGTTGCAGGGGCCGCCGTTCGCGCCGCGACCGATCATCATCAGAAGAATCCTACAAGATGGGGGCTGATGCGAAAATGCACAGCCCCGCGCGTGACCTCGATCAGAAAAGATGCTTAAGTCGGTCAGCACAGGATCCGAAAGGAAGACGAAACCGTGCAACTCGTTGATGGTTCAGTTCAGGAACAGCCTACGGGATCCAGCCGTTGCGTTCCCCGCGCCTGTCACCACTAGGAATTAATTCGAGACACAATATTGACAACCTTTGTTTCTGCCATACTTTCAAGCGAGCGCCTCAACATCATCGGAGATACAAAGATGGCTATATCGCTCGCGCGGTGGCAGCCCCCGTATTCTGCCGCAGAAATCGGGCTTTTCGCGTCGCCAGAGGGCGTGGAGGTGGGAGCTGGTGAGGTAGTCCTCCTGCAGGTATCGGATTGCGAGGACACCCTCGGCACGGTTGCTGACGCCGCATCACTCGCGGGTGTGGTGCGGTCGTTACGGCGTCGCTTCCCAGGCTCGCCGGTAGCGATCTGGATTCCACAAGCCGCCCCGGAGCACGTCATCGACCTTGCACGCGCGGCTACCGCGTTGCATGTCCGGGCCATTCTGGGCGGGCCGGCTCCCAATCCCGCGCGGCTGCGCTTTGAGCTCTCCCATTCCCAAGGGCTCAGCGCCTTCGTGCTACGCTGGGCCTCTGACGCGGGTTACATTCCAGAGGGCACAGCCGCAACCGAGGTTGGCGCACTGCTCGACGCCGCCCCGAACGTGCGCACTCTCCAGCGGCTGGCCCGCGAGCGCCAGGAGGCGACGCGGACGTGGCGCAGTCACTTCCGGCAACTGAGGCTGCCTCCCCCGCGCGCCTGGCTGGGGCTGGCGCACATGCTGCACCAGGCTCTGCACCTTCAGCGGAACCGTGAGCAGCCCCTGCAGAAGATTGCGGAGTGCCTTGGCTACTCGGACGTAACACTTATGCACCACCGTTTCCGGCACGTTTTCCGGATGTCCCCAGGCGCGGTGCGGAGCCTCTTGGGCGCCGAGCCCCTCCTGCACCACTGGTTTCAAGGCGCCACACGCCAGATCAGACGATAGCCGCCAGCGCCCGCCTGCGAGCCCGCCGGCGGCCTTCCACGCGCGCGCTAGGCTCCACGCGCTCCACAGACAGCAACTCGTCAGGGAAAAATGGATGTTGGCGCGCCGGCTCGAGGAGCCGAAGCAGGAACCACGCGATCCCCGCCGAACCCACGCCGAAATCGCACGAGATCCGCGAGAGTTCCGATCCCGCGAACGCCGTCCCCCGGCCGGTGACGATGCGGTGAGGGAGAAGTGCTTCCGCCAGATAGAAGGCGGTGTTCAGGCAGTTCTCGTCGCCCAGAAAGCAGTGCATATCGAGGAGGTAGTGCCCGAATCCCGCGAGACCGTAGTTGTACCAGGTCTTGTTAGTGACTCGCTCGCCCACAGGGCGCGCGCAGTCCCATGCCCAGCCCAGGTACTTCGAATCGCGGGTGAGCGCGTACATCCGCAGCGCCACGCACCCGATTCCGGCCGTGCCGTATTCCATGTGCGGGGAGTTGGGCTCACCCGAACTGGCGTGCGTGGTCGGCGTCCAAAGCGCCTCCCCCGCGATCCGGACCACGTGCGCGAGGTCGAACTCCAGTCCATTCCGAGCAGCCTCCAGATACCGCTCCTCGCCGGTCGCAGCGGCTAAGTAGAGGAGGAAGAGCGCCACGCCCGACGCGCCGTTCGCCAGCCCTAGAGGTACGCGGCGTGGGGAGTCGTGCCAAAACAGGCGGCCGCGGCTCCGCTTCGCTGTTTCGAGGAGCCGATCGGCGCACTGCTTGGCCTCCTCCACCAGTTCCGGCCGGCCGAACTCCTGCCCCAGGGTGAGCAGTCCCAGTCCCACTCCGGCTCGTCCCGTCCACAACCCGCTCGCGGTATCCAGCACCGGGTCGGAAGACAGTCCCCGCACGATGGCGAGCGCCTCGTCCTGGCGTCCCACGCGGGCCAGGACCAGCGCCACTCCGGCCCGGCCCCGCTGCAGACCCGGAGGGATCCGACCTTCGCGCAGCCGGGCCACCATCCAGTCCACAGAGCGGTGGTCGACGCCTCCGGTTGCTTCATGGAGGAACGCCAGGATCCCCGCCGCGCCGAACTGGACGCTCACCGGGTTGGTGAAGAACACGTCGGGTGAAGCAGGCCAGAGCCGGTCGGTACGTTCCAGGTCGGTCGACGACTCGATGAACCGCACGACTTCCGGGATCGTGCGCGCGAACTCTTCGCGCAGTTCGCGTGTAGGTGCCGGTCGAGGAACGATTGAGTACGGATCTGCAATGTCACCGGGCGAGAGGTGAGCCCGCCGCCGCGGGACCTCGCGAGGGCGGACCGCCAGAAGCGTCGCCCGCACCTGCTCCGGCTTCCAGCGCCGCGCCGCGTCCTCCTGCAACAGACCTTCGACCACCTCCCCCACCGCAGCAGGAAGCTCGAGGTCCCGCCGGGTTTGGTGGAATGCCTTAAGGATCCCAGCGCGGTGGAGCGGGAGCCCGGAAACCATGAACGAAACCATGTCGAGCAACAACGCGCCAAGTGCGTAGTGGTCGTCGGCGGGTGAAGGCGTTTTCCGGGCCAGCTGGTCGGTCGAGGCGAATCCGGGTGTGAAGCCGTGCACGGGACGGTCGTCGCCGTCCAACTCGTACGCCATCTCGAAATCGATGAACGCCGGCCGACCGTTGTCGCGGACAAGCACGTTGGTCCGAGTCATGTCACACAGGACGATGCCACGGTCGTGGAACGCCTGCATCCCGTCCAAGATCGCTAGGAAGGTGTCGCATAGCCGGCGGAACGTCTCGCGGGGAGTCTGACGGCGGCGGCGTCCCCAGTAGAACTTCATCGCGTGGCTCCACAGAGACTGGGCCTCGATGCGCTCCTGTACTAGAAACCAGTGCTCCCCCTGCTGGAAAAGGTCAACAAAGTCGGGGCACAGACCGGTGGACCCCATCGCTTCCAGGATCCGGGCCTCCTTCCGGAGCAGGGAGATGGCGTCCTGCCCGGAACTCCACGCCCCGAAGTGCGGGCGGGCCTCCCGCACCACCACGGGCCGATCCGTCCGCTCGTCGATGGCGGAGTAGATCCCACCACTACTGTTGAACTTCAGCGCCTCTATGACGCGGTAGCGCCCGGCCAGCCGCACCTGGCGACCGGTTTCGCGCACATTCTCTACGGACCCCCGGCCCAGCGGGTCACTCACCCAGGAGGGGAGTTGGTAATACGGAGTGCGTGTATCGTCCACGCTGGCGCCCTCGGGCGAGTGAAGGACCCGCCGGAGCGTGCCCCCCGCAGTCACCTCGGGAACTCCCAGATGCTCTCCGTACCGGTAGAAGACGGTGCGGCTATCGCGGTACGGACGGTCAGAAAGGATGTACGGCCCACGCAGGTCCCCCGTGCGAGCGTGGAGTTCGGCGGCAAGTCCGACGAACTGGGCGTCGGAGACGGGATAGATCGTCATGAACTTCCCAGCCCCCTCGCGCGGCCAATTCTTGCTCAACGACAGGACGTGCGTCCATCGGTCGGAGGTGAACTTGAACGGAATGTTGCCTGCCGCGAGCACCGGGACCACGCGCGAGAGGATTTCCAGGGCCGTAGCGGGCACGGCGGAGATGTGGATCTTCCAGCCCTGCTGCCGGAGAACCGGCTTTGCGGGAGTGCAGTGCGTCCAGAAGCCGGATGGCGTGACGGTCCAGCCGGTGCCCAGCATCTCCGTCACTGGAGCGCGGTACTCGTCCTTGGGCGAGTATCGGCTCAATGATTCGAAGAACACCCGATCGACGAGCGTCAGCGTGTAACCCGGCAGATCGCTTCTCATGTGCGGGGCTTCAGCAAGGGTAATAGAGCGTGTAGATCACTCGCTCGCGGCAGGGCGGCGGTTCCGCCGCGACGCGACGGACCGCCGCCCACGACTACCCGTCCAAGGCCGCTGGAATTCTTTTCGCGCGGCCATGGGCTACTACATAGCAATCTCCTCAGAACTGCTCATCCAAGAGGGGCAGTCGATGACGATACTCCTGTCAGAGATGCAGAAATCCGCGACTTTACCGCGGTCCAGCGAGTAGCTCTGGAGGACGAGCACCTCCTCCATGGGGTCGCCGGCGACGCCTCCGGCGAAATGGGTGGAAGTATTGAAGCGGGTCATACGTTCCTCCTGGATGCGAGTAAAAGCTCCTCCCGGCGGACTTGTACGCCGGTACCAGCAATCTGCTTCTTCCATTCCATACGAGCCATAACATTTTTCGGCAGCGTTTTGCCGTTTTGTTCAGCCGCCTGTGCGGTGCCGTAATACGGGTCGCCGCGATAATTTTTGTCGCGGCGGCGTAAGCAAGTGATGTGTTCCTGGCCATGTAGTTGCCGCAGTGCCCCATCAATTCCTAAATGGTGACGGGCGAGGGGAGGCCTTACGGGCCACTCGACTGCAGTCCTCCGATTGTCCGACTACACCACCTTGAGCGCGGGCTCCGCGGCAGGGCGCGACGGGCCTGTTGCAGATGCGGACTGGCTGGCCAAGGTGGTGCGCTCGCGGCCGGGGCCAGCGCGATCCGCCATTCCTCCAGCGCCCCGGTGCGCGAGCGAGCCGTGCGGCCCCACACCACGTCCCGCTTTGATCGATCAGTGTGGGGGCGGGGTTCTGGCGCGCTCTGGCAGGCGCTCGGCAGAGCGGAGAAAGATTGGAAGCGAGCACATGTTCGGAGTGCGGCACGAGCAAACTCCGTTGACTCCGTGTGAAACCCTGCTTTCGTATTTCACACGGAAGCCGCGTCCTCGGCCAGGTGCCGGCCCTTCCATTCGGGCAGAAGCAGCGCGCCGATGATGGCCACGCCGAAGAACGCGGCAAAGGTGCCGAACACCGCCTCGGTGCCGCCCGCGGCCATCAGCGGCGGCACGCACAGCGGCGCGATGATGCTGGCGATGCGCCCGAACCCCGCCGCCCACCCCGCCCCCGTCGCGCGCACCGTCGTGGGATACACTTCCGGCGTGGCGGCGTACACGGCGCCCCACGCGCCCAGGTTGAAGAAGGACAGAAGGCACCCGGCGATCAGGATGGCGTCGCGCGAATCGGCCATGGCGAACAGCACCGCCGCCCCCGCCGAGCCCGCCAGGAACGCCGCCATCGTGGGCCGCCGCCCCCACCTTTCGATGAGCCACGCGGAAACCGCATACCCCGGCAGCTGCGCCAGCGTGATGATGAGCGTGTACTGAAAGCTCTTCACCAGCGTGAACCCGCGCGCCGTGAGCAGCGTGGGAATCCAGATGAACGCGCCGTAGTAGGCAAAGTTGATCCCGAACCACACCAGCCACAGCGCCAGCGTGCGCCGCGCCAGCGACCCGCGCCACAGCTCGCGCAGCCCCACCGCCGCGTGCACCGTCCGCGGCGCCGGCGGCTGCGCGGCCGTCTCCGGCGACGGCACGCCGGCCGCGGCCTCGAAGCGCCGCACCACCGCCTCGGCCTCGTCCGCGCGGCCCTTGCTCTCCAGAAAGCGCACGGATTCCGGCAGCGACCGGCGCACCACGCCGGAGTACAGCGCCGGCAGCGCCCCCAACGCAAACGCCCACCGCCAGCCGTGGTCCGACAGCGGGATCACGAAGGCGCCGATAAGCGCGGCCAATATCCATCCCACCGCCCAGAACGCCTCCAGCAGCACCACCATGCGCCCGCGGATGCGCGCCGGGGCGAACTCGCTCACCAGCGTGGACGCCACCGGCAGCTCCGCGCCCAGCCCAAAGCCGATGAGGAAGCGAAAGAAGAGCAGCGACGCCACCCCCCAGGCGAGCGCCGCCGCGCCCGTGGCCACGCCGTAGATGAGCAGCGTGGCCGCGAACACGTAGCGACGCCCCAGCCGGTCGGCCACGCTGCCGCCCAGGCTGGCCCCCAGCGCCATCCCCACGAAGCCCACCGAGCCGATCCACGACAGCGTGGCGCCGTCCAGCTTCCACTGCACCGCCAGCGACGCCATCACGAACGAGATCAGCCCCACGTCCATGGCGTCCATGGCCCACCCCGCCCCGGCGATCACCACCAGGCGGCGGTGCAGGGGCGTGAACGGCAGTCGGTCCAGGCGCTCGGAGCGCGTCGCGTCGGCCATCGTCGGCAGGTTCGGTGGATGTAAGAAGCGGCCTTCCCCTGCCATCGGGAGAGGGGATAAACGTCGCAAATGCCTGCTGGGCGTTCCCGCGGGTGCCGTGGAAGCGGCGAACGCGGTCGAACCGCGCCCGCCGAGCCCTCCCCCTCGTTCCTCGGGAGAAGGGAGAATTCGATCCCGCTCCGGACAGTCCGTCGCGCGCGTCACCCTCCCCCGCGCGGTTTGCGGGGGAGGGCCGGGGAGGGGGGCGGCTCACCATCTCGCGACACCCCCGCCGAAACACCCCTCAGCCTGTGCGACGTCTACATCCTCATCCTCTTCCGATGAGGATGTATATGCGCGTCTTGCGGGAGAGGGCCTCCACCGGCACCCCCGACCGCCTCACTCCCCGCCGGCCACCCCGCCCAGCTCCAGCGACCCCTGCGCGGCCAGCGGCGCGGGAAGCCCGTCGATGCTGCGGGCGTTCTTCTCCTGCCGGTACTCCGCCAGCCGTGCCTCGCCCTTGTTGCGCGCCCAGCGCACCAGCGTGTCGCGGTCGCCCACCAGCTCCATCCGCGGCACCGCGAACCCGCACGACGTCTGCACGCGGTGCACGTCCACGGTGATGATCTGCCGCACGCCGGGATGGTCCGGGAACAGCGGGCGCAGCTCGTCCCACGCCGCGTCGCCGGGAAGCACCGTGGCGCCGCGGCCGTACAGCCGCAGGATGTTGGGCGGCCCCTGGAACGCGCAGAACATCACCGTAATGCGCCCGTTCTGAGCCAGGTGCGCCGACGTCTCGTTGCCGCTTCCCGTCAGGTCCAGGTACGCCACCCGGTGCGGCCCCAGCACCCGCAGGCACTCCAGCCCCTTGGGCGACAGGTTCACGTGCCCGTCCGCCTCCAGCGGCGCCGTGCCCACGAAGAACAGCGGCTGCGCCTGGATGAACGCGCCCAGCTCGTCCGTAATCCGATCCACCACCCTGGCCATCTCGCTCCGCTCCTCCGCATCGTGATTCCACGCCTCCACGCGCCCGAACGTACACGCCCACGCGCGCCGGGAACAGAGTGGTTTGACACCCGATCCGGGTGCCGCTACATTGATTGAGAACGGTTCTCAATCTGCTGGAGCAGGAATGACGCAGGCGACCCAGACGGCGGCGGCGGCGCAGGACACGCTGCTGCACATCAGCGAGACGGAGCGCGGAGAGCGCGCGCGGCGGGCCGCCGCGGGCGCGCTGGTGCTGCGCGTCGTCCAGCAGTCCGTCAGCGGCGCGCCCGACGAGTTCACCCTGCGCCGCGCCCGGGCCGAGGTCGCCGGGCTGCAGAAGAGCGCCGAAAAGAGCATCCTGCTGCGCGCGTTGCGGGTGATGGAAGACGGCGGCGCGCCGGGCCACCTTTCGGCCGCGCTGGTCGCCTACGCCTGCGAGCTTGAGACCACGCGCCGGCTGCCCGAGGCCGACGCCGCCATCTCGCTGGGGCTGGCGCTGGACGAGGGAAGCGGCGCCACCGCGCTGCACGCCGCCCGGCTGGCCCGCAAGATGGGCGACCGCCAGCGCGCGCTGGTGCTGTACTGCGCCGCCCGCGACCTGGACGTGGGCGACGGGCAGATCGCCCGGCTGGCGCAGGTGGGCGAGGCGGTGGTGTCGGACGACGGCATCCGCATGCTGGGCCGCGTCATCCGCCGCGCGCTGCGGGCGGGGGATGCCGAGGCCGCCGCGGTGGGGCTCGAGGAGCGCGCCGCCCTGCGACGTGCCGCCGGCGACCGGCGGGGTGCCGCGCGCGACCTGTGCCTGGCCGTGGCCCGCTACACCGACCCGGTGGACCGTGCCCGCGCCGCGCACGCGCTTGCCGGCGCCGCCCTTTCGCTGGGCGACGCCGCGGCCGCGCGCGAGGCGCTGCTGGTTGCGCTGGGCTGGGGCGACGCGCCGCAAAAGGACCATGCCCGCACGCGCCTGCACACCCTGGCGCGCGACCTGGGCGACCAGGTGGGCATGCGCCGCTGGCGCAGCTTTCAGCGCCCGTCGCTGGTGTCGCTCTCCGCGTACCGCCCCGCGCCCGCGTCCCGCTCGCTGGCGCCCCGGCTGCTCGCCTGGCGCGAAAGCATGGGCCAGCGCGCCGCGGGCTGATCCAGGCGCACGACAAGCGAAACGGGGCGTCGGCCAGGTGCCGGCGCCCCCGTTTTCGCATTCCAGAAGAAGATTGATCTCATACCAGATCCTGAAAAAGAATAATCGTACAGAGGAACAGAGTCAGACAGAGAAAACGAGCTGATATGAGATATCATCTTGCTCCTCTGTCTGCCTCTGTTCCTCTGTACCATAAAGGTGTTGTTTTCCCAGGGTCGTATCACGCAGAAAAAGCAGGGGAAGCGGAGTGGTTTCCTCTGCGGCCTCTGCGCCCTCTGGGTGACCCTGTCTTTTGCCGGTGCTGGAAGGATGCAGGAAAGCAGAAGGCGCCCGGCTGCGAGAGCCAGGCGCCTTTTTCACCACTGGATGACCCGCCGCGTCACCGACTGCGGAATACCCGGACACCGTAGTGGCATTCCTTCTCCCTGCAGGTCGCCATCTGCACCGAGAGAACGAAGCTGCCACTCTGGTTCTCGATGGCCAGCATGGGCACGTCGTCCAGCTCGCGGTCGGCCTCGACCTCTTCGCCGCTGCTGCTGGTGAGCACCAGGTCCAGGTCCGAGCAGCCGCCGTCGCACACGCCCACCACGAAGTAGGTGGAGCCCGCCTCAAGGTCCAACTCGAACTCCTCGTCCTCGCCCTGCGGCAGCGTGCCCTGGACCGGGTCGTCCGACGGCGTAAAGCCCTGCGCGCGCATCAGCACCACGGCCGAGTCCAGCTGGGTGGTGATGATCTCTCGCTGGGCCTGCGCCGGGGTCGACAGCAGCGCGGCGGCGGCCGCGACCAGCGCGATGAACGGCAGCTTCATGGGGTGTGCTCCGGGTAACGCGTGTGGGGGAGATGTCCCGGGCGCTTGCCCGGATGGAGCCGCGCCGGTGGGGGAACGGCGGCGGAATACGTTGCTACGCAGAACAGTACCAGACAAACGGACGCGGTGCAAGAATCCCCGTGTGCACCCCGTCCCCGTTCCGCGGCGCTGTTCTACCGGCGGGGCCACCCGGAGTTCCGTGCCGGTTCGCTACGGGCCAATGCATCCGCAGGCGGAAATCGTGTCCGCCACGGCTCGCAAACGGATTGGGGTACAGAGGAGCAGAGGAAAGCCAGAGATACAGAGGCCCGAACCCGGGCTTCCTCTGTATTTCTGGCCTTTCTCTGTTCCTCTGTATTCCAATGCCGTTTCTCCGCCGGCTCTTCGGACGGACCGCGGATCAGAACAGCGAGATCTGCTCGCCCAGGGTGGCGGGGTCCACGGGGCGCTCGCCCAGCAGCGACTGCAGCTCGCGGGCGTTGGCGGGGCTGTGGCCGGCGAAGTGGTTGTTGAAGTAGCCGTACAGCTCCGTCCCCAGCGCCGCCCGCCGCAGCACGTCGGACCACTCGCGGATCTCGCCCGAGCGGTCGAACTGCAGGTGCGAGTAGTCGGTGATGTCGCGGTTGGGGCCCATCCACCGCACGTAGTGAAAGTCCGCCGTGGGGCGCTCCGCCAGCTCCGTCATCGTCTCCCGGTCGATCCAGCGGCCGTCGCTCAGCGCCAGCGCCATCCCGTGCTCCGCCAGCAGCGCCAGCAGCTCCGGCCGCGCGTCCGGACGCATCCACTTCGACTGCCGCACCTCCACCGCAAACCGCTGCTCGCGCGGCAGCCCGCGTACGAACCGCTCCATCGCGGGGAACTCGTCGGGGCCAAAGTCCGGCCCCATCTGCACCAGGATGGGGCCCAGCTTGGGGCCCAGCTCCCGCGCCGCGTCCATGAACTGCGCCACCACGTCGCCCGTGTCGCGCAGGCGGCGCTCGTGCGTCACCTCCTGCGGCATCTTGAGCGCGAAGATGAACCCCGGCGGCGTGCGCTGCGCCCATCCGCGCACCACCTTGGCCGCCGGCACCGCGTAGAATGTGGAATCCACCTCCACGGTGCCGAACGCCCTGGCGTACGTGGCGAGGAACTCCGCCGGACGGGTGCCCTGGGGATAGAAGGGCCCCACCCACGCCGGGTAGTTCCACCCCTGCGTGCCGATGTGGATGCGTCCGGCCATGGAATGCGGGTGCCTGGATGATGGACGGTGAACGAAGTGATCCCCATCACGATTGCCGCCCGCCGCCGCCCGCGCAAGGCACGCGGGCCGCGGACCCGCGCGCGATGCTGGACGAACGGGCCATCCGCCGCCATCGTTCGCGGGGCTTGAAACTCCGCGCGCGGTGCCTGCGTACGACACTCCCGTCACCGCCGACGCGCATTGAACCCTGACGTCCGGGAGCCTGAACATGAGTGAAAAGAACACCTTCGAAACCATCCTCAAGTGGATGGTCGTCGTCATCCTGGCCTTTGCCGCGCTCAAGATCGTGCTTGGGGTGCTCGGCATCGCCTTCTTCCTGGGCGGCGTACTGCTGTTCCGCGTGCTGCCCATCGTGCTGGTGGTGTGGCTGGCGTTCAAGGCCATCGAGTGGCTGCGCGGCGACCGGCACGGCTCCGCCCCCAGCTCCACGCTGTAGTCCGTCGCACGCGGCGGATGCACGAAGGCCCCGGGCTCACCCCCGGGGCCTTCGTGCGTCCGGGTGCATGGAGTGCGGCAAAGGCGCCGCGAATGTGGGGCGCGCGTGCCTCAGCCCCGGCGCCGGTGCCCGGGTGCCATCCGCCAAAGTCCTTTGGCCGCAGCCACCTGGAATCCCCGCCCCCTCGACCGCTGGACGGGAACGTGTGTTGCTGCCCGGGAGGGTGGTGGCCCGCGGCCAGCCCCGCCGCATCTGCTCTCCGGGCCGCCATCCCGCCCGCCTTCGTTCTCTCCGGAAGGAAAATGCAGCCATGAAGATCATCAACCACCGCCTGCACCGCGACGACGGCACCCCGTACGCGTTCCGCGCCTCGCCGCACGTAGGCGACGTCATCCAGCCGCGCTGGCTGGTCATTCACTACACCGCCAGCGGCAGCGCGTCCGAGGCCATCAACTGGTTCGCCAACCCCCAGAGCAAGGTGTCGGCGCACGTGGTGATCGCCAGGGACGGCACCATTACCCAGTGCGTGCCGTTCAACCGCCGCGCCAACCACGCGGGCGAAAGCACGTGGCAGGGTGTTTCCGGCCTCAACCGGCACAGCATCGGCATCGAGCTGGACGGCTTTGGCTACCTGGGACCCAAGGGCCCCGGCAAGTGGAAGTTCCGCAGCACCGCCATCCCCGACGCGGACGTGGTGGTGGGCACGCACAAGTTCGGCACGCCGGCCGGCGGGTGGCCGCGCTACCCCGAGGCGCAGCTGAACGCCGCCATGGAGCTGTCGAAGCTGCTGGTGAAGGAGTACCGGCTGCAGGACGTGGTGGGGCACGACGACATCTCGCCGGGGCGCAAGCAGGACCCCGGCCCCAGCTTTCCCATGGATCGCTTTCGCGCGGACTGCATGGCCCGCCCCGCGGACGGGGCCCAGGCGCTGCGCGCCATCGCGCGCTTTCGCGTAAAGCAGACGCTGAACGTGCGCGGCGGCCCCGCCACCACCCACGCCCCCGTCGCGGGCAGCCCGCTGCCGCCGGGCGCCGTGGTGCGCGGCGTGGAGGACCAGGGCGGCTGGAAGCGCGTCGCGGCCGAGGACTCGGGCGTGGCGGGCTGGGTGAGCGCGCAGTTCCTGGAGCCCATCCCCGCCCAGCTGTTCACCGTGGCGGCGGACTCGCTGAACGTGCGCGGCGGCCCCGGCTCGGCCAACCCCACCGTCCCCGGGAGCCCGCTGCGCAAGGACGCCATCGTGCAGGCGCTGCAGGAGGGCGACGGCTGGACGCGCGTCGTCTCGCTGGCCCAGCCGCAGGTGACCGGCTGGGTGAGCGCGCAGTTCCTCAAGCCCAGCACGGTCCCGGTCGCGGACGTCAACCAGCCCGCGAACGCGTAAGTCCAACTCCGGCCAAAGATATCCGGCACGCGGGGGAAGCGGAGAAAACCACTCTGCTTCCTCCGCGTCGTCTGTGTGAGAGATCCTATCTTTTGCCAGCGTCGGCATACACGAATGAACCGGCCACCCAAACGCCGCCGGCACCCTGCGCCTGACTCGTAAAGACGCCGCGGCCCGCCACCGATACCCGATTCGCGGGTCCCCAACCGGCCCTGCCGGTCCCCGTGCCGGCCGCGGCTCCAGCGCGGGCTGCCGCGTGGGGTCAGAGCAGCCGGAGAGCAGATCCTTCGGCCCTGCAGCCGGTGGGCGAAAGGAGGCGCGGAGTGGCCGGGCCTCAGAGTGTGTTCAAGAATCCCTGCGCTCGTGCCCGTATGTCATTTCGAAGGAGGCGCCACACCGCACCATCATCGGCTCGCACGAAATCCGGCGCGCCGACTGAGAAATCTACTGTCTGCTGCTGGTGCCGCGCCGAACCGCTCCGGCACTGGCCCTGTCCGCCCGTGTCGTAGCCGCGAAGCAGGCACGGCTACCAGCGTCTGCCCTCCAGCAATTCCGACAGGGGATTCCTCGGCCCTGCAACCTCTGGTGTGAAAGCAGGCTACGGCGTGGCCGGGCCTCGGAATGACAGCGCTAATGGATCTGTCCGGATGCGCAGCGTCGGATTCTTGAACACGCTCTCAGAATGACATGGCCGTGCCGCGCCGGTGCTTTCTTTCGCACTCTCGCACTCTCGCACTCGCACCCGCTCACCCTTTCACCCGTTCACCCCTTCACCCGCTCACCCCTTCACCCCCTCCCCCGTCTGCACCCGCCAGAGCGCGGCGTACATCCCGCCGGCGTCCACCAGCGCATCGTGCCGGCCGTGCTCCACGATGCGTCCGCGGTCCATCACGTAGATGCGGTGGGCGTTGCGCACCGTCGACAGGCGGTGCGCGATGGCGATGGTGGTGCGGTCGCGGCTGACGTGCTCCAGCGAGCGCTGGATCGCCGCCTCCGTCTCGTTGTCCACCGCGCTGGTGGCCTCGTCCAGCACCAGGATGGGCGGGTCCTTCAGGATGGCCCGGGCAATGGCGATGCGCTGCCGCTGCCCGCCCGAGAGCTTCTGCCCCCGCTCGCCGACGACCGTCTCGTACCCCTGCGGCAGCGCGGCGATGAAGTCGTGCGCCTCGGCCAGCCGCGCCGCGCGCTCCACCTGCTCCGCCGCCGCGCCAAACGATCCGTAGGCGATGTTCTCGCGCACCGTGCCGGAAAACAGGAACACGTCCTGGCTCACCAGCCCCACCGCCCTGCGCAGGTCGCCCAGGCGGATCTCGCGGATGTCGGCTCCATCCACCAGCACCGCCCCCGCGTCGAGCTCGTACAGCCGCAGCAGCAGCTTTACCAGCGTGCTCTTTCCCGACCCGGTGGGCCCCACCACGGCCACCGTCTCGCCCGGCGCGATGTGGAGCGAAAAGTCGCGCAGCACCGGCTCGCGGCCGCGGTAGCCAAAGGTCACGCCGCGCATCTCCACCGCGCCGCGCACCGTGCCCGCCGGGAGCGCGCGGTGGCCGGGGTGCGCCTGCACCGGCGTGTCCAGCACGCCGAAGATGCGGCGTGAGCTGGCCATGGCGCGCTGGTACTGGTCCAGCGTCTCGCCCAGCCGGGTCAGCGGCCACAGCAGCCGCTGGGTGATGTAGACCAGAAAGCTGTACGTGCCCACCGCCAGCGCGCCGTCCAGCACCTGGAATCCGCCGGACACCAGCGTTCCCGTAAAGCCGACCAGGATCAGGATGCGGATGAGCGGGACGAACGCGGCGCTGTAGCGGATGGCGCGGCCGTTGGCGTCGCGGTACGCCTGGCTGTCGGCCTCCACGCGGCGGATCTCGTGCGCCTCGGCCGCGTAGGCCTTGATGGTCGTCACCCCGCTCAGGTTGCTGGCCAGCCGCGCGTTCACCGCGCCCGCCCGTTCGCGCACGGCGGCGTACAGCGGCTCCAGCGTGCGCTGAAAGCGGATGGAGCCCCACACCACGAAGGGCATGGGCAGCATGGCCATCCACGCCACCTCCGGCGCCATCACGAAGAAGGCGCCGCCCACCACCAGCACCGTGGTCACCACCTGGATGATCTCGTTGGCGCCGCGGTCCAGGAACCGCTCCAGCTGGTTGACGTCGTCGCCCAGGATGCTGAGCAGCCCGCCCGTGCTGCGCTCCTCGAAGTACGCCAGATCCAGGTCCTGCAGGTGCGCGTAGCCCCGCAGCCGCAGCTCGTGCTGAACCGTCTGCGCCAGGTTGCGCCACAGCACCCCGTACAGGTACTCGAACAGCGACTCCAGCAGCCACACCACGAAGGTGATGGCGGCCAGCACCACCAGCTGCTGCCGTGGATCGGGAAAGCCCCAGCTGGCGATGAGCGAGTCGCTGCCGCGGACGACGACGTCCACCGCCACGCCGATCAGCGCCTCGGGGGCCAGGTCGAAGAGCTTGTTGACGACGGAGCACGCCGACGCCGCCCACACCTGCCTTCGGTGCGGCCGCGCGTAGCGCATCAGCCGGCGCAGCGGGGCTTCCTGCTCCGCCGCGCCGGAAGGGAGTTCGATGGACACGATTTCGCTCGATGGACGGGGACGGAGCACCGCGTTCGCGTGCATCTTACCACCCGCCGCACCGCGCGAACAACGCACGGGACGGGATGATGAAAAGATGCCGGGCTCCCCAGGGAGCCCGGCATCTTCACCGTCACCGGCAGGGCGTCAGCCGCAGCAGTACGCGTAGTTGGTGGCGTCGCTCGGCATCACGCAGGGCAGGGTGCACCGCGGCTCCCCCACGGAGAAGCAGGGATCCTCCCACGTGTGGTTCATCACCTGGTCGTCGATGGATTCGGACACCGCGAACGACTCCACGGTGATGTTCTCCATGTTCAGCTTCATCGCCATCGTTCATCTCCTGATCTGGAAGGTGACGTCATCATGTGTGCTACCACTTCATGATAATTTATGCGCGTGAAAAGAGGAAGAGGCGCCTGGGAGAACCGGGGGCGGAGAAAACGGCGCGTCGAAACATCGGCGGCGCGCGGCGGGTACGCGGATTGCCCGGATGGATCCGGGGACGTTCGTTTGATCCGCCACCCGTAAGTCGTGCAGGACCATGAGCATCAACCCCGTCCTCCGCCGCGCCGGCACGCTGGCGCTGGTGGCGGCTTCCGTCGCCACCGCCCAGCTGGACGCGCAGTCGTCGCCGCGGCCGCGCACCCGGCAGGAGCCGCGGCCGTCCGACACGCGCCCCTCGCAGACGCGCCCCACCACCACGCAGCGCCCGCAGGCCGCGTCGGCCAACCCGCTGGCCCGGGTGCGCTCGGCGGCGCTGGCGCGCGGCGGGTACGCGGTGGTCGTCGACCTGGACGCCAACCGGCTGCACTTTGCGAAGGGGCGGCGGGTGCTGTGGTCCGCGCCGGTGGGCACGGGAACGGGAATGCGGCTTGAGAACGGCCGCGGCGAGTGGGACTTCTCCACACCCACGGGCACCTTTCACGTCACCTACAAGGACCTGGAGCCGGACTGGATCGCCCCGGACTGGTACTTCCTGGAGAACGGCCTGCGCGTGCCGGGGCCGGACTCCGACGCGCGCCGCTTTCCGCGCGGGCTGGGCTCCGCGGCCGTCTTCATTGGCCAGGGGCTGGCCATCCACGGCACCGACAAGCCCGAGCTGCTGGGGCAGCGCGTGTCGCACGGCTGCATCCGCCTGTCCAACGCCGACGCGCTGCGCCTGTTCCACAACGTGCAGGTGGGCACCGAGATCATCATCGTCGGCGGGCGCAACGTGCAGCCCGCGCCCGCGCCGCGCCCGTCGTCGTCCAGCGCCCGGCGCAGCGGCCCGCCGCCGCGCGACCCCTTCATCGTGGAGCTGGAGGGCGAAGACACGTACGCCCTGCTGGAGCGGCTGGAGGACGAGCTGTTCGCCGCCGTGGCCGCCGGCGGCGCGTCGGCGAAGTGGCACCAGGTGGCCAGCGTGCTGATGCTGCGCGGCGCCAGGGAAGGCGACGACGACGCACTGGTGGGCCTGCTGGCGCGGGTGACGGAGATCGGCGCCGGGCCGCTGCGCGAGGAGTACGCCACCTTCCTGGCCGATGCCTTCAACCAGGGCCCGCTGCGTACGCTCGAGGCCATGGCGGGGATGGACCGCGACACGCGCTCGGTCGTGGCGCGCGCCATCGTGGAGAGCAGCCTGGCGCTGTACCCGGGCGATCCCAACAGCGTGTCGGCGCCGTGGCCCACGCGCCGCGCGCCCCGCACCGCCGTGCGCCGCGCCGCCCTGCGCGCCTGGGACGCCCTGCAGACCGCCGAGGGCGCCTACCGCGAGCGCACGGGGCTGGCGGCGCGGTAGGGGCCCTCACCCGCGTTCTCGCGGGTGAAGCCTCAGAAAACACCTGTCATTCTGAGGGAGCGCCTCGCCGGGAGCTTGGGAAAACCACGAAGCCAGTTGGCGCGACCGAAGAATCTCCCTCCCCTCGCGCGGAACCCTTTCCCGGGCATCGCCCGGGAACTCCGCATGACGGCAGGATCCTGCCGCCGCAGCCCAGGCGAATGAATTCGCGGCTGGGACTACGCGATGTCGGCCTTCGCCGACGGGTGTGCGCCGCGACGGCGTGTCGCGGTTGAAGCCCCGCGCGGTTTGCGGGGCTTTCCGCTGTCGTTGCGGCGAGTTCACTCGCTCCCGCGAGCGGCCCAGCGTGGAGAAGCATGGAGTCAGCGCGCCCGGCCGCCGGGCGAATGAATTCGCGGCTGGGACTACGCGATGTTGGCCTTCGCCGACGGGTGTGCGCCGCACGGCGTGTCGCGGTGTCGCCGTTGAAGCCCCGCGCGGTTTGCGGGGCTTTCCGCTGTCGTTGCGGCGAGTTCACTCGCTCTCGTTGAAGCCCGACGAAAACCCGCGGCGAGCCTGGTGCTCGCCGCGGGTTCTTTCGTTCGTGGATCCAGTCCGCCGGGTCCGGCCGTCGACCCTCAGCTCTTCGCGGACGACGCCACGCGGGGAACGCTGCGCAGGTACAGCCAGATGGCGCGCAGCTCGTCGTCGGTGTGGGTAGCCATGGAGCGCCAGGGCATGAACTCGGCGATCTTGCTGCCGTCCGGCCGCGCACCCGTGCGCATGGCCCGCACAAAGTCCGCCTCGCTCCACCGGCCCATGGGCCCGGCCGGCGTGATGTTGGCCGACGGCGGCGCGCCGGGCTCGAAGCTGGCCTGCCCCGCCAGCTCGGGCCCGTGGCAGCCGCGGCAGCCGCCCACGCTCACCAGGTACTGCCCGTACTCGCGGGTGGGCCCCACCGGCGGCACCGCCGCGCGCGACGCGGGCACCGTCTCGTGGTCGATGTTCGCCGCCGGGATGATCGGCGCGCCGGTGGTGACCACCACCCGGCCGATGGGGCCCAGCTTCGTCCGCGGCAGCTCGCGGTTCACCGGCGGAAGCGCGCGCAGGTAGGCGATGATGGCCGACACGTCCGCGTCGCCCAGGTGCTGGTACTCGTCCGAGGGCATGATGAGCAGCGGCCGGCCGTTGCTGCGCACGCCGTGGCGAATGGCCGTCTCGAGCTGCGCGTCGCTGTAGGCGGCCAGCACGCCGCCCTTGCCGGTGGTAAGGTTGCTGGCGCTCACGGTGCCCATGGGGCCGGGCTCGATGAACACCTTGCCGCCCAGGTCCGCCGTGTGGCAGTCCGCGCACTTGGCCACCGCCTTCACCAGGTGCTCGCCGCGGGCGATCTGGGCCGGGTCCTTCGTTACGTTCAGCCCGGTGACGGCGGCCACGTCGTACGTGCGGCGCATGCGCGACTCGCTTACGCCAAAGACGACGGCCACCAGGAGCACGATGAGCGAAACGACGCCCACGGCGATGCGCTTGATCCACTTCTTCATGGGAACGGCTCTCCGGAGAGGTGCGGAGACGGGAGGGGCCGCGGCGAAGGAGCCGGGCACCGGGGAGCTGCGGGTGGGAAGACGACGCGCGAGGAATGCTGCTGCGCCGCCGGGAGGCACATGGTAATCGCGTGCGGTGCGCCGGTCAAGAAAAATCTGACGGGCCCACCCCGATTGTAACGAGCTTCATCCACTTGGCGCCAGCACGTTTGCGCGCACCGGGACGGAGCCTGCGCGGACCCGCGATGGACGTGCAGTCGCGGTCAGAGGTATTGCCAAACCTCCCGGCGTGGTTGACTTCCTGAGGGAGGCGCCGCCCCGTAACTCGCTTGTACACTGCACCTTCGCGCCGACCGAAGGACCTCGCCAGCAGAACGACGGGGCTGGGCCCGCGGCATGGAGCCGGCCCCGCCTCGCCGGAGAGCAGGTCCTTCGGTCGCGCGCAGGCGGTTGTGTGGAATCGGGTTACACGTGGTGCGCTCCCTCAGGAAGTCATCGCTTCCTTGCGAGTTCGGGGTTTAGCAACACCGTCTCAGACGGGAACGTACGTCAGCCTGATCACGTCCTCGCCAACCCCATCGCTGGCCACCAGGCGGAGCGGCGGCCGGGGGCCGGCAAAGAACGGCTTGCCGCGACCCAGCACGAACGGGTGCAGGTAGAGCCGATACTCATCAACAAGGCCAGGGTCGGTCAGGTGTTGCGCCAGGTCTGGTCGGCGGACCCGGTGCGGCGTTTGCGGGGCTCGCGTGCAACGGCGCATCCGCACGTTCGTACTCCCCCGCACCCCGCACTCGCTTGCATCGCGCACAGGAGCTCATCCGCACGCTGGGCCTGCAGCCGCACCCGGAGGGCGGGCACTACCGCGAGATCCACCGCTCCACGGTGACCGTGCATCCGGAGGACGGGCGGCCCGCCCGCGGCGCGCTCACCCTCATCTACTTTCTGCTGGAGGCGCACGGCCACAGCCGCTGGCACCGCGTCACCTCGGACGAAGCGTGGATGTACGTGGAAGGCGCGCCGCTGGAGCTGTTCCGGATGGATGCGGCGCTGGGCGAGTGCGAGCGGATGCTGCTGGGCGGGCTGGCGGACGGCGCGCAGCCGGCGCGGGTGATTCCGGCGGGCCAGTGGCAGGCCGCGCGGACGACGGGACCGTACACGCTGGTCTCGTGCGCCGTGGGGCCCGGCTTCGACTTCGCGGACTTTGTCATGCTGGCCGATCATCCGCGCGAAGCCGAGCAGGTGCGGCGGCGCTTTCCGGAGCTGGCGCCGCTGGTCTGACGCGGTTGATCCGATCCGCCGATGTGTGCGGGTACGGATGATGATACGCCGCCGATGATCATCCTCTCACGTGGGAGGGGGCGGAGGGGACGAGGGTTCACAACCGGGAGAGCAGATGTCGGACGCCGGCACATCATCCACCACCACCGCGCCGGGGCCCATGCGGGTGGCGGTCAGCGGATCCACCGGGCTCATCGGCACCGCGCTGGTGGAGCGGCTGCGGCGCGAGGGGCACACCGTGCTGCGGCTGGTGCGCTCCGCCGCGGGGGCGGGCGCCGGGGACGTGGCGTGGGACCCGGAGCGCGGCACCATCGACGCGGCGGCGCTGCAGGGGGTGGACGCCGTGGTGCACCTGGCCGGCGAGAACGTGGGCACCCGCTGGACGGACGAGAAAAAGCGCCGCATTCGCGACAGCCGCGTAAAAGGCACGCGCCTGCTGGCCGAGACGGTCGCCCGCCAGCTGTCGCCGCGGCCGCGCGTGCTGGTGCAGGCGTCCGCCACCGGCATCTACGGCGACCGCGGCGACGAAGCGCTCGACGAGTCGTCCGCGGCCGGCACCGGCTTTCTGGCGGAGGTCGTGCGCGACTGGGAGGGCGCATCCGGGCTGGCGGAGGCCGCGGGGATCCGCGTCGTCAAGCTGCGCATCGGCGTGGTGCTGTCGGCGCGCGGCGGCGCGCTGGAGCGGCTGATGCTGCCCTTCAAGATGGGCGTGGGCGGGCGCATTGGCACCGGGCGCCAGTGGATGCCCTGGATCTCGCTGGACGACGCGGTGGAGGTCATCGTGCGCGCCCTCCGCGACGAGCGGCTGCGCGGCCCGGTGAACGCCGTCGCCGGCTCCGCGCGCAACGCCGACTTCACCGACGCGCTGGCCCGCGCCCTCCGCCGCCCGGCCCTCTTTCCCGTCCCCGGCTTTGGCCTGCGCGCCGTCTTTGGCCAGATGGCCGACGAAGCGCTGCTCGCCGGCCAGCGCGTGGAGCCCGCCCGCCTGCGCGAGATCGGCCACGTTTTCCATCACCCCACCCTCGACACCGCCCTCGCCGCCGCCGTGCGCAACGGCTGATATCGCAAAAGACCGGTGCCCGCCGGACGATGTCATCCTGAGAGGGTGTTGCCAAACCTCCGCGCGTGATTGACTCCTGAGGGAGGCGCCGCCCCGCAACTCGCGTGTACACTGCACCTTCGCGCCGACCGAAGGACCTCGCCAGCAGAACGACGGGGCGGGTCCCGTGCCCTGATCTGGCCCCTGCGCCACCAAGACGAGGTCCTTCGGTCGCGCGCTATCTGTAGTGTGACTTCTGGTTGGACGTGATGCGCTCCCTCAGGAAGTCACCGCTTCGTTATGGATTTGAGGTTTAGCAACACCCTCTCAGAATCGTGACACCGTCCGCCGACTTCGCATCAGTGCTTGTTTTCGGATTCGGGTATGCGGGCAGAGCCTTTGCCCGGCGCACCTTCCTGATGCGCCAGGCGATCGTTCGTCATCCGCCCCCTCCTCGTTACGTGCACAGATCCTACTGCTGATCTGCATCTGTTACATGCAGGATTTCGCCCCGATGTAACCCGATGGGCACGTGTGATGCACACCTCTCCCGCCCGATTCACGGCTTCGGTGCTTGCGAATCGAGCAAGTGCATTGCGGGCAGAGAGTTGATGCGGATCGGCCGTCGCGAGTTCAGCCATGGCCGACGACACCTGCCGCCATGCACCAAAACCTGAGACAAAGACTCTGCGTCGTTACAATCGTCCGGATCGATTGTAACGAACGGCTGTGGACGGGAGATCGGGCTGGATCACACGTGCTGGCGCTCGTCGGAAACCGTGGGTTGAGGAGGTGCGCATGACAAGGCGGATGATGGGACGGGCGGTACTGGCGGCCGTGCTGGCGGCGGGGCTTTCCGGGTGCAACTACGTGCGGCTGCTGCGGCCCAGCGCGCTGCGCCAGCTGAACCCGCGCATGGTGAACCTGGTCAACTACCTGCCCGACGTCGAGGACCCCAACGAGGCCATCGTGGCGCGCCTGTTCGCCCACGGCGGCCTGAGCCACGCCGAGCGCGGCGGCGACGGCGTGTACCGGCAGCACGTGCGCATTCCGCCCGGCGAGTACATCTGGCAGCCGGCCATCATCGTCATGAAGGCCGGCGGCGAGCTGGAGCTGGACTTTCAGAACGAGGACCCGTTCTCGTACCACGCCGTCTTCCTGCCCCACTCCGGCAACCGCCAGGCGATGACGCTGCCCATCGCCACGCGCGGCCGCGCCCGCATTCGCCTGGACGCGCCGGGGATGTACTGGTTCGGCTGCCCGGTGGCCAACCACGCCCCGCGCGGCATGCTGGGCCTGATCCTGGTGGAGGGCGAGGTGCCGGCCGAAGCAAAGCTGGACCGTCCCCGCCAGCGCCGCCCCTGACGCAAGGAGCCCGCACATGCGCATACTACCTATCGCCACGGCGCTGGCGCTGGCCGCGTGCGCCAGCCCGCGCCCCAACTACCCCGTCACGCGCACCGCCGCGCCCATGCCGGCGTTGAACGAGGCCATCCGCGGCGGCGCGCCCAACGTCGCGGCCACTGTCACGGGCGAACGCATTGCCCGCGCCCGTGCCGAGCCGCAGAACTGGCTTACCTACTACGGTGCGTACGACGGGCAGCGCTTCAGCACGCTAGACCAGGTGAACGCCGGCAACGTGAGCCGGCTGCGCCCCGCGTGGAACTTTCAGTTCGCGCCGGTGGGCCTCATCGCCACCCCGGCCACCTACTCGTTCGAGGCCGCGCCCATCGTGGTGGACGGGGTGATGTACGTGAGCGGCTGGGATGGCTACCTGTGGGCGCTGGACGCCGTCACCGGGCAGGTGCTGTGGCAGTACCAGCACGCGATTCCGCTGGACGTGCCCCTGTGCTGCGGCAACGTGAACCGCGGCGTGGCGGTGGCCGCCGGCAAGGTGTTCCTGGCCACCCAGAACGTGCACCTGGTGGCCCTGGACGCCACCACGGGCCAGAAGGTGTGGGAGCAGGTGTGGGGCGACATCCGCGCCGGCGAGAGCGCGACCATGGCGCCGCTGGTGGTCAAGGACATGGTGATCGTCGGCAGCTCCGGCGCCGAGTACGGCGTGCGCGGCCACATCGACGCCTTCGACCTGCAGACGGGGGCGCGGCGCTGGCGGCGCTACAACGTTCCTCGCCCCGGCGAGCCGGGGTCGGAGACGTGGAGCGGCGACGCCTGGGAGCGCGGCGGCGGCACGGCGTGGATCACGGGGACGTACGATCCCGAGCTGGACCTGGTCTACTGGGGCGTCGGCAACCCGGGCCCGGTGTTCGACGCGCGCGAGCGGCCGGGAAACAACCTGTACACCAGCTCCGTCGTGGCCTTCGATCCCGACGACGGCGCCACCCGCTGGCACTACCAGTGGACCCCGGGAGACGTGTGGGACTACGACGGGGTGAACGAGAACATCCTCTTCGACCGCGACGGGCGAAAGCTGCTGGCCCACTTCGACCGCAACGGCTACTTCTTCGTCCTGGACCGGACCAATGGGCAGCTGGTGAGCGTGGTCCCGTTCGCCCGCGCCACCTGGGGCGACATCGCCCGCGACGGCGCCGTGACGCCGCGGCTGCGCCCCACGCCGGAGGGCACGGAGATCTGCCCGGGGCCCGCGGGCGCCAAGGAGTGGCCGCACGCCGCGTACAACCCGCGCACCGGCCTGCTGTACGCGCCCATCATCGAGGCGTGCGCGCAGTTCCGGCTGCGTCCCGTGGAGTTTCGCGAGGGGCTGTACTACCTGGGCGGCGAGGCCGAGGTGGTGGGCGAGCAGTGGGGGCAGGTAAAGGCCATCGACCCCATGACGGGCCGCGAGGCGTGGTCGTGGCGCGCGCCGCATCCCATGGTGGCCTCGGTGCTGACCACCGCCGGCGACCTGGTGTTCACGGGCGAGCCCAACGGGTACTTCAACGCCTGGCACGCGCGCACCGGCGAGCTGCTGTGGCGGTACCAGACCGGCAACGGCATCCACAGCAACCCCATCACCTACTCCGTAAACGGCACGCAGTACATCGCCGTCCCCACCGGGTGGGGCGGGTGGCTGGAAGGCTTTGCCCCGGAGATGTTCGGCGCGCCGCGCGGCTCGTCGCTCTACGTCTTCGCGCTGCCGTAGATCGAGATCGGCAGTCGGGCGGGATTGCCGTCATGAGCGAGCGGGGGAAGGCACGTGCCCTCCCCCGCTCGTCCATATCACCATCCGATCCGGCTTTCAATCGGCCGACTCGCCGCCTGTGCTCACGGGCTCGAAAGGGGATTCGCGAGATGTAAGGACTCGGCGGGCTACTGTCCATCCCTGGATCGATTCCCCACCGCGACGAACGAGAGCCTCGATCTCTGCCCGTGCGCGCAGACGTCATCAGGTCTGCCCGCTGCCGCTCCCCGCCGCCAGGGCTTCCTCGTGCAGAATCATCTCCATCAGCACCTGCTTCGGGGTCTTGCCGCCTACCCGCGGATGCGGCGTGTTTTCCCACTGGCGCTGACGCGATTCAAGCTCGGACTCGAAGACCGCGTGGTCGGTTTCTCCGTCGCGCGCCAGCTCATCGAACCACAGCAGCCAGCGCCGCTGAAGCTCCCGCTGCAGCTGCGCGATCTCCAGGCTCGTCAGGACCGGCCATTCTTCCCCCATCACGGGAAGCAGAACGCGAGTGTCCAGGTAATCGTAGATCTCGTACGACAGGAACCTGAGTGTATCCTCCAGCGGCTCGTGCTCTTCGCGGGCGCGCGCCTCGATCTCGTCGAGCTCGTTCAGCACGGCCCCGGCAAACGGATACCGGATCCCCTCCCGTTCCTCCAGAAACTGCACGATCAGGCGCATGGAACGCGGCAGCTCACGCGTAGCGCCAATCGTGGCGCCGGACCTCTGTGGATAATAAGAGTACAGGAACAGGCGCAGGTCGTACTCCGTCACCGCGCCGGCAGGCAGGGTCCTTCCAAGAAAGTCCGTCCAGTGCCGTGCGTTCTGCCGGTCCGCCTCCACCTCTACGTCAGCCCGCCCCCGCCCGGCCAGCCACGCCGAAAGCTGCCCGAGTCGCTCCTCCTCCACCGCCTGCACCTGCTCTCCCTGCTCGTCCGTGTCCCACGCGCGAAGTCCGGCCCCGGGTTCGGCGCCCGGGCCCTCCGCGCAGATCGGCCGGGCCGCATCCGGAAAGCGGAACCACTCCAGGCGGCTCTCCTCGTCCTCCATGCCGAAGCCAGACAGGCGAACCCCCGTCTCGGCCAGCGCATCGCCGCCGCGTGCATGCACCGTGACCGCACGCAGCGCCAGCGTCGCCAGCCGCACCTCCTCAGCCGTGATCCACCGGCCGGGCAGATCCATGGCGAACAGCCGCGGATACGCGTGCGGACCGGCGATCGGCCACCGGGCAGCCGTAACCTCGCGCTGCATTCCCCGCGTAAGCTCGCTCTTGCGATCGAAGTCCACCGTCAGGGTGAACCCGGTCATCTCCAGGAACGCGGACGACGGGTCGTCGCTCATCCATATGGCCCGCAGGTCTTCCGGCCGCGAGTGCAGCACCAGCCCGAAGCTCTCGCCCCCGCCCCCCATCAGGCTGGCTCCCCACGGATACTCCTTGCCGGCGAACTCCAGCAGCAACGACTCCGGCACCTCGTCCACGTTCCATGGCTCCGCCGCGTAGAACGCCGCCGCGGCCTGGTGAAAGTCCGCCAGCTCCTGCGCCGATGCTCCCGTCTCGCGCCAGGTCAGGGCAATGCCCAGCCGCCCCTGCGCGGGGCTGGGATCCATCTGCGCCAGCACGGAATCCATCGCCTCGGCCAGGTGCTCCGAATCGCCGTACCCCACGGAGATCCCGCGCCCCGCCAGCAGGCGATCCAGCTCTTCCACCACGTCCGGATACGGAACCACCACCCGCTCCGGGAGCACGCCCAGCGCCCGTGCCCCCGCGTTCACGACCGCGGCAAGGTCGCGGGCGCGCTCGGCGGCCCCCGCCGGCCGGTGAGAGAGGACGTCGGTGTGAACCGCCCATTCGCCCGCCATCACCATCGCCAGCGAGAGCCCGTCGGGTGCCTCGCGAACCAGCCCCGGCGCAGGCACCACGTCGGCGGCCCACACCGTTTCCGTGCGCGCGGCCGCCATCCACTCCGCCTCGGCCGCGTCGAACACCTCTTCGCCGATGATGGAGCGCGCCCGCTCGCGGGCCTGGTCGCGGCCCATGCAGCACGCCTTGTACTTCTTTCCCGAGCCGCAGCGGCACGGATCGTTGCGCGAAGTTTTCATCGTTCGTACGGTGGCTGGTTCAGTGTTGGCGCACAAAAGGAAGCGGGGGAAGGCCGCCGTGGCCTTCCCCCGCTCCGTCCGTCCGATCCCCGGCGTGCTCTCATCCGCGTCAGCTCAGCAGGCGCAGGGGCATCACCAGGCACAGGTAGTCGGGTGTGTCCTCGTTGCCGATGGGCATCATCGTCGCCGCGCGCTCGGGCGCCTTGAAGCTCATCCGCACCTCGTCCGTCGGCATGTAGCGCAGCAGCTCCAGCAGGTACTGCGCGTTGAAGCCGATCTCCAGCGGATCGCCGTCGAACTCCACCGGCAGCTCCTCGGTGGCCGTCCCCACGTCCGGCGTCTCCACGGCGAACTTCAGCATGGCGCCGCCCAGCGACAGGCGAATGCGGTGGGTCTGGTCGCTCGCCACGATGGCCATGCGCCGCACCGCCGCCTGCAGCGCGCCCTTGTCGGCCACCATGTGCTTGTCGTTGTCCTTGGGGATGACCTGCTCGTAGTTGGGATACGGCCCCTCGATGAGCCGCGTGAAGATCTGCACGTCCGTCCCGCGGAAGCCGATGTGGTTCTCGGAGCGCCCCACCTCGACCGTGTCGTCCTTGCGGAACAGCCGCTGCACCTGGGCCAGGGCGCGGGGGTGGACGATGAAGTCGCCCGCCGGCGTGCCGTCGGTGCCGGTGGTCTCGACGGGCAGCGTCATCTTGGCCAGGCGGTGGCCGTTGGTGGCCACCATCCGCATCTCGCCCTCGCCCAGCTGCCAGAGCACGCCGTTCAGAATGGGCCGCGTCTCCTCGGTCGACGCCGCGAACGACACCGAGCTGATCAGCTGCTGCAGGTCGGCCCCGGTCACGCGCCAGCTCTCGCCGAAGTCCACCCGGGGGAACGCGGGGAACTCGTCGCGGGGCAGGCCGTTCAGCCGGTAGCGGGTGCGGCCGCTCACGATCTGGATGGCGTCGCCCTGCGTGTGGAACTCCACCACGCCGGGGAGCTCGCGGGCGATCTCCTGGAGCTTCTTGGCCGGCGCGGTGATGGCCCCGGGCTCCGCCACGTCCGCGGCCACGCGCACCGAGACCGCCGTGTCCAGGTCGGTGCCGCTCATGCGCACCCCGCCGTCCTCGGCCTCGATGAGGATGTTGGAGAGCACGGGCAGGGTGGTGCGCGACGGAATGCTCCCCGCCACCGCCCCCAGCCCCTGCTGCAGGTTCTCACGCGTGATCGTGAATCGCATACGGTTCTGTTCCGCGAATCGCTTGGGGGTGACCCGGTTCTCCACGGGGAACTGTACTATCACCCATAGAGATATAGAAATCAGTAATAACAGTAGAGAGCGTGGGAACGTGGGCAACTGCCCTCAACACCCTCTCCAACCCTGCGTCCCGCAACCACCTGCGCCGCCTCCCTCCGGTGTGGAGAACGCCTGTGGGAAACCCGCGTTCTCCCCAGACGCTCCACGAACCCACACCGCCGGCGCGTTCCCCACAACTTCTCCCCACACTGTCCACCCGGTTGTCCACGCCGCTCACCGACGCATGTACGGGCTTTGTGCACCCCTGTCAAGCACCCGTCCCTTTGTTCGCTTCTTCGTCGCGCGATTTTCCGGGCTGACATCGGCCTCCGCCCGGCCGGCACCTCCCGCTCACACCAGCGGCGATGCGATCGAGGTGAGCCGATGCCGACGTGCATCGTCCGATGCTCTGTCATCGTTCCAGATGCGTCGATTCGAAAGCGAGCCGTGGCCCGCACGCATCCTCCGATGCCGATGGATCGGCCCAAATCCGCCAGCAGGAGCGAATGAATTCGCCGCTGCAACGGCGCGAAGTCCGCCTGCGCGGACTCGGCGGCCCGGCCGTGTGCGGCATCCCACGCACCTGCGCGTCCGCTCCCGGGGCACTCCTCGAACTCCGTCGCCGCGCCCCGCAATCTCGACTACAGTCCGCGAAGGCGGACTTCGCGATCTTCCAGCGGCGAATTCATTCGCTCCTGGAGCGGACTCGCGCTTGTTGCCCGCCGAATCACACCTGTGCCCCGGATCCGCACCTCTGCCTGCCGACTCACACTGCCGCGGCCTTCGCCGAACCCCGCCACGCCCACCCCACTCCGCGGCTGCCGCCGGGGCCGCCTGTCCGCGAAGGCGGACATCGTGTAGTTGTTGCAGCGAATTCATTCGCCCTTGCAGCCCTTGCAGCCCTTGCAGCCCCTGGAGCCTCACAACCCTCAGCAGAGCCCCTGCAGCCTCTTCCCTGCCCCTCCTTGCCCCTCCTTGCCCTACCGGAGGAGCCCGCCCCTTCCCCGACCCTCTCTCTACGCCCGCAGCGAATCCCGCAGCTCGCCCACGCGCTGGCGGAAGCCGGCGTCCGCGGCCATGTCCTCCTCGACCTTGGCGATGGAGTGAATGACCGTGCTGTGGTCGCGCCCGCCGAACAGCCGCCCGATCTCCACCAGCGCCAGGTCGAACATCTCCTTGATCAGGTACATGGCCACCTGGCGCGGGATGGTGAGGTCCTTGGTGCGCTTCTTGGACTGCAGCGCGTCGGGCGTGGTGCCCCACGCCTCGGCCACCCGGTCGCGCACCTTCTGCGGCGTAAGCCCGCCGCCGGACCCGCCCCCGTCGCTCCCCGCCAGCCCCGTTCCCAGCGCCTCGCGCGCCAGCACCAGGTCGATGGGGCGGCGCGTGAGCGACGAGTAGGCCAGCAGCTTGATCATGGCCCCCTCGATCTCGCGCACCGACGACGTGCGGTTGCGCGCGATGAAGGTAAGCACCTCGTCGGCGTCGTGGATGTCGAGCCGGTCCTCTTCCACCTTGCGCCGCAGGATCGCCACGCGCGTCTCGAAGTCGGGCGGCTTGATGTCGGCCACCATCCCCCACTCGAACCGGCTCACCAGGCGGTCCTCCAGCCCCGTGGCGCTGGGGGGCCGGTCGCTGGTCAGCACGATCTGCCGCTGGCCGTCGTGCAGCGCGTTGAAGGTGTGGAAGAACTCCTCCTGCGTGCGCTCCTTGCCTTCCAGGAACTGGATGTCGTCCACCATCAGCAGGTCGCACGCACGGTACTGGCGGCGGAACTCGGCCATGGAGCCGTCCTGGATGGCGCTCACCAGCTCGTTGGTGAACCGCTCGCTGGACAGGTACATCACCCGCTTCCCCGGGTCGCGCTCCAGCATGGCGTGCCCGATGGCGTGCATCAGGTGCGTTTTGCCCAGCCCCACGCCGCCGTAGATGAACAGCGGGTTGTACAGCCGCGCCGGCGACTCGGCCACGCCGTGCGCCGCCGCGGCCGCCAGCTGGTTGTTGTTGCCCACCACGAAGCGGTCGAAGACGTACCGCGGGTTCAGCGGGGGCAGCGGGCGCGCGTTCTCGGCCCCGGCGGCGCTCGTGTGGACCGCCGGGGCGCTCTCGTAGCGCACCGGGGCGGCCGGGGGTGGTGATGGCGCCAGGTTGATGGGGGGCACGGACGCGGCCTTGCCGTTTCCCTGGAACTGGACGGACAGAGTGAACCGGCGGCCAAACAGGTGCTCGCCAATGCTGGTGAGCAGGCCGGCGTACTTGTCCTCCACCCAGTCCACGGCGAACGGGTTGGGAGTGGAGACTACGAGCAGGTCGTTGGAGATGGCCACCGCCTGCGTGGGAGCCAGCCAGGTACGGAATGCCTGCTCCGGTAGCGCGGTCTTGGCACTCTCCAGGATGCGCGACCAGATTTCCCCGGCGGTGAGCTCCATCAACAACTCGGGCAGCAAGACGGCAGGACCTTCAAGACGGCACGGGCAACGTAGAAACGGAGTGTGGAAAAGTCAAGAAAGCCCACGTAAGCGCTTGTGTTTGGCCGTCTTTTTCTGGCCCTTGCGCAACGCCCCGCGGCTGCTCCGGAAGATCGCTCCTGCGGATGTGGCAGAGGTCCGAAGCTCCCCCGAAAAGATCCTTGCGACAGTCTCTGGATTGTCTAACTGGACCCTGTTCGTCGCCCCTGAAGGCACCGCCCTGAATTGCGGACGTTGGCTGCGTAGCGCGGATACAGGGCTCAGATCTTGATGGTCAGCGAGCGCACGTGCTCGAGGAAGGGTTCGGCACCTGCGGCATAGACCACAGGAAAGCGATCGTTGGGCTCCAGGGTGTAGCGAAAGGCGGGGCTGAACCAGCCGATCAGATCAAGCGCCTGCGAGTGTTGACCGGCAAGGTTGCTCCAGTGCCAGACAGGCTCGTGGTGAAACACCCGGTTCCGAAGGTACCTGATGCGGTTTAGCAGCGGAGAAAGCTGCTTGCGCGATCGCATGGACCGCGGCGATGAAGGATCGAGCAACTGGGCAGCGAGCAGACGCGGCCAGAGTACCCTGGTCCTTTCGTAACGCACATCGAACAACGACGTCCAGAAGCCGAAGCGGAGTTCCGCGACCAGCCGCCCAGGCTCCAGCGGAAGGCCTCGCTCCCGAAGCCGGGCCTTGGCGGCGGCAATCATCTGCTGATCATCAGGGTGAATAATCGGTGGGTCGGCATCGAGCCAGCAGGGAACGTCGCGTGTGGCGGTCCCGCCCAAGACAACAGCCCCGGTGGTGAAGACTGCGTTTCGCAGGACCACCTCCAGCCCGTGCAACGCCGGGTACAGCGACTCACAGAGCTCCAGGTTCCAGAGATAATTCGCGATCTTTTCGTCGTCCGTGCGCCCAAAGCCGTATGCATCGAGCCGCTCGTTGGAGAGGGCCTTCCGGATCGCGCGCGCATAGGTGTCTTGACGGTCTGCGGGCATGGCTGTATCTTCAATGCACTGTCCCCGGGCTATTCCTCTCCCGACCTCTGCGTCGGTGATGAACCCGGGGTCTTTTTTTGCTCAAGGCGCAAAAGTAAACAAAGAGAACATGCCGTGCAAGGGCGTCTTCCGCTCTCTCAGAGAGCGGCTGCGTGCCGTACCAGCAGCTCCGACTGACATACTGTTGTGCTCATCCCAAGTCCTCGGCGGCGGTCCCATTGACGGAATCGGGCTCTCTGGCTAGATTCACTGTCTTTGCCGCGAGCCCACAAGGCCGTTCCTACGCCCGAAGCGCAGCACCCATAGGGGTTTGACCGATGAAGCCGAGTTATCGTCCGCGCAACCGCAAGCGGATCAACAAGCATGGGTTCCGCGCCCGCATGGCCACCAAGGGCGGCCGCGAGGTGCTTAACAACCGCCGCCGCAAGGGCCGGCACAAGATCGCCGTTACGGTTCCCAGCAAGTACTGACCGGCGGCCCGCCGCGCCGCGCCGTGGCCGAGGGGCCAGACGCGCGCGCGGGGTTCGGCCTGCCCCGGCAGACCCGGATCACCGCGTCGGACGACATCCGGTCGCTGTTCAGACGGGGGAAGAGGAGCAAGACGCGCCACCTGGACGCGTTCGTCTCCCCTTCCCCCGCTGGCGTTCCCCGCTTTGGCGTGGTGGTGCCCAAGCACAAGCGCACCATCGTGCTGCGCAACCGCCTCAAGCGGCGGCTGCGCGAACTGGCGCGCACGGTGCTGCTGCCGGCGCTGCGAAACCGCGGCGCCCCGTTCGACGTACTGGTGCGGGCACGTCCCGAGGCCTATACCGCATCGTTCGCCGACCTGCGCGACGAGGTGGCCGCGCTTACGGAGGAGCTGTGCTCGCGCGCACGATGATCGCGGCCATCCGCTTCTACCGGAAGGGGATCTCGCCGCTCAAGCCGCCGGTGTGCCGTTTTTATCCCACCTGCTCGGCGTACGGGCAGGAGGCGATCGAAAAGTACGGCGCCGCCCGCGGCGGATGGCTGCTTGTCAAGCGGCTGGCCCGGTGCCAGCCGTTCTGCAAGGGCGGCTTCGACCCCGTCCCCTGACGCGCTCGGGGGCGGGGACCTGACCTATTTTCCATGGTTGATCCCGGCTGATGGACCAGACCAGACGGCTCGTCCTGTTCCTCGTACTGTCGGCGGTGGTGCTGTTCGGGTGGAACCTCATGTTCCCGCCCCCGCAGCCGGCCATCCGCCCCGCCGGCGCCGACAGCGCCACCGCGGCCGCGCCCGCCCCCACGGGGCCGGCCGCCGCGCCGCGCCTGGGCCCGGTGGCCTCGGCCGGCACCGCGCCCGAGCGCACGGTCACGGTGCGCTCGCCGCTGTACGAGTACCGCTTCAGCACCCGCGGCGCGGCGCTCAACGCGGCCACCCTGCTGCGCTTCGAGAGCTACGTGCAAAAGGACGGCAGCGTGCAGCTGGTTCCCCGCAGCGCGCGCGACGTGCTGGCGCACCGGCTGGTGGTGGGCCGCGACACGCTGGACTTCCGCAACGTCACCTTCGTCCCCAGCGCCGTCGGCATCGACCTGCGCGAGGGAGACTCGCCAAAGACGCTCACCTTCGTCTCGTCCAATCCGGGCCCCATCCGGCAGGAGGTCACCTACACCTTCCGCGCCGACGGCTACCTGGTGGACGTACAGGGGCGCTTCGCGGGCGCTCCGGCGGGCGCCCAACTGGTCACCGAGCTGGGCACCGGGCTGGCGCCGCACGACTCGCCCAAGCACGGCAGCGCACAGGAGCTGGCGTTCGTGGGGTGGGACCGCGAGAAGATCCGGCGCACCCCCATCCGCAAGGTGCAGCTTCCCGACACCACCGCCGGGCCGCTGGTGTGGACGGCCATCAAGGACCGCTACTTCCTGATCGCCCTGATCCAGGCCGGCCAGGGGCGGTTTTCGCGGCTGGAGATGGAGCCCGCGCGCGACGTCGTCTACAAGGTGGGCGACGAGACGACGTATTCGTCGCGGGCGCGCGGGCGGGTGGTGCAGGCGCTGCCGGCGGACGGCGCGTTCCGCATGCAGGCGTACCTGGGCCCGCAGGAGCACGGCCGCCTGGCCGCCGTGGGGCACGAGCTCGAAGAGGTGAACCCCTACGGCTACCGCTGGCTGCGCCCCGTGGTGCGGCCCATCGCCGCGGTGGTGCTGTGGGCGCTCAAGGCGCTGCACGACCTGGGGCTCAGCTACGGGTGGGTGCTCATCCTGTTCGGCATCATCGTGCGGCTGGCCACGTGGCCGCTGAACGCGCGGGCCATGCGCGCGCAGATGAAGAACATGGCCATCCAGCCGCAGCTGCAGGCGCGGATGAAGGAGGTGCAGGCAAAGCACGCGGGCGACCCCGCGCGGCTGAACCAGGAGATGATGAAGGTCTACTCCGAGCTGGGCGTCAGCCCCCTCTCCATGATGTCGGGATGCGTGCCGCTGCTCATCCCCATGCCCGTGCTCATCACGCTGTTCTTCGTCTTCCAGAGCGCCATCGAGTTCCGGGGGACCAGCTTTGGCTGGCTGCCGGACCTGTCGCTGCAGGACCCCTGGTACATCCTGCCGCTGTTCCTGATGGTGTCGATGTTCGGGCTGCAGTACGTGAGCACCAAGCTGAGCGGGATGGAGCAGAACGAGCAGACGCGGATGATGATGTACACCATGCCGCTGGTGATGGGCTTCGTGTTCTTCGTCATGCCGTCGGGGCTGAACCTGTACTACGCCTCGACCAACGTGGCCTCGTTCCCCCAGCAGGTGCTGATCGCCAACGAGCGGCGCCGCGCCACCGAAAAGCAGAAGGCGGAAGACGCGGCAAAGAAGGCCGCCCTTCGTCCCAACGCCGCCCCCGGAGCCCGCGGCAAGCGCCGCTGATCCAGGCCGGGATGGTTGATGAGAACGAAGCGCCCGCTCTCCGTCTGAGGGCGGGCGCTTTTGCTTTGTGCAACGGGCAAGGGCGAATGAATTCGCTGCAACAAACACACAAAGTCCGCCTTCGCGGGCTGTAGGGCTTGGGGTGAACCTCGGGCCTCCTGCGCGTGGCGGGGCTCGATGTGAAACCGGAGGCGCGCACGGCTGCCCGCCCCACCTCCACATCCTCCAGTCCGCGAAGGCGGCCTTCGTGGAGTCGTTGCAGCGAATTCATTCGCCCCTGCTTCCCTGAACCGAACTCCATCCGGACCCTCCCACCTTTCCCCGTTCCGTGCTTTCCCCCATCCTTCTCCGCATGTCCGTCTCTCCTCTTTCCGATGACACCATCGCCGCCATCGCGACGCCCGCCGGACGCGGCGCGGTGGCCCTGCTGCGCGTCTCCGGGCCGGACGCGCTCGTTGTCCTGCGGCGGATCGCGCCGGGGATCGGCGACGTCCAGCCGCGCACGCAGCGGCTGGCGGCACTGCGCCATCCCCAGAGCGGCGAGCTGCTGGACCGGGGGCTGGTGACGTACTTTGCCGCGCCCGCCAGCTACACGGGCGAGGACATGCTGGAGATCGCCACGCACGGCGGCGTGCTGACGCCGCAGCTGGTGCTGGACGCGCTGCTGGCCGCCGGCGCGCGCGCCGCGGGGCCGGGCGAGTTCACCCGCCGCGCGTACCTGAACGGCAAGCTGGACCTGCTGCAGGCCGAAGCCGTCGCCGACCTGATCGACGGGCGGTCGCGCGCGCTGCACCGCGCGGCCGTGCACCAGATGGAACGCGGCCTCTCGCGTCGCGTCTCGGAGCTGCGCGACGCCATCATCGGCACCGAGGCGCTCATCGCCTACTCCATCGACTTTCCCGAAGAGGACGAGCCGCCCGTTCCGCCCGCGCGCATCGTGGCCTCGGCCACGGACGTCATCGCCCGCATCGACACGCTGCTGGCCACCGCGCCCGAGGGCGAGTTGCTGCGCGAGGGGGCGCTCACCGTGCTGGCCGGCCGCCCCAACTCCGGCAAGTCGTCGTTGTTCAACGCGCTACTGGGAACGGAGCGCGCCATCGTCACCGACATCCCCGGCACCACCCGCGACGCCGTGGAGGCCTCCGTGTCCATCGATGGCTACCCGTTCCGCCTGGTGGACACGGCGGGGCTGCGCGAGACGATGGACCGGGTGGAGGGGATCGGGATCGAGGTGGCGCGCCGCTACCTTGCCGCCGCGGACCTGGTGCTGTTCTGCATTGAGCTGGGGCGCGAGGTGGATGCGGACGAGGCGTCGTTCATGGCTTCGGTGGATGCGGCGCGCCTCATCGTCGTCCGCACCAAGTCCGACCGTCAGCCGGATGCCGCCGCGGACGCAGATGAATCTGCCACCCTGACTGCCACCGTCTCCGCGACGACCGGCGCCGGGATCCCGGAGCTGCGGCGCGCGCTTCTATCGAAGGCGTTCGGCGGCATCTTGGGCGAGCCGGGCGAGGCGCCGCTGGTCACCCGCGAGCGGCACGCCCGCGCCCTCCGCGCCGCCCGCGACGAGCTCGCCGCCTTCCTGGCCGCCATGGACGACGGAGTGCCGATGGAGTTCGCCGCCACCCACCTTCGCGCGGCGGTCGGCGCGCTGGAGGACCTGGTGGGCGTCGTCAGCGTGGACGACGTGCTGGACCGCGTCTTCGGCACCTTCTGCGTCGGCAAATAGCCGCGGCTCTCCCCTGCCCCGCGTCGCCTGATCCAACCCCGGTAAAGGATCAATTCTCACGCAGAGGACGCAGAGGGGTTTCCTCTGTGGCCTCTGCGTCCTCTGGGTGCCACCCTTCTTTTCACGATCCGGCATGGGCCTCCGACCCGCGCAACGCCGCCTCGGAGGCGACGATCACTCCCGATCCAGAAATCACGCGTTCACCCGGCGCCGGGTGGAGCAGCGGGGGAAAATTACGCGCGAAATTCGCGTTTACCGCGTTTTGACCCCGCGGACGATGCGGTGGATTCCCCGCTTCGGGATCGCGCGGCTGTCGCGAACGTCGAAAGCCGGTTTTCTACGGGAGCTGTTCGGAAATTCAGCGGAGGATGGAGAACTCGCCTTCGGAGATGCCGTCGGGGGAGAACGGGATGGGATCGACGGAGGTGACCTGGGCCCCGGCCGGTCCCTCGGCCAGCGAGGTGGCCAGCAGGCGAAGCCGGTCGTCGGCGCCGCGCACGTGCACGGCCACGGAGCCATCCGGCAGGTTGCGCACCGTGCCGCTGACCCCCAGGCGAACGGCGAGGGAGCGGGCCCACCAGCGGTAGCCCACTCCCTGCACCCGGCCGGTCACGCGATACCCGGCCTCCGCCATGCCGTCAGTATTCCTGGTGGCTGGGCGGACGCTGCGTGGAGCCGCCGCCGGTGTACGCGCCGGTGCGGCCGCCCGTCGTTCCACCCATGGACCCGCCGCCCGCGCGCGGGGCGCCGCCGGTGGAGCCCCCGCCGGTGCGCGCGGCACCCCCGGTGCCCCCGCCCGTCCGCGACCCGCCGGACCCGGACCCGGCACCCTGCCCCAGCAGGCTGTCGAGCAGCGTGTTGACGAAGCCGGTGCTCTCCGAGCCGGCCTGGCTCAGGAAGCCGCGGGCGCCCTGCGCGATCCCCGCGCTCACCCCCGCCATCAGGGCGCTGCGCAGCTCGCTGCGCGCGCGGCCCCGGCGCGACTCGCCGAACTCGTCGTCGTCCTCGTCGTTGGCCGCCAGAAGAAAGCCGACGGCGAACGCAATGCCCAGCACCGGCAGCGGGTTGTCGCGCAGGCGGTCCAGCATGCCCCGCTTCTCGAGCGCGCTGCTGGCCCGCTCGCCCACGCTGCGCGCACGCTCACGGACGGTGCCCGCCGCGTCGCCCAGGTTGCCGGCCAGGTTGCGCACCGGCCCGCCCAGGTTGCCCGCGCGGTCGCGGACCGTGTCGGCCACGTCACGCACCTTGCCGGCGACGCCGCCGCCCGACTCGTGCCCGGCAAACTGCAGCCCGGAGTACTCGTCGCCGCCGCCGCTGTGCAGGCCGGTGTGCACCTGCGCGCTCCCCAGCCCGCGGTCGCCCATCGCGGCCGAGCCCGACGTGCCCGCGTTCAGGCCGCCGGCATCGCGCCCGCTCCCGCTCATGCCAGGTCCCGACGCGCCTGCTTGATCTCGCTCTGCAGCCATTGCTTGTCCTCCTTGAGGGTCTCCAGGGTGCGGGTCGGCGCCACCTCTTCGTGCTTGAGCTTCTTCAGGCTGCTCATTGCGAGGATGCCGCCCGCCAGCAGAAACAGGACGCCCACGATCAGCGCGCCCAGCCAGTAGTTGTCCAGCGCGTCGCCCACGGCCACCACCAGGAACGCGATCAGCACGATCGCGCCCACCAGCGCCAGAATGCCGCCCACCGCCACCATCGCGGCGTCGCGCGCCACGCTCTTGACGTTGGACTTGAGCTCCGCCTTGGCGAGGGTCATCTCCTGGCGGACGAGCGTGGCGCTGTCCGTCGCCAGCTGCCGGAAAAGGTCGCCCAGCGCGGGATCACCGCCGCCCGCGGCGCGGCCGTCGTCGGCCCGGCCCGGGGTTACGTTCAGGTCCGCCATTGTGCCCTCTCCCTTCGGTTAGCGCAGGGCCTTGCCGGCCACGAACCCGGCGCCCACCGCCAGGAGCAGCATGCTCAGCGGACGGGTGGCCACCAGCCCGCCCAGCTCGCGCTGCAGCGAGGTGACGTCGTTGTCGCGCAGGAACCGCGCAACGCTCTCCAGCGTGTCGGCCGCGGTGTGGCCGTAGGTGTTGGCCCGCTCGCCCAGCCCCTTCTTGGGGATCAGCCCCGCCACCGAGTCTACCTTCTCGGCCACGTTCTCCAGCTGCTCGGCCGCCTGGTCCATCAGGTTGTCGGCGCGCTCCTGAAGCTCCTCAAGCCCGCCCACGCGGTTGGTGCCGCCCGCCATGGTCCCCGTGCCGCCGGTCGAGGCGCCGGTGGATCCGGCCGCCGTAGAACCGCCAAGGCCGCCGCCCATGGAGCCTGTGGTGCTCCCGGTGCCGCCGCCCGTGGACCCGAGTCCGCCACCGGTGGAACCCAGCCCGCTTCCGGTTCCGCCACCCGCAGTCCCGCTGTTGCGATCATCCTGCATCTACCCCTCCCTGTTGCTGGTTCCCAATGTTGGGGTCACGCCGGGGTGCAACAGGTATGCCAAGGGTGGATGTGCGGGAGTGCGTGAGTGCGTGAGTGCGGGAGTGCGTGAGTGCGGGAGTGCGTGAGTGCCGAGTGCCGAGTGCCGAGTGGCGAGTGCCGAGTAAGGCTCAGCCCGCTATTCCCTATTCCCTGTTCCCTATTCCCTGAGATGTTCCACGTGGAACACTCCCCCAACCTCGATGTACAGGACCGCATCCGCGGAGGCGCGTACTCTCGCACTTCCGCACTCTCGCACTTTCGCACCGCAGTCCCTTGGAAACGCGCTACGATGTGATCGTGATCGGCGGCGGGCACGCCGGCGTGGAGGCGGCGGCGGCGTCCGCACGCATCGGCGCGCGTACGCTGATGGTCACGCCCAACCTCGAGGGGATCGGCCAGATGAGCTGCAACCCCGCCATCGGGGGGGTGGCCAAGGGCACCGTCGTGCGCGAAGTCGACGCGCTGGGCGGGGTGATGGGGATGGCGACGGACCGCGCCCGCATCCAGTTCCGCATGCTCAACCGCTCCAAGGGGCCGGCGGTGTGGGCCCCGCGCGCGCAGTGCGACCGCGGCCTGTACCCCCGCGCCGCACGCGCGCTGCTGGAGCGGCTCCCCAACCTGCACTTTGTCCAGGGGATGGTGGGGGCGCTGGTGATGGAGGGCGGGCGCGTCGCGGGGGTGCGCACGGAGTCGGGCTACACGTTCCACGCACGCTCCGTGGTCCTTACCGCGGGCACCTTTCTGCGCGGCCGCATTCACGTGGGCCTGTCCGCCTCCGTCCCCGCAGGGCGCGCGGGAGACCCGCCGTCCGTGCGCCTGGCGGAGCAGATGGAGGCGCTGGGGATGGAGGTGGCGCGCTTCAAGACGGGGACGCCGCCCCGCATCGACGGGCGCTCGGTGGATTACTCCAGGACGGAAGTGCAGCCGGGCGAGAACCCCGACTACCGCCTTTCCGTCTGGGAGCGCGCGCCCCTGCTGCCGCAGCTTCCCTGCTGGATCACGTGGACGGGCGAGCCGCTGCGCGACATCGTGCACGGCCACCTGCACGACTCGGCGCTGTACGGGGGCGAGATCTCGGGCCGCGGACCCCGCTACTGCCCTTCCATCGAGGACAAGATCGTCAAGTTCCCGGATGCTCCGCGCCACCAGGTTTTCCTGGAGCCGGAGGGGCTGGAGACGACGGAGCTGTACGTGAACGGCCTTTCCACCTCGCTTCCCGGCGAGGTGCAGCTGCGGATGCTGCGCAGCATTCCGGGGCTGGAGAACGTGCGGATGACCAAGGTGGGGTACGCCATCGAGTACGACTATTACCCCCCGCACCAGCTGCGTCCGTCGCTGGAGTGCAAGGCGCTCGACGGGTTGTTCCTGGCCGGCCAGGTGAACGGGACCACGGGATACGAAGAGGCCGCCGGGCAGGGCGTGGTCGCCGGCGCCAACGCCGCCTTTGCCGCGCTGGGCCGCGAGCCGCTGATGCTGGAGCGCGACCAGGCGTTCGTGGGCGTGCTGGTCGACGACCTGGTCACCAAGGGAACCGACGAGCCCTACCGCCTGTTCACCAGCCGCGCGGAGTTCCGCCTTACGCTGCGGCAGGACAACGCCCTGCAGCGGCTGGGCCCGCTGGCGGCGGATCGGGGGCTGCTGACGGACGCGCAGAAGGCCACGCTGGAGCAGCGGCTGCGGCTGGCCGAAGAGGTGGATCGCTGGCTGCGGAATACGAACGCCAGCCCCGCGCAGGCCAACCCGGTGCTGCAGGCCGCGGACTCGCCCCCGCTCCGCGAGCCGACGCGGCTCTCCGTGCTGGTGCGGCGCCCCAACGTCGCCGCGCGGGAGCTGATCGACGCGGTGGGCGGCGGTCCGGAGGCGGAGGAGCACCTGCTGGATGCCGTGCTGACGACGGCGGAGATGGAGTTGCGGTACGAGGGCTACCTGCTAAAGGAGCGCGCCCGGGCCGAGACGCTGCGGAGGCAGGCGGACTTTCCCCTGCCGGACGTGCTTCCCTACCCCGAGCTGGCGTCGCTCTCGTTCGAAGCGCGCCAGAAACTGGACCGCATTCGCCCCGCGACGCTGGCCCAGGCCGCCCGCATCCCCGGCGTGAGCCCCAGCGACCTGCAGAACCTGGTGATGGAGGTGCGAAAGCGCCGCGACCGGGCCCCAGCCGCTGCGGCGGCGGATCCGGCCTGAGCGCGACGGTCGGCCGCCGAGTTTCCGAATATAGACCGAACAAACACGGCTTTCGAGATTCGCGTATATCACGCGATCTCCACCTGCCGAATCCACCGGGCCGTTCGGAGGACTGAAATGCGGCTAATGCGATTTACACGCGAAATCGCCGTTCACAGTCCCACAAAGCGTGCCGGGACCCGCCCGAAGCGGTAGCAGTGTGATGCCGGACGTGGAGAACTGATCTGAAAGTCATCCGTGTGTTCCACGTGGAACACTGCTCCACATTCACTTCCGCACTTCCGCACTTCCGCACTTCCGCACTTCCGCACTCTTCTCCTTTCCTCACGCGCACGCGCGCGCGTATATTCCTTCCGCACCCCACCCATTCCCATCCGTGAGGACGAGCGTGTCGCGCATCATCGCCATCGCAAACCAGAAGGGCGGCGTCGGCAAGACGACTACGGCGATCAACCTGGGCGCCTGCCTGGCGGTCGCCGAGAAAAAGACGCTCGTCATCGACATGGACCCGCAGGGCAACGCCACCAGCGGCCTGGGCGTGGACAAGGACGAGGTGGAGCGCTCCATCTACGACGTGCTCATCGACGGGATGACGGCGGCCGACGCCGTGATCCCGCAGGTCCACTTTCCGTGCCTGGACGTGCTCCCCGCCACCCGCGACCTGGTCGGTGCCGAGGTGGAGCTGGTGAACCGCAAGGGGCGCGAGAACATTCTGCGGGCGGCGCTGGACAGCGTGCGCGACCAGTACGAGTACGTGCTCATCGACTGCCCGCCCTCCCTGGGCCTGCTGACGCTGAACACCCTGGCCGCGGCCGACTCGGTGCTCATCCCCATCCAGTGCGAGTTCTACGCGCTCGAGGGGCTGTCGCAGCTGCTGAACACGGTGACCATCGTTCAGAAGAACCTGAACCCAGCGCTGCAGATCGAGGGCGTGCTGCTGACGATGTTCGACAGTCGCCTGAACTTGTCGCGGCAGGTGGCCGACGAGGCCAAGGAGTACTTCGGGCCCAAGGTCTACCGCACCACCATCCCCCGCAACGTGCGGATCGCCGAGGCGCCCAGCTTTGGCAAGCCCATCGTGCTGTACGACGTGATGTCGGTGGGTGCCAAGAGCTACCTGGCGCTGGCCAAGGAGCTCATCGCGCGCAAGGGCCGCAAGGCCGCCGCCGCGCCGGCGGAGCCCACCTCCGTCGCGGCGGGGGAATAGCCCATGGCCGTCAGCAAGAAGCCCCGGCTGGGCAAGGGCCTGAGCGCGCTGCTGGGCGAGTACACGCAGGAGCCGGCCGCGGCGCCGGGCGAGCCGGTGACCACCGTCCCCACCTCGCGCATCGCCCCCAACCCGTTTCAGCCGCGCCGCGAGTTCACCCCCGAGCAGCTGGCGGAGCTGGAGGAGTCCATCCGCCAGAACGGGCTGCTGCAGCCGCTGGTGGTGCGCCCCGCGCGCGACGGCACGGTGGTGGGGGCCGAGTGGGAGCTGGTGGCGGGCGAGCGCCGCTGGCGGGCCGTGCGCCGGCTGGGGTGGACCGACGTGCCGGTGGTGGTGCGCGACATCGACGACCGGGCCATGCTGGTGCTGGCCATCGTCGAGAACGTGCAGCGGGCGGACCTGTCGCCGCTGGAAGAGGCCACGGCGTACAAGCGGCTGATGGACGACTTCGACTTCACGCAGGCCGAGGTGGCCGAGAGCGTGGGGCGGGAGCGGTCGACCGTGGCCAACCTGCTGCGCCTGCTTTCCCTTCCCCCGTCCGTGCACCGGCTGCTGGACGAGGGCAAGCTGCTGATGGGCCACGCCCGCGCGCTCCTCGGCCTGCAGGACGAGCGCGAGATCGCGGATCTGGCGCGCGTGGCCGCCGATTCGGGGATGACCGTCCGCGCGGTGGAAGAGCGCGTCCGCGACCGCCGTCCCGCGCCCAAGCCGGCGGACGCCCCCGAGCCCCCCACCCGCGCCGACGCGCACGTCCGGCACCTCGAGGTGGAGCTGCAGCGCGCGTTCGGCACGCAGGTGCGCATTCGCGTGCAGGGAAACAACGCCGGACGCATCGAGATCCCGTTTTTGAACGCGGACGACTTCGACCGCGTGCTTGAGCAGCTGCTGGGCCCGGACGCCAGGAGATAGTGCGTGAGTGCGGGAGTGCGTCAGTGCGGAAGTGATCCCGCCGCGACCACTCACGCACTAACGCACTCACGCACTAACGCACTTTTGATTCAAGATGGCGCCTGACGACCGGCAGATGACCTTCATCTGGATTCCGCACGGCCGCGACCCCGGCAGCACCCGCTCGTACGAGGTGAGCTATCGCCGCGTAAGGGCGCTGCTGATCGGGGGCGGGGTGCTGGCGTTCGTGCTGCTGATGATGGCCGGGTCGTGGCTGTGGCTGGCGGCGCAGGCGGGGCGCGTTCCCGGCCTGACGGCCGAGGTGCGGGAGCTGCGCCGCGACCGCGTAAAGATGCGCGAGCTGGGGCAGACGGTGGAGCACCTGTCCACCGAATACGCCAAGGTGCGCGCCATGCTGGGCGCCGACTCCACCCTGCTCCCCGCCATCGTCGACAGCACGGCCGCGGGCGCGGCGGTAGACAGTGTGCGGGCAGATTCGGCGGCCGGCGAGAAGAGCACGGCGGCGCGGCAGCGCTCTTCCCTGCCCCGCGGCTGGCCGCTGGCGGCGCGGGGGTTCGTGACGCGCGGGCACCTGGCGCGCATCCGCGGCAGCCATCCGGGCATGGACATCGCGGTGGCGTCGGGCTCGCGCATCCTGGCCAGCGGCGGCGGCACCGTGGCCGAGGTGGGCGAAGACAGCGTGTACGGGCGCTTCGTGCGCATCGCCCACCCGGACGGGTACGAGTCGCTGTACGCCCACGCGTCGTCGCTGCTGGTGCGCGCCAGGGAGCGGGTGCCGGAGGGGCGCGTGATCGCGCTCAGCGGCAGCACGGGGGTGTCCACGGCGCCGCACCTGCACTTCGAGATTCGCAAGGACGGGCGGCCGGTGGACCCCAGCGCCCTGATCCACAACCCGAACTGAAGACGGAAATGCTGGGAGGGAAGAAGAGCGAGGCCGTGCTGCCGCGGGGCGTGTCCGGCGAGGCGTCCATCTCCATCATCGGGCCGGGGATGAACATCATCGGCAACCTGAGCACCGACGGCACCGTCCGGGTGGAGGGGCGCATCGAAGGCACCGTGCGCGCCGGCAAGGCGGTGCTCATCGGCAAGGGGGGCGAGGTGGTGGGCGACATCCTTACCCAGGACGCCGTCATCGGAGGCCGGGTGCACGGGACGATCCTGGCCGAGAGCCGGCTGGAGATCCAGTCGACCAGCGTGATCGACGGGCAGATCCGCGTGCGTACCGGGCACCTGGTGGTGGAGGAGGGTGCGGTGCACAACGGGCAAACGCAGATGCTGGACGGCAGCGAGGCGCTGGCCCTTCCCGCCCCGCCGCGCGTGGATAACTCCCCACAATCGTAGGGTTTATCCACACCTTGAACAAAAGCAGCCAAGTCATTGTGCATCAACGACTTGGCTGTTTTCCACAACCCAGGGGCCCGGTTTTCCACCCGAGTTCTCCACAAGTTTGTGGATACGACCCGCAACCCGTTCCCAACGTGGACTTTCGCTCTCTGGTCACCTACCTGGACGGCTACCTGCGCCTTGCGGAAGTGCCGGACTACCCCAACGCGGTCAACGGGCTGCAGGTGGATTCCGGGCGCGCTGAGGTGCGGCGGATCGCCGTGGCGGTGGACGCGGTGCAGCACACGATCGATGCGGCGGTGCGCCAGGGCGCGGACCTGCTGCTGGTGCACCACGGGCTGTTCTGGGACGGCAACCAGCCCGTCACCGCCCGCCGCTACCGCCGGCTCAAGGCGCTGCTGGACGCCGGCCTGCCCCTGTACTCGGCCCACCTGCCGCTGGACGTGCACCCCGAGGTGGGGAACAACGCGGTGCTTGCGCGCGAGCTGGGGGTGGAGATCCGCGGCGCGTTCGGCGAGTACAAGGGCTTTCCCGTGGGGGTGTGGGGCGAAATCGACATCCGCCGCGAGGCGCTGTGCGCGCGGCTGGACGCGTTGCTGGGCGGACGGGTAAAGCTGGTGCCCGGCGGGCCCGAGCACGTCCGCCGCGTGGGGGTCATCACCGGGGGCGCCGGCGGCGAGGCGCTGGCGGCGGCCAAGGCCGGGCTGGACGCGTACGTCAGCGGCGAGGGGGCGCACCACAACTTCTTCGACGCGGAGGAGGGGGGAATCAACCTGCTGCTGGGGGGGCACTACGCCACGGAGACGTTCGGTGTACGCGCGCTGGGGCGGCACCTGGAGGAGAAGTTCGGGATCGAGTGGACCTTTATCGATCACCCGACGGGCCTGTAAGACTCGCCCACGAGAAGAGCGCTGATCGGGGGGCTCTGGCGCGAGAGGCCGCCCGTTTCCGAAGGAGATTCTTCGGTCGGCGCTCTGGCCTTCGAGGGTAAAGACGGTCTAAGCGCGGCGCCTCCCTCAGAATGACAGTGGGCGACCAGTGAACGGCCGTTTGGCTATCCACCGTGTTCGCGAACCACCGTTTATTTATCTGCCGATTCCTCCTCGGCAGGCTCCTTCTCGTCGCCCTCGGTGACGCCGTCCAGCGCGCAGCGCTCGGCGAACAGGTCGCGCTCCACGACTTCGTTCCAGACCTCGCGCACCGGCTCCGTGTGGACCAGGTCCACCAGCGCGGGATCGAACTGCGATGCGGTGCCCTCTCGCAGCGCCTCGAGGGCGCGGTCCAGGGGCATGGCGTCGCGGTACTTGCGCGGCTGCGTCATGGCGTCGAACGCGTCCGCGACGGCGATGATGCGGGCGCCAAGGGGAATGTCGAGGTCGTGCAGCCCCTCGGGATACCCGCTGCCGTCCCAGCACTCGTGGTGCGACGAGACGATCCGCATGATCCCCGGGTGCTCCGTCTCAAGCGGCTCCAGGATGTGGGCGCTCTCGTGCGGATGGTTCTTGATCTCGGCGCGCTGTTCCCTGGTCAGTGGCGTGCGCGAGTGCACGATGTGAAAGAAGCGGTCGTCGATCTTGCCCATGTCGTGCAGCAGCGCGGCTACGCGCAGGGTGCGCAGCTCCGCGCCGCGCATTCCCGCCGCTTCCGCCAGTGCGTAGCTCAGGTCCGCCACGCGGCGGCTGTGGCGCGCGGTCACCGGGTCGCCGGCGTACAGGGCGTTCAGCAGCAGGTCCACCATCCCCCGGTGCAGCCGGCGGGTGATCCGCCGCCGCCGCGCCGCATCCACCATCCACGCCGCCCACACCAGCCCGGCGGAAGCCGTCGCGACTCCCGCCAGGCGCCACATCGCGTCCTCTTCACCACTTCTCGGCATCCGGCGTGACATCCCAGGGTTTCCGTTCGCACGTTGGCCCCGCCACATCTGCACGGAGCAAGCCACGCCCCGGCGGGGCCCCGCATCGCATTCTCCTCGTTTTCGTGCGTGCCCCCGAGCTGGGCCGAGTCAAGACGCGCCTTGCGGCGTCCATCGGCGGACGTGCGGCGCTCCGCGTCTACAAGCGATTGGCGGAGCACACGTTGGCCCAGGCGCGCGCGCTGGCCGCGGAGGGCGTGGAGGTGCGCATCCACTACGCGCCCGCCGACGCGGGTGCGGCGGTGCGCGCGTGGCTGGGCGAGGGGTCCGTCTACCTTCCGCAGGCGGAGGGGGACCTGGGGATGCGGATGGGGGATGCGTTCGCGCGCGCCTTTGCGGACGGTGCCGATCGCGTGGTGATCGTGGGATCGGACCTGCCGGAGATCAGCGCGCCCCTGCTGCGCCGCGCCTTCCATCTGCTGGATGGATGCCCCGCCGTGGTCGGCCCCGCACGGGACGGGGGATACTACCTGCTGGGGATGACGGGGATGATCGGCGGCGTCTTCGAAGGCATCGAATGGAGCACGCCCGGTGTGCTCGCGGCCACGCTGGACCGTCTGCGCGCGGCGGGGGTGCAGCCGGCGATGCTGGACACGCTTGCGGACGTGGACACGGCGGAGGACCTGCCGCCCGGGTGGGCCGAGGACGGCATGCGGGACGGGTAGTACGCACACCGGAAAGAGACCCGCGTCCCCGCGCTCACCTCGATCGCGGTGGTGGCGGATGGTTCTCGGGACCGCGCATCAGGGGGTGCGTACCGCCTGTTGCCATGTGCCGCGGAGGTCATCGTGCGATCCGCATCCCCCGCCAAAAACGCGGATGGCCCCCTGCCGCATCCCATCTCTCTCGCGTTCCCGGCAGTTCACGCCGGCTCGTGCCTCGTCGGCCGGCGCGCCAGGGTGTCAACTGACCTCGATCACGCCTGGATCGTGGAGCCGAGGAAACGGCACGAGAAAACTCGTCGTTGCCGGCTATTCCCTATTACCTATTCCCTGTCAGGGCCCGGCTACGACGACTGCTGCGGGTCCGGCGTCCCGTCGTCGTCGCCGCGGCGGAGCATGCGGACCGCCAGCCCCAGCAGGCCGATGGGGACGACGACGGCGGCGGTGGCGGCCAGGGAGGCGACGTGCGGCCGGTCCAGCGCGCGCAGGGCGAACTTCATCTGCCGCGTGAGCGCCGCGGCCCGCTCCAGCGCATCCGGCGGCGCGTGCGTGGGCACTCCCCAGTCGAAGTCGACCAGGCGCTCCAGGTAGCCCTGCTCCACGCACCCCTCCAGGCTGAACACGTGGATGTCGCGCGTGTGGCGGCGCGTAAGCCGCAGGTCGCGCGTGAACTCGTCCCAGGTAAGCGGCGGCGGCGGGTCCAGCCCCTCTTCCACCCCGCCGCCCGTCACGCCCACCGCCACCGCGGGAAAGTGCCGCGCGTAGAAGTCCAGGAACCCCTCCCCGTACGGCCGCACGAAGCTGGTGTACAGCATCGCGATCTCGCGGTCCACGTGCAGGTCGATCATCCCGGTGATGCGCTGCAGCACCTCCGTACCCGCCTCGCGCTCCGTGTGGATGAACGGAAACACGTACGCGTCCACGGGATAGCCGTCCGCGTGAATGCGCGCCACCAGCCCCTGGTACATCTCGCGGTTGCGGCGGATGCAGCGAAAGATGCGCGGAATGGCGCGCAGCACCGCCAGCGGCCGCTGCCGCACCATGCGTACCTCGTCGATGTTGGGCTCGATGTCGATGCCCACGCGCGACCAGCGCAGCCGGTGCGCACGCGTCCAGGCGATGAAGTCGCCGTAGCGCTCCCACGCGTCGGTGGCGTTGTGCGCGTTGAACCAGTAGCCGCTTTCCTCCGGCAGCAGCAGCCACGCCGCCACCGGCACCCCGGCCGCGCTCAGCTGCCGCGCCACCTGGGCCCGCTCGCGGCTCAGGTCCACCAGCCCGATGGTGACCGTTGCCCCCAGCTTCTTGAGCAGCGGGATGAGCGTCTCGTCCTGGAACAGACGCACCAGCTCCGGGCCCCGCAGCTCGCAGAAGAACGAGAGCGTGGGCCACCCGCCCTCGTCCCGCGCTTGCGTGCGCCGATCGGAGTCGCGCTTTGCCTTGCGCCGGTCGGCATTCGGCCAGGGGAGCAGGTCCAGAGCAGACACGGGCTTCCGGTGAATCGGAGGATGGTTGACGGCCGCAGTGCGTGGGGGCAACGCGCGTGCCGCTTCTGCCGCTCGATGCACGCGCCCGTCATCCCACTCGCCGATGTTGCCTATAGCCTACATTTTTCATATTGTAGGCTATAGCAGTCAACCTGAAGATTGTAGGCTATGGCGGTCACTTCGAAATTTGTAGGCTATAGCCGACAAAGTGGTAGTCGCATGGCAATTCCCGGGAGTGAGGGAGACAATGCTGATTCGCAACGCGCGTGAGCTCGGGCTTCGGATGCGTGACCAGCGGCTGGAGCTGGGCCTTTCGCAGGCAGCGCTCGCGGCGCGCATCGGGGTGTCTCGCTCCTGGGTAATCCAGGCCGAGCGGGGGAACAGCGGCGCGGAGATCGGGCTCGTGCTCAAGGCCTTTGTCGCCCTGGGACTGGCCTTCGACGTGCGCGATGCGGCGTCTCCAGCTTCGCCGCGGATCGAGGACGACGGTGAATTCTGGGTCCCCGACCTTGGCCAGATCGTGGAGAATGCCAGGAGGACACGGTCGTGAGCGCCCCGGAGCTGACGACGCTGCTGGGCGGCCGCGTGGTAGGGCACGTAGAGCAGAACCTGCAAGGGCGCCTGCGGTTCACGTACAGCCAGGCGTGGCGTGATCGGGCGAGTGCCTATCCGCTGTCGTTGTCCATGCCCCTGGCCCGGCGCGAGCACGAGGACGAGCGGATCCGTCCGTACCTGGAGGGGCTTCTTCCCGACAACGACTGGATCCTGGCGCGCTGGAGCGCACAGTTCCGTGTCTCCGCGCGCAATCCCTTTGCCCTTCTGGCCCACGTGGGTGAGGACTGCGCGGGCGCCGTGCAGTTCTGCCGGCCGGACCGCGTCGCCGAGCTTCAGGCGAACCCCGATCCCCCGGTCCGCTGGCTGGCGGAATCGCAGATCGCCAGCACGCTGCGGGAGCTGCGCACCGAGAACGCCACCGGACGGGTGCGTGCCGATCCGGGCTACTTCAGCCTTCCGGGTGCCCAGCCCAAGACGGCGCTGCTGTACCAGGACGGGCGCTGGGGCGTGCCCTCCGGCCGCACACCCACTACACACATCCTCAAGCCCCCGCTGGGCGACCTGGATGGGTTCGCCGAGAACGAGCACCTGTGCCTGCGGCTGGCGGCCGCCCTGGGCCTGCCCACCGCGCGCACCGAGGTGACGCGGTTCGGCGACGAGATCGCGATCGTGGTGGAGCGGTACGACCGGATGGTGGTGGGCGATCACATCGTCCGCATTCACCAGGAGGACTTCTGCCAGTCGCTCAGCGTTTCTCCGCGCACCAAGTACGAGGCGGAAGGCGGTCCGGGTGCCGCGGCCTTAGCCGGCGTGCTGCGGGAGTTCTCGAACGCGCCCGAAGAGGACGTCGCCACGCTGCTGAGCGCCCTGGCGCTCAACTGGGTGATCGGAGGGACGGACGCGCACGCCAAGAACTTCGCGGTGCTGATCGCCACCGGGCAGGTGCGGCTGGCGCCGCTGTACGACATCGCCAGCGTTCTTCCGTACCCGCGCCGCGTCCCGATGCGAAAGGCCAGCTTGGCGATGCGGGTGGGTGGCGAGTACCGGATCTGGAAGATCCAGGGCCGGCACTGGGAGCGGCTGGGAAGGGAGATGGGAGTGGACGATGCGGAAGAGCGCGTACGCCTGATCGTGCAGGCCGTGCCGGAGCGGCTGGACGAGGTCTGTGACGCCGCCCGCGGGGAAGGGATCATCCATCCCGTGCTCGACGTGCTGCGGAAGGAGGTCCGACGGAACGCGGCGGCCTGCCTGAAGGCGCTGGATCACCCATCCACGCGGTGACCGGGCTGGCCCGTCGCGCGAATTTCCTGTCGATCTGATGCCCCCGCAACCACTTACCACTTCTTCCGCGAGGGAACCCCGGCGGCGGAGCGGGGTTCATCTTAAGGTAATCCCCCGAGCATCGTTCACGTCGCAAGCTTCTGCCCCGGCACCGCCCGGGGAACAGATCGTGCTCGTTCGCGCCCGCGAGCACGTGAGAATGGGCGGGGCGCCGGATCGCACACATTCGTCGCCCGCCCGCGTATCCGCTCGCAAAACGGCAGTACCCGCATGGTCAAACATCCCCGCACACCCCTGTACGCCGCCCTCGTGGGACTGGCCACGGGCCTTGCATTCGGCACGGCTTCCGGGGAACGTGCAATCTTCTCCTACGTTCCGTCGGTAGAAGAGCTTACGCCCCGCCTGCCGGACGACGCCATGCCGGTGCTGACGCACGCGGGGATGGCGCTGGCCACGCGCGAGGCGCAGGGGCACCTGGACGCCGGCCGCCCCTGGGCCGCGTGGAAAGTGCTGCGGGGGCACGTAAAGAAGCCCGACGACGCGCCGGAGCAGGTGGTGGTGCTGGCGGCGCGCGCGGCGGCGGGGTGGGATGGATGGAGCCACGTGCGCCGGCTGCTGCAGGGCCGTGCGTGGCTGGACCAGCGCGAGCGCGGCGAGGGCCGCTACCTGCTGGCCCGCGCGGACGAGGCGCGGCGGGAGTGGACGGCGGCGGCGGACGGATACCGGCGGTACCTGGCCAACCGCCGCGCGGAGCACCGCGCCGAGGCCGCGGCGCGCCTGGGCCACGCGCTGGCCCGCGCCAAGGATACCAAGGGCGCGGCGGAGGCGTACGCGCTGGCGGCCCGCGAGGGCGGCGAGGGCGCCGACTGGATGCGCGCGCTGGAGGCGGAGGCGCGCGTAAAGGGCGGCGACGCCGAGGCGGCGCGCGCGGCGGCCGCGCCCAGCGCCAGCGGCCCTGTGCGCCTGCGCCTGGCCCGCGCCGAGACGCGCCTGTGGCTGGACCGCGGCGACACGGCCCGTGCGCTCAGCCGCCTGGCGGCCGAGGCGCCGATCCTGGATGCCGCACAGGCGTCGCTGGAGGCGGCGGAGATCGCGCTGGACCATGCGCGGCTGCTGGACGCCAGCGGGCGCGACGCCGAGGCGCGGACGCACCTGCGCAAGGTGGCGGTGGACCCGCGCGCGCCGGGCGTGCTCCGTGTTCGCGCGGCCACGCGGCTGGGCGAGATGGCGGGGACGCGCACGGCGGACGAGGAGCTGGCCCGCGCGGCCGCGTTCGAGGCCGGCAAGCGCCCGGGGCTGGCGGCGCGCGCGCTGCGCTCGGCGCTGCGGGCCGGCGCGCCGGACGATGCGGCGCAGCGGCTGCGGCTGGGCAAGCTGCTGTTCGAGGAGCGCGACTTTCGCCCCGCGCGCGAGGTGCTGGCGGACGCGGCGGCACGGCTGGCGGACCCCGCGCAGGCGGCGGAGGCGGAGCTGTACGCCGCCCGCGCGCTCGTCCGCCTGGGGAGCAATGACGGCTACGCGGAGCTGCGCCGGCTGGTGGAGAAGCGGCCGGGGACGGCCGCCGCCGGCAGCGCGCTCTTTCTGCTGGGCGACGCGGCGGAGAACCGCGAGGCGGCCATCAGCTACTACCGCCGCGCGGCGGACGTGGCGGCCTCGCCCGACGCGCGCGAGGCGCTGTACCGCGTGGGCGACCGCCGGCTGAAGAACAAGGACCCCGCGGGCGCGGCGGCGGCGTGGGAGCAGTACGCCAGCCGCTATCCCACGGGCGAGCAGACGGCGGAGGCGGCGTACCGCGCCGGCGTGCTGCACGAGCGCGCGGGGCGCGACGAGCGGGCGCGCGCCCTGTACGGCGCCGCCATCGCCGGCGATCCCGTGTCGTACTACGCCATCCGCGCGGCGGACCGGCTGGGCGCCGACCCGCTGGCGGCGGCGCTGGCCAACGACCGCGGCTGGTCGCCCGTCCCCGGCGACGCGCGCGAGGCCAAGGCGGCGCTGGCGCGGCTGGATGCGCTGGACCGCGCGGGGCTGGCGGACGCGTGGAAGCAGGAGCTGGACTGGCAGCAGCGCCGGCTGGACCGCCGCCCGGGGGCGCTCATCGCGCTGGCCGAGGGGCTGCGCGACGCGGGGCACCCGGTGGAGGGCATTCGCCTGGGCCGCGAGCTGCTGGCGCGCCGCGGCGGCGAGTGGGACGGGCGGCTGCTGCGCGTGGTCTTTCCCTTTCCCTTCCGCGACCTGGTGCTGGAAGAGGCCAACCGGGTGGACGTGGATCCGTACCTGCTGGCTGGCTTGGTGCGGCAGGAGTCGTCGTTCAACCCGCGGGCGCGCTCGTGGGTGGGCGCCACGGGGCTCAGCCAGATCATGCCCGCCACGGGGCAGTGGCTGGCGCCGGGCGCGGGGGTCAGCAGCTTCGATCCCAGCCTGCTGGCCGTGCCCGAGATCAACCTGCGGATGGGCGCCCGCTACCTGCGCGACCAGCTGCGGCGCTACGGCGGCAAGCGCGACCTGGCGCTGGCGGCGTACAACGCGGGCCCCAGCCGCGCCGACCGCTGGCGCCGCGAGCTGGGCTACGGCGGCGACCCCGACGCATTCCGCGAAAAGATCCCGTTCGACGAGACGCGCGAGTACGTAAAGCTGGTGCTGCGCAACGCGGTGGTGTACCGCCGGCTGTACGGCGGCGGCCGCTCGCCCGGGCTCTCGGCCGGCGGCTCGTAACCTTTCTCGTGCCCCGCACGTACGGAAACCCGGCGCCGGTGCCGGGGTAAACGTTGACCGCCGCCGTGCGCGCGCCTACCATGGTGCGACACGGCGCCCGCGCTTCCGCTCTGGCCGGCCCTCTGGTTCCGCCGGCCCCTGCTTTCTGGCTTTGATGATGCGAATCCCCCGACCGACAGCCCTGGTGGTGCTGCTGGCGGCGCTCGGCATGGGCGCGGCGCCGGCCGCCGCGCAAAGCCTGCGCGGTTCGCGCCCCAGCATCGACCGGATGTACCAGCAGGCCCGCAACCACGACCTTACGTTCTACCGCAGCGGCACGGGCGTGCGCGGCGCGGCGCGCGAGGGTGACCTGGTGCGGCTCAGCGGCAACGAGCACTACCGCCTGTCGGGCGTGTCGTACCCGTACGTGCTGCCCAGCGCGCGCATCTTCGTGCAGCGGCTGGCGGCGCAGTACCATGACCGGTGCGGCGAGCGGCTGGTCATCACCAGCGCGGCGCGGCCCACCTCGCTGCGGCTGGTGAACTCGGCGGACCGCTCGGTGCACCCCACGGGAATGGCCATCGACATCCGCAAGCCGCGGGGGCGCGACTGCCTGGCCTGGCTGCGGCGGACGCTGCTGTCGCTGGAGGACGAGGGCGTGCTGGAAGCGACGGAGGAGAACCGCCCGCCGCACTTTCACGTGGCCATCTTTCCCACCCAGTACCGCCGCTACGTAAGCAACTCGGGCGGCGGGGGCGACGCTCCCTCCGAGGGGCGTACGTCGTCGACACGCACCACGCGCACCGCGTCCGCCAGCCGCGCCACCTACCGCGTGCGCCAGGGCGACTCGCTGTGGGGCATCGCGCGCCGCAACGACACCACCGTGGAACGGCTGCGCGCGGCGAACGACATGCGCAGCAACCGCATCGTCCCGGGCCAGGTGCTGATCATCCCCGCGAAGTAGACCGCCGGCGGAGTCGGGTGGATGAGGATCGAGTGCCCAGCTGGATGCATCCGGCTGGGCACTCTCGTCATCCACCCGCATCTGCTTGCGCCGCATTCGCGTAGCAGATGATGAATAGGCGTCGATGCGCCCTCGCCGGAGCGGACATCCATCGTCCCCGCGCTCGGACAGACGGCGTGCGGCAGATCGATCAGAATCCAGCAAGGAAGCCGATTTCGCCGCGCGCCGGCATTTGCTCTTCCGGGTTGGCGTGCCGTCCCGTGGTAGAGGACGGGGCTTCGTGGTACCCCTGAAGAGCAGAGAGTGTGAGATGAACAGGATGATGCGAGGTCTGGCCGCCTGCGCGGCCCTCGCGCTGACCGCCGCAACGGGCGGGTGCGCGGGCAACGGCTGGGAAGACGTGGTGTACGGCGGGCGCGATGGATGGGGCGGCGCCACCGAGATGCGCGGCGAGGTGCGCGACGTGAGCGAGCGCTACCGCGTGATCCGCCTGCAGCGGGACAACGGAAGCACGGCGCAGGTGCGCTACGACGGGCGCACCGAGGTGGTGTACGGCGACCGGCGCGCCCGTCCCACGGCGCTGAACCACGGGGACTACGTGAGCATGCGCGTGAGCCGCGACTCGCGCGGAGAGCTGTACACGCGCCACGTGACGGTGCGCCGGATCGCGCGCGACTCCCGCGACCGCGACCGCTACGACGACCGGCGCGGCGACCGGCGCGGTGACCGTCGAGATGATCGATGGGACGACCGCCGGGACGAGCGGTACGATGCGCGCGCGGCGGAGGGACGCGTGGGGCGGGTGGACCGTAGCGCGCGGCGCTTCGAGCTGCACACCGATCGCGGCACGGTATGGGTGAACCTTTCGTCCAACGCCAGCCGCGGGGTCCGCGAGCGCTTCGGGCGCCTGCGCCAGGGCGACCGGGTGCGCGTGTCGGGGCGGTACGTGGCCAACGGGCGCTTTCAGATGGATTCGTTCCGGTAATCCAGGATTTTGGGCTCATACGGAGTCAACGGAGCCGGCGGAGGAGGGTCTCCGCCGGCTCCGTTGATGTTTTCGAGCCCGGCGCTGGGGATATACAACTCTGACGAAACTGTCATTCTGAGGAAGCGCCACCCCGGCCTCTCGGGAAAACTGCGGAGCCAGTGGCGCGACCGAAGAATCTTTATGCTGGGTGGCGGGATCTGTCGGTCACGGTGTGTTCCCGGGCGTTGCCCGGGAGAGGGCTCCGCGCGAGGGGAGGAGATTCTTCGGTCGCGCCAACGGGCTCCGTGGCGTTCCCGGAAGCCCGGGGGGCGCTTCCCTCAGAATGACAGGTGTTTCCGCGGATTGGAGATGGGGATGGTACCACATCCGCCCAAACTGTCATTCTGAGGGAGGCGCCGCGCAGTGCTCTCTGTACGCCCCGGGGCTTGGCGCCGACCGAAGAATCTTTATGCTGGGCGGCGGGATCTGTCGGTCACGATGTGTTCCGGGCGTTGCCCGGGAGAGGGCTCCGCGCGAGGGGAGGGAGATTCTTCGGTCGCGCCAACAGGCTCCGTGGCGTTCCCGGAAGCCCGGGGGGCGCTTCCCTCAGAATGACAGGTGCTTCCGCGGGTTTGGGATGGGGATGGTATCCGGCGTGTGGGCGGGGCGGCCTGCATCGTGCGGGCAATGTACAACGTACGCCCAATGTCTCTCATGGCGATCGAATGCTAGATTGGGTGTACGCCACCTCACGTTGCCCAAACCTCTCGCGCCATCAGAACGACGATGCACACCGCCGCCGCCCCGCACTACTACGACGCCCAGGACCTGCCGCGCTTTGCCGAGATCGGCAAGGACGCGCCGGAGCTGGCGCAGAAGTTCTTTGCCTGGTACAACGCGGTGTTCGCCGAGGGCGCGCTGACGCAGCGCGAAAAGTCGCTGATCGCGCTGGCGGTTGCGCACGCGGTGCAGTGCCCGTACTGCATCGACGCCTACTCGCAGGACTGCCTGCAGAAGGGCGCCGACACCGAGCAGATGACGGAGGCCGTGCACGTGGCCGCCGCCATCCGCGGCGGCGCATCGCTGGTGCACGGCATCCAGATGCGGAACCACGCCGAGCACCTGGGGATGTAGGAAAAGGCAGTGCCAAGTGTCGAGTGCCTAGTGCCTAGTGCCTAGTGCCTAGTAACAGACTCGGTACCAGGTACTAGGTACTAGGCACTTTTACCCCATCGCTTTCCACCACCTCGAAGCCCGACGCCGATGTCCCCTACCCTGTCCCGCCACCGCGTCCTGCCGACACTGCAGAAGCGCCACGTGCCGCTTGCCTCCGCCATGCAGCAGCAGGCGGTGCTGGGGCGCGTGCCGGTGGCGCGCAGCTTCGCGGCGGCGCTGGACGGGGCGGGGCTGTACCCGCTGCGCGCCACGGGAATCGACATCTTTCAGATCAACGTGGGGCGCAAGTGCAACCAGACCTGCCGCCACTGCCACGTGGACGCGGGCCCGGACCGCACCGAGATGATGCCCGACGCGGTGATGGACCGCTGCCTCGAGGTCATCGAAGGCACCGACATCCCCACCGTCGACATCACGGGCGGCGCGCCGGAGCTGCACAAGCGCTGGAGGGAGCTGGTGGTGCGGGCGCGGAAGGCGGGCAAGCACGTGATGGACCGCTGCAACCTGACCATCACCCGCCTGCCCAACTACGCGTACCTGCCGGCATTCTTTGCCGAGCACGGCGTGCACGTGGTGGCCTCGCTGCCGCACTACCGCGAAAAAGGGACGGATTCGCAGCGCGGGGACGGCGTGTTCACCGAGTCGCTGGACGCGCTGCGGGCGCTCAACGCGCTGGGCTACGGGCAGGAGGGGACGGGGCTGCAGCTGGACCTGGTCACCAACCCGGTCGGCACCTTTCTGCCGGGCGACCAGACGGGGCTGGAGGCGGAGTGGAAGCGGCAGATGGAGCGGCTGTACGGCATTCGCTTTACGCGGCTGTACACCATCACCAACATGCCCATCAGCCGCTTTCTGGACTTTCTGGATGAAAGCGGGCGGCTGGACGAGTACATGGAGCGGCTGGTGACGGCGTTCAATCCCGCCGCGGCCGCGGGGGTGATGTGCCGCAACACGCTGTCGGTGGGGTGGGACGGCACGCTGTACGACTGCGACTTCAACCAGATGCTGGAGATGCCGGTGCACCCGGCCGCGGCGCGCACCATCTTCGACTTCGACCTGGAGGCGCTGTCCCGGCGCGAGATCGTGCTGGGCCCGCACTGCTACGGCTGCACCGCCGGCGCCGGTTCCAGCTGCGGCGGCGCGACCGCGTAGCAATCATCGCGATCCACCAAAAGAAGAAGGCCTCACACAGAGTCAGCAGAGTCAACAGAGTGCAAGTTCCTCTGTTGACTCTGCTGACTCTGTGTGAGGCCCTGTCTTTGTCAGCCGCCGGGGGCGAGGGCCGCAAGGCGCTGGGTGGCGCGCTGGATCTCGGTCGCCTGGCGGCGCGGGGCGCGCTCCAGGTAGGCGCGGTACGCCGCGGCGGCCTTGCCGGGCTCCTGGGCGTTGTCGAAGGCCACGCCCAGCCGCAGGTACGGATCGGCCCAGTGCGGCTCCAATTGCAGGGCGCGCTGGTAGGCGGCGATGGCGTCGTCGCGGCGGCTGGCGGACATCAGCGCGTTGCCGTACTCGTACTGCATCACCCCATCGCCGGGGGCAATCTCCACCGCCTGCGCCATGTGCTCCACGGCCTCGGCCGCCTTGCGCTCGCGCAGGGCCAGGCGCGCCAGCACGGCGCGGGCCGGGTACATCGACAGGTCCTCCTCCAGCGCGCGCTCCCACGCCCGGCGCGCCTCGGCGGGGCGCCCGGCCGCCTCGTGCAGCAGGCCCAGCGCGTACTCGATCAGCGCCTTGGACTCGTAGTGGTAGCGCACCACTTGCGCATCCTCCGCGCGCAGCGCGTCCAGCAGGTGGGTGAGCTCCGCCGCGGCGCTGTCCAGCTGGCTGCCGCCCACGAACGCCAGCGCGCGCCAGTAGCGAAAACGCACGTTTCGCTCGTTGGAGCGCACCAGCCGCCCGAACTCCTGCGCGGCGTCGGGAAAGTCGCCCCGGCCGTACTCCATGAAGGCCGCCGTGGCGCCGTCCCAGCGCAGCCGCCGGCCCAGCCCCGAGAACAGCGCGGCCTCGAAGCCGCGGTGCACGAACGGGTTGCGGCGGTACGCCCACGTCAGCAGCGCTTCGTTCTCGATGACGTTGGCGCGGCGCAGGATCTCCTGGTCGCCTTCCAGGTACGCCAGCCACGTCCCGTAGTCCTGCTTGAAGAAGGCCGCCCAGCGCGCGAACAGCGGCTCGGCGCGCGTGGGATCCACCCGCGATGCCCAGTAGAACGAGGCCGCGGCCTGCGCCGGAGAGCGGTCGAACAGCCGCTGCCCGTGCTCGAAGTACGCTTCCCAGTCGTTGGGGTCCGCGTTGCGTCCCAGGCTGGGCCGCGGCGGCTGCGCCTGCGCCGCGAGGGCCACGGGGAGCAGCGCGGCGGCCATGGCCAGCACGAGCCGGATCAGGGGTTTGCGCATGGAGGGGGGGCGGGATGGGGGATTGGCCTGAGGAGAGCGCGATCTCACGATACACGCGTTTCCGCCGGCGGGCAATGATGATCCCGGGTCCAAAGACAAAAGCGAGGGGTACAGAGGGGCAGACAAAAGCCAGAGGAGCAGAGGAAGATCGGTCTCCTCTGCTCCTCTGGCGGTTCTCTGCTCCTCTGTACCCCTCGCCGTTCAGGGGCCGTCAGTCGTCGCCAGCCGAAGCGGCGGCGGCAAAGTCGGGGTCGGGGGTAAAGTCTTCGCCGGGGTTGATGAAGCGGTCGCTTTCAAGCTCGTACTGCCGGTCGTGCAGCTCGCGGTAGCGGCCGCCCAGCGCCATCAGCTGCGCGTGGCTGCCGCGCTCCACGATCTCGCCCGCCTCGAGCACCAGGATCTGGTCCGCGCTGCGGATGGTGGACAGGCGGTGCGCGATGACGAAGGCGGTGCGGCCCTGGCGCAGGCGGCGCAGGCCTTCCTGGATCTTGTACTCGCTCTCGCTGTCCAGCGAGCTGGTGGCCTCGTCCAGGATGAGGATGCGCGGGTCCGCCAGCAGCGCGCGGGCAATGGCGATGCGCTGCCGCTGCCCGCCGCTCAGCTTGATGCCGCGCTCGCCCACCACCGTGTCGTATCCCTCGGGAAAGTCGCGGACGAACTCGTGCGCGTTGGCGATGCGCGCCACCTCCTCGATCTCGGCGCGGGTGGCGTCGGGGCGGGCAAAGCGGATGTTGTCGGCCACGGTGCCGTCGAACAGGAAGTTTTCCTGCAGCACCACGCCCAGCTGCGCGCGGTAGTCGGCCAGCTTCAGGCCGTTCAGGTCGCGCCCGTCGATCAGCAGCCGCCCCGCGGTGGGCCGGTTGAACGCCATCACCAGGCTTACCAGCGTGCTCTTGCCGCTGCCGCTGCTGCCCACCAGCGCGGTGGTGGTCCCCGCCGGCACGTGCACGTCGATGCCGCGCAGCACGGGCTGCCCCTCGTTGTACTCGTACCACACGTCCTGCAGCCGCACGTCGCCCTCGATGCGGCCCAGCGGCTCGCGGTCCCTGTCCTCCTGGTCCTCGGTGCGCATCCCCATCACCTCGCGGATGCGGTCCAGCCCGGCGAACGCCTCGCTGATCTGGGTGCCGATGGAGGCGATCTGCATCACCGGCGCGGCAAGCAGGCCGGTAAAGAAGACAAAGGCGAACAGGTCGCCCAGCGTCATCGTCCCCGCCAGGATGGCCCGGCCGCCGATGACGATGACGGCCAGCGACACGGCGCCGATGACCACCGTGCCCACGGAGGATACGACGGAGACGCCGGTGATGGAGCTGGCGATGTTGCGGAACAGCCGGTGCGCGCCCTGGGCAAACACGCGCTGCTCGCGCTTTTCCGTTCCGTACGCCTTGACCACGCGGATTCCGCCCAGCGTTTCCGTCAGCCGGCCGTTGACCTGCGCGGTGATCTCGCCGCGCTCGCGAAAGATGGGGCGCAGCTTTTTGAAGGTGGTGCTCATGGTAAAGCCGAACGCGCCCAGGATGACGACGATGGCCAGCGTGAGCGCCCAGTTCAGGTACAGCAGCGCCACCAGCGCCAGGGCGGCGGTGAACAGGCTGCCCACCAGCTGCACGATGCCGGTGCCCACCAGGTTGCGGATCCCCTCGGCGTCGTTCATCACCCGCGACACCAGCACGCCCACCTGCGTGCCGTCGAAGTAGCGGATGGGCAGGCGGGTGATGTGGCGCTGCACGCGGCGGCGCATGTTGGTGATGGCGTGCTGCGCGGTGACGCTGATGACCTGCGACAGCGCGAACGAGGTCACGCCCTGCACCAGCGTGGCCACCAGCACGGCGCCCGCCAGCGGCAGCAGCAGGTCGGCGCGCTGCTTGGCCAGCACGTTGTCGATGAGGTACTTGGAGCTGGCGGCGGGGACCAGCCCCGCGACCCGGCTCACCAGCATGAGCACCAGGCCGATGCCCAGGTACCGGCGGTGCGACCACATCAGCCGCCGCGCCTCGGCCCAGGCTTCGGCGCTGCGGAGGGGCTTGGGCTTTTTGGCGGCCTTGGTAGCGTCTTCTGCCATCACGTCATCCCATGCAAGGGGGTCTCACGCGGAGAAGCGCGGAGGTGGATTTTCGAAGTTCGACAACCGTGTCTGTCCGATCGGGACGGAGAGGGGTGTATTCCCCGACTCCCACCCAGATTGACTTCCTGAGGGAGGCGCCGCTCCGCACCCTGCCTTGCGATGAGCTTTGGCGCCGACCGAAGGACCTCGCCAGCAGAACGACGGGGCTGGTCCCGTGCCCTGATCTGGCCCCTGCGCCACCGAGACGAGGTCCTTCGGTCGCGCGCAACCTGTAGTGTGACTTCTGGTTAAACGTATGCGCTCCCTCAGGAAGTCACCGCTTCGTTATGGATTTGAGGTTTAGCAACACCATCTCAGGAAGTCAGCGCTTCCTTTACCATCCCAGAAGTTCAGCGGCACCCTCCTGGACAGCCGAGCGTTGTTCCGCTCCGTCCGCCACCCCGCCCCGCCCTGCCGATCGCGATCAGTCTTCGGCCGCGGTGGCGTGGGGGCGGCGGCGGCGGTCGACGGGGCGGCGGGGCGCGTCGTCGGAGGCGGGCTGCGGCGACTCCATGGGCTCGGCGAGCGGGGGAGCGCCGGCGGCCTCGAAGGGCGAGTGCGCGTCGGGAACGCGGGCCTGCCGCAGCCCGCGCACCAGCAGCAGCGTCACCAGCGTGGCGGCCACGGCGACGTATCCCACCCGCGGGTAGCCCGTCAGCGCCTCGCCCTCGCCGCCGCCGATCAGCATGCCGGCCACGAACGCCGCGGCGCCGGCCGCGCCCTGCTGGATGGACGAGTTCAGGCTCATGAAGCTGCCCCGCCGCCGCGGCTCCACCACGCCGGTGATGAGCGCGGTGACGGAGATCATGCGCCCCGACGCCATCACCATCATCAGCGTGGTCACCACCAGGATCACCGGCAGCGACACGCGCGGCAGGTGGGTGACGGCGATGATGGGGAGGGTGCTGAGCGCCGCCGTCAGCACGAACACCCGCTTGTGGCCAAAGCGGTCCGCAAGCGGCCCCCACAGCATGGGCCCGGTGACGATGGTGGCCAGCCCGCCGGCCAGGTACATCAGGTCCAGCTGCGTCTCGGGCATCCCCACGTTCTCCACCAGGTACGCGCTCAGGAACGGCACGACCGTGAAGGCGGAGAACATGATGGCGGTGGTGAGCAGGTACGCCCGCACGTGCCGCGGCTCGCGCGCCACCTGCCACAGCTGGGCAAAGGGCGACGGATCGTCGCTGCGGCGCCCGGTAAGGTGCCCGCGCATGCTGGGCAGCGCCACGGCGGTGATGACGAAGACCACGGCCGTCACGGCGGCAAGAAAGAGGAAGGGCGTTTCCCAGGCGCCGCGCTCCGCCAGCGCCAGCCCAAAGGGCAGCCCCAGCACCGACGCGGCGCTGAAGCCGCCCATCACCACGCCCATGGCCGTGCCGCGGCGCTCGGGGCGAATCTGGTCGCCCACCACGGCGAACACCACGCCCGCCAGCACGCCGCCGAACGAGCCGGCCACCACGCGCGCGGCCATCAGCATCCAGAACTCGTCCACCAGTCCGCACAGCAGCGTTCCCACGCCAAAGCCGGCGAGCAGGAACAGCAGCATGCGCTTGCGGTCGTACCGGTCCATGAAGGCGGCCGCCACCAGCCCCGACGCCGCGGCCGCAAAGGTGTACGCCGACACCAGCAGCCCGAACTCGCGCGCCGAGATGTGCAGCGAGCGCATGAGCAGGGGCGCCAGCGGCATCATCAGGACGAAGTCCAGGATGTGGCAGAACTGCACGGCGGTAAGCACGAGCAGCAGAAGCCACTCGCGCCGGTTGAATACGTTCGACGTAAGGCGAAGACCCGCCATCCTGCTCCGTTTCAAGGTTCCTGTACCACGATTCACAATCCGGGAGATCCGGATGCGGCGGCCGGGATCTCCACGATCCGGGGGCGCCGCCTCAGGCGAATGAATTCGCGGCTGGGAGAACGCGATGTCCGCCTTCGCGGACGGGTGTTGCGCGATCGTCCCAGCCCCTGAAGCCCCGCGCGGTTTGCGGGGCTTTCCGCGGTTGTTGCGGCGAGTTCACTCGCTCTAGCCGGGCTCGCGATGATGACGGCGAGCCGGGTGTCCTCCGTCAGGCCGCCGGGGCGAATGAATTCGCGGCTGGGGAAACGCGATGTCCGCCTTCGCGGACGGGTGTTGCGCGATCTTCCGAGCCCGTGAAGCCCCGCGCGGTTTACGGGGCTTTCCGCAGTCGTTGCGGCGAGTTCACTCGCTCCGCCGGGGCTCGCGGCGATTCCCGCGAATCCCGGCGTCCAGTCAGGCCGCCGTGGCCTTGCCCGGGGCGGAATCCTCCCGGTACACCGCACCGGGCCATCCGCTCCGCGCGACGCGGCTGCGGGACGCGGGGTGACGCGCAGTGCGCCTGCGGGTGGCCGGGGCGGCGGCGAACTGCGCCACCGGAATCCCCAGCAGCTCCGCCGTGGTCTCCCACGCCCGCAGCGCGGCCTCGCCGTCGTGCGACGCCCGGGACGAACGGGCGGCGTGGCCACGCGGGTCGACCCACGCGCCGGTCACCAGCTCGCGCGAGGTCGCGGCGACCACCGACGAGCGGGCGGCGGCCTCCGGCGTCTGCTTGCGCTGCACGCGGCGCAGCAGCGGCCAGGTGAGCCGCAGCGGCACCGGGAGCATCGCCGGCACCATCGCCTCGGTCATGGGCGTCCACGCGCTCCCCGGGTCCGCGGCCACCACGGTAATGCCGGTGCCGCGCAGCCGGCGGGCCAGCTCGTACGTCCACATCAGGTTCAGCAGCTTGGCCCGGCCGTACACGTCCAGCCCGCGGTAGCCGTGCGCGGACTGCAGGTCGTCCCAGCGCATGCGCACGTGGCGGTGCACGCCGCTTCCCACGTTGACGATGCGCGCCGGCACCGAGGCACGCAGCCGCGGCAGCAGCAGGTGCGTCAGCAGGGCGGGGGACAGGTGCGTCACGGCCAGCGTGGCCTCCAGGCCGTCCGCCGTCTCCTGGCGCTCCGCGTACATCCCCGCCGCGTTGTTCACCAGGATGTCCAGGCGGTCGTACGCCGCCGAGAACCGCTCCGCGAGAGCGCGCACCTCGTCCAGCGACGACAGGTCCGCCGTCATCAGCTCCACCTGCGCGTTGCCGCTCTGGCAGCGGATGGCCTCCACCGCCGCTTCGCCGCGCGCCCGGTTGCGGCCCACGACCACCACCGTGGCGCCCAGCTTGGCCAGCCCCAGCGCGGTCTCGCGGCCAATGCCGCCGGTGCCGCCCGTGACCAGGGCCACCTTGCCGTCCAGCGGCGCGGCGCTCACTGGACGCCTCCCGTCTCCGGCAGCGCCGTCAGGACGTGCGCGGGCTCGGCGTCGGCCGGCGCGCGGGGCATGCGGATGATGATGCCGTACGCGTCCGGGTCCGCGCCGCGCTGGGCGGACCGGGCGGCAAGGCGGGCGGCGGATACGCGGCCGCGCGGCGCGGAGAGCAGTGCCAGCATGTGGAGAACCCTTCCCTTCCCTCGGATCCCGTTCCATGTGTGCCCGCCGGCCCCCCGGCCGGTGGGCGGGTGGTGCGTCAGGCCGCGCCAGCGGTCTGCAGCACCGGGTAGTCGGTGTAGCCGTGCTCGTCGCCGCCGTAGAAGGTGGCGCGGTCCGGCGTGTTGAGCGGGGCGTCCGCCCGTAGCCGCTCGGGCAGGTCGGGGTTGGCCAGGAACGGCACCCCGAACGCCACCAGGTCCGCCTGCCGGTCGGCGATGGCCGCGTTCCCCGTCTGGCCGTCGTAGCCCCCGTTGGCGATGAAGGGGCCGCGGAAGATGGCCTTGAGCACGGGCGAGACGCGGGGCTCCGCGCCCGCTCTACCCAGTACGACGAACGAGCCGTCCGCGGATCGACGCTCCTGCTCGCCGATCGTCTCCGACACGTGCAGGTAGGCCAGGTTGAAGCGGTTGAGCGCGTACGCCGCGTAGCCGAAGGTGGCCACGGGGTCCGTGTCGCTCATCCCGTTCACCAGGCCCATGGGGCTGATGCGCACGCCCACGCGCTCGCCGCCCCACACGTCCACCACCGCCGCCGTCACCTCTTCCAGGAAGCGGGCGCGGTTCTCTACCGAGCCGCCGTAGCGGTCGGTGCGGTGGTTGGTGCCGTCGCGCAGGAACTGGTCGATCAGGTAGCCGTTGGCCCCGTGCAGCTCCACCCCGTCGAACCCCGCCACGTACGCCCGCCGCGCGCCCTCCGCATACTGCTCCACGATTCCGGCGATCTCGTCCGTTTCCAGCGCGCGGGGCGTAACGAAGGGCTTCATCCCCTGCCCGGTGTACAGCTCGCCCGGCGCGCCGATGGCCGACGGTGCGACGGGAAGCGCGCCGCCCGGCTGCAGCGAGGGGTGCGAGACCCGCCCCACGTGCCACAGCTGCAGAAAGATGCGCCCGCCCTTGGCGTGCACCGCGTCCGTCACCCGGCGCCACCCCGCCACCTGCGCGTCGGTGTGGATGCCCGGCGTGCCGGGGTAGCCCACGCCCTGCGGCGACACCTGCGACCCCTCGCTGACGATGAGCCCGGCGCCCGCGCGCTGGGTGTAGTACTCGGCCATCAGCGGCGTGGGGACGCCGCCCTCGCCGGCGCGGCTGCGCGTCATGGGCGCCATCACCACCCGGTTGCGCAGCTCGTAGGGCCCCAGCCGGAACGGGGTGAACAGGTTCGGCGTACGCTCGCTCATCTTCGTCATCCCCTCACGTTGGTTGTCGATCGCCCGCGCTCGCGGGCTAACTGAAACCGCTTAAGTTACAGATTGGGGCGCACTTCGCCCGCGGCGGCGTACCCGCGCCGCTCAGCGGGCAGGTGCCCGCGCGGCCACCGTCCCCCGCCCCACCCGACCTCCACCCGTCAGCCGCAGCACCGGCGTCACCACCCGTCCCGCGCGCACCGTGATGCGCTGCTCCTGCACCGCAAACCCGCCGCGCTCCGCCCGCAGGGTGTACGTTCCCGGCGCCACCGCCTGGAACTGGAACCCGCCCGTGGGCCCGCTGACCGCCGACTGCCCCGCTCCCCCGCCCTCCGGCACCAGCGTGACCGCGGCGTTCGCCACCGGGTTGCCCACGCCGTCCGTCACCCGCCCCAGCACCCGCGCGTCCTGCGCGGCACCCTCGTCCGCCCCCGCCATCATCCCCGCGACGGCCAGCATCACCGCCCCCAGGGCCCTGCGCGCACTCGCCATCCGTGTCATCCCTGCCTCCCGCATCAAAACGGTACGACCCTTCCCGCTCGACTACATCTGTATCCGGACCGGTTGCAGATCCGCTGACGCGAAAACGGCTTGCGGGCCGCTCTACGCGTGGTGCGCCATCCCGGCCTCGGCGTCCGCCGCCTGCGCCCCGCCGCACCCGCCGTGCATCTTGCCCTGCTGCACCAGGCGGAACACGTCGGCGATGGTCACGCCGCCCAGCACGCCCTGCATGGCCGTGTGCGCCTGGCAGAACACGCCCTGGAGCACCTGGCGGATGTTGCTGCCGATGTCGCAGTGGTGGCAGGGCTGCGCGTGAAGGGCGAACAGCTCTTCCTTCTCTTCCACCGCGCGGTACACGTCCAGCAGCGAGATGTCTTCGGGCTCGCGGGCCAGCTGCGCGCCGCCGCCCACCCCCGGCTGCACCGAGACCAGCCCGGCGTTGCGCAGCGATCCCATGATGCGCCGGACGACCACCGCGTTGGTGTTCACGCTGCCGGCCATGCGCTCGGACGTGACGGGCTCGTCGCGCCGCCACGCCAAGTACGCCAGCACGTGTACCGCCACCGCCATCCTGCTGCTGATCGTCGACATCTGGACTCCGGTTGGTGTAACTGTAACAAGTCTAGGTACGGAGTCGGCGGATGTCAACGGTTGTGTGCGGGGAGGTGGGGATGGGGTGGATTGGCGTGCGTTGAACTGCGTCGGCGGGGTGCCCCTCCCCCGGCCCCTCCCCGTTCGTTCCTCAGGGAGAGGGGAGAATTCGAACGTGCTGCGGATGGTTTGGCGCGAGGAGCGGGCGCCCCCTCCGCTCGCTTAGGCTCGCACCTCCCCCAAAACTGCTGGGGGAGGTTGGGTGTCCGAGGGATCGGGGCTCGACGAAGAGACTCGATCTGTGTCCGCCGGCGGCCCTCCCCGGCCCCTCCCCCCCCTCGTTCCTCGGGCGTTCCTCGGGAGAGGGGAGAATTCGATCCCGCTCCGGACAGGCTGTCGAGCGCGTCACCCTCCCCCGCGCAGTTGCGGGGAGGCCCGGGGTGGGGGGCGGCTCACCCTCTCGCGTCCACACCCACGGCAACGCGTTGCAACCCTTCGGTTTCACCGCCTCATCGACGGGGGAATACTTGCCTGCCCGCGTCCCGCTACGCCGGCCCCAGCCGTCGAAGCGCCTCCTCCGCCTGGGCGCCGATGGGTGTGTTGCGGTGCCGGTGCGCCAGGCCGCGCAGCTCCGCGCGGGCGGCGCGGCCGTCGTCGAGCGGACCCAGGTACAGGTCCACCAGCCGGTTGGTCGCGTGGATGTCGATGCCGGCCGGCACCCCGGGCAGCCCGCGCGCTTCCTCGAACAGCTCGCGTGCACGGCGCGGGCGGGCGCCGGGGCCGGCGTACACTTCCGCGGCGCGGATGCGCACCCGGGGGTCCGCGGGCGTGGTGGCGATCAGAAGCTCATAGGCGTGCAGCGCGCCCGCCACGTCGCCGCGCATCAGCATGGCGTCCTGCAGCGAAAAGTCCGGCTCCACCGGGCGGCCCGATCCGCGCGGCGCCACCCACAGGGCTACGGCGGCGGCGGCCACGTACACGCATCCCGCCGTTCCGGCCGTGACCAGCACGCATACCGTCAACGCCGCCAGCACCGCGCGCACCAGCACCACGGAGCCAGATGCCCCTTCGCCCTTCGCCTGGATCACGGCGATCACCGCCGCGATGATGCCCATCGCCACGCCCCACACCGCAAAACGAAGAAGCAGGTACGCGTCCGGGCCGAGCCGGTCGGCCAGGGTCATCCGGTAGGTGGACTTCACGAAGATGGGCAGGACGGGGGACGGGTGCGGCGCGGACTGGAAACTTACGCCGTCCGGGCGCTTGTGGAAGGGATCGAGCTGGAGGGTTGGCATGAAAAGGACTGAGGCTCGGCGAAATCGATCGAACTGCGTCCGCGGGCGGCCCCCTCTCCCGGCCTCTCCCCCGTCGTTCCTCGGGGAGAGGGGAGAATTCGATCGTCCTTCGGATGGTTTGAACTGCGTCCGCTGGCGGCCCCCCTCTCCCGGCCTCTCCTCTATAAACCCCATGGGGAGAGGAGAATTCGATCCCGCTTCGACAGCCAGTCGAGCGCGTCACCCTCCCCCGCGCAGTTTGCGGGGAGGTCGCGAGAAACGATCGTGGGGCGCCGGCCGCTTGCTCTGCATCCTCCGGAGATGCTGACTGCCGTTCCCGCCTCAGCCGCCCAGGTGCCGGCGGAACCAGGCGACGGTACGGGGCCAGGCGGCCTGCGTGGCGGCCAGGTTGGCGCCGTTCTGGCCGTCCTGCTGGCGCAGGAAGCCGTGGCCGGCGCCGGCGTACGTCTCGTGCTCGAAGGTCTTGCCCAGCGCGCGCATGGCCGAATCCGCGGCGGGGACGGTGGCGTTCACGCGCGCGTCGTTCTCGCCGTACAGGCCCAGCACCGGCGCGCGGATCCGCCCCAGCTGGTCCGTGGGGGCCGAGGTGCCGTAGTACACGACGGATGCGCCCACCGTCTGCGAGTGCGCGGCGTGCGCGAACGACACCGATCCGCCCCAGCAGAAGCCCACGATGCCGTAGCGTCCGTTCGCCGCCGGCAGCGCGGTGGCGTAGCGCGCCACCGCGTCGATGCGCCGCTGCACGTCCGCCGGGTTCAGCGAGCGGACGGCGGCCACGGCGCTGTCCGCGACCGGCTGTCCGTCGGGGCCGTTGGGCACGTTGCGGCCGGTAAGGAAGTCGGGCGCCACGGCGATGAAGCCGTCCGCCGCCAGCTGGTCCGCGACCGCGCGAATCCAGTTGCTCACCCCGAAGATCTCGTGCACCACGATCACCACCGGCGCCTTCTGGCTGCGCTCCGGATACACCACCCAGGCGCGCACGCTGTCGCCGCCGCCGGCGCTCACCATCGCCCACTCGCCGTGGCGCGGGGACGCGGCCAGCCGCGCGGTCGCATCCGCCGCGCCCGCGGGAAGGCCGGACTGCGCGCCCGCACTCATGTTGCCGCCCGGCGCGGGGGAGGGGCTGCAGGCAACGGCGGCGGACAGGGCCAGCAGGGCCGGCAGAACGACGGATCTGCGCATCGCGAAACGCTCCGGGTCGCGGGTCGAAAAGGTCAATCCGGGTACACCGGCAGACGGATCGCGAACGCGGTGCCATCGTCGCCGCTGCGCACGTCCATCCACCCCCCGTGCTCGCGGATGATGCGCCGGCAGATGAACAATCCCAGCCCCGTCCCCTCGTCCCCCGCCTTGGTGGTGAACAGGGGATCGAAGATGTGGGGCAGCACGTCCGGCGGAATCGGCGGCCCGTCGTTCCACAGTTCGACGACGACGGACGGCGCCGGCTCGGAGACAGGGGCGGCGGATACACGCAGGGTGCGGCCGCGCTCGCCCAGCGCCTGCTCGGCGTTCACCAGCACGTTGAGGAACACCTGCTGCAGCTGGTGCCAGTCGCCCGCCACCAGCGGAAGCTCGTCCGGCAGCTGCACCTGCACGTCCACGCCCGAGGTGGACAGCTTGCGCTCTCGCATCCCCACGGTGGCGCGCAGCACGTCGGCCACGTCCACCGGCCCGCGCTCCACGGGATGGCGGCGGGCAAAGTTCAGCATGTCGTTGACGATGCGCGAGCAGCGGTCCACCGCGCCGATGATGTCGCGCAGCTGCTCGGCAGAGTCTTCATCCGCCGCGCGGCGCAGCAGGATCTGCGCGTGGGCGCTGATGACGGCCAGGGGGTTGTTGAGGTCGTGCGCCACGCCGCCGGCCAGCAGCCCCAGCGTGAACAGCTTGTCGCGCTCGCGCAGGTGCCCCTCCATCCGCGCGCGCTCCTCCATCAGCCGCCGCGTGCGCAGGTGCGCGTCGATGCGCGCCCGCAGCTCCGCGCCGCGAAACGGCTTGCCCACGTAGTCGCTGGCCCCCGCGTCGAACGCGGCGTACACGCTTTCGGGGTCCGTCTTGGCCGTCACCATCAGGATGGGCAGGCGCAGCGCGTCCCACCGCTGGCGCGCCGCGTGGCAGATCTCCAGCCCGCTGATTCGCGGCAGCATCCAGTCCAGCAGCAGCAGGTCCGGCGCGCCCTGCTCGTCCAGGATGCGCATGGCCTGCTCGCCGTCCGCCGCGACGGTGACGCGGTAGCCCGCCTGCTCCAGCAGCAGCCGCAGCACCCGCGCCGCCGACGCGTCGTCCTCCGCGATCAGCACGTGCTCGCCCGCGCCGCGCTGCATCAGCCCCGCGTGGGGATTCGGATCGCTCATCCCCGCGCTCCACGACGGCCGGACCTCACACGGAGACACGGAGGACACGGAGAAACGCTTCTCCGCAGCTCCGTATCCATCCCGTTTGTTTGTGAATGGCGATTCACAGCAGCGGCTCGGGAGAGGAGATGCGTTCGCGCGCCGCGTCGGGCGCCAGGGCAAGGATCGAGAGCACCCGGTCCGGGTCCATCTCGCGGCGGTCCATGGTGAAGATGCGGAAGGCGCGCGCCGTGTGGTACAGCTCGCCCGAAACGCGCGGCAGGTCGATGAGCCCCGCGCGCCCTGTCTCCGTCAGCCGCTGCACCGCGCCGGAGCGGCGCAGCATCAGCAGGTCCAGCCCCAGCATCCGCGGCTTTTCGGGATAGTCCACCATCACGCATCCCTCCTCCAGCCCCAGCTCCGCCCCCAGCCGCGCCTCCAGCGCCTCCACCAGCCCGGAATCCTGCCCGATCCACGCATCGCCCGGCAGCCCGCGCAGCGCCTCGCCCGGCACCTCCAGCGCGCGCTTGGGCAGCTTGCGGCGGCGCACGGCGGGAATCCACCGCTCCGCCACCCGCCGCGCCGCCGGATCGTCCCGCTCCTCCGCGCGCAGCTCCAAAATGGTCAGCAGCCGCTCGTCGGACTGGCCTACCAGCTCGTCCGCATCCACCACGCGGCCGCGCAGCGCGTCCTGCACCAGCCGCTTGTACAGCACCGTGGCCGCGCGGACCGCGTGGTGCCAGTAGACGTTGCGGAACATCTGGTACTTGGAGAACAGCAGGGATTCCAGCGCGGACAGGCCTTTTTCGTGGATCCCCACCTCCGCGCGCCCCGTCTCGGGGTCGGGGAGCAGGGTGATGGAGTGCAGCAGGCGGTCGACGTCAACCTCGCCGTACGGCACGCCGCAGAAGCGCGCGTCGCGGCGCAGGTACTCGATCTTGTCCAGGTCCAGGCTTCCCGACACCAGCCCCTGCAGCGGGGATCCCGACGCCCCGCGAATCATTTCGCCGATGCGCGCCGGGGCGTCGGGCGCCAGCGCCTCCAGCGCCGCGCGAATGCCGTCGGATTGAAGGAATCGCTCCGCCAGCTGCTCGTGGTGGGCGGGGATCAGCTCTTCGCCCAACTCCTCCAGCGCGTGCGAAAAGGGGTAGTGGCCCACGTCGTGGAGCAGCGCCGCGTAGGGCACCAGCCGGCAGTCGACTGGGTCGACGCGCTGCAGCTCGCCGCGGTCCGCCAGCAGCCCCAGCGCCCACCGCGCCAGGTGGTACACGCCCAGCGCGTGGTCGAAGCGCGTGTGCGTGGCGCCGGGATACACCAGGTACGCCAGCCCCAGCTGGCGGATGAGCCGCAGCCGCTGGAACTCGGGGGTGTCGATGATCTGGACCGCCGCCGCGTCCAGGCGGATGGTGTTCCAGAGCGGGTCGCGGACGACCTCGAACTCGTGCGGCTGGGGAGGGATTTCTGGGTGCATCAGGGGCGGGAGTGTACCCGCGGGGCGTGGCGGCTGTCAAGTTTTGGGGGTGGGGGGGATGCGGGATGGGGGATGGGGATGGGGATGGGGATGGTTCGTCGCGACCCGCGGGCGCCCCCTCCGCTCGCTTAGGCTCGCACCTCCCCCAAAAACCCTGGGGGAGGTTGAACTTCGATCCCGCGTCGAACGCTTGTCGTGCGCGTCACCTCTCTCCCGCGCTGTTTGCGGGGGAGAGGCCGGGGGGCCGGGCGCCAGCGTGATTCCTGTCGCCGAGCAGTGATCCCGGCCCCACCCCAACCTCCCCCAGCAGTTTTGGGGGAGGTGGGCGAGTAATGCGAGCCCGGAGGGGGCGCTGGCGGACGCAGCCCCGTGCCCGTCGAAGCGCGACGCCCACCCTGTCGCCCCGCCCGCCGCCCGCGTATCCTGTCCCAAACATACGATCCCTGGCAGCCCACACTCCGCCCGGTTTTCCCGATGGCGATCGAATCCAACGAGCTTACCCGCCGCGGCTTCGCGAAGGCCGCCATGGCCGCGGCGGTGGCGCCGGCGCTGGCCGCGTGCGCCGCCGCCGCGCCCGAGCCTGCCTCCGCGCTCGCCGCTCCTGCGCCCGCTCCGGCCGCAGCGCCCGCGTCCGCCGGCGCCCAGCAGGAGCCCACGCCGCTGGCGCGCGCGCTGGCGGAGGCCGTCCGCGTGCAGTACGGCGACCGCATGACGGAGGCGGAGATGGCCAAGGTGCAGCGCGGCATCTCGGGCGTGCTCGCCACGGCCGAGCGGCTGCGGCGCTTTCCGCTCCCCATCGCCACCGAGCCCACGTTCGTGTACCGCGTGCCGGGAGGCGCGCAGTGAGCATTCCGGACGAGACGCTGCACCTTCCGCTGACGGAGCTGGCGGAGCAGGTGCGCACCCGGCGGCTGGACCCGGTGGAGCTGGCGGAGGCGTACATGGCGCGCCTGGAGCGCTTTGGCCCGGCGCTGGGCGCGCTGGTCACCGTCACCCGCGAGCGGGCGCTGGCCGAGGCGCGGCAGGCGCGCGACGAGATCGCGGCCGGGCGCTACCGCGGCCCGCTGCACGGCGTGCCGTACGGCGCCAAGGACCTCATCGGCGCGGAGGGATACGCCACCACCTGGGGCGCGCAGCCGTACCGCGAGCAGCGCCTGCCCGACGCCGCCGTGGTGGAGCGGCTGAAGGCGGCGGGCGCGGTGCTGGTGGCCAAGCTGGCGTCGGTAGAGCTGGCCGGCGGCTTTGGCTACGAGCAGGCGGACGCGTCGTTCACCGGGCCCGGCCGCACGCCGTGGAACCGCGACTACTGGAGCGGCGGCTCGTCCAGCGGGCCCGGCGCGGCGGTCGCCGCGGCGCTGGTGCCGTTCGCCATCGGCAGCGAGACGTGGGGAAGCATCTTTGCCCCCGCGGCGCTCAGTGGCGTCACGGGGCTGCGGCCCACGTACGGCCGCGTGAGCCGCTGGGGCGCCATGGCGCTCTCGTGGACCATGGACAAGATCGGCCCCATGTGCCGCACCGCCGAAGACTGCGGCGTGGTGCTGCAGGCCATCGCCGGCCCCGACCCGCGCGACGAGTCCACGGTGGCGCGTCCCAATCGGCACGAGCTCGATGCGCGGCTGCCGGGGCGGCCCCGGCTGGGCATCCTCAAGGGCAACGCCGAAGGATCGCAGCCCGAGGTGCGCCGCAATTTCGAGGCGTCGCTGGAGGTGCTGGGCCAGTTCGCGGACCTGGTGCGCGACGTCACGCTGCCGGAGTACCCGTACGGCGCCGCGGCGTCGCTCATCATCGACGCCGAGGCGGCCAGCATCTTCGAGGAGCTGGTGAGCAGCGGCCGCGTGCGCGAGCTCAGCGCGCCGGAAGACCGCATCGGGGGATACGCGGGGCAGGTGGTGCTGGCAAAGGACTACCTTCGTGCCATGCGGGTCCGCCGCCCGGCCGGCGAGGCGCTGGACCGGCTGTTCGTGGATGGCGGATTCGACGCGCTGGTGCATCCCACCTGGGACACGGTGTCGTACCCGGTGGGCAAGCCGTTCGACGACGCGTGGACGGACGCACCCGGGGGCGGCCAGGGGATCAGCGGCGCGGCCAACCTGGTGGGGCTGCCCGGCATTGCGCTCCCCAACGGCTTCGGCCGCGAAAACCTGCCGACGTCCATCGCCTTTACAGGCCGCGCCTGGAGCGAGGGCCGGCTGATCGCCCTTGCCCGCGAGGTGCAGCGCCGCACCGACTGGCACCGCCGCATCCCCCCCGGCTACTGAGCGGTGGATGAACGACGGGAGGTGGCGGATCTCCATCCGCCGCCTCCGCCTGGTTTTATACGGAATCCGCCGAACCACCTGTCATTCTGAGGAAGCGCCCACCCCAGGCTCCTGGAAAGACTGGGAGCCAGTTGGCGCGCCCGAAGAATCTCCCTCCCCTCGCGCGGAGCCCCTCTCCCGGGCAGAGCCCGGGAACCCCGCGTGACCACGAGATCCCGCCGCCCGGCGTGCAGATTCTTCGGTCGGCGCCATGCTCGACCGCTGTGTCATATCAGAAGCAAGTGTCGGCGCGACCCACGGGCGCCCCCTCCGCTCGCTTGGGCTCGCACCTCCCCCGCAACTGCCGGGGGAGGTGATATCAGATCCTGCAAAAGAATAATCGTACAGAGGAACAGGGTCAGACAGAGAAAGCGGGCTGAAATATCATCTTCGTCCTCTGTCTGACTCTGTTCCTCTGTTCCTCTGTACCTGTGAATTGTTGTTTTCCGGATTCGGCATAAGGAGCTGCCGATCGTCCACCGGGCGTGCCTCCCTGTCCCGCCACGTGGACAACGCGTCCGGGCGCCACGTGGATACGGATGGATCCAAATCGTTCAGCATCAACCACGTACACCGCCGCCGCCCACGGGTACGCGGAATGCCGTCACTCCGCACGCGCGCGGGTCCATGCCCGTGAAGCGGCCGCGCGCTCTGCCAGCTCCATCGTCCCCCGTCCCCTTTTATCTACCGGAATCGATTTGATCTCCCCTCCATCGCCAAACCTCCTCGCCCACGCGCTCCGCATCCTCGCACTCGTCGTGGCGCTGTTCGCCGCGGGGCCGCTGGGTGCGCAGACGGTGCACGGCGTGCTGGTGGATGAAGACGCGCGGCCGGTGCCGGGTGCGCTGGTGGTCCTCATCTATCCGGGCGGCGCGGCGGACCGGGGCGCCATGACGGATGCGCGGGGAAGCTTTACGCTGGTCGCCGCGCTGCCGGGGCGCTACACGGTCCGGGCGGAGCGCACGGGATATCAGACGGCGGAGGTGGTGATCGACCTGGCCGCGGGAGAGACGGAGGAGGTGCGGCTCGCCACCGCGCTGCAGGTGTTCGTGCTTCCCACGGTGGACGTGGTGGGCGAGAGCCCGTGCACGGTGCGGCCGGGGCGGGGGATGGCGGCGTACGCGCTGTGGGACGAGGCGCGCAAGGCGCTGCGCTCCGCGGCGTTTCTGCAGGACGCGGAGCGCGTGCAGTACACCGTGCGCACGTACCGCAGCCACATCGTCATGGCCACGGGACGCATGCGCCGCCAGAGCGACGATCCGCGCCGCGTCACCGGCCGCCCCTTCCAGACGCTGGCGCCCGCGGAGCTGGCCTCCCGCGGCTACGTGCGGCCCGATGGCGACAGCGTGGGCTTCTACGGGCCCGACGCGCAGGCGCTGCTTTCCGACGAGTTCCTGGACACCCACTGCCTGTACGTGGATCCGGACGCCGCCGACCGCCACACGGTGGGGCTGGCGTTCGAGCCCGTCCGCCGCCGGGGAGTCGTGGACATCAGGGGCGTGCTGCGCTTCAGCCGCCGCACGGGCGAGCTGCGGGCGGTGGAGTACGAGTACACGGAGCCGGGCGGGTCCGCGCGCCCCATGCCCGCGGGCGGCAGCGTGGAGTTTCTGCGGCTGGCCGGCGGCGGATGGGTGATCACCCGCTGGCACATCCGCGCCACCAACATCGCCCGCCGCACCGACTGGGCGCAGCGGGGCCAGCAGGTGCAGACGGTGACCGACGTGCACGAGTCCGGCGGCGAGGTGACGGAGGTGGCGCTGGTGCCGGAGCCGGGCGCTCCCTGATTTCGTTCGGAACGCGCCACCGCCGGCACGGAGTCATGGAATGTGTCTACTGTTCCACGTCCCTGACGGAAGCGCTCGACTTCCTGAGAGCGTGTTTAAGAATCCGACGCTGCGCATCCAGGCAGATCTACCAGCGCTGTCATTCCGAGGCCGGCCACGCCGCAGCCTGCTTTCACCCCAGAGGTTGCAGGGCCCAGGAATCCACTGCCGGATTGCTGGAGGGCAGACGCGGCAGCCCGTGCTGAACTCGCGGCTACGACACGGGCGGACAGGGCCAGTGCCGGAGCGGTGCGGCAGGGCACCAGCAGCAGACAATAGATTTCTCAGTCGGCGCGCCGGATTTCGTGCGAGCCGATGGTGCGGTGTGGCGCCTCCTTCGAAATGACATACGGGCGCGAGCGCAGGATTCTTGAACACACTCCTGGATCCACCAGACGCAGAGCGGGGGCGGCCCCTTTCCGGAGCCGCCCCCGCTCGTTCAGCGCCCGCGGTGGATCAGCAGACGGTGGTCTCGGGGCAGCACGCGGTGCGCAGACACGAGCCCACCTTGCTGTAGCAGTTGTCGTTCAGCGTGCCCTGGTTGCCCAGCACGGTGCCGCGCTCCAGGTCGCCGCCCTCGATCTCGAACGACTCCACCGCCAGCACGTCCAGGTTCAGCGCGATCTTCTTCATGGGAGTTTCTCCTTTATGCGATTTTCGGTGGCGCGGATCCGTGGCGCCGGAGAGGCCGGCCGCCTCCACGCCGTGGCGTTGCGGGGTGCAACGCAGCTAGCAATCTCTTTCTGACACCGCCTGAGCACAAGCGTCTCGTTGTACGCATTTCGGCCGGGCGACGGGAAGGCGGAAAGGGGCCTTGCGCTTGCATCGGGACCCGTGCACGACGTTTACTTGTATCGACCGAAATCCACCCGATCCGTCCCGGCCCATGAAGCTTCCCCTTCCCCGGTCCTGGCAGGCGCACGTGGGCGCCGAGCTGGAAAAACCGTACTTCCACGCGCTGCGCGAGTTCGTGGACGACGAGCGCCGCCGCGCCACCGTGTATCCGCCCGAAGGCGAGGTGTTCACCGCGCTGGAGCGTACGCCGTACGACCGCGTAAAGGTGATGATCCTGGGGCAGGATCCCTATCACGGCCCCGGCCAGGCGCACGGGCTCGCGTTCTCCGTGCGCCCCGGCGTGCGGCCGCCGCCCTCGCTGGCCAACATCTTCAAGGAGCTCAAGACGGAGATGGGGTGCCCGGTCCCGAAGAACGGCTCGCTGGTCCCGTGGGCCGAGCAGGGCGTGCTGCTGCTGAACGCGGTGCTCACCGTGCGCGAGGGCGAGCCCAACTCGCACAAGGGCAAGGGGTGGGAAACGTTCACCGACGCCGTGATCCGCGCGCTGGCCGCGCGGCCGGACCCGGTGGTGTTCGTGCTGTGGGGCGGATACGCGGCAAAGAAGGAGGCGCTGATTGGCGCGCCGCACTTCATCCACAAGTCCGCGCATCCCTCGCCGCTCTCGGCCAAACGCGGCTTCTTTGGCAGCACGCCGTTCACCATCATCAACCGCGAGCTGCAGCGTGCCGGCCATTCGCCCGTGGAGTGGTGCCTGGCGGATTGAGGCCGGCGGTCCGGAGGATGGCGGCCGGTCAGAACGGCGGATGATGGTTCGTTGCTCTTGTGGAAGGATGCACGGAACCGGAACTGCCGGTGAGAAGCGGACTTAGGACGGCACAGCCCGCCCTGGTCCGCCCGCGCCCGTACTCCCCGCCCCCACGGCCGCCACCACTCCGCAGGAGGTGCCCCATGTTCAAGGTCCTGACCGGCGAAAAGAAGCGCAGGGCGATCAGCCCCGCCACGATCACGGCGTCGGTGGCCGTGCACCTTCTGCTGGGCGGCGCCCTGTTCGCCGCCGCCGGCAACGACCCCATCGAGGTCGTGCAGCCCATCTGCGGGCTCAATCCCGAAGTCGGGGAGACGGAGTGCGAGCTTCCGCCCATCATCGATCCGCCGCCGCCGCCGGTTCAGCCTACGCTTCCGCGGCTGGCCGCCGAGCCGGTGACCGAGCCGGTCCCGGGTAGGGTGCCGCGGCTGGATGACATAAGGACGGCGCCCGACGGGCTTACGGACGAAGCGCCGAGGGTGCGGACGGTAAAGCCGCTCGACTACCGGCGCGATGGGCAGCTGGGCACCGTCATCGACATCCCAAGGGGCGAGTCCGGGGGACCTGTGGGCCCGCGCACAACGTCCGCGGCGGTCCAGCCCGACATCACCCCCGACGCGTTCGACATGCAGCCAGTGCTGGCCCGCGATGACCTGAGCCGGGTGCTGGAGCGGCACTACCCGGCGGTGCTGCGCGACAGCCGGGTAAGCGGGCGCGTGGTGATCGAGCTGGTGGTGGACGAGGAGGGCCTGCCCATCCCCGGCTCGGCGCGGGTGGTCGAGGCGTCGCACCCCGCGTTTGGCGAAGCGACGCTGCGCGCGGTGGAACGCTTCCGGTTTCGTCCCGCAACCATCGGCGGGACGCCGGTGCCGGCCGTGGTGACCATCCCCATCCTGTGGACGGTTCCCGGCTGAGCCGCTCCATTCCGATGATCGGCAGGGCCCCGGCGCCGTTGCACCGGGGCCCATCGCGTGGGCCATCCTTCGGTGGTGCGGCGCGGCGCGGATCGAGGTGGATCCGGGATCGGCCGGTCAGAACGGCGAACGATCGTTCGTTGACTCTGTGGAAGGGCGCCGCGCGGCAAACGCCGGAACTCCTGATGAGCAGCGGACGTAGGATGGCACAGGGCCGTCCGTTGTCCGCCGCCGCACGCGCCCGGACACCCCCGGCCCCACGGCCGCCATCATTCCGCAGGAGGTGCCGCATGTTCAAGGTCCTGACCGGCGAAAAGAAGCGCAGGGCGATCACTCCCGCCACGATCACGGCCTCGGTTGCCGTGCACCTTCTGCTGCTGGGCGGCCTGGTCTACGCCTCCACCGGCGAAACCGCGCCCGACGAGGTGGTGGGTGGCATCGTGGATCTTCCGCCGCTGCCGATCGAGCCGAAGGAGCCGCCTCCGCCTCCGCCCCAGCCCACGCTTCCGCAGCCGGCCGCCGACCAGACGGATACGAAGCCGATCCCGGGCGAGGTGCTGCAGGTGGAACAGGTGACGGACGTGCCGGAGGGGGTCAAGGATGAGCTGCCGGGCGTGGTTCCCGTAGACCCGAAGGACTACGACGGCGATGGGCAGCTGGGCACCGTAATCGGTCCGCCGGTGGGTCCGCCCGCGGGGCCGGTGGGACCGCCCACGCCGCCGGCGGCGGAGCCGGGGCCGTACTCCGTAGACGTGGTAGAGGTGCGGCCGGTGCTGGACCGCAACGGGCTGAGCCGTACGCTGGAGCGGCACTATCCCCCGGTGCTGCGCCAGAGCCGGGTAAGCGGGCGCGTGGTGATCGAGCTGGTGGTGGACGAGGAGGGCCTGCCCGTTCCCGGCTCGGCGCGGGTGATCGAGGCGTCGCACCCGGCGTTTGGCGACGCGGCGCTGCGGGCGGTGGACCGGTTCCGGTTCAGCCCCGCGAAGATCGGCGGGACGGCGGTGCCCGTCGTGGTGACCATCCCCATTCAGTGGACGGTTCCCAACTGAACCGATCCGTTTTCAGATAGAGGTTCGAGGGCCCCGGCGCAGTCAGCCGGGGCCCTCGGTGTTTGGCACCGGCCTCTGCGCGAACCAGGCGAAGAGGATGGGGAGGATTCGATGCGGACGGTCTACGACGCCGGCCGCTCCCCCGCAGCCAGCCACGGGGCAGACACTCAGCCTAGCAACGAGGAGCCGCCAGTCCGCGAAGGCGGCCTTCGTGTGGTTGTTGCAGCGAATTCATTCGCCCTTGCCGGCCCTCGGCGTGATGCCGGGAGATTGGGGCTCGACGAACGGGGGCTGCCGAGCCTCTACTCTCCGTCTGGCCGAAGGCCTTCGGAGCGGTCGGTGGCGGATGGGGCATCCGCGCCAGCGCGGCGGTCCGCACGGGCGTCGGCGGCGGTGCGGAGGAGGGTGGCGCCCAGGATGAGGACGCCGCCGGTGATGGCCCACGGGCCCGGCGTTTCGCCGTGCACCAGCCACGCCCACACCGGGTTCAGCGCGGGTTCCAGCATCAGCAGCACCGACGCCTCCAGCGCAGGGACGTGGCGAATGCCGGCCGCCAGCAGCAGGTACGCCGCGCCGATCTGGAACACGCCCAGGTACGCCACGGCCAGCCAGTCGCCGGTGCCCGCATCCACCACCGGCAGCGATGCGGGAAGGCAGGCTAGGAAGGCGATCAGGTTGCCCGCGACCACGGTGGGGAGGGCCGATCCGTCGCCGCCGGCGCGGTTCCCCATCCACCGAAGCCCCACCAGCGTGAGTGCCCAGGTGGCGCCGCTGGCCACCGCCATCAGGTTGCCCAGCGGGGGGTTGGGCGCCGTCTGCACCGGCGCCTCGGAGCCCACGAAGAACAGCAGCAGCCCCAGCACCACCGGCGCCATGAACACCAGGTCGCGCCGCCGCACCGCCTCCTTGAGCAGCAGCGGCCCGAACAGCAGCATGTACAGCGGCGCGGTGGACTGAAGAAAGATGGCGTTGGCGGACGTGGTGAGCTTGTTGGCGGTTACGAACAGCACCAGGGTGGACGCGTACGCCACGCCCACCGGCACCACGTGCCACGTCCACCCGCGCCGCGCCGCGGGGACCAGCAGAAAGACGGCCGCCGCCGCGACGGCCGAGCGGAACCCCGCCACCTGCCACGCGGTGAGCGTGGTGGCCTTGATGGCGGCGCCGCCGGTGGAAAACAGCAGCGCGGCGCCCAGCACCTGCAGCCGCCACGTGGTTCGGTTGGCCAACGGCCCTCGCACGAGCAGGGATACGATTGGTGAGCCGGAAGGATGCCGCCCCGCGCCCGGAGCGGCAAGGATGCCCATCACCCGTTGGCATCACCGTTCGCCCGTTCACCCGTTCACCCGTTCACCCGTTCACCTTCCTTCCGGCACACACCCTGCACCGACCCGCCGCCTCCAAACGCTGTACCAACATTCGACAAGCGGGAGAATCCAGGATGAGCAACGGCAGCACCTCCATGCCGCACGATGCCACGCCGGCCTCGGCGGAAAAGAAGGTGGACCAGATGTACGGGCTGGTGGAGGGCATCGAGATCGCGATGTTCACCACCCGCCGCCCGGACGGGCACCTGGTTTCGCGCCCCATGGCCACGCAGGCGCGCGCGGCGGGCGCGGACCTGTGGTTCGTGACCGACGGCGACACGCACAAGATGGACGAGCTGGAGCACGACGCCCACGTGAACGTGAGCTACTACCGCGACAAGACCCGCGAGTGGGTGTCGGTCAGCGGCACGGCGCGCATGGTGAACGACCGCGCCAGGATCCACGAGCTGTACCGGCCCGACTGGAAGGCGTGGTTCCCCGACGACGGCCCCGGCCGCGACGGCGGGCCCGACGACCCGCGCCTGACGCTGATCGCCGTGGATGCGGACACCGTGGTCTACATGGTGAGCAACACGCCGCGCCCGGTGGTGCTGTTCGAGGTGGTGAAGGGCATCATCACCGGCCAGCAGCCCGACGTGGGCGAGACGCACGTGCTGAACGCGGGCGAGCTGCACCGCGGCGCCTGATCCACGGATTGCCTCACGCGGAGACGCGGAGGCGCGGAGAGGATCGAGAAGAGTTCTCTGCCTCTTCTTCCTTTCCGCGCCTCCGCGTCGTTGCGTTAGAGTGTGTTCAAGAATCCCTTGCGCTCGCGCCCGTCTGTCATTTCGAAGGAGGCGCCACACCGCACCATCAGCTCGCACGAAATCCGGCGCGCCGACTGAGAAATCTACTGTCTGCTGCTGGTGCCCCGCCGCACCGCTCCGGCACTGGCCCTGTCCGCCCGTGTCGTAGCCGCGAAGCAGGCACGGGCTACCGCCTCTGCCCTCCAGCAATCCGGCAGGGGATTCCTCGGCCCTGCAACCTCTGGTGTGAAAGCAGGCTATGGCGTGGGCGGGCCTCGGAATGACAGCGCTGGTGTATCTGCCTGGATGTGCAGCGTCGGATTCTTAAACACACTTTTAAGCCACTCTTCCAGGGATTAGACGCCGATTACGATCCTCCTCCTCACCCCTCCGTCCGCTGGCGCAATCCGCCGGTTCCAACATTCTTCCCTTCAGCGGCAACTCATCCTCCGAACACCACCATGCGAGTCCCCGAGCCGAGCCCGTGACAACCGCACCGCCGGAGCCCGCCCTGCTCGACGCCCCCGCCGCCGCGCCGCCCGATCCCGCCGCGTTCGAGGCGCTGTACCGCACGCACTACCGCCACGTCTACGCGGTGACGCTGCGGATGACGTGCGATGCGTCGCGCGCGGAGGACCTGACGCAGGAGGTGTTCGTCCGCGTGTGGCAAAAGCTGTCGACCTTTCGCGGCGAAAGTGCGCTCAGCACCTGGATTCACACGGTGGCGGTGCGCACCACGCTGGAAAGCATGCGCAGCGAGTCGCGGCGCCAGGCGCGGGTAATCACCACGGACGAGCCCGGCCGCTACGCCGCCGAGGCCCGGCGCGCCATGCCCGAGACGGCGGTGGACCTGGAGCGCGCCATCGCCGGCCTGCCGCCCGGCGCGCGCAACGTGCTGCTGCTGCACGACGTGAACGGCTACCGGTACCACGAGATCGCCGAGATGCTGGGCGTAAGCCTGGGCACGGTAAAAAGCCAGCTGAACCGCGCGCGGCGCCTGATGATGGAGGCCCTGGAGCGATGACCATGCACCTTTCCGAAGAAGAGCTGCACGATTTTGCCGGCGGCGAGCTTTCGCCGCGGCGGATGGAAGAGGCGGCCGCGCACCTGGACGCCTGCGCCAGCTGCCGCGCCGCCGCCCAGCCGCTGATCGCCCTCACCGCCCGCCTGGCCACCCTGCCGCGCCACGCGGACTCCGCGGGCGACCTGTGGCCCGCGCTGCAGGCGCGCCTGGCGGCCGAGATGCGCCCGGGCCAGGTGCCGGTGACCAGGGTGATCTCGCTGGACGCGCACCGGAAGCGCCGCGCGCTTCCCGCGTGGGCGGCGCACGCGGCGGCCGCCGCCGTGGTGTTCACCATCGGCTTTGGCGGCGGGCGGCTCTCGGGGTCGCCCGAAGGGGGCGCGGCGGTGCTCGTGGCGGCCGACACGGTGGCGACGGCGATGGAGGCGGCGGTGCGGGTGCAGCGCGCGGGGACGGAGTACGTGGCGGCGGTGGCGCACTTCGTGGCCGCCACGCGCGGCGGCGACAGCCTGGTGGCCGCGCAGGGGCGCGAGGCCACCATTGCCGCGTGCTACGGTGCCTCGCGCGAGCTTACGCGCCTGCGCAACGACGACAGCTCCGCCGTGCGGCTGTTCCGCACCGCGGCCACCACGCGCGCCGTGCAGCCCGACACGCCCTCCGCCTCGGTGATGTTCTGATGACGCCGGGGATGATGGGGACGATGGAGATGGTGGCGAGCGCGGCGTTTCGATCGATGTTCGCCCGGCGGCTGTCGATGGCGCTCGCGCTGACGCTGGCGGCCGGCGCGGCGCAGGCGCAGTCGTGCGGCGACGGCGTTCCCCGCACGGCGACGCTGGGAATTGGGCAGCTGCAGTGCGTGGGGGGATCGTGCACGCTCAACGCGCGCGACGGCGCGGGCCGCACGCACGACTTTTCCACCGAGCCGCGCGTCTGGCGGCTGGAGCCGGACGGCCCCGCGCACGGCGTGCTGCGCGACGGCGACCAGATCCTGGCCGTGGACGGGGCGCTCATCACCACGCCCGAGGGCGGGCGGCGGCTGGCCAACCTGCGGGCGGGCGTGCCGGTGGCGCTGCGCATTCGCCGCGGCGGCGCGGAGATGCGCGTGTCGGTGACGCCGCGGCCCGGGTGCAACACCCCGGCGCTGGCGGTGACCCCCACCGCGGCGCGCCCGGACGCGAACGCGGCGGCGGAAGCGGGGCCGGCGATCTACTTCGGGATGGAGCTGGACTGCGGCGACTGCGGCTGGCGGCGCGAGGGCGGCGACTTTCGCTGGCACAGCACCGAGCCCATGCGGGTAAAGGCGGCGGTGCCCGGCAGCCCCGCCGCGCGCGCGGGCCTTCGCGCCGGCGACGTGGTGCTGCGCATCAACGGCCACGAGCTCACGGAGCGCGGCGCCGGCCGGTTCTTCGACCGCTTGACGCCCGGGCAGGCGGTGCGCTTCGAAGTGCGCCGCGGCACCCGCACCCTCACCATCCCCATCGTCCCCGAGGTACGCCGCGGGACGTGATGCGCGGCGGAGGATGGGAAGCAGGCCGGGGACAACAGCGTCCTCGGCCCACTTTGCTCATGCGGCTGGCTTCACGACTGCGCCTCGTTTGGCTGCAGGGCGCTCCTTTGCGGCAAGCCGTGCTTGAATTGCACTGGTGATCCACGTGTTCAGGCTCTCGCGCTGTGTGCGCGCCGCAAGCGCGGCATCGCGATGCAGCTCAGGAGAGATTCTCAGGACGAAGCGGCCCGAGCAGGGGCGTTGCGGCTCCACGCCGCGCTCTTCGCAAAAGGCGAGGTAATCGTCGATTCCCGCGCGGAAATCGGCTTCGAGAGATTCCACCGTATCGCCCTGAAACGATACGAGATCCGTGATTCCGTCCACGCGTCCGTAGAAGAGCCGCTCGTCGGCGTGGTACTCGACGGAGCCCGTGTATCCCTTGTACTTCATGGCGTTATCCCGGCTCTGATAAGCAGGTCGCGAACTTCGCGAACCGTGAATTGCGAAGCTTCCTTCCGAGGGTGAGGCCGATGGATGTGCGCGGCCTGCTCGTTCAGCTCGATCGCCAGGCGCGAGCCGCTCCCCTCCCGCATGTGGGCTCCGAACGAAAGAAGCATCGACTCGATCTCTGACCAGACGATGGTCGCGCTGACCGGATCCCGGAAGACAGCCTCCAGCGTACGACGGTGTCGGTGGCTCATGCATAGTACTATTCCGTGGTATCAGGATCAAGGGCCAAAGCTGCCGGCCCGGACGGGCTGAGGAATGGGAATACGCGGCGGAGAAATCCCGCGTCAATGCAGCGTCAGAACACGGCCAACAGCGGCACAGAAGTGGTCAAACGCATCCGAAACGAAACGAAGCGCCCGCCGCTCGACAGGGAGCGGCGGGCGCTTCGACGGATGGTGGATGGCCGTCAGCCGCCGGGGCGGCGGCGGAAGACCATGCCGTTGAGGTTGGCGCTGTCGGCGGGGGTGCGGTCGTCGCGAAAAAAGAACAGCACCGGCTGACCGCTGCCGGGCAGGAGCTCCACCCGCAGCGCATCGGGCCGGGTGAACGGGTCCAGGCGCGCGGACAGGTTGCCCAGCGTGGCCCACAGCTCCCGGTTGTCGCGCAGCCGCACGTCCAGCGTCCCCATCATCTCGTTCTCGTAGGTGCCCGCAAAGAACGGCTTGCGCTCGTCTGGCGTGGGCGGGCGAGCGGCGCGGCGCTCCCAGTCGGCGCGGATGCGCTGGCGCGTCTCCGCGGCGTTGGCCACGAGGCGCTCACGCTCGGCGGCGTAGCGGGCGTTCACGCCGGGGCGGCCCAGCAGCAGGTCGTACGCGCAGGTGGCGATCAGGTCCGGCGCGGGCCCGCCGATGGGCGACGAGTCGTTGATCAGCACCACCACGCCGATCCCGCGGTCCGGCAGAAACGAGACGTGCGCCTGCCATCCCTGGAACCCGCCGAAGTGGTGCACCATCCGCTCGCCCTCGTAGTCCGCCGTCTGCCAGCCCAGGCCGTAGCCGGTGCGGACGTAGCGGTAAAAGGTGTCGGTGTGCATGGCATGCGGGGTGTGCGCGGCCCGGACGACCGCCTGCGGCACCACCTGCCGCCCATCCACCCGTCCCTCGTTCAGCTGCGCCTGCAGCCAGCGCACCAGGTCCCCGGCCGTGGTGACCATTCCGCCGGCGGGGTGCATGGTGTTGTCCTGCTTCTCCATCGTCAGCCGGACCACGCTGTCGGCGCCGGTAAGGTGCGGCGACGCCAGGGGCCAGCCGGCGGCGCGCGCCTCGCTGATGCGTGCGGTGGTGTGCATCATCCCCAGCGGCCGGAAGAGCTCGTCGCGCAGCAGGTCCTGCCACTCGCGCCCGGTGGCGCGCTCCATGGCCAGCGCGGCCACCACGTACCCCAGGTTGTCGTAGCGGTAGGTGCGCGGGATGGGCGTGCTCTGCCCCAGCAGGCGCACGAGCATGGCGTCGTCGTGGTCGCCGCTGAAGGCGGTGCGGAACACGACGGCGTCGTTGCGCAGCCCGCTGGTGTGCGTCAGCAGCGCGCGCAGGGTGATGGAGTCGGCGGAGAGGGGCGCGTTCATCCGCAGCTCGGGAAGGTAGCGGCTGAGCGGCGCGTCCAGGCTGATGACGCCGCGCTGGTCCAGGATGGCCGCCAGCATTCCCGTGAACGACTTGGTGGACGAGGCGATGTAGAAGCCGGTCTCGGGCGTTACCGGCTCGCGCGTGTGGACGTCGCGCACGCCAAAGCCGCGCAGGTACGCCGGTCCGTCGCGCGTGACCACGGCAATGGCGACGCCGGGGATGAACCCGTCGGCCACCAGCCCGCGGACGAACGGATCCAGGCTGTCGGCCAGCACGTCCATCCCGGCGGACGCGGACGGTGCGGGGGCGGGCGAGGCGCTGGGCCGGGGGCCGCAGGCGGCGGTCAGGGCGGCGAGTGCGGCGGCCATGGCGAGTGCTGGATGGATGCGCATGAAGGACTCTCCGGTTGGGTTCGAGGGTCGGGGCGGGCCTGCGCGGGCCCGGTCCGCTTCCCCGAGGTTACACTGCCCGGGTGCGTCTGTATTGAACGGATGAAACCTTCCGTGCGCTCTGTCGATTCCGGCGGTGTGGAGGTGATGCAGGATTCGGGCGGGCGGTAGAGGATCGGCGAACGGCATCACACTGCGCCCGACGCGGCCCCCCTCTCCCGGCCCGTTCATCGTGTGCGTCTGGCAGCGCGGCACTACCCGCGAATGGGGCACAACCGCGAATGCAGGATACGTATGGTGCTAGCACCATACGGCCCCGCCCCGGCTGGCGCCGGGCGAGTGGGAAGGGCTTCGCGCTACGCGCTCAACCCCGACGCACGTACGGCCGCACAGCAGCCGCACACCCGCGCGCACAGCAGGGTTAGCCGGGAGCCCGGAAAGCCGGAAGGCCGGGGGACGGGAAAGCCGGGGAGCCTAAGAGCCGGGGAGCCGGGAACAACGGGCCGGGAGGACCGTACACCATCCGGAAGTACGGCCCCGCAACTTGGGCCGTCATTGATTCGGCAGCCGTTTTAATTGGCAATTGGGTACTTGACAAAACCGGCCAGAGTGGACGTCCGGCCAGATATCCCTGCTCCCGTGGCGGGCGGCTTCCGCATGGGCAACGCGGGAGCGTCAGCGGCCCGCGAGGACCGCGTCCCGGATCCGCGCGTACAGCGCTCGCGCCTCCACGCGCGCCGGCTCGGGCGAAAATCCCGGCTGGTCGGCCAGCAAACCGGCGTTGCGGCCGCCCCACAGCGCACAGAAAGCGACCTGCTGCGCGCCGGCTGCCTGCACGCGCACCGCCAGCGGCCACCGGAGGCCGACTGGGGCGGCCCAGGTGACCACGGTCGTGCCTGGCGCGCGCCTCGCGACGGTGTAGCCCTCGCGGCGGAGCACCGCGGCGGCCGTGTCCAGCGCCTCCCCGGCCGTGCCCCGGATCGCCGTGGTGTCAGCGAAGCGCCAGAAGGTCAGGCTGCCTCTGACCTCCCCGGTGAAGTTGCAGCTGCGCGACGGCGCTACGGGAGCGATCGGGCGCGCGTTGGACGCGCACGCGGTGGCAAGGGCACCGAGGGACGCGGCGAGCAGGATCGAGGCAGTGGCGCGGAAGGTCATCGGATCTGCGCGAGTAGAGGGAGCCGGAAGGTGCACGGCTCTCGCGAGAATACCTGGTACGGCATTTTACGGGAGGTCCGGCACGGGAAGCAAGTGGCCCCGCTGGGACGCCCCGCGTGGGGTTAGCCGGTGGCGGCGATCGGTGGCGTGGCGGCGGCGCGGCGAAGGGCGCCGGGGGTAAGGCCGGTTTCGCGGCGCAGCTCGCGCGTGAGGTGGGCCTGGTCCGCGAAGCCGGCGTCGCAGGCAATGCGCGCCAGCGGCAGTCCGGTGGACGCCACGCGGTCCGCGGCGGCGCGGACGCGCAGGCGGCGGGCGTACTCCGTCACCGGCGCGCCGTACGCGCGGCGAAAGGCGCGGGCCAGGTAGACCGGGTGCACCCCGGCGGACGCAGCCAGGTCCCGCACCGGCGGCGCGACGCCGGCGCAGTCGTGCAGCTGGTCGTGCAGGGTGCGCAGCCAGAGCGGCGGGGACGAGGATGGAGCGTGGGGTGCGCCGTCTTCGCCCAGCGCGTCGATGATCTCCCACAGGCAGTCGGCCAGCAGCCGCGGTGCATCAGCCGATTCCGCGCGGGCGGTGGAGAGCAGGCGCCAGAGCGCGCGCGAGGCGGGGCCGCCCTCCATCCACCGCCACGCCCGCAGCGCCTCGACGCGCCCCTCTGCATCCACCGCCCCGGGGAGCAGGTTGATGCTCAGCATGCGCGTGGTTCCCGGGCCGAACACGTTGCGGTGCACGATGCCGGCGGGCTTCACCAGCACCGCGCCGGCCGTGCCCTGGTGCTCGCGGCCGCCCACGCCTTCCTCCACCGCCCCCCGCAGCACCATGCTGACCTGCGTGCCGGGATGCCAGTGCGGCGCCATCCGTTCCCCGCCCCGGTAGTCGGTGACCACCAGCCGCAGGCCCTCGGAATCGATCTGCATGCGTCCACTTGTCTCGCGCGGTGTCCATTCCGTGGCGGTCATCTGCAACGGGACGTCAAAGCCGTTGCCGAGCACGGGGTTGCACCCTATTGTTTGCGCTTCGTACACCCGTTCGACGACCCGGTCCCCCGCACTCTACGATGCAATCCATCCCGCGTTTCACGGCCGTGGCGGCGCTGTGCCTGGCGGCGCTCGCCCCGCTTTCGCTGCGCGCGCAGGCGCCGCTTCCCTCCATCGCCGAAAAAACGCGGACGATGGAGAAGCGCGACGGCTTTCTTCCCGTCTACTGGGAGGCGTCCACGGGGAGGGTGTGGATGGAGATCCCCCGCACGGGCGAGGAGCTGATCTACGTGGTCTCGCTGCCGGCGGGGCTGGGCTCCAACGACATCGGGCTGGACCGCGGGCAGCTGCAGGGCGAGCGGCTGGTGCGCTTCGACCGCGTGGGGCCGCGAGTGCTGATGGTGCAGCCCAACCAGGGCTACCGCGCCTCCACGCAGAACCCGGCCGAGCGGCGCGCGGTGGAAGAGTCGTTCGCGCAGTCGGTGCTGTGGGGCTTCGAGGTCAAGGCCGAGCAGGACGGCCGGGTGCTGGTGGATGCCACCGACTTCGTGCTCCGCGACGCGCACGGCGTGGTCCCGGCGCTCAAGCGTGCCCGCCAGGGCGACTACCGGCTGGACGCGACGCGCAGCGCCCTGTACCTGCAGAACACCAGGGCCTTTCCGCGCAACACCGAGATCGAGGCGACGCTGACGTTTACGGGCGACAACCCCGGCGGGTACGTGCGCGACGTGGCGCCCACGCCCGAGGCGCTGACGTTGCGGCAGCGGCACTCGTTCGTGGCGCTGCCGCCGCCGGGGTACCAGCCGCGCCGCAGCGACCCGCGGGCGGGCTACTTCGGCATCAACTACTACGACTTCTCCACGCCGGTGGGCGAAGAGATCGTGCAGCGCTTCATCTCGCGGCACCGCTTGGAGAAGCGGGATCCGAACGCGGCGGTCAGCGAGGCGGTGGAGCCCATCGTCTACTACGTGGACGCGGGGGCGCCGGAGCCCATCCGTAGCGCGCTGGTGGAGGGGGCGCGGTGGTGGAACCAGGCGTTCGAGGCGGCGGGGTACCGCGACGCGTTCCGGGTTGAAGTGATGCCCGACAGCGTGGACCCCATGGACGCGCGCTTCAACGTGATCCAGTGGGTGCACCGCTCCACCCGCGGCTGGAGCTACGGATCCACGGTCACCGACCCGCGCACGGGCGAGATCATCAAGGGCCACGTCACGCTGGGCAGCCTGCGCGTGCGGCAGGACTACCTGCTGGCCGAGGGGCTGCTGTCGCCGTACACCACCGGGACCGAGGTGCCGCCGGAGCTGGAGCGGATGGCGCTGGCCCGCATTCGCCAGCTGTCCGCGCACGAGGTGGGGCACACGCTGGGGCTGGCGCACAACTACGTCAGCAGCACGCAGAACCGCGCCTCGGTGATGGACTATCCCCATCCCCTGGTGCGCCTGCGGCCCGACGGCACGCTGGACCTGAGCGAGGCGTACACGGCACAGATCGGGGACTGGGACAAGCTGGCCATCACCTGGGGGTACCAGGACTTTCCCGCGGGGACGGACGAGCGGCCGGCGCTGGAGGCCATGCTGGCCCAGGCGCGGGCGCGTGGCATCACCTTTCTGACGGACCAGGACGCGCGCTCGCCGGGGAGCGTGCACCCGCAGGCGCACCTGTGGGACAACGGGACCGACGCGGCCGAGGAGCTGCGGCGCGTGCTGCGGGTGCGGCGGGTGGCGCTGGACCGCTTCGGCGAGCGGGCCATCCGGGCGGGGCGGCCCCTGGCCACGCTCGAGGAGGTGCTGGTGCCGCTGTACCTGCACCACCGCTACGCCACCGAGGCGGCGGCCAAGGTGCTGGGCGGGCAGGAGTACACCTTTGCCCTGCGCGGCGACGAGCAGGTGCCGCTGCGCACCGTGAGCGGCGACGTGCAGCGGGCGGCGTTCGAGGCGCTGCTGGGGACCATGGACCCGGCGGAGCTGGCCATGCCGCGCACCATCCTGGGATTGATCCCCCCGCGGCCGTTCACCTACGACACGCACCGCGAGATGTTCGGGCGCTACACGGGGATGACGTTCGACGCCGTGTCGCCGGCGGTGTCGGCGGCGGACCTGACGGTGGGGCTGATCCTGAACCCCGAGCGCGCCGCCCGGCTGGTGGAGCAGAACGCCATGGACCGCTCGCTTCCCGGGCTGGAGTGGACGCTGGACCGGCTGATGGCGGCCACCTTTGGGCGCGAGCAGACGGATCCGTACCTGGCCGAGATCGACCGGGGGATCGAGTACGTGGTGGTGCGGCGGCTGATGTCGCTGGCGGCGGATGCGCCCATGCCGCAGGTGCGCGCGCTGGCGCAGGAAAAGCTGATGGGGATTCGCGCGCACTGGACCCGCGACGCCATCCCCGAGAACGCCGAAGGCGCCCACCGCGCGCTGCTGGCGGGCGAGATCGGCCGGTTCCTGGACCGCCCGTACGTCCCCGACCAGCGCGCTCCGCTCCCCGACCTGCCCCCCGGCCAACCCATTGGCGACGAGGCGGAACCCGAATGACCGATGTAGCTGGAGGATACGTCTTGACGACCCCAAGCCCCTTGCTTTCTCCGCTCGGACTAGGCATTATTGTCTTCGGCTTATCTTCGGAACGCGGATAATTTCTTCGGCCTTTGTGGACAGCGGTGTGCAAGGGGCTGTAACTTTGGCAAGTTGCGTCCAGGTGTGACGTGAAAATTGCCCTCTCAGCCGCCTGGCATCATGGAGTCTTTGATCCCGACCGAGTTTGTCCGGGTAATCGTGCGTGGAAATCTAACTTTCGAGGCATACGCCCGAGACAGCTTGGGGAAGACCCTGCATCTCTGCGTAAAACCACAGATTCTCAGCAGGGCAGAGGAAAGCGGGGGCCGCTTGTTAGGCGAATGGCTGGGTTATAAAATCGCCGAATCTATAAACTTGCCCACGCCCCCGTATGGCTTGATAAACTTGACGCGGGAATTTCTAGATTCAACTGGCGGGCAACTTGCGGATGTGCGAGCGGGAACCGCGTTTTGGTGCGAATGGCAGGAAGGGAAATTCGAATTCCCATTCATGCCTTCAAGGTCTGCAATCGCAAACCCGGAATCTGTAGCTGGCGTGACAGTACTCGACACTGTGCAGTTCAACAACGACCGCAGGGAGGACAACTTGCTTGTCTTGCCGGACTTTGACGCGAGTGGCGAGAAGTTCTTGCTGATGTACATCGACAACGGATGGCTTGCATGGGGGCAGTTCAGGCAAAGCGGAACTCTGCCTGCTGCAATGCTCCCTCAGAGCTATGCAATGCGGTCGATCGTACAAAACGAGTTGGAGTTCGGGTCGTATTTTGTCATGGTAGAGGGACTCGATCGTGAAGTGTTGGCTAAGCATCTTGAGTTGGCCCCACTTCAGGAGTGGGCTGATCCAGCGATTCCGCCGAGTGAAGTACCAGAGGAGGCAGTTTGGCGCGGATCACAGACGCGCACCGTTGTAACCCGAGTAATGGATCGTTTCCCGAGTATCGATCTCAACTGCTGAGATCTGAAATGACTAGAGAAAGGTATATCAACTATGCGATTATCAAGTGCGCTGACGATCAGCGTGATGAAGCGCTGAACGTTGGGTTAATCGTATACGACCCCAGCACGGAAGATGTCGCGCTACGGATCACTAATGACTTTAGGCGTGTTGAATCGACCCTCCCCAATGTACCGGTACGGCATGCGCAACTTCTGTTGGAAAACGCGTACGAGAGTGTCCGAGAAGCAATCCGAGAGAGTGGTGTTGACGCATTGACGCGAGCTCATCAAGAGTGGACGAGCGTCCTCCGATTTTCTCGCGTTCGTAGCATCTTGGCCGTGGATGCTGGTGTGGCAGCCGACAATCTTTTCTCGCGATACGTGGAGTTACATCTCCATTCAGTATCAGATACCGCGGCACCCCGTCGGCGCCGCGGCAGTCGAGTGGTACGGTCCGTTCGCACGCGTCTTCAACGACTTGGATATGAACCGGTGCGGGATTTTACGGAGAACGCACAGATCGAAGGAAAAACGCGCTCAGATCTTAGTGTTCCCGTCTGGTATCCTTTGCGGTTGAAGGACGTGATTCTTGTAGATGCAATGGAAACACATGATTCAAATGAACGAAAGACGTTGGACGATGCACGTCTGATCGCTCAAAAAATTGAGCAAACTCTTAGGGCTACGGCCTCATCGGCGATTTCTGTTATCGTCAGATCAAGAGAAGGGAATGAGTTAGGAAAGATGGCCCGCGAGATAATCAGCAGTGAAGGAGCATTCAATGGGACGCAACCCAAAGTCTACACATATTCTGCCGCAGGGGAACTCGACACGATCGCGCGCGAACTTCAGATTCTTCAGACGACCGCCTTCTAAGCAGAGCGAATCGCCGTGACCGAGAAACCCGGCTCCAGCACCGCTGGAGCCGTTTTCTGTTCGTGGCCGCCACCCTCCTTTTCGCATCGGGCCGCCGGATGCATCTTCCGGCCGGGTTCGCACAGGATACGCACTCCCGTTCACGCAAAGCAGGGCACGCGCGACACGTTGGGCCATCGTCCATCCACATCCAGGAGATTACATCCCATGAACGCAAGCGGCCGAGTCGTCCTGATCACGGGTGCCTCCTCGGGGCTTGGCGAGGCGTGCGCGCGGCACTTGGCGGAGCAGGGCTTTCGGGTGTTCGGCACCAGCCGGCGCCAAGCCGCGGCTCCGCACGGGGGCGTGGAGATGGTGGTGATGGACGTGGACAGCGACGCCTCGGTGGATGCGGCGGTGGCGGCGGTGCTGCAGCGGGCGGGGCGCATCGACGCGGTGGTGAACAACGCCGGCTGGGCGCTGGCCGGCGCGGTGGAGGACACGACGGCGGACGAGGCCCGGGCGCAGATCGAGACCAACCTGCTGGGCGTGTGGCGGGTGTGCCGCGCCGTGCTCCCCGCCATGCGCGCCGCGGGGCGCGGGCACATCGTGAACATCGGCTCCATCGGCGGGCGCATCGGGCTGCCGTTTCAGGCGGCGTACAGCGCCAGCAAGTTCGCGGTGGCGGGGTTCACCGAGGCGCTGAGCGGCGAGGTGCGCCCGTTCGGCATCCGGGCGGTGCTGGTGGAGCCGGGGAACTACCGCACCGGCATCACCGCCACGCGCCGGGTGGCCGCGGGCGCGGGGGACGGCTCGCCGTACGCGGGGACGTTCGGCAAGGCGCTGGAGATCGTGGCGCGCGACGAGCAGCGCGGCGCGCCGCCCGAGGAGGTCGCGCGCCTGGTGCACCGCATCCTGCGGACGCCCTCGCCCCGGATGCGCTACATGGTGGGGCCCGCAAGCGAGCGGCTGGCGACGGTGCTGGGACGGACGCTGCTCTCCGGCCGCGCCTTCGAGCGCGTGGTGATGCGCCTGTACGGCATCGGGTGAATCGCCCTGGCGCGGCCTCCTTCGCGCACGAATCGTCGTCAGCCGGAGAGGCCCGCGGGCCGCGCGGCGGCGTGCCGGGGGACGCGATGCCGGTCCACCCACCAGCTCCAAGGGACGAACAGCCACAAGCCCAGTGCCCCGAACGCCAGCTCCCGCTCGCCGGACGGCGGGGGCGCAAGGAACCCGCTGACGAAAAAGAAGACGAGCACCGCGGCCATGGCGTACAGCCCCCAGCTCCCGATGCGGTCGCGGGCCCGGGTGCCGCGCAGGTACAGCGCCAGCCCCGCCGCGAACACGCCGCCGTCCAGCAGGATGGTGAGTGGTACCGAGTTCCATGCGCCGCCGCCCACCAGCACCGGCGAGCCCGGCCACAGCGGAAGGTCGGGCCGGTGCATGGGCGCATCCAGCAGCCAGTGGCTCACCACCAGCGCGCCGAGAACCGCGGCGCCGCGCCCGTCGCGCCGCAGGGCGTAGTAGATGCCGGCCAGGAGCAGGCCCCATCCTGCGGCCGTCAGCAGGCTGTGCGAGACGGGATACGAGACGAAATCCAGCGGGCTCGCCGCCATCAGCCCCGGTACGATGCGCACGTGCTCCACGCCCGTCAGCAGAAGGATTGGCCAGAGCTGATCGAGGAACTGCGCGGCGAAGGTGAGCGCACCGAGCGAGGTTCGCGGAGCGGTGCGGCGGGCGGCGAACGCGGCGCCGTAGTGACCCAGGAGCATCAGTCTCGTGGATGTGTGGACGGGGAAGATCGAGCGCGCCAATCTAGCCAGCGCCCGGCCACTGGCGATGCAGGGAATCGCCCGATACCGCGCCGGGATTCCTCCGCCGTCAGGCCAGGGCCGCGCGCGCGCCCGACCGCGCGCGCCGCACCCACAGGAACAGCGGGACCAGCAGCAGCGCGGCGATGACCGCGGCGGTGCCCAGGATCTGCCCCTCCGTGGCCGTGCGGCCCAGGGTGGTGGCCGCGGCGCGCAGCACGCCCGAGACGCCCAGCACCAGCGTAACGGCGACCACGGCGGTGGTGGCCGCGTTGGCCACCGGGCCGTTGATCCCCGCGTCGCCCATCAACCCCCGGTCGTTGACGATCACCAGCAGGAACACCGCGGCGAACGGAAGGAGCACGCCGTTGAGCGCCTGCGCCAGGATGATGGCGGGGATGGGCCGGATCCCCGCCAGGCCGAACCCCACGCCGACCGCCAGCACCCCCATCCACACGGCGCGGTAGCGCCATCCGCGCGGCTCCCACCGGTCCGTGTCCTGGCCAAACAGGCCGCGCGCGGTGACGGACGCGGCCAGGGGTGCCGTGATCGCCGACGAGAAGCCGGCGGCGAACAGGCCCCACGCGAACAGCGGCCCGCCCCACCCCCCCAGCCGCGTGGAGAGCGTGGCCGACACCGCCTCGTAGCTGAACGTGCCCTCCACGTCCGCGCCGGCCACCAGGATTCCCATCGAGATCAATCCCCCCAGCACCACCGCCACCGTAAGGCCGAAGCGAATGTCGCGCAGGTTCTGCCCGCGCGCGATCCCCGAGCCCAGGAACAGGTTGTAGGGCACCACCGTGGTGCCCACCAGCCCCAGCAGCAGCAGCCCGGACCCCGCGGGGACGGCCGGCACCAGGCTGCCGCGCAGCACCTCGCCCACGGGCGGCCGCAGCAGGAACGCGGTGGCCAGGAAGGCGATGCCCATGAACGCCACCGTCGCCGCCAGCACCGTGGTCACCACGCGCGGCGTGCCCACCCACAGCACCGCCGCCGACACCACGCCGATGAGCAGCGTGGCCACGCGCGCGTCCACGGGCGAGCCCAGGGCCGCGCCGGCGGAGGCGCCCAGCACGTTGCCCGCCTCGTACGCGGCGTTGCCCAGCACCACCGCGCCCAGCACCAGCAGCAGCACCAGCAGCCCCGTGGCGCCGCCGCGAAAGCGGTCGCGGATGGCCTCGGCCAGGTTGCGGCCCGAAACCACCGTCACCCGCGCGCTGGCCTCCTGCAGCACCACCGTGGCGATGGTGGAAAAGGTGAGCGCCCACAGCAGCGCGTAGCCGAACCCCGCACCCGCGGAGGCGCACGTGGTCACCGTCCCCGGCCCGATGAACGCGGCCGGGATCACGGACCAGAACAGGATCTGCAGGAAGCGCTTCATGCGGCGGGACGCTGGGGAGGACGTACGGCGGGATGTGGCGACATGATATGCATGCGGCGGGGCACGCCGCCAGCATCTGCTCCGCCCGGCCGGGAACGGATGAGCGGATCCCTCCCGCGGATGTAAACGTCCGGCGTCCGGCACGCATCGCACTCTTCACGGCGCGGCAACCGCCCGCACCTCATCCACCCATCCCGGAGAACGCCCGCATGCATGACCACGCCACGCTCGCCCGCCTGGAGCGCGAAGTCAGTTTTCTGCGCCGCTACGCCGCCGTGTCGCTGCTGGGCTTTCTGCTGCTGGGCGGCACCGCGTTCCAGTCGGCGCAGCGGCAGCGGTTCCAGGAGATCGACGTGGAGCGCATCAACGTGGTAGAGCCGGACGGGCGGCTGGCGCTGGTGATCGCCAACCAGCACCGGCTGCCGGGGGTGTGGATGGACGGCCGGGAGCACGGGGAGCGCGAGGGCTACAACGGCATCATCTTCTTCAACGGCGAAGGCGACGAGTCCGGCGGGCTGATGCACTGGAGCGAGCGCACGCCCGACGGGGTGAGCGCCGGCGGGCACCTGTCGATGGACCGGTTCGAAAGCGACCAGGTGGTGGCGCTCAACTACATGGAGCGCCCGGGCTACTACGGCGCGGGGCTGCGCATCTCCGACTTTCCCATCGGGACCACCAAGGAGTGGCTCGCCGCGCAGGACTCCATCGAGCGGCTTCCCGAGGCGGAGCGCGACGCGGCGCGGCGGGCGCTCCGCGTGCGGTTTCAGCGCGAGGGAAAGTGGGAGATCAACCGCGTGTTCGTGGGGCAGGAGCAGGGCGTCGCGGGGATGCGGATCCACGACCATGCCGGCCGCACGCGCATCCGAATGGCCGTGGACTCGCTGGACGTGCCGCGACTGGAGTTCCTGGACGCGCAGGGCAACGTGGTGCAGACGCTGCCGGAGACGCGGTAAGCCGGACCGGCGGATAAAACGCGGGCCCCCACCAGCCGCGGTGGGGGCCCGCATCAACCTCGGGGATTCTGCCGGATTCAGAGGCTGAGCGTCCGGGGACGGGTAGACCCACCAACCGCCGATCGCCGAGGCATGAAAATCGGCCCGCTCCAGTGCCGGGAGAGGGCCAATGCTTACTTCATCTTTGCTGGGGGAAGGTGCTTGCGAGCCCAATCCTGCAGATCCTTCACCTGGCCTTCGCTGAGTTTGGGCACGGGTGGGATCGGCGGCTTTGATCCCCCTCTGGGCGTCGAGGTCGAGCGTCCCGGGCCTGACGGGTTTCCGGCATGATCGTCCATGAGCATCCCAGGTCTCGAGGTTCATTCAATGATAGCCGGATTCAACTCCTGCCGGTAATAATGCTTCCGCTCCACCCACTTGAAGCCCTGATGCGTTGTGATCGCGGCGATGTCGATGGGCGGGCCACGGCGGGCGCCCCCTGCTTGAAGCGCACGTATCCAACAGTCACATCGGCCAGGTACTTCACCAGATCGATCGCGGGAGATCCGCGGAACACTTTGGCCTGCAACCAGCTACAGATACGGGCAGGCGCGTGGTGGCTGGAGATATCCCGTTGACAGAGACGTTCCAGTTCGAATAGCATTCAACCCGAAGGTGTTCAACCATTGAACGCCTTTGGCGAGCCCGGTCTGAGGAGAATCCGATGCAGAAGACCAAGCGGGAGCCGACGAAGCCGGTCCTGAAGCAGTCGTGGCAGACCCGCTTTGCCGCAGCGCTTCGACGCATCAGGCACGGTGACTGGCACTGGTTCGACCATCCCGAGATGCAGGCACGCATCCAAAAGGCGGAGGCGGACCGCCGCGAGGGACGAGTCGAGAAGTTCGATTCTCGCGAGGCGGCACTCGCTCACCTCGACAGTCTCGCCTGAACACCGGTGCGTCAGCCTGCACCGGCGTTCCAGACGCTCGAAATCACCCAGCAGTACAAAGGGGCCGTCGCGAAGCTGCAGGATGGCACGCGACGGCAAGTCAGTGCACGCGCCAGGCTACTATTCGACAATCCGGCTCACCCCAGCCTGAAGGCGCACTCCATCAAGCCGGACAAGCATTACTGGGAAGCCTACGTGAACAGGGGAGACCGGATCATCTACATTCCCGAAGGATCACATCTCGTCCTGGTGGATGTCGTTTCGCACGACGACATCAGCAGGTACAGCAAACGCCCGGCGCAGAGGTAAGCTGGAGGGTGATCCTGTGGTGTAATCCTGAAGGCATAACCCGGCGCTCCCCACCCGCCGCCTCCCGGCGTCTCCAGCAGCAGCCGGTCGCCGGCCTCCACCTCCGTTCCATCCACCGAGCCCAGCTCGACGACCTCGCCGGTCGCGCGGATGAGGCGCTGGCGGCCGGGGGCGCCGGGGGCTCCGCCAGCCGCGCCGTAGGGGCCCTCGGCGCGGTGCTGGGTGAGCACGGAGAGCGACATGGGCGCCAGGAAGGTGAGCTCGCGCACCGCGCCGTCGCCGCCGCGGTGCGCGCCGGCGCCGCCACTGCCCGCGCGAATGCCGAAGCGCTCCACGCGCACGGGGTAGCGGTGCTCCACCACCTCGGGGTCGGTGATGCGCGTGTTGGTCATGTGGCTGTGCACCGCGCTCGCGCCGTCCCACGCCGGCCCCGCGCCGGTACCGCCGCACACCGTCTCGTAGTAGCCAAAGCGGTCCGATCCCCACAGCACGTTGTTCATGGTCCCCTGACTGCAGGCGGCCAGGCCCAGCGCCTTGAGCAGCGTATCCGTAAGCCGCTGGCTCACTTCGGTGTTGCCGCCCACGACCGCGGGATCGAGAGACGGATCGGTCCCGAAGGGCGGATTCAGCAGGCCGGGGGGGACGATGAGCTCCACCGCGCGCAGCAGCCCCTCGTTCAGCGGCAACGGCTCGCGCACCAGCAGGCGCAGCACGTACAGCACCACGCTGCGCACGATGGCCGGCGTGGCGTTCAGGTTTCCGGCGTGCACCCCCGCCGATCCCCCGAAGTCGATCGTCGCGCGGTCGCCTTCCACGGTGATGCGGACACACAGCGGCGCGCCGTCGTCCAGCCGCTCCTCGGCCGTGTACGCGCCGTCGGGAATGCGGCGCAGGGCGTCGCGTATCCCCGCTTCCGCGCGCTGCTTGAGCGCGTCCATGTAGTCCGCGACGGCGCGGCACCCGTGCTCGCGGGCCAGCGCGCGCAGCAGCTCCGCGCCGCGGTGGTTGGCGGCCACGGCGGCGGCCAGGTCCGCCAGGTTGTCGTCGATGGATCGCGAGGGATGCGACCCGCCGGCCAGCACGTCGCGCATGGCATCCCAGCGCGCCTCGCCGCCGCGCACCAGGTGCATGGGGGCGATGACGACGCCTTCCTCCGCCAGCGTGCGCGCGGCGGGCGGCATGGATCCGGGCCGCGTGCCGCCGATCTCCGCGTGGTGCGCGCGGCTGGCGACGTAGCCCAGCAGCACCGCCCCGTCGTCGTGCACGGGGGTGATGACGGTGACGTCGGGCAGGTGCGATCCGCCGAAGCCGGGGTGGTTGGTGACGATGACGTCGCCGGGGCGCATCTGCACGGCGTCGCGGACGGCGCGGACGCACAGGCCCATGGCGCCCAGGTGCACGGGGATGTGCGGCGCGTTCACCACCAGCTCCCCCGCCGCGTTCAGCAGCGCGCAGGAGAAGTCCAGCCGCTCCTTGACGTTCGTGGACAGCGCGGTGCGCCGCAGCATCTCGCCCATTTCGCCGACCAGCGCGCGGAAGCGGGAGACGAAGAGCTCCAGGCGGATGGCTTGGGGAACGGCGGGCCCTCTCCCCCGACCGTCCTTTCGCTCGTTCCTCGCGACGGCGGTCGACCCCTCCCCCAAACTGCGGGGGAGGGGTGTTTCGTCAATCAGGATCAAGTTTGACGCTCCGTCGACGCTTGCACTCCACCCCGCGGCGACGTACGTGGCGCTGTGGCGCTCGGCGATCAGCGCGGGGCCGGCGAGGCGGGCGCCGGGGACCAGTCGGTCTCGCTCGTAGACGGGTACCTGCACCCACGCGCCGCCGATCCACGTCTCGCGCGTGGCGGCGGGGGCGGCGTCGTGGGGTTCCGGGGCCGGCGGCGGCGGATCGTCCGCCATGGTGGTGGAGGCGATGGCGCGGAGGGACTCCACCTCGATGGGGCGCGATGCGGGGCGGTGGCCGTAGACGGCGGCGTATCGCGCCTCGAACGCGTCGCGCAGCGGGACCGATCGGTTCCATTCGATCGTCAGCGTGGAGTCCTGGCCCACGTAGCGCAGGTTCGCGATCCGCCGGCGGACGGCGATCTCGTCGCGCGGCACGCCCTCGCGCGCGACGGCGTCGGCGGCTTCGGCGCTGAGCGCATCGAACACCGACGCGATTTCATCCTGCACCTCGTCCAGGCGGCGCAGGACCTGGCGTTCGGCAAAGCGCTCCAGCGGCGCGTGGCCAATGCCCATGGCGCTCAGCAGCCCCGCGTCCGTCGGCACGATGACGGTGCCGATGCCCAGGCGCGACGCCACGCCGCACGCGTGCTGCGCCCCCGCCCCGCCAAACGCCACCAGCGCGTACTCCGACGGATCGTACCCGCGCCGCAGGCTAATGCCCCGGATGGCGTCCGCCATCCGCTCGTCCGCGATGTCGATCAACCCCGCCAGCAGCGCCTGCCGCTCCACCGCTTCGCCCGACGCGCGGACCCGGGCGGCCAGGGCGTCTGCGGCCGCGGCGGCAGGGGCGGGATCGACGGGGATGGCGAAGCGCGCCGGGTCCAATCGGCCCAGCAGAAGGTTGCAGTCGGTGACCGTCAGCGGGCCGCCGGCCCCGTAGCAGGCGGGGCCGGGGGATGCGCCCGCGCTCTCCGGCCCCACGCGCACCCCCTGCGCATCGAAGGCGCAGATGGAGCCGCCGCCCGCCGCCACGCTCTCGATCGCCAGCGCGGGCGCAACGATGCGGGCGCCGCCCACCTCGTGCTCCCACACGTACTCGAAGTCGCCGTCCACGCGCGCCACGTCGGTGCTGGTGCCGCCCATGTCGAAGGCGATCACCCGCGCGTGACCGGCGCGCCGCCCGGCCAGCGCCGCGCCCACCACGCCGCCCGCGGGGCCGCTGAGCAGCGAGTCCTTGGCGCGGAAGTCCTCCGGCCGCACCAGGCCGCCGGCGCTGGTCATCACGTGCAGCCGCCCGCCGCCCAGCGCGCGCCGCACGCCGTCCAGGTATCCGCCGATCACCGGCCCCAGGTACGCATCCACCACCGCCGTCTCCGCCCGCGCCAGCAGCCCGATGAACGGCGCCAGCTCCGACGAGAGCGACACGTGCTGGAACCCCGCCGCGCGCAGCACCTCCGCCAGCGCCCGCTCGTGCGCGGGGTCGCGAAAGGCGTGCGCCAGCGCGACGGCCGCGGAGCAGATGCCTGCGGATGCAACGCGCTCCGCCGCCGCCCGCGCGGCCTCCATGTCCAGCGGCAGCAGCACCGCGCCGTCCGCCGCGCGCCGCTCGTCGATCTCAATCGACTCCGCGTAGAGCGGCTCCGGCCGGCGCACGTCCAGCGCGAACAGGTCCGGCCGCTGCTGCGTGCCAATCCGCAGCAGGTCGCCAAACCCGCGGGTGATGAACAGCGCCGTGGGCGCGCCGCGCCGCTCCAGCAGCGCGTTGGTGCCGCGCGTGGTGGCCAGGCGCATGGCCAGCGGCGGCAGCGGGGCGCCGTACGCGGTGCCCGTCACCAGCCGCGCCGCCAGCACTGGCGCCTCTTCCGGCGAGCGCACCTCCACCGCCGCGCCGGGCCGCAGCCCCTCCATCCCGCGCTCCAGCCGCATCCGCCCGCTCGCCGCGTCGTACGACGCGATCCGCACCGGCGGCGCATTGCCCGAGAGCGCGCGCAGCTCCAGCCCGTCCACCACGCCCGCCGCCGCGCCCCAGTCCTCGCTGATGCGCAGCGTGTCGGCGGATTCGATCTCCGCGACCACGGCGCGCAGAGCGCTGCTGCTGAGCACCTTGGCCCGCCGCACCGCGCCTGACGGGTCCAGCGCCAGGCAGTCGGTGAACGTGCCGCCCGTGTCGATCCAGATGTGCCAGGGCAAGGAAGTGCGGGAGTGCGTCAGTGCGTGAGTGCGGAAGTGAGAGCGCGGACAGAATAGCGGATGGACGACGTGATTGCAGGAGGCGCGGCCTCCCGGCGGATGAGAGAATCGCGGATGAGAGAATCAGGGTCCGGGGGGAGTCGGGTGGTTCATGGAATCGGAGTGGTTGATGGAAAGGTCGGACGATTGAGGAAGGAGCGATGGGTGCGGAAGAGCCGATGGAGCGGAAGATACCAGGGGGAGCGGAAGGATCGGTGGGAGCGGAAGAATCGGTGGGTGCGGAAGAGGCGATGGGAGCGGAAGATGCCAGTGGGAGCGGAAAGATCGGCGGGCGTCCGCACCAGGAGCGAATGAATTCGCCGCTGGAAGGACGCAAAGTCCGCCTCCGCGGACTGTAGCCGCAGCCTCGTCGTGCTCTTGGCCGGCCACGCGCGGGCCGAGGCGAGGTCCTTCGGTCGCGCGCCGGGTGTGGAGTGCAGGAAGGTTCTGCGCGGCGCTCCCTCAGGAAGTCAGGCGGCTGGATGTTGGCCTGTCTGGCTGCGGACGCGCAGGTGCGTGGGACGCCGCACACCGCCGGGCCGCCGAGTCCGCGAAGGCGGACTTTGCGAATTTCCCGCGGCGAATTCATTCGCTCCCGCGGGCGGACGGCACGTCATCCATCGACTCGAATCATCACCTTTGCACTCCCGCACTCCCGCACTCCCGCACTCCCGCACTCCCGCACTCCCGCACTCCCGCACTCCCGCACTCCCGCACTCCCGCACTCCCGCACTCCCGCACTC
>NZ_DASWNM010000092.1:0-32010 GCF_036399255.1 Longimicrobium sp.
GAGTCACCCATGTCGTAGATTCACGGGCTTGTGGACGGATGGTTGCTTCGACACCACCCATCTTACTGCAACCCAAGAAGATGCGACATGGGTTTTTTCTAGCTATGACTCACGGATCCGGTTTGGGGTGAATAAGGCAGGCTGACTCTGTTCCTCTGTACGATTATTCTTTTTCAGGATCTGGTATGAACCATTCTTTTGCCGGAGATGGAAGAATTCCATTGCGCGGGGGGCGGTCCAGCGCACACTCTGCATCGGCGGGCGGTCCGCGCGGCGGATGGTCCGGGCGCGGGCGGCCGTGATCCGGAGCCCGATGGAGTGCGCCCATGAGCCTTCTGCTCGCCTGCTCCCTGTGCGCCGCGCTGCTGGCGGTGGACGTGGCCGCCCGCACGCTGCGTTTCCACGTCCTGTTTCGCGGCGCGGGCTACCGGCGCGGGCTGCCGGCGCTGTGCGTGGCCATCCTGTTTGGCGACGCGGCGGCGGCGGTCACGCCCATGCGGCTGGGCGGTGAGCCGGCGCGGTGGCTGGGGCTGATGTCGGCGGGGATCCCCGCGCGGGTGGCCGCCGCGGTGCTCGCGGTGGAGATGGCGGGCTACCTTGCGGTGGTGGCGCTTTCCGGGGCGGCCGCCGCGTGGCTGCTGGGCGCGGGATGGTGGGCGGACGTGGGGCCGCGGCTGGGCGCGCGGGCGGGCGAGGGGCTGCCGTGGCTGGTCGCCGTCATCGCGGCGAGCGTGGCGGTGTGGATCTGGGCCCGCCGCCGTCGCGCACGGAGGCCGGCCGCCGGGGCACCGGTCGGCGTGGGCGCGGCGGTGCGGGGCGCGCTGGGGTGGCCGCTGCTGGCCTTTGTGCCGCTGACGCTGGCCAGCATCGCGGCGCGGCTGGCCATGCTGCCGGTGCTGGCGCAGACGCTCCCCCATCCACCGGCGCCGGGCGTGCTGGTGCTGGGCTCGTTCGCGCTGGTGTACGGGCAGCTCTTCTTTCCCACGCCGGGCGGCGCCGGCGCGGTGGAGCTGCTGGCCTCGGCCGGGACGGCGGGCGAGCTGGGCGGCACCGCGGGGCCGGTGTTCCTGGCGTGGCGGATGATCACCACCGGCGTTCCCGTCGTCCTGGGTTTTGGCCTGGCCGTGCACCGCTACGGCGGCGCGGCCGTCCGCGCCGCCCTCCGCGGCGAGCCCCCCGCCGAGGTGCCGCCCGACGCGGTGGAGATCGCGTGAAGAGGGTGCGGCCAGATTGGAAACGTCGCACGGGGAAGTGACTTCCTGAGAGGGGTTGCTAAACCCTCAAGCTCACAACGAAGCGTGACTTCCTGAGAGGGTGTTGCCAAACCTCCCGGCGTGATTGACTTCCTGAGGGAGGCGCCGCCCCGCAGCTCGTTTGTACACTGCACCTTCGCGCCGACCGAAGGACCTCGCCAGCAGAACGATGGGGCGGGTCCCGTGCCCTGACCTGGCCCCTGCGCCACCGGGACGAGGTCCTTCGGTCGCGCGCAGGCGGTTGTTTGAAATCGGGTTACACGTCGTGCGCTTCCTCAGAGTGTGTTTAGGAATCCCTGCGCTCACGCCCGTATGTCATTTCGAAGGAGGCGCCACACCGCACCATCGGCTCGCACGAAATCCTGGGCGCCGACTGAGAAATCTACTGTCTGCTGCTGGTGCCCCGCCGCACCGCTCCGGCACTGGCCCTGTCCGCCCGTGTCGTAGCCGCGAAGCAGGCACGGGGCTACCGCGTCTGCCCTCCAGCAATCCGACAGCGGATTCCTCGGCCCTGCAACCTCTGGTGTGAAAGCAGACTACGGCGTGGCCGGGCCTCGGAATGACAGCGCTGGCAGATCTGCCTGGATGCGCAGCGTCGGATTCTTGAACACGCTCTCAGGAAGTCATCGCTTGTTTGTGAGTCTGGGGTTTGGCAAACACCCTTTGAGGGAGCACCACGTGCAGCCAGAAGTCACACAGCAGATTGCGCGCGACCGAAGGATCTCGTCAGCCGTCGCGAAGGGCTGACTTCCGTGCGCGGGAGCCAGCCCCTCGCCTCTTCCTGTCCCCCGATCTGTCATTCCGAGGGAGCGCACGCTCGGCTCCTTGCCCAACCCACGGAACCCGGTGCGCGACCGAGGAATCTACTTTCCGCTTCCTCGTGGCCTTTCGCAACGCCCCGGACTGGCCCCGTCTGGCGGTTTCGCCGCCGCACGTCCGGCGCGGGCTGCCGCGTCCGCCCTCGCGCGATCCGACGGTAGATTCCTCGGCCCTGCAACCTGAGGCGTGATCGTCCACGTGCAGCGTGGCCGGGCCTCGGAATGACAGCCCCGTCCTTATCCCGCAAGGTCTCCAGATTCGGGGAGTTGAATCACGGGCGGGAGAGTGTACCGGGAGCGCTCGCGTCCCGTCTTTTACGCCCGCGTCCTACTCCTCGCCGGTGCGGCGGGAGTACAGGCGCATCAGGGGGGTCACGGAGACGCCGTGCACGACCACCGACACCGCGACCACGGTGAGCACCAGCGCCGCCATGGGACGGCTCTGCGCTTCGGGAAGGTCGTGCTGCATGGCGTAGGTAAGGTAGTAGACGGAGCCGATGCCGCGGATGCCGAACCACGCGATCATGCGGCGCTGGGCCGGCGTGGCGCGGCAGCCGATCAGCCCCACGTACACCGCCACCGGCCGGATCACCAGCAGCAGCAGCGGGATGAACCACAGGGCGTTCAGCGGAAGCAGGCTCCACGAGATCATCCCGCCCAGCAGCAGCACCACGGCCGCCTCGCCAATGCGCTCCAGCTGCTCGGTAAAGCCCAGCGCGGCCTGCGCCATGTACGCCGGCGCCCGCTCGGGATCGGTCGCCAGCTTTTCGGCGTCGGCCGAAGCCGCGGCCACCAGCACGTCCTCGGGAGGCTCTTCGCCGCCCGCGGCCCGCAGCTCGATGCGGCGCAGGGCCAGCCCCGCCGCGAACACCGCCAGAAAGCCGTAGCCCTTCAGCAGCAGCGCCGCGCCGTAGGCCAGGCCGATGAGGCCCAGGGCCAGAAAGTCGTCCAGCCCCACGGCCTCGCGGTGCTCGCTGCGCAGGTACAGCACCAGCCGGCCCACCAGCGTGCCCAGCACGATCCCCGTTCCCAGCCCCGCGGCCACCGCCCACACCACGTCCACCGCGGCCCACTTCCATCCCCCGTCCCCCAGCTCGTGCAGCCCCAGCAGCCCCAGCCCCAGCATGACGAACGGAAAGGCGGCGCCGTCGTTGAGCGCCGCCTCGCCCGTAAGGCCAAAGCGCAGGCGGTCCTGGTCGGTGGGGTGCGTCACCTGCACGTCCGAGGCGAGCACGGGGTCCGTGGGGGCCAGGATGGCGCCCAGCAGCACGGCGGCCCCCCACGACAGCCCCATGCCGTACACGCCCACGGCCGCCACCATCCCCACCGTCAAAATCATCGATAGCGAGGCCAGCCGCAGCGGCAGCATCCACAGGCCGTCCCGCAGGGGAACGCGCAGCTTGAGGCCGGCGGCGAACAGGGAGATGAGCACCGCCACCTCCGTGATCCGCTCCCACAGCTCCGACTGCTCGTAGATGTCCACGTTCAGCAGCCCGGCCCCGTGCGGCCCCAGCGCCGCGCCCGCCGCCAGGTACAGCATGGCGGTGGAGAGGGGCAGCCGCCGCAGCACCGAGCCCGCCAGCGCCATCACCACAAAGAGCAGACCAATGACCAGAAACCAGATCGCCCCGTGCATTCACCCCCAGATTCAGCGTTCCCGCGGCTGCACGACACTCCCGGCAGGCCAATTCCGCCACCGAAAGTGAACTGTGTATCACCTTTGCCGAAACTTGGGTTTGCAAGGCGGGGACCGCGGGGGCCGACCGGGTATCAGGTTCTGCACAGAGATGGAAAGATCATGGTACCGCTGAGCGACATAGCCGCTCCTGAGCCGCCTCCGAGGCACGGTGAGAATTCATGCGTCTAAGTCCATCCAGACAAACGGCAAGCGTAGTTCATTCGCTGGTGCCAACTGAAGTCCGCCGCGCACAGCCACCATGGTGCACCATGAACATCCGAATCCTCATCAGCGTTGTCGCGCTCTCGATTTTACCGCTGGTAAGCAAATCAGCGTCGGCTCAGACGATCGCCCTTCCAAGTGACACCCGGACAACGCCTTCTCCAGGTTCAAGGCTGGAGATCACTCTTTCGATGTCTAGATCGCAAGCGGTGGCGGGCGGGGGCTTGGGTGTCACCGGGACGCTCTCGAATGTCGGGCGAGATTCGACTATTTATCTGTCGCAACAGAACATCGCTCTGACCGTCCCTCCAGAGTTAAACCCTGGTACCTCCACCAACTCTTCGCTGTTCGCGTACTTTCCTACGGAACTCGCCGGAAAGGCGGACTCTGTTGTCATCGCCCTCCGTCCGGGTAGCCGATATCGCGTTAGCTGGCTGATTGTACAGAAGGACTCTACCCTTTGGACCAGGGTCAAGAACGAATTCCGGTATCTTTTCTTCTCGCCCGGCAATTATGAAGTAGTTGTGAATGGGAAGTACTGGACAACTCCGGCGCGGGGGCCATTCGAGTACCAGACGTACACGCAGAGCGCTGTCCTGAGTCTGGCATCGCCGCAGTCGGTAATCCTGCTTGGAGCAATGGTAGGAGGACTCCTCGCGTATCTTCTGTTTCCGAACCGGCGATCACGCGAGCTTGTGGTATCGCGTGTCAGCGAAGGTGACGCGGCACGCGAGGTACGGCTCCGGAAGACGATCGACATAGGAAAGCGACTCTGGGGGATGCTAGGCGCTATGGTGTGGAGCGCAATTGTGACGATCCTTCTTTCCCGGCTGGCGGAGAGCCAGTTCGTGATCCGTGTAAGCATCGCTGATTTCTGGGGAGCGATCGCCATCGGCTTCGTCGCACAATACGCAGGGTCCAAGTGGCTCGAGCGGCTCCTGCCGAATTCACCAGATCCGCCATCGACCCCGGCACCGGCGTCGGCTACCACGATCCAGACAGAGGCTGTGACCGGAAAGACCTAAGCGTCTGGCTAACGGATCGCTCGCCCGTAGCGGGGGCTCCCACGGATGCCGGATACCGCCCTCGCCGAATGGGGTTCGCCGAGCGGAACGCGAAGGGCGGACCCTGGTGTGGGTCCGCCCCCGGTGCTGCCGGACGTTTTACGACTGCGCCTGTCCTGCTCAGTTGTTGGGCGTCGTGGCCAGCCGGCGATAGTAGTAGTACAGCGTGGAGAACGGGTCGCCGCAGGTGTACGAGCAGACGGCTTCCGTCTCGGCATTCGCGTGCACGGTTCCACGGGCGTCGTCGTTGCCCGGGATCTGGAACGAGGTGACGGCCAGATCTTCGACGTTCAGCTTGAGTTTCTTCACGGATTACCAGCTTGGGGATGGTGAGATGGGAGCTTGCGCCGAAGGCGGGAAGGATTTGCGCGCGGCGGTCACTGTTGGTCTCACAATCTGTCTTAAATCGCGGGCGAGCGCAATGGGGGTGCGTCCGCGTAAAATGTTGAAGATAAATATTTTAGCCTGGGAACACATGATTCCTTCCGGCCGCCGGTTCCGGGGCTGGCGGCGAGGCGCCGGCCAGGCGGCGGAGCGGCGGCCGGGCGGTGGCCGATTGCATTTGGCGGGGTGAGAAGCGGTGGCGGCTGCGGAGCGCTGTCCGGACGGGCTTCGCGGCGCCCCCGTGACTGCGCCGCGTCCGGCCAGTACCTTGCACGGGGCGGGCGCATCCCGGCCCGCCGCCGCCTGGGGTCCAACGCGGCGCGGGCGAACGTTTCCCAAATCCGTCTCTTCAGTCCTATGGACCGAGTTCTCGCAGTGATCCTGGGTGGCGGCGCCGGCACGCGGCTGTTTCCGCTGACGGCCCAGCGCGCCAAGCCGGCCGTGCCGCTGGGCGGAAAGTACCGCCTGGTGGACGTGCCCATCAGCAACTGCATCAACTCCGGGCTCAACCGCATCTTCGTGGTCACGCAGTACAACTCGGCCAGCCTCAACGACCACATCGCCCGGTCGTACAACTTCGACCGCTTTCGCGGCGGGTTCGTGACGGTGCTGGCGGCCGAGCAGACGCCCACCAGCGAGCACTGGTACCAGGGCACGGCCGATGCGGTGCGGCAGAGCAACCTGCACATCCGCAGCTACGCGCACGACCAGGTGCTCATCCTGTCGGGCGACCAGCTGTACACCATGGACTACCGGCTGATGCTGGAGCACCACAAGCGCACCGGCGCCGACGTCACCGTGGCCGCCACGCCCGTGACCGCCGCCGACGCGCCGGGCTTCGGCATCCTCAAGACCGACGCCGAGCACCGCATCACCGAGTTCTACGAAAAGCCCGCGCTGGACGAGCTGGCCGGCAAGGAAAGCCCGGTCACGCCGGAGATGGAGGGCGCCGGGCGCATCTACCTGGCGTCCATGGGCATCTACATCTTCGACTGCCAGGTGCTGCAGGACGTGCTGGACGACCACCCCGACGCCAACGACTTCGGCAAGCACATCATCCCGCGCGCCATCCACGAGCGAAAGGTGGTCTCGTACCCGTTCAAGGGCTACTGGAACGACATCGGCACGGTGCGGTCGTTCTTCGACACCAACCTCATGCTCACGGACCCGCAGCCGGCGTTCAACCTGTTCGACGAGCAGATGCCGCTGTACACCAACGCGCGCCTGCTGCCGCCGGCCAAGATCACCCGCTCGCGCATCGACAGCTCCATCATCTCCGAGGCGTCGGTGGTGATCGACGCCGACATCTCGCAGGCGGTCATCGGCATTCGCTCGTACATCGGCGCACGGACGCGCATTCGCCGCACGGTGATGATGGGCGCCGACTACTACCGCTGGGAGAACCCGGGAAGCCGCAACCGCGTGGAGGGGCCCGCCCGGCCGGGGATCGACGAGGACACGACCGTCGAGGGCGCCATCATCGACAAGAACGCCTCCATCGGCCGCGACTGCGTGATCACCAACACGGGCGGTGTGCAGGAGGGCGAGGGGCCCGGCTTCTACATCCGCGACGGCATCGTGGTGATCGTGAAGAACGCCGAGATCGCCGACGGCACGGTGATATGAGGATCTCGCAGCTGACGAACGAGTACCCGCCGCACGTGTACGGCGGGGCGGGCGTCCACATCGAGTACCTGGCGCGCGAGCTGGCCCGCGCCGACGGCGGCGCGCACGACGTCCAGGTGCTGTGCTTCGGCCAGCAGGACCAGGCGGAGGGCAACCTGCGCGTGCAGGGGGTGGAGCCGGCGGTGCAGCTGCCGGCGCGCGACCCCCGCCACGCGCGGCTGCTGGATGCCCTCGTCCGCGACCTGGCGATGGTGGGGGCCGTGGACGCGCCCGACATCGTGCACTGCCACACCTGGTATTCGCACCTGGCCGGCGCGCTGGCCCGGCCGCTGACGGGTGCGCGGCTGGTGCTGACCACGCACTCGCTGGAGCCGCACCGGCCCTGGAAGGTGGAGCAGCTGGGGCGGGCGTACGACGTGACCACGTGGATCGAGCGGACGGCGTACCAGAACGCGGACGGGGTGGTGGCCGTCTCGGCGGCCATGAAGGAAGACGTGCAGAACCTGTACGGCGTGGCGCCCGAGCGGGTGCGGGTGATCCACAACGGCATCGACCCGGACGAGTACCAGCCGCGGCTGGATCCGGACGGCCTGCGCGCCCTGGGCGTGGATCCGGACGTGCCGATGGTCCTCTTCGTGGGCCGCATCACCCGGCAGAAGGGGATCCTGCACCTGGTGCGCGCCCTTCGCCACCTGCGGCCGGGGATGCAGGTGGTGTTGTGCGCGGGGGCGCCGGATACCAAGGAGATCGGCGACGAGATGGCCGCGCTGGTGGACGAGGTGAAGCGCGACGCGCCGGTGCAGGTGGTGTGGATTCCGGAGATGCTCCCCAAGGCGCAGGTGATCTCCCTCTACTCGCACGCCGACGTGTTCGTCTGCCCGTCGGTGTACGAGCCGTTCGGGATCATCAACCTCGAGGCGATGGCGTGCGAGACGCCGGTGGTGGCCTCCGCCGTCGGCGGCATTCCGGAGATCGTGGTCCCCGGCGAGACGGGGGTGCTGGTGCCGATCGAGGCGGAGGGCGGCGGATCGGTGGAGCCGCGCGACCCCGAGGCCTTCTCCCGCGCCCTGGCGGATGCGGTCAATGCGCTGATGGATGATCCAGAGCGCCGCGCCGCGATGGGGAAGGCGGCCCGCGCCCGTGTCCTCGCCCACTTCAGCTGGCAGGCCATCGCCGCGCAGACGCTGGATTTTTACCGCGACCTGCTGGAGATGCCCGGGCAGCCCGACGCCTGATCGCGATTCACCAAAAGACAGGTCTCACCCAGAGGCCACAGAGGCCACAGGGGTTTTCCTCTGTGCCTCTGGGGCCTCTGGGTGAGACCAATCAGGCGGGGTTGCGTGGGCCGCCCTTCGCGTGGTCTCGGCGATCCCGATCCAGACACCAGCGTCCTCGTCGACGCCACGTCCGGAGAGCCGGGGGCGCCGCCCTTCCGGACAGCCCGTGAGCGAGAGAGGCCCCGTGCGGATCACATCCGCGCGGGGCCTTTCCGCCGTACGCCGGGCAAGGGTAAAGGTCGCGGTATTAAGCATGTTTCACGCCATTGGGTTTGTCGGCCTGTCTCCTTCAACCTCGCCCATTCTTCTAACGTAAACACAGAAGGTGGGTTGCATGGAATCATGATCCTATCAGCAGATTTTCGCTACGGCTTGTTGCGAAAACCCATTGTGACGCGACTCGCGTTTACTCCGTGAATCTACAAAAAACCTCTTGACGACCCTGCAGCTTCTTCTTTAACATACATCCACGGATCAGGACGCTTAAAGGCAGTCCGCGACGTCGCAGAGGCTGGTGGCTGGAGGAGGACGGAGATCCCAGGGAGACGGCAGCCCCGCCGCCTTCCACCCGACCCGCGTGCGCAGCTCCGGGACGCGGCTCGGGAACCTGTTAACCCGGAGTGCATGGAGGCTGGGATGCTCATGCGCAGCAGGCGGTTCTTTGCGGCCATGGCGATTTCCTTCGGGCTCGCGGCGTGCGCCGACGTGCCCAGCGCTCCCGACATCTCGCCGTCCGAGGTGTCGGTCGCGCGGCAGCAGGGGGGGCGCACGCGCGACCCCATCCCGAACCAGTACATCGTGGTGCTCAAGGACGACGCGCGCGACGTGCCCGGGCTGGCCAGGCAGCTGGCCGCGGCGCACGGCGGCCAGGTGCGGCGCACCTACGAGCACGCCCTCAAGGGCTTCTCGGTGCAGATCCCGGCGGCCGCCGCCGCGGCGCTGGCGCGCAACCCGAACGTGAAGTACGTGGAGCAGGACCAGCGGGTGCAGGTGGTGCAGGTGGGCAGCTGGGGCCTCGACCGCATCGACCAGCGCGACCTTCCCCTGAACGGCGGCTACACCTACAGCGCCACCGGGGCGGGCGTGAACGTGTACGTCATCGACACGGGCATCGAGACCGCGCACTGGGAGTTCGGCGGCCGCGCGTGGGCGGGGTACGACGCCTTCGGCGGCAACGGGCAGGACTGCCACGGGCACGGCACGCACGTGGCCGGCACGGTGGGCGGCGCCAACTACGGCGTGGCCAGGTCCGTCGGCCTGGTGGCCGTGCGCGTGCTGGACTGCAGCGGCTACGGCACCTGGGAGGGTGTGATCGCGGGCATCGACTGGGTGCGCTGGTACCGGAGCGGACCGGCGGTGGCCAACCTGTCGCTGGGCGGCGGCTACATGCAGTCGGTGAACGACGCCATCGCCAACCTGGTGGCCTCGGGCGTGACGGTGGCCGTCGCGGCCGGCAACTGGACGGACGACGCCTGCTATTACTCGCCGGCCAGCGCGCCGTCCGCTCTGACGGTGGCGGCGAGCAACCAGTACGACCAGCAGGCGTGGTTCAGCAACTTCGGCGGCTGCGTGGACATCTACGCCCCGGGCGAGGGGATCTACTCGGCGCACCTGTACGGCGGCACGACGTCGATGGACGGCACCTCGATGGCCTCGCCGCACGTGGCGGGCGCCGCCGCCCTGTACCTGCAGGGCAACCCGTCCGCCGCGCCGTCCACGGTGAACAGCCACATCACCGGCAACGCGACCCCCTGGAAGATCACCAACGCGACCTCCGGAACGCCCAACCTGCTGCTGTACACGGGCGGCGGCAGCACGCCGCCGGGCGGCGGCACGCCCCCCTCCGTGTACATTACCGGGCCGGACTACCTCTGGAGCGCCTCCACCTACAGCTGGCAGGCCAACGCGTCGGGCGGCGACGGCACGTACAGCTACCAGTGGCAGTATCGCGCGGCGACGAGCAGCACGTGGAGCAACGTGGGCAGCAACAGCGCAACGTACTCGCGGTTCGTCGGCAACTACGCCCCCTCGTTCTACCTGCGGGTGATCGTGACCTCGGGCGGCGTCCAGGGCACCTCGTCCGAGTTCTACGTCTACAAGCAGCCGTACTACTCGGACTGCGGCAGGTACCGCTGCCTCGAGCCCTGAGGCAGGCGTGAGATCCACCCGGCACCCCGCGAGCCCTGCCTCGCGGGGTGCCGTTCTTCGTGCTGGGTCGCCGGCAGGTCCGCGCCTTCTGCCGCGACCTGCTGGAGATGCCGGGGCAGCCCGATGCCTGATCGCGAACTACAGAAGAATGGACCTCACACGGAGTCAACGGAGTTTCTTTCCTCCTCCGTTGACTCCGCTACGTGGAAAGGGCCGTCTCCGTTGCGCGCCGCTCAATTGCAGGTACTGGTCGAACACTCTGCCTTCGTCGCGCAGATGGTATCGACGCAGCAGACGTTGAGGGTGCTGCGTGTGATGAATTCGGCCCCCCGGAACTTCCTCTCGTCCGTGGCGGTGTCGAACGTAGCCACGTTGATGCTGCCCAGGTCGAGCTTCATCTTCTTGTACATTTCAGCCTCCTCGGGTGTCCCGTGGATCGCGGCGCTCGCCGGGGTGGCGATGCGCGATAAGTGGCCCGAAAAGGTTACGCGGGGGACACTCGTATGGCAAGCTTCCTGTGCGCGTCCGTCTAGGCGCACGTGTGACCCAGGCCGATGCGTGGACGGGATGCCGCCTCGAGTGTGTTCAAGGGTCAGCGTAACCGCTTGATTTCTTGAGGCAGGCGCCGCGCCTGACCTGCTGCTATGTAGCAATCTGGCGCCGACCGGAGGATCTGGCCGGCAGTACGCATGGGCTGGTTCAGAACGCAGGATCTGGCCCCGCCGTGTCCGAGAGCAGATCCTTCGGTCGCGCGCGGGCGATTGGGGCGGCGTACGGTTCTGCGTGGGCGCTCCCTCAGGAAGTCACGGCTGCTTTGAGCGGATTGTGGATGAAAACGCCGACGTGACTTCATGAGGGAGCGCCGCACCGCCCCTTCTTGTACCGGAAACCCGGCGCGCGACCGAAGGATCTCGCCTGCACTGCGCCGGGCGTGGCGATGGAGTGCGGGCGCGGCCCACGCGAGCCGGTGAAGCCCCGTCTGGAGACGCGTCAGCGGCGCCAGGACGGGGCTTGTCGCTTTTCCAGCGGCGGGTTTACCCGCTCACGCGTGGCGGGTTGCATCGCGGCTCGCGCACCGGCCGCGTCACGCGCTGCGGCGGATGGCTTTGACGAGCTGGTCCTTGGACATGCCGCTGCGGCCGGGAATGTCGAGCGCCTTGGCCCGTGCGTACAGCTCCGCCCGGCTGCTCTCCTCCAGGTCCGACTCATCCGCCGCAGATGCCGCGCCCGCGGGCTCGTCCTGGATGCCCTGCAGCCGCTGCTTCAGGATCTCCATCAGGTCGATGACGTCGGACGTGTCGTCGCCGCCGCCGCGCACCTGGCCGGGCTCCACCACGTCGTCGCCCGCGCGCTCCTTCTTCCGCACCAGCTTCAGCAGGCGCTCGGCGGACTCGTCCTTCAGGTCCTTCGTGTTCAGCCCCTGCTCCACCCGCTTGCCGATCTCGCGGTCCATGCGCTTGACCGCCGCCGCGGCGGGGTCCACCGGCTCCGGCAGCCCCACGTCGGCGGGCGTCCGCAGCTCGTCGGCAAAGCGCAGCGTCTCCGCGCGCAGAATGCCGTTCTCGGCCATGATCGCCACCACGTACTCCTTGGCGCGCATCACGAAGGTGGCGATGCCGGCACGCCCCGTTTCCTCCATCACCTGCGCCAGCAGCCGGTACGCCTTGTTGGACTGCCCCGCGGGCGTAAGGTAGTACGCCCGCTCGAAGTACATGGGGTCGATCTCGGACGCGTCCACGAACTGCCGCAGGTCGATGTCGCGCGTGCGCTCGGGCGCCAGCCGCTCCAGCTCGTCGTCGTCCACCAGGACGAACTTGTCCTTTTCGATCTCGTAGCCGCGGACGATGTCGTCCGGGTCCAGCTCCTTGTCGTCGCGCGAGGTGAAGTAGCGCCGGTTCAGCGGCGTTCCCTCGGGCGAAACCATCCGCAGCGAGATGCGCGTGCTGCGGTTGGCGGCGTACAGCGCCACCGGGATGCTCACCAGCCCAAAGGTGATGGTGCCCGACCAGAAGGAGCGGGCCACGGACTCCTGCTCGAAGTCTTCCGTATCGTCAGGCACGCTTCTTCTCCCGCTTGGGGGGCGCCAGGCTCTTTTCCAGCAGGTCGGCCAGCGAGGTCTCGGTCTTCTTCTGCGCGGCCCTGGGGAACTTGACCACCTTGCCCGCGGCCTTGGCCTGCACCAGCTCCAGCACGCGCTCGCGGTACTCGTCGTGGAAGGCGGCGATGTCGAACGGGTCCTCCATGGCGCTCACCAGCTGCTTGGCCATGGCGATCTCGCGCGCGTCCATCGCGCGGCCGCTGGGCGCGGGCAGCGCGGAGGCCGGCACCACCTCGCCCGCGTGGCGCAGGGTGATCAGCATCAGGTAGTCGCCCTCGTTGCGCAGCGCGCCCACGTAGTCCTTGTTGCGCATGGTCCAGCGCGCCACGCCCTCCATCTTTCGCTTCGCCAGGGCGCGCGCCAGGGCAAAGTACCCCTCGTCGTCCTCGTCCGGGCCCAGGAAGTAGGGGCGGTCGTACCACTGGTGGGTGATGGCCTTCGGCGGGACGAAGCGGGTGATCTCGATCTCCCGCGACGGCGTGGGCACCACCTCGGCAAGCTCTTCGGCGTCCAGGATCACCAGCCCGCCTTCGTCCGTGGGAAAGGCGCGGCGGATGCTGGCGGAGTCCACCACCTCGCCGGTGTCGGGATCCACCATGTGCTGCTTGACGGGCTCCTTGCGCTTGGCGTCGAGCAGGCGAAAGTGCACCGAGCGGTCCTGCACCGCCGAGTACAGCTTCACCGGCACGTCCACCGCGCCAAAGCAGATGTGCGCCTTCCAGATGGCCCGTGCCCCCATCAGCCCTCCTCCTCGCCTTCGGCGCACGCGTGGCAGAGGACTTCGCCGGTCTCGCGGTCGACGGTCACGCAGTGCTCGCAGCTCGCGGCGTCGCACGCGGCGCAGCGGCGTTCCGACTGCAGCACGTACGGGTGATCGCAGAGCTCGCACGTTTCCGAGCCGCCGTCCAGCCAGTAGGGGCGCGCATTCTTGTTCGTCATGCGTGCCACGGCGGGCAAGTTGTCTGCCAGTGCGCCGGGCACCGCGCCGGATCGCGAGCGGCCACGGACCGGCCCCGGCGCCGGGCGCGCGGCGTGGAGGGAAGAAGGCCGCCGTCCGGCGCGCGCCGCGCGACGGTCCGGAGAATGCGACGGTTGCCGGATCGGGCCGGGGAGGCCACTTTGTCGGCGCCGTAAACGGTCCCGCATCCCCCCCCTTTCCCCGCCTCTTCAGGCTGCGCTCCACGCGCTCCATCGACCGCCGCTGCGATCGTCCCTCCCGTGCCGCGACCCGTGGGACTGTCCGGCGAACCGAGATTCCTGCGCCACCTCTATCTCGATCGTTCGACCATGATGAGCAAGGTCAGAGTCCTGTTCTTTGCCGCGGACCCCATGTCCGCCGACGGCGGAGTGCAGCGGCTGCTGCTGGACGAGGACGTGCGGCAGACGCGCGAGAAGGTGCGCGCGGCGGCGCACGCCAGGGTGCTGGAGTTCGACTGGCGCCCCGCCGCGCGCACCCAGGACCTGCAGCAGGCGCTGGAAGACACGCAGCCGCAGGTGGTGCACTTCAGCGGGCACGCCGGGCGCCACGGGCTGGTGCTGGCGGGGCCCGACGGGCGCGGCTCCCGCGGCGTGGACACCGAGGTGCTGCGGGAGCTGTTCCGGATGTACCTGGGCGACATTCGCCTGGTGGTCCTGAGCGCGTGCCACTCGCGCCCGCAGGCCGAGGCGATCGCCGAGGTGGTGGGCTGCGCCGTCGGCACGCGCGACCGGATCTCGGACGAGGCGGCGATCACCTTCAACGCCAAGTTCTACAGCGCCATCGCCCGCGGCCAGTCGGTAAAGGGTGCCTTCGAGCGCGCGCGCCTGGCGCTGGCGCTGGACCACTTCGAGGAGCGGGACTGCCCGGAGCTGCTGGTTCGCCCGGGGGTGGATCCCGCCAAGCTGGTCCTGGTCTCCCGCTTTCGCCGCTTTGCGCACCTTGGCGCGGCGGCCGTGGCGGCGCTCGTGCTGTCGTCCGTGGCCATGGCGGCGATCACCGATCCGTCCCCGCCCGCGCCCGTGGTTCCCGCGCCGGTCCGCGGCTTTGCGCTGGACGACTGCACGTCCAGCGGAGCGGCGCCCCCGCCGGCCAGCCGCCTGTACGCGCCGGCGCCCGAATCCGCCCAGCCGGGCAGCCCGTCCACGGCGGCGGCGGACCTGGAGCGGGCGAAAACCCTGTGCCGGGTCGGGCGCTACGACTCGGCGTTCGCCCTGTTTCGGCGGGCCTCCGACGCGGGGAGCCCCGAGGCGATGGCGTTCCTGGGAATTGCCTACCTGAGCGGCGACGGCGCCGTCCCGCACCGCGAGCTGGGAAAGCACTGGCTGCAGCGGGCGGCCAGGAAGCACGACCCGCGCGGGATGAACGCGCTGGGGGTGCTGTACGAGAACGACGCGGGGATGGCCCAGCGGTACCGCTGGGCCAGGCACTGGTACCAGGCGGCGGCGGAAGCGGGCTTCGTCGACGCCATGCGCAACCTGGGAAGGCTGTACCGCACGGGTGCGGGCGGCCGGCGCAGCGACTCGCTGGCCCTGGTCTGGTACCGGAAGGCCGCCGACGCGGGCTCCGCCGACGCGATGGTGGAGATCGGGCGGATGCACGAGGAGGGGCTGAACGGGCACCGCGAGCCCCGCGAGGCGCTGCGGCGGTTTCGCGCGGCCGCGGAAGCGGGGTCCCCGGCGGGGATGTACGCCCTGGGGCGGATGTACCAGGAGGGCGTCGCCGTGCCGCGGGACTACGCGCAGGCCCGGACCTGGTACTCGCGCGGGGCGTGCGCGGGGTCCGCCGAGGCCATGAACAACCTGGCCGTGCTGTACCAGCGGGGGCTGGGCGTGGCGCCCGACCCCGACGCGGCGGGCCGCTGGTTTCGCCGCGCCGCCGACGCAGGGTCCGCCATCGCGGCGGAGAACCTCGCCAGGCTGAACGCCGACCGCCGGAGCACGGTGGTCAAGGCGCGCATCTGGCTGGAGCGGCCGGAGCCCGATGCTCCCCCCGGCTGCGCATCCTACGCCACCGCGCGCGCGTCGTCCCGGCGGCAGTGACAGGCACGGGGGCGCGCGGCTTCGCGTGATACCGGATTCGGGAAAACAACACCTTCATGGTACAGAGGAACAGAGCCGGACAGAGGAACCCGGAGGATATTTCAGCTCGCTTTCTCTGTCTGACTCTGTTCCTCTGTACGATCATTCTTTTTCAGGATCTGGGATAAGGCGGACCTGCTGCCGCCGAACGTGTAGATGGCAGAGAAACAGCACGAGAAACGCGAAGGCGCGGCGAGAACCATCTCCCCGCGCTTTCGCGTTTGCGGATCCGGATGATGCTCGTTGCGATTCTAATCCGGCAACGTGCCGTCCGCCCGCTGGAGCGAATGAATTCGCCGCTGGAAAATCGCAAAGTCCGCCTTCGCGGACTCGGCGGACGGGCTATATACGGCGCTCCAAGCACCTGCGCGTCCGCAACCCAGCGATCACCGAATCATACCAGATTCCCAGCCTGTTCGTGCATTCCCCCAACATCGTCTCACACCGAGGCACGGAGGACACGGAGGAGAAATCCGGTCCTCTTTGTTTCTCCGTGTCCTCGGTGCCCCCCGTGTGAGGCTGCAGTAGAAATCTGGGTGCACAATGAACTGCGAGATGGTATCAGATCCGCAAGGGGCATAATCCCACCGGAGCCGAGAGCCTCACCCGAACCGCCACCGCGGGTGCGATTTCGAGGATCTGCGGCCGACAGTTATCTGCGTCTCCTTTTCGTTTCAGTCGCCTCGCGGAATGATCATGAGGAAAGTCAAGATCCTGTTCTTTGCCGCGGACCCGATCCTCGGCCGTCGTGATGGTGTTCCGCTCCAATTGCTGGAGGAGCTGCGCCAGATCCAGGAACACGTAGGCAGGGCGCGGTACGGCCACCGCCTTCACCTGGAGCCCCACGGCGCCGCGCGCGCGGACGACCTGCTGGAGTTTCTGGAGCACACGGACGCGCGCGTGGTGCACTTCAGCGGGCACGGCGGACGCCACGGCCTGGGCCTGGTCGCACCTGACGGGTACAGCGTTCACTACGTCAACGCGGCCGCGCTCAGGCGGGTGTTCCGCGAATACCACGGACCGGTGCGCCTGGTCGTCCTCAGCGCCTGTTCATCCGATGCCGAGGCGCAGGCGGTCGCGGACATCGTGGGATGCGCCATCGGCACGTCCAGCACCATCTCGGACGATGCCGCCATCACGTTCAACAGCCGGTTCTATCGCGCGGTCGCCAACGGGTACTCCGTGGAGCGGGCGTTCGAGCACGCGCGGACAGTCCTCCACGTCTACAATGTACCAGAATCGGAGTACCCGGAGCTGTTCGTCCGCAAAGGCGTCGACCCCGCGGATCTGGTGCTGGTAAAGACGTACCGCCCGGTGCCGCGCCGCGTGGCCGCGGCGGGTGTCGTCACCGTGATCACCGCCGTGTTCATCAACTGGCCGGAGCGAGTGCTCCCCCAACTGACCCCCTCCGACATTGCGTGCGGGTCGCAGTCGTCGTCCGTGGAGGAAATTCGCCCGCTGATGCACTCGCGGGGCGCGATGGCCGCGACTCCCGCCGCGCCGGCTGGCCCAGCGGCTGATCTGGCCACCGCAAAAGCCCTCTACCGCGACAGGAACTACGCCGCCGCCGCCGCGGCGTTCGAAAAAGCCGCGACCGCTGGCAACGGCGAGGCGATGGGGTGCCTTGGGTACATGTATCTGTACGGCAGGGGTATGGACCGCCCGCAGCCTGCTGTTGGGTTCGAGTGGGTGCACAAAGGTGCAGCGGACCAGCGCGATCCGCACGCGATGTATGCCCTGGCGAACGCTTATCTGGCCGGCGTGGGCACGACGGCGCGCGAGCATTGGGCGCGGTACTGGTTTCTCGAGGCAGCGGAACAGGACTACGCGGAGGCGATGCGCAGCCTTGGGGAGCTGGAACGGCGGAAGACGAACGACAGCAGCCACAGGGAGGCGCTGATCTGGTTTCAAAAAGCCGCGGACGCGGGCTCGATCGAGGCGCGGGTCGACCTCGGGATGATGCTGGAGCTCGGGCGTGGAGTTGCACGCAACCCCGTGGAGGCGCTGAAATGGTATCGATTCGCGGCCGCGGGCGGATCGCCGCGTGGGATGTCGGCCGTCGGCCAGAGCTATCACGAAGGCATTGGAGTCGCCAGGGACTACCGTATGGCGATGGTCTGGTACCACAGGGCAGCAAAGGCAGGCTCTGCGGACGCCATGAACAACATTGGCGTCCTGTACGAAAACGGCCTCGGAGTGCGCAAGGATTCCCGGATTGCGAACCGGTGGTACAAGCGGGGTGCAAAGGCCGGCTCCGACCTCGCCAAAGGAAACCTCCGCAAGTTCGGACAGGATTGATCAGCCTGAGCGTTCCCCCGATCACGTCATCGTGGCGGCGATCCGCCGAGCAGCCGCCGGCTTCACGATCGCCGGGGCAGCCCCGCCTCGGTTTGGCTGATCGGCCGTTGTCCGCGGAGATTCTTCTCCGCGCATGTTATCTCATTCCCGCATCCGATCATGAGCAAGGTCAAAGTCCTGTTCTTTGCCGCCGATCCGCTGTCGATTGCATCGGATGGCAGTACTCCAAGGCTGCTGCTGGATGAGGAAGTCCGGCGAATCCGAAAGCGGGTGCACACTGCCCTGTTCGGCAGCATGCTGGAATTTGATTGGCGGCTGGCCGGCCGCACCCAGGACCTGCAGCAGGCGATCGAGGAGACACGCCCGCGGATCGTTCATTTCAGCGGCCACGGTGGGCGTAAGGGGCTGGTGCTGCTGGGCGCCGATGGCCGTACTCCGCGCCCCGTAGACACGCCAGTGCTGCGCGAGCTGTTCGAGAAAGACCCCGGCGTCATCCAGGTCGTGGTTCTGACCGCCTGTTACTCGCGTCCGCAGGCGGAGGCCATCAAGGAGGTGGTGGGCTGCGCGATCGGTACGCGCGACCGGATCTCGGATGAGGCCTCGATCATCTTCAGCGCGAAGTTCTACAGCGCGATTGCGTCCGGCCGGTCGGTGCAGGATGCGTTCGAGCGGGCACGCCTGGCGTTGCGGCTGGAACATCCCGACGAGGGCGACATCCTGGAAATCCTGCACAGGGACGACGTCAATCCAGCAAAGATCGTCCTGGTGTCCCGGTTCCGCCGCTTGGCGCGCGCGGCCGCGGGCATCGCTGCCATCGCGCTCTCCGCCGCGGTCGCGACCGAGGTGCTCAATCCGCCCCCGCCTGTCGAGCCCCCCGCGTCGCACGCTGTACGGCTCGGTGACTGCACGTCGGGCGGATCGGCAGTCCCGGCACTTTCGTCGCCTCTCTCGGCGGCGGCTTCCGCGAATCCAGGCAGCCCGTCCGAAGCAGCGACGAGCCTGGATCAGGCAAAGGCGTTCTGCCGCGCCGGAAGCTACGATTCCGCCTTCGTCTACTTCAAACGGTCGGCGGAGGAGGGCGAACGCGAGGCCATGTCGTTCCTTGCGATCGCGTACCTGAGCGGTGAGGGAACCGCGCGAGATTCCACGCTGGGGATGCACTGGCTGGAACAGGGGGGAAAGGAGAGGCGGGACCCACGCGGCATGAACACGCTGGCCATCATCTACGAGAACGACGCAAGGATGGCTGGACGGTACTACTGGGCCAGGCACTGGTACACGGAGGCCGCGGAACAGGGCTACGCCGAGGCCATGCGCAACCTGGGCAGGCACTACCGCGTGGGGCTCGGCGTTGCCCGCAGTGACTCGCTGGCGCTGCACTGGTACCAGAAGGCCGCCGATGCGGGCTCCCCTGACGCGATGGTCGACATCGGACGGATGCACGAGCAGGGGCTCAACGGGCGGCGCGACGCCCGCGAGGCGCTGCGGTTGTACAGCGGGGCCGCGCGGGCCGGATCACCGATGGGCATGTACGCGATGGGGCGGGTGTATCAGGAAGGTGCCCTGCTGGGCCGCGACTACGTTCAGGCACGAAGCTGGTACTTCAAGGGCGCGTGTGCAGGATCCGCCGAGGCCATGAACAACCTGGCCCTGATGTACGAGGAGGGCCTGGGCGTGGCGGTGGACCGCGGAGAGGCAATCGGCTGGTTTCGCCGCGCCGCCGACGCGGGCTCTACGCGTGCGGCGGCGAACCTTGCCCGGCTGGGTGCGGATCGCCAGAAGAGCAGGCCAAAGGCGCTCGCCTGGATCGGCCCGCCGGAGCCGCGTTTGCCTCCCGGCTGCACCACTCACCCCGTCACGGACGAGCGTGCAGGCGCCGCGGTTCAGCGCGTCGTCCGGCTCGTGGCGCTGTGGGTGGCGGAGGGGGGAAGCGGCCTGTAGCGCGCTGTCATCACCGTCGAGCCTTTACCGGAGTTCGGGCGAGCAAGCGCACGGATGCGCATGCCGTTCTCGTCCCCTGCCGAGCGTCCGGCGCGCAAGCTGCCATGAGCCGCTTTCCTCGATTCTGAGCGGAGGGATGTGGCTCGGGAGGCGCCGCCGTCTCGTGAGCACGGCTGCGGGGTGATGAGACGATCCGAAGCGTACCGATGAAGCGAATCATGACCATTGCCGTCCTGGCCGGCGCGCTGCCGCCGATGGCCGCCGGACCCGCGCCGCGCACCGCCGACGCGCAGCAGCCGCTTCCAGGCGCGCCGGCCGCCAGCCCGCGCGTGGAGGCGCTGCTGGCGGCGATGACGCTGGAAGAAAAGGCCGGGCAGATGACGCAGCTCACCATCGCCGCCGTGGCGGCGGAGGGCGGGCCGCAGCGCGACAGCATTCGCCTGGACTCCGCCAAGCTGCACGAGGCCATCGTCCGGCGGCACGTGGGGTCGCTGCTCAACGTGCTCGGCGGATCGCTATCCATCGACGGATGGCACGCCCTGCACGCGCAGGTGCAGGGAATGGCCATGCGCGAGACGCGGCTGGGCATCCCCGTCATCTACGGCATCGACTTCGTGCACGGGGCCAACTACACGCGCGGCGGCACCATCTTTCCCCACAACCTGGGGATGGCGGCCACCTTCAACCCCGCGCTGGTGCGCCGCGCCGCCGAGATCACCGCCGACGAGGCGCTGGCCAGCGGGCTGCCCTGGAACTTTGCCCCCGTGCTGGACGTGGGGCGCAACCCCGTCTGGCCGCGCTTCTACGAGACCTTTGGCGAGGACCCGCTGGTCGCCGCCACGCTGGGCGTGCAGGCGGTGGAAGGAACGCAGCGCGGCGGGCGCGTGGCGGCCACGCTCAAGCACTACCTGGGCTACAGCGCATCGCGCACCGGGCGCGACCGCACGCCCACGGAGCTCAGCGTGCGCGGCGTGCGCGAGAACTACCTGCCGCCCTTTGCCGCCGCTGTGCGCGCCGGTGCCCGCAGCGTGATGGTGAACTCCGGCGAGATCGACGGCGAGCCCGTGCACGCCAGCCGCTACTGGCTTACCGAGGTGCTGCGCGGCGAGCTGGGCTTCGCCGGCGTGGTCGTCACCGACTGGGAGGACATCTACTACCTCCACACCCGCCACCGCGTGGCGCCGACGATCAAGGACGCGGTGCGGATGGCGGTGGAGGCGGGGATCGACGTCAGCATGACGCCCAGCGACTTCCGCTTCACCGACGCGCTGATCGAGCTGGTCCGCGAGGGGGCGATCACGGAGAGCCGCATCGACCAGTCCGTCCGCCGCATCCTTGCGCTCAAGGAAGCGCTGGGGCTGTTCGATCGGCCTCTCCCCGATCCCGCGCTGCGCGCCGGGTTCGCCACGGAGGCATCGGCGGAGGTGGCGCGGCAGGCGGCGCGCGAGTCCATCACCCTGCTCAAGAACGAAGGCGGCATCCTTCCGCTGCGGCCCGACGCGAAGATCCTGGTCACCGGCCCCGCCGCGCAGAGCATGACGGCGCTGAACGGGGGATGGACCCACACGTGGCAGGGCACCGACCCGTCCGGCTTTCCCGACGCGCCGCGCACGGTGCTCGAGGCCATGCTGCGCCGCGGCCGCGACGTGCGCTACGTGGCCGGCAGCGGCTTCACCGAGCCCGGCGACGCGGACGCGGCGGCGCGGCTGGCGGCGGAGGCCGACGTGGCGGTGGTGGTGATCGGCGAAAACGCGTACTCCGAGGGGGTGGGCGACATCGCGGACCTGACCCTGCCCGAGCCGCAGCTGCGCCTGGTGGAGGCGGTTCAGGCCACCGGAAAGCCCACGGTGCTGGTGCTGGTGCAGGGGCGCCCCCGCATCATCCGCCGCGTGGTGGACGGCGCGCGGGGCGTGGTGATGGCGTACTGGCCGGGGATGCACGGCGGCGAGGCCGTGGCCCGGGTGCTGTTCGGCGAGACGAATCCAAGCGGCAAGCTGCCCTTTACCTATCCGCGCCACCCCAACGAGCTGATCACCTACGACCACAAGTTCACCGAGACGCTGAGCCCCGGCTTCAACGGCGCGGGCTTCAGGCCGGAGTGGCCCTTCGGGCACGGGCTCAGCTACACCACCTTCGCCTACCGCGACCTGCTGCTGGGCAGCGTACAGCGCGACACCGCGGTGATGGACAGCACCGGGGGGATCACCGTCCGCGTCACGGTGCAGAACACCGGCGGCCGGGCGGGGGAGGAGACGGTGCTGCTCTACACCCGCCAGCACTACGCGGCGACGACGCCGTACACCCGCCGGCTGCGTGCATTCCAGAAGGTGGCGCTGGAGCCGGGCGCATCCCGCACCGTCACCTTCAGCGTGACCGCGGACGACCTGCGCTACGTGGGGCGGGACGGGCGGATGGTGCTGGATGCGGGCGCGTTCGACGTGATGGTGGGCGGGCTCACCGGCACCTTTCGCGTGCCCCCGGCCGTCGCGCGGGCGGCATCCGCAACCACGGCGGAACGGCGATGATGGAGACGGTGCCGCGGTACGAGCGCATGCCCTACCGCCGCGGCGGGCGCAGCGGCCTGCGGCTGCCGGCGGTGTCGCTGGGGCTGTGGCACAACTTCGGGAGCGTGGACCCGTTCCAGAACGGCCGCGCCATCGTGCTGCGCGCCTTCGACCTGGGGATCACGCACTTCGACCTGGCCAACAACTACGGCCCGGAGCCGGGCTCGGCGGAGGAGACGTTCGGGCGCATTCTGCGGAACGACCTGGCCGGCCACCGCGACGAGCTGGTCATCAGCACCAAGGCGGGATACCGGATGTGGCCCGGCCCCTACGGCGACGAGGGCTCGCGCAAGTACCTGCTGGCCAGCCTGGACCAGAGCCTGGCGCGCATGGGGATTCCGTACGTGGACGTCTTCTACCACCACCGTCCCGATCCCCACACGCCGCTGGAAGAGACGATGGGCGCGCTGGAGCAGGCGGTGCGATCGGGCAAGGCGCTGTACGCGGGCGTCAGCAACTATCCGCCCGACCTCACCCGCCGCGCCGCGGCGCTGCTGCGGGAGATGCGCGTGCCGTTCGTCCTGCATCAACCGAAGTACAGCATGCTGGAGCGCACGCCGGAGAACGGGCTGCTGCAGGTGCTCGAGGAGGAGGGGATCGGCTGCATCGTCTTTTCGCCCCTCGCGCAGGGGCTGCTGACGGACCGGTACCTGCGCGACATCCCCGCCGACTCGCGCGCCGCCAAGCCGCACGGCTTTCTTCGTGAAGACGCGGTGACGGACGAGCGCCGCGCGCAGCTCATCGCGCTGAACCGCATTGCCCGGGCGCGCGGGCAGAGCCTGGCGCAGCTGGCCCTTGCCTGGGTGCTGCGCCACCCGGCGGTAACCTCCGCGCTGATCGGCGCCAGCCGCGTTCGGCAGCTGGAGGACAACGTCGCCGCCCTCGACAACCTGGCCCTCTCCGGCGACGAGCTGGCCGAGATCGACCGCATCCTGGCACAGGGCGGGGAAGGCCGCGCCTGATTGCGATACCGAATCCGGAAAAACAACACGTGTGGGGTACAGAGGAACAGAGTCAAACAGAGAAAGCGAGTGGAAGCTGATCTCGTTTCCTCTGTCTGACTCTGTTCCTCTGTACGATTCGTCGTTTTAAGGATCTGGTATGAGATGAGAATCTGGTATGACATCCACAAACCGGTCGGCTCATGTTCCCTCCGTGGAATCCATCGGTTGCCGGAGCACGCGGCGACCCGATAACCGGCTGTTCGCTGCGTTCCTTTCAGGTCTTCGAGTTTTGCATCCATCACGAATGCAAGTTCAATCACCACAATAAAAACCGTGCATTGTCGACTTCGTAAAGTTGACGATGGTGAACGTTTTCCCGCATCGATGCTTGAAAAACTGTTACGGATTGCTACGCGGTAGATACGTAGTTTTTCCAAATAAACCCCCTTGCGCACCTCCCGGGTCCCGCATACAATAAAGGCTCAGAATGAGACGGTAGATGTGCTGGGCGCCTCGAGGCAACGCTTTTCAGGTCGGCTGTCCGAATCCCCGGGGAAGGGGCCCACCCAGGCCCGTTCCCCGCGCTCTCCCGGCCGCTCGCGCGGACGGGGCGGCGTGATCCAACCCCATGAAGTAGATGGAGACCGGACGTATGATTTTCCGCAGCAAGCACTTCTTTGCGGCCGTCGCGGTTGCCGCGGGCCTCGCGGCGTGCTCCGACGTGCCCAGCGCGCCGGAGCTGGCGCCCACGCAGGTGCCGGCGGCCAGCAAGGCTGAGCGTGGCGGCAACGCCATCCCCGACCAGTACGTGGTGGTGTTCAAGGACGACGTGCGCGACGCTCCGGGGCTGGCCCGGCAGCTGGCGGCCGCGCACGGCGGCACGGTAAAGCACACGTACCAGCACGCCATCAAGGGCTTCGCGGCCCGGCTGTCGCCCGCGGCGGCCAGCGCCCTGGCCCGCAACCCCAACGTGAAGTACGTGGAGCAGGACCAGCGCGTGCAGGTGTCGCAGGTGGGCAGCTGGGGGCTGGACCGGGTTGACCAGCGCGACCTTCCGCTCAACGGCGCCTACGGCTACACGGCTACCGGCTCGGGCGTGACGGTGTACGTCATCGACACGGGGATCGAGACCTCGCACTGGGACTTCGGCGGCCGCGCGTACGCGGCGTACGACGCGTACGGCGGCAACGGGCAGGACTGCAACGGCCACGGCACGCACGTGGCCGGCACGGTGGGCGGCGCCTACTACGGCGTGGCCAGGAGCGCGACGCTGGCGGCCGTGCGCGTGCTGGACTGCGGCGGCTCCGGCACCTGGAGCGGCGTCATCGCCGGCATCGACTGGGTGCGCTACTACCACGCCACCCCGGCGGTGGCCAACCTGTCGCTGGGCGGCGGCGCCATGCAGGCGGTGGACGACGCCATCGCCAACCTGGTGGCCTCGGGCGTGACCACCGTGGTCGCCGCGGGCAACTGGAGCGACAACGCCTGCTACTACTCGCCGGCCCGGGCGGCCTCGGCGCTGACGGTGGGCGCGAGCAACCAGTACGACCAGCAGGCCTGGTTCAGCAACTGGGGCGGCTGCGTCGACCTGTACGCCCCGGGCGAGGGCATCACCAGCAGCTACCTGTACGGCGGCTCCACCGTCCTGGACGGCACCTCCATGGCGTCGCCGCACGTGGCGGGCGTGGCCGCGCTGTACCTGCAGGGCAACCCGTACGCCGCGCCGGCCACCGTGGGCAGCGCCATCCTGTCGAACGCCACCACGTACCGCCTGTCGGCGCTGGGCGCGGGCTCGCCCAACCTGCTGGTGTACAGCCTGCTGACCGGCGGCGGTGGTGGCGGCACGCCGACCCCCACGCCCGCGGTGTCGGCCAGCATCAGCGGGCCCGGCTACCTGTACGCGGGGGGCACCTACACCTGGAACGCGGCCGCCTCCGGCGGCAGCGGGACGTACACCTACCAGTGGCAGTACAGGCCCGAGGGCGGCGCCTCGTGGGCCAACGTGGGCACCAACAGCAGCTCGTACAGCCGGAGCGTGGGGCGGTATGCGGGCTCCTTCTACCTGCGCGTAGTCGTGACCTCCGGCAGCGCCACGGGCACCTCCCCGGAGTTCTACGTCTACAAGGAGCCGCCGGAGCCCATGTGCGGCAACGTGCCGTGCTGATCTGACGCCCGGGGGTTTTCCGCGGGCGGCCGCTCCCGGAAACCCGCCAGGCCAGGAAGGAGGCCCCGCACCCTGCACGGGTGCGGGGCCTCCTCGTCGTTGCAGCGATCTCCGCGGCGGGTTTGCGGGGCGGGCAAGGAGATCTCTCCACACGGCCGGCGGGAATCGCCCCCCGATGCCTGGCGGCGCGCGCCCGACGCGCGGAGGGCGGCGGCGGGGCTACCGTTGACGCAGACGTTTTCCCCGCCGACCGGAGGATCTCCATGCCCCACCAGCCCATCCGCAGAGTGGTGGCCGGCGTCGCCACGCTGCGCCCCGACGATCCCGCCCTTGCGTCCGCGCTCACCCTCTCCGCGCGCCTGGGGGCGGACCTGCACCTGCTGCACGTCGATTCGCCCGGCGCGGCGACGGCGCCGCCCGCACGCACCCGGGAGCTGCGCGCGCTGGTGGAAGCGATGTCGCCCGGTGCGCTGGCGACGGGCCGCGTGCTCTGCCGCGCGACCGCCGGAAACCCGGAGCAGACGCTGCGCGCCATGTCCACCGCGGCCGCCGCGGACCTGATGGTGCTGGGCGCCACGCGGCGCGGGCGGCTGGCCGGCGCGGTGCTGGGCACCACGGCCGCGCACGTGCTGCGCAGCACGCGTATCCCCATGCTGGTGGTGCGCGAGCCGCTGCCCGGCCGGCCGCTGCGCGTGCTGATGACCACCGACCTGTCGCACCACGCCGCCCACGCCCACGCGCGCGGCCTGGTGCTGGCCCAGGGCCTTCGCGGCGGCGCGGAGCCGGAGCTGCGCTCGTTGTTCGTTCGCCCGCCCGCGCTGGACGAGGCGCCGCTCGCCCCCGTGTGGCCCGCCGAGGACGCCGAGGGCGAGCTGGCCGCGTTCATCCGCGCCGAGGCGCCGCGGGCGCCCATCGTTCCCTGGGTGCGCACCGGCGACGCCGCGCACGAGATCGTGGCCGCGGCGCGGGAGTGGCAAGCCGGCCTGGTCGTGGTGGGCACGCACGGGCGCCGGGGGATCGGCCGCATGTTCCTGGGCAGCGTGGCCGAGACGGTGGTGCGCCACGCCCCCTGCGCCGTGCTCGTCATCCCGCCGCTGCGGCTGTACGGCCCGACGATGGACGTGGCCGGGGACGCCGGGGGCGGCGCGCTCGCCACGGCCGGCAAGGTGGCGTAGGGCAGGGGACAGGGGACAGGGGACAGGGGACAGGGGACAGGGGACAGGGGACAGGGGACAGGGGACAGGGGACAGGGGACAGGGGCGCGCGGATGCCGCTACTGCTGGGTCCGTGGGCAGGGGTCTGCGCGGCGGGGGGGGGAACACACACCGGGCGGACGGAGCCGGAACGGAAGGCGGCGCGATTCTGATCGGAATCGCGCCGCCTTCCGTTTCGCGTGCTTCGCTCCGTGTGGGGAGATGTGCAGGCGGCGAAGCCGTTTACGCCGCCTGACGGGCGTGGCCGCACCCGCCCGCGCGATGGGGGGCCAGCAGCACGCCCGCGGTGCGGGGAAGGGTTCCGCGTCCGCATCCGCCCGGTCGGATTTCCCCGCGTCGGCGTCGTCGCGTCACGGGGCGCCTCCCGGGTTCGCCGCACAAGACTCTGGACAATTCACCGGCGCGAGAACAATACTACATCTCCCGCCGTTTTTATGATCCGCCCCATCATGCCTTCCTCCCATGTCGACGCTTGCCTCGGCCGCCGTATTCCTTTTGTGCGCCGGTGTCACCTTCGCGGGCGCAACGCCCGGCAGCGGACGCCCGCGCACCCCGCTCCAGCCGCTGGCCGCAATGCGGGCGGCCAGCACAGTCCTTCCCTTCGTGGCATGGCCCGGCCTTCTTGCCGCGTCCATGGGCTCCGCCTACCTCCTGCACACGAGAGGACACGGCGTGTACGTGTCGTTTCTCGTCGTCTACCTGGCGCTGGTGGGCGCCATCTTCGCGCTCGAGCGGGTCATCCCGCGAACGGAAGCGTGGCTCGCCGACGACCACCAGCTGGGAAACGATCTTCTTTTCACGGGGCTGACGGAAGTCTTCACCAACCACGGCCTCGCCACGCTGGTCGACATCGCCGCCACCCTGGCCATGATCTGGCTGGCCGGCCTTTCCGAGCCCGGCCTGTGGCCCAGGCACTGGCCGGTTCTCGGGCAGGTGGTCCTGGCCCTTCTGCTGGTGGACTTCGTGCGGTACTGGGGGCACCGGTGGTCCCACACCGTCTCCTGGTTCTGGCGCTTCCACACCGTCCATCACAGCGTCAAGAAGCTGTGGGTGCTCAACACGGGGCGCGTCCACCCGGGTGACGCCCTGCCGCTCATCTTTGCCGCCGGCCTGATCGCCGTGCTGCGGATTCCCCAGGACGTGGTGCTGTGGCAGGCGGCGTTCACCGCCTACATCGGGATCATGGCGCACAGCAACATCGAGCTGCGCCTGGGCCCCCTGAACTACGTGTTCAACACGCCCGTCCTGCACCGCTGGCACCACTCCGACAAGGAGCTCGAGTCGCAGCACAACTACCAGCACACGCTCTGTATCTACGACATCGCGTTCGGAAGCTACTACAACCCCCGGAACCAGATCCCCGAGGAGCTGGGGATCGGGGAGGAGTTTCCGAGCGACTTCGTCTCGCAGTTCACCTATCCGTTCGTGGGCCCGCGGCGGGCCAATGCGGTGGAGAGCCCGGAAGCACGGGACGGGTAACGCCATGTACCGCAACAAGATCGCCATCGTCGGCGCCGGCTTCGCGGGGCTGGGCATCGCCGCGGCGCTCCGGCGGCACGGCGTTGCCTACGATCAGTTCGACGGCAACGACCGCGTCGGAGGGCTCTGGCACCGCGGCATCTACGAAGGGGTGCACACGATCACCTCCAAGGGAAGGACCCGGTTCGCCGACTTCCCCATGCCCGCCCACTACCCCGACTTTCCCAGCCGCGAGCAGGTCGCCGCCTACCTGCAGAGCTTCGCCGAGCACCACCGGCTCGCGGAGAACCTTTTCCTCAACACGCGCGTCCGGTGGGTCGCGCCCGCGGAGGACTCGCGCTGGCGGATCACGCTGGAGTCCGGCGAAGAGCGGGTCTACCGCGGCGTGGTCATCGCCTCGGGGCAGCAGTGGGAGTGCCGCTATCCGGAGCACCGCGGCACGTTTGCCGGCGAGGTCCTGCACTCGGGCCAGTACCGCGGCGCGGAGGTGCTTCGCGGCAAGCGCGTGCTGGTGGTCGGGGGCGGCAACTCTGCCGCCGACATCGCCGTGGACGCGGCGCGCCATGCGGCGGCCGCCCACATCAGCATGCGCCGGGGCCGCTGGTACATCCCCAAGACCCTGCAGGGCGTGCCTTCGACCGAGCTGCTGAAGGACTGGCTCCCCCTTCCCGTGCAGCGCCTGCTGATCCGGCTGCTGGTGCGCATCAGCCTGGGGAGCTACGAGTCCTACGGCCTGCAGCGGCCCAGGGAAAAGCTCTTCGACAGCGATCCCACCATCAACGACCAGCTCCTGTACTGGATCCGGCACGGGCGCATCACGCCGCAAAAGGGGATCGCGAAGATCGAGGGCAAGGAAGTCGAGTTCGTCGACGGAAGAAAGGAGGAGTTCGACCTGATCTGCTACGCCACGGGCTTCCACGCCACCATCCCCTTTCTGCAGCCCGGCGTCGTCCGCTTCGCCGACGGCGTGCCCGACCTCGTGGCGGGGCTCTTCGCGGCGAACCACAGAAACCTCTATGTCTTCGGCATCGGAAAGCTCCTCCCCGTGCCGCGGTACGGCGTGGGCCCGCCAATCACCTTTGGGGCCAACCTGCTGGCGCTGTGCATTCGCGAGCAGGAGAAGCTGCAGCACTCGCTCGCGGAGATCCTGGTTCGCCTGGGGGGGCGGCCCCACACCGCGCGCAGGATGGATCCCCGCTACGCGCTGTGGCTGGTCAGGGCCGCGTGCCGGATCGTCCCCCGGCTGCACCGCGTCGAAAGCTGGCTGTTCCCGGCGGCGCCCCGCCGCCTCTCATTCATGGAGCGCAAAATCCTATGATCGCCACCATCGAGCCCCAGAGCCAGGCCCTGAGCGCGCCGGTCTTTCACACCCGGTTCACGCACGGACGGGGGCTGCGTCTGATCACCGAAGACGGCGAGGAGTACGTGGACGCGGCGTCGGGGACCTTCAACCTTCCCCTGGGCTACGATCATCCGGAGGTCGTCGATGCCGTCGTCGCGCAGGTGAAGCGCTGCGCCCACATGAGCTCGTCGTACGCGGCGCCGTATGCGCAGGAGGTGCTCAGGACGCTCACGGAGCTGGCCCCGGACGGCATCGACGCGGGATGGATGCGCGACCTGACCGGCTCGACGGCGAACGAGTGCGCGGTGAAGATCGCGCAGAAGTACACGGGCCACAGCGACGTCATCAGCTTCTTTCTCTCTCACCACGGGCAGACCGCCTTCACCACCTCCATCTCGGGCAACGCCTTTCGCCGCGAGGAATTTCCGGCCAATCGCGGCCCGTACTCCACCAAGGTGCCGGCGCCCTACTGCTACCGGTGCCACTACAAGTCCTCGTACCCGGGCTGCGGCTTTCACTGCGTGGAGGCCATCGAGGACTACCTCCGGTACGGCGGCAACGGCTCCGTGGCCTGCATGATCGTCGAGCCCGTGCTGGGCAACGGCGGCAACATCGTGCCGCCGCCGGGCTACTTCCGGGCCCTGTCGGAGCTCTGCCGGTCGGCCGGGATCCTTCTGATCGCCGACGAGGTGCAGACGGGGATGGGGCGCACCGGCCACGTCTTCGCCTGCGAGGCGCTTGAGCTGGAGGCCAACATCATCACGCTGGCCAAGGGGCTGGGGGGGATCGGGATTCCCGTGGCGGCGGTCCTCATGGAGTCCCGCCTGGACGTGCTCCGGAGCTTCGACCACTCGTTCACCTCCGGCGCCAACATGCTCGCCCTGGCCGCGGCGGCGGCGACCGTCTCCGTCATCCAGCGGGAGGACTTTCTTCCGGAGGTCCGGCGCAAGGGCGCGCTGCTGGGCGAGCTGCTGCAGGGCCTGCGCGAAGCGCACCCCGGCATCGGCGACGTGCGCGGGATCGGGATGATGTGGGGGCTGGAGATGGTGGGGCCCGGCGGCGAGCCGGACGTGGAGGCCACCACCCGGATCATCCGCGCCGCCGAGGAGCGGCACCACCTGCTGCTCCGCGGCTCCCGGTACGGGTTCGGCAACGTGGTCAAGGTGCGGCCCGCGCTGGTGGCCACCGACGACGAGATCCGCGACGTCGTGGATCGGCTGTCGCGGGCCATCGCCGACGTGGAAGGGGGCCGCGCGTGATGCGGGGGCTGGTGTACGAGGGGCCCTGGAAGGTGGGGCTGGCGGAGTGCCCCGCCCCCGGGGCGCCCACCGGAGGCGAGGTGCTGGTCCGGATCGCGGCCACGGGCATCTGCGGCACCGACCTGGGGATCATCATGGGCGCCTGCGAAGCGAAGGTGCCCGTGGTGCTGGGCCACGAGTCGGCGGGAGAGGTGGTGGCCGTGGGCGACCGGGTGCGGTCGCTGGCCCCCGGCACCCGGGTGGTGATCGATCCCACCTTCTACTGCGGCTTCTGCCCCATGTGCAGGACCGACCGTCCGAACCACTGCGAGCACAAGGGCGACACCGAGACGGGGGTGAGCCGCGACGGCACGTTCGCCCCGTACTACAAGACGGAGGAGCGCTTCCTGTATCCGCTGGCGCCGCACGTGAGCTTCGAGGCGGGAAGCCTGGTCGAGCCCCTGAGCTGCGCGCTCACGGGCGCCGACCGGCTGCGCGCCCGTCCCGACATGCGCACCCTGATCTTCGGCGCCGGCCCGCTGGGCATTCTGTACAGCCATGCCCTGGCGTGCCGGGGGCTGGGCGGGGCCCTGGTCGAGGTCTCGGCCGCGCGGCGGGCCCGGGCCGCGACGGTGGCCGCGGCGGGGTGGCGAATCACGGGCTCCGCCGAGGAGGCGCTGGAGGACGCCTTTGGCCGGCCCACGGCCGAGGTGGACGTGATCGTCGACACCACCGGCGTGATGGTGGAGAAAGGCGTGGGCCTGCTCGCCCGCGGCGGCCAGCTGCTGACCATCGGGCTGCGGCGCTCGCCCTGCACGATCGACGCGCTGCGGCTCGCCGAGCGCAGCCTCAGCCTGATCGGCTCGGTGGATTCGCTGGGCACCTTCGCCTCGGCGATGCACCTCATCGAGAGCGGCCGGGTGCCCGCTGAGCGGATGGTGACGCACCGCTTTGCCCTGGACGACTACCGGGAGGCGTTCCTCCGCCTGGGCTGCGACCTGGACCAGAGGACGTACAGCGCGGGCGCCGAGGCCATGAAGGTCGTACTGCAACCCGCCTGAGAGTCTGTTATGCACTTTGTTCACCTTGGGTGTATATTCGAGCCATGTCGAATCGAATTGCGTACCCAAGCGATGTCAGTGACGAGGAATGGGCCTTCGTCGCGCCTTATCTGGCCCTGATGAGCGTAACCGCGCCGCAA
>NZ_DASWNM010000093.1:0-76429 GCF_036399255.1 Longimicrobium sp.
GCGAAGACTCCCGGACCAGGCTCTCCAGACCACGCGTGTTGAAGGCGTGGATCACGTTGCGCACCATCTGCGGCGAGTAGCCCAGCGACCGCGCGATGCGCGACACGCGTTCCTTCCGCGCGCTCGCCAGCAGTATTTGGGAGCGGCGAACGGGGAACGCGTTAGTCGAGCGGAGTGCCGCTTCCAGATGGTCGCGCTCCTCGGAGGATAGCTCTCGCGCGTGCAACAGTACTCGTTTCTTGGGTTCCATCCACCCAAGTTAACACACTTTGTTTACTTTGAACACTTCCTCCTGTGGAGATGCACTAGGCTCGCCACCTCCCCCAAAACTGCTGGGGGAGGTTGGGGTTGCCGCAGGGGTGGAGGTCCGACGGCAGGCATCGAACTGGCGCCCGCGTGGTGCCCCTCCCCCGGCCCCTCCCCGTTCGTTCCTCACGGAGAGGGGAGAATTCGATCCCGCATCGGGTGGTTCGAACTGCGTCCGCTGCGCCCCCTCCGGCTCGCTTAGGCTCGCCACCTCCCCCAAAACTGCTGGGGGAGGTTGGGGTTGCCGCAGGGGTGGAGATTCGACGAACGGGATCGAACTGACGCCCGCGTGGTGCCCCTCCCCCGGCCCTTCCCCGTTCGTTCCTCACAAAGAGGGGAGAAATCGATCCCGCTCCGAACGGTGCCGGGTAGCGAACTCATGCTACGTGGCAGGCACTTGCCCTTACCCACAGACGCCTGTCCGCGAAGGCGGCCTTCGTGTGGTTGTTGCAGCGAATTCATTCGCCCCTGCCTGCCCCTGCTGCCCTTGCCGTGAAGCTCAGCCCTCCGCCTTCAGCAGCCCGCGCAGCAGGGCGAAGCGCACCAGCTCGCTGCGGTGGTGCAGGTTCAGCTTTTCCATGATGCGGGCGCGGTAGGTGTCCACCGTCTTGGGGCTGATGAACAGCTTCTTGCCGATCTCGCTGCTGCTGAACCCCTGCACCGTGAACCCCAGCACCTCGCGCTCGCGCTCCGTCAGCTTTTCCAGCGGGTCGTCCTCGCCCGGCTCGGCCTTCTGCTTCAGGCCGCGCAGCAGCAGCTTGGCGCCGCTGGGGTACAGGAACACGTCGCCGGACGCTACGGTGCGGATGGCCTCGATCAGCTCCTCGTCGGCGCTGGTCTTGTTGACGTAGCCGCTGCCGCCCGCCTCGAGCACCGGCAGCAGGTGCTCCTCCTCGCCGTGCATCGTCAGCACCAGCACGCGTGCGGTGGTGCCCAGCGCGGCGATCTGGCGGACGGCCTCGAGCCCGCCCATCCCCGGCATCGACAGGTCCATCACCACCACGTCGGGGCGCAGCTGCGGCGTCTTCATCACCGCCTCCTCGCCCGTCCCCGCCTCGCCCACCACCAGGAACCCGGGCTCCGCCTCCAGCAGGGCCCGCAGGCCTGCGCGCAGCACGGCGTGGTCGTCCACCAGCAGGATGCGGATCTGTTGGGGCATGGTCCCAGGTGTGGCCGGTGATGGACAAAAAGGTGCCGCCGCGGGACCGAATCTGCCCCGCGGCGGCCAAATGTGCAAGCGTTTGCGCCCGCGTCAGATGCGGGACGACAGCCACTCCGGGGTCCATCCGGCCATCATCGCGGCCAGCCGGCTGAACTCGCCGGTCAGCATCAGCAGCCCCAGGATCACCAGCATGAGCCCGCTGATGCGGTTGATCCACGGCAGCCAGCGCCGCATGCGCCCGAACGCGTTCATGAAGCGGCCGATGAGCAGCGTGCTGAGCAGAAACGGAATCGCCAGCCCCGCCGAGTACATCGCCAGCAGCCCCATCCCCTCGCCCATCGTCCCGCGCGCCGCCGCCAGCGTCAGGATGCCGCCCAGCACCGGCCCGATGCACGGCGTCCACCCCGCGCCAAAGGTGACACCGACGAGCACCGTGCCCAGGTAGCCCACGGGCTTCTGCGCCAGGTGCATCCGCCATTCGCGCCCGGCGCCCGGAAGCCGCAGCAGCCCCAGCAGGTACAGGCCGAACAGGATCAGCAGCACGCCGCCCACGCGCTCCACCCAGCGGCTGGCGTAGTGCATCAGCCCGCCCAGGAACGTGGCAGACGCGCCCAGCATCATGAACACCGCCGTGAACCCGGCCACGAACAGAAGCCCGTGCACCATCACGGCGCGGCGGGCGCGGCGCTCTTCCGTCTGCTGCAGCTCGTCCAGGCTCATCCCGGTGATGAACGTGGCGTAGCTGGGCACCAGCGGCAGCACGCAGGGCGACAGAAAGCTGAGCAGCCCCGCCGAAAAGGCGACGAACAGGCCGAGCGACTGGGATTCCATGCGGATCGGTGTGAGTGCGGATCTGCGGAACGCACGCAAGCATAACAAGATGCCGCAATCCCCCGCATCCGGCAATCTGCCCAACCCGCGTAGGGCGATTCCGTACGTCTTCCTCAAGGGCAGAATCGGTTGACCCGAGGCTGTCATTCCGAAGGAGGCGCCGCTCGAAACCTTCTCATACCGAATACCGTGGCGCCGACTGAGGAATCTACTCTCCCGACCTCGTGACCAGGCCCGTCATCGTGATCGTGCGGGCTGGATACTTGACTCGGTCAAACATCTGCTGTTGATTGCACCGAACACGCGTGGAGCACGCCCCCTCAGACGCGGAGAACGGCAATGAGCAACGGCGGGATGGATGATCGGGTGGATGCGGTGCGGCGCTTCAATCGCTTCTACACGCGGCGGATCGGCGCGCTGGGCGAGGGGCACCTGGATACGCCGTTCTCGCTGACGGAAGCGCGCGTGACGTACGAGCTGGCGCAGCGCGGCACGGCCACCGCCACGGAGCTGGGCCAGGAGCTGGGGCTGGATGCGGGCTACCTGAGCCGCATCCTGCGCGGATTTCAGGAGCGTGGCCTCATCGACCGCCGCCCCTCCGAGGCCGACGCGCGCCAGACGCACCTTTCGCTGACTGACGTCGGCCGCTCCGCCTTTGCGCAGCTGGATTCCGCCGCCCGCCGCGACGTCGGCGCCATGATTGGCGCGCTTCCCTCCGCCGAGCAGGACCGATTGGTCGCGGCCATGGCCACCATCCAGCGCGTGCTGGGTGCCGCACCCGAGCCGGCCGAGCCGTACGTTCTGCGCCCGCCGTGGCCCGGCGACCTGGGCTGGGTGGTGCAGAGCCACGGCGAACTGTACGCCCGCGAGTACGGCTGGGACGTGCGCTTCGAGGGGCTGGTCGCGGGCGTCATCGGCGAGTTGGTCCGCAACTTTGACCCGGCGTGCGAGCGCTGCTGGATCGCGGAGCGGCACGGCGAGAACGTGGGCAGCATTTTCCTGGTGCGCGGGACGGACGAGGTGGCCAAGCTGCGCCTGCTGCTGGTGCACCCCAGCGCCCGCGGGTTGGGCATCGGCGGGCGGCTGGTGCGTGAGTGCGTGGAGTTCGCGCGGCAGGTGGGCTATCGCAAGATCAGCCTGTGGACGCAGGAGGAGCTGGTCGCCGCCCGCCGCATCTACGCCGCCGAGGGCTTTCGCCTGGTGCACAGCGAAACGCACAACAGCTTCGGCGTGCCTCTGACGGCGGAGACGTGGGAAATGGATCTGTGACGGGCCCTCACCGGCTCGTCGCACTCGTGTAGGCGCGTCGGCGAGGCTCGGCGGCGAGGGCTGCAATGGCGAATAAATTCGCTGCAACAACTACACGAAGTCCGCCTTCGCGGACAGGCGGAGGGGGGTAGGGCAAGTGCCTGCCACGCGGCGGGTTGGAGAGCAAGTCAGTGGGCGCGAGTGGCTGTCGAAGCGGGATCGAATTCTCCCCTTTCTCCCGCTCCGCGGGGGAGAGGGGCCGGGGGAGAGGGGGCCGCGTCGGGCGCAGTCTGATGCCTGTCGTCGAGCCTCCGCCCTGTCCTGACGCCAACCTCCCCCAGCAGTTTGGGGGAGGTGGCGAGCCTAGGCGAGCCGGAGGGGGCGCCCCGCCGACGCAGCGTGATCTATCCGCCACGCGACGCAGTTCGCCACAAAACCCTTGACGTCGCCCCTCCCCGCGCACATCTTGGGACCGTTCGGTCTCTGTGGATTCAGCGGGCGAGCGGCTGGCTGTCCCCTGTAACCTGTCCCCTGTCCCCTGTCCGTTCATGCGAAGCGGCGAGCAGACGCGCGAAAACATCATCCGGCAGGCGGCGGCGCTGTTCAACCAGCAGGGGTTCGCCGGCGCGTCGATGTCGGACATCATGCAGGCCACCGGGCTGCAGAAGGGCGGCATCTACCGCCACTTCGAAAGCAAGGAGGCGCTGGCGCTGGAGGCGTTCGACTACGCGGTGCAGCAGATGGCGGGCCGGTTCTCCGCCGCGCTGGCGGATCGCGAGCACGCGGTGGACCGGCTGCACGGCGTGGTCGACGTGTTCGCGCGGCTGCACGACGACCCGCCGGTGCCGGGCGGCTGCCCCATGCTGAACACCGCCGTGGAGTCGGACGACGGCAACCCGGCCCTGCGCGCCCGCGCCCGCACCGCCATGGACGGCCTGCGTACGCTCGTCCGCCAGACGGTGCGCAAGGGCATCCCGCGCGGTGAGGTGCGCGCGGACGTGGACGGCGATGAGCTGGCGTCGCTGCTTATTGCCACCATGGAGGGCGGCGTGGCGCTGTCGCGGCTGTACGGCGAGGGCGTGCACCTGCGGCGCGCCGCGGACGCCATGCGAACGTACCTGGACGAGCGGGTGCGCGCCTGAACCGGCGCCGCCCTCTCTCTTTTTTTGACCACTGTGCGACCGATCGGTCGCAGATGACGTGGAGGCGATGATGAGCGCGAACGAATACGACGCGATCGTGATCGGCGGGGGGCCGGCGGGATACACGGCGGCCATTCGCCTGGGGCAGCTGGGCGTGCGGACGCTGGTGGTGGAGAAGGAGAACGTGGGCGGCGTGTGCCTGAACTGGGGATGCATCCCGTCCAAGGCGCTCATCTCCGCGGCGGGGATGATGGAGAAGATGCGCCACGTGGACGTGATGGGCATCCGCGCCGCCGCGCCGGAGATCGACTTCGCCGCCACGCAGCAGTGGAAGGCCGGCATCGTCCAGCGCCTTACCGGCAGCGTCGCCACGCTCATCCGCGCCAACGGTGGCGAGATCGCGAACGGCAGCGCGCGACTGACTGGTCCCAGCGCGGTCGAGATCACCGCGCCAGACGGATCGATCCAGCGCGTCACGGCGAGGAAGTCGGTGGTGATCGCCACCGGTGCACGCGTCGCCATGCTCCCGGGCTTCGAGCCGGACGGCGAGCGCATCCTCACCGCGCGCGAGGCGGTGGACCTGACGGAGGTGCCGCGCTCGCTCGCCATCATCGGCGGCGGCGTGATCGGGATGGAGCTGGGGATGATGTACCAGCGCCTCGGCACGCGCGTCACGGTCATCGAAGTGGTGGAACAGCTGCTCCCCGGCACCGATCCGGACCTGGTGCGCGTGGTGGAGCGGCGCTTCAAGGCACGCGGCGGCGAGGTGCTCACCGGCGCCCGCGCGCTTGGCTGGGAGCCGCGCGGCGACCGCGTGACGGTTTCCGTCCAGCACGCTGGCGTGGAGAAAACGGTGGAGGCGGAGAAGGTGCTCGTCTCCGTCGGCTTCAAGCCGAACACGGCGGGGCTCGGGCTGGATGAAGTCGGCGTGCGGCTGGACGAGCGCGGGCACGTGGCGGTCGATCGGCAGTACCGCGCCTCCGTGCCTGGCGTCTACGCCGTCGGCGACGTGACGGGCGGGCCGTACCTGGCGCACAAGGCGTTCAAGGAGGCCGAGATCGCCGCCGAGGTGATCGCCGGCAAGCGGGTGAGCCGCGACTGGTACGCGCTTCCCGCCGCCATCTTTACCGATCCCGAGATCGCCGTGGTGGGGATGACGGAGGCCGAGGCGCGCGCCGCCGGGCACGGGGTGAAGGTGGGCCGCTTTCCGTTCACCGCCAGCGGCCGCGCGCTGGCCCTGGGCGAGACGGACGGCCTGGTGAAGGTGGTGGCGGATGACGAGCGGCTGCTGGGCGTGGGCATCGTGGGCGCCGAGGCCAGCGAGCTGATCGGCGAGGCGGCGCTGGCGCTGGAGATGGTGGCCGCGGCGGAGGACGTGGCGCTCACCATCCACCCCCATCCCACGCTGTCCGAGGGTGTGATGGAGGCGTTCAAGCATGCCATGGGCGAGGCCATCCACATCGCCAACCGCAAACCGAAGACGCGGCCGGTGGCACTCGCGGCGTGAGGTCCGCCACCGGCAGCCGCCACGGGCTAAAGCCCGCGGCTAGAAATGCCATAAGCCCCGCCCCGGCCGCTGGCGCGTCCGTGCGGGGCTTCACCTGCTCGTGGCCCGCGAGGCCGGCGCGCAGGAGCCGGATCTGATGGTTGAGGACGGCCCTTGCAAGGCCAGCCACGTCCTCCGGACCCGGCTCTGCCGCCACAGCCGCCATTCCGCGAAGGCGGAATTCGTGTGGTTGTTGCAGCGAATTCATTCGCCCTTGGTGAGGCTTGCCGAGTGCCCATGCCCAGCCCTTGCTGAGGCTTGCCGAGAGCCTCTGCCGAGCTTTGCCTGAGCCGAGCCGAGCCGAGCCGAGCCGAGCCGAGCCCAGCCCAGCCCAGCCCAGCCCAGCCCGGCCCAGCCCGGCCCGGCCCGGCCAGCCCGGCCCGGCCCAGCCCCGGCTGAGCCTGAGCCGAGCCTGGGCACCTGAAACAAGAACGGGCCTCGCGGAAGATCCGCGAGGCCCGTTCTGCATCCTTCTGTGTGCGACCTGGATTACCGGGTCGGCACGTTCTGCGTGCGCGGGCTGGAGGACGACATGCTGGGCATGCCCCGCGAGATGGTGCGCTTGAGGCCGCTCAGCAGGTAGTCGATCACCTCGCCGGCCGTGTAGCCCGCGCGGTCGCTGCCGATGAACCGGCGGATGTTCTTGAGCGCGTCGCCGCTGGTGATGAGCGGCGCCTCTTCGGGGAGCCCGCTCTTGCGCACCTGCGGCTGCCCGATGGTGGCGAACAGCGCGTTGCACAGGCACTTGCGCCCGGCCGTGTCCTCCACGACGCCGCCCTTCTTGACGTACGTGTCAACCGGCTCGGCCGCGCAGCGGTAGTCGATGCGCCCGTCCGGCCGCTTGTACGCCTCGCGCAGGTAGCCCAGGTCGCACACCCGCTCGCGCTTGCCGTACATCGCCGGATCCGACATCGTCCCGCCGATCTGCACCACCTTGAACGGAAAGCCCGTGGGCGACGCGCGGCCGTCGGTCAGCACGTCGACGCGGTCTTCCTGCGCCTGGCGAATGACGTCCTTCTTGAGCTCGGCGGTGATCCCGGACTCTTCGGCGTAGGCGAACAGGGTGCCCACCTGGATCCCCGTCGCGCCGGCGTCCAGCGCCTCGGCCAGCGCTTCCGGGCTTCCGGCGCTGCCGGCCAGCCAGAAGGGAAGCCCGTGGTCCTTCATCTTTTCCAGGTCCACCACGTCGCGCGCGCCGTACTGCGGCTCGCCGCGCTCGTTCAGGATGATCTCGCCGCGCGGGGGGGCGTTGTGGCCGCCGGCCGTGGGCGCCTCGATGATGAAGCCGTCCACGCGGCCCGTGGCCTTGCGCGTCAGCATGGTCGCCAGCGAGTTGCTGGCGATGATGGGCAGGAAGTACGGCCGCTTGACGGCCACCGGCGCCGTGGCCGAGTGCACGCGCGGGTCGAAGCTCAGGTACGCCGTGTCGGCGCCCATGCCCTCCACCTCGAACTTGATCTGCACCGGCTCGTGCGCGGCAAAGCGGTCCAGCACGCCGGGGATCTCCTTGGGGATGCCGGCGCCCATCAGCACGTAGTCCACCCCGGCCAGCATGGCGCCGTAGAGGGTGGCCAGGTTGGGCATCTGCACCTTGGTGAGCAGGTTGATGCCCACCACGCCGTCGTGCCCCTCCTTGGCCAGCCACACCTCGACGAACGAGGCCAGCACGGTGAGCTGCTCGCGCACCCGCGTGACCACCTGGCGGTACATGGGAATTTCCTTGTACGGCTCGCCCGGCGCGCGTCCCTCGGGGCGAAAGTACTTCATCAGCACGTCGCCCGAGACGTCCGGCAGGGGGAACGCGGCCATGGCGCGGCGCACGTGCCCGCCCAGGTCGCCGTCCTGCAGCCGGCGCACCAGCAGGGAGTCAACGCAGGTGCCAGACACCACGCCCATCTGCCCGCGCAGCGACACGGCCTTGGCGAGGACCCAGTTGCTGACCCCGACTCCCATGCCGCCCTGGATGATGAGCGGGTGCGTGACGGTTCCTGCGATCATGTGGCTTCGGGAGCATGGGTTGCGTATGGCCGCCCTCGGCGGCCCGGTGCACGGACGTGGTCCGGCACCGTCAACTGTTTACGGAACAACAAGTTAGCGCATGAGGGACCAGTAAAGATGAGCCCAACTCATCTCGCGCGCAACCCCCGCAGGAGTCGGGCCAACGTTGAACGGGCGTTCGAAGGGTACCCCGCGGGTGCCGGTTTTGTGCGTTTCCTCACGCTATCGCGCGGGTGCGAAAAGCGAAAGTGCACGCACCAGGACTCGCTGCGGGAGCACGGGAGTTTGCTCCCGCAACTGCACGAAGTGGCCTTCGAGGACCCGGTGATCGGGCCCTCAACGGGTTCTCTCGGGTCTGGCGTCCACGGTTGAGGACAGGCACCAAGGGCAGCAAGGGCGAATGAATTCGCTGCAACAACCACACGAAGGCCGCCTTCGCGGGACTGGCGGATGCAGCGCGGGGCAAGTGCCTGCCACGTGGCATGATCGAGGTTCAACCTCCCCCAGGGGTTTTGGGGGAGGTGGGCGAGTAATGCGAGCCCGGAGGGGGCGCTGCTCTTCGCGATAACTCGTCCGAAGCGCAATCGAATTCTCCCCTTTCTCCCGCGCAGCGGGGGAGAGGGAGCCCGTCTGGCGCCAGCGTGATCCCGTCCGCCGCGCGCCGGAGCCCATCCCGAACGCCCCCATCGGCTTGCGTGAGGCGCGGGCATGCACGAGCCGGGGCGGCCTGCCCCTCGCGCCGCACCCTGCCGCCCGGTATCTTCGATTGTCTGGTAGCCTGCCAGACGACTGAAGCCAACCCGTTCGACTCCAAGCTTTCACGGAATGTCCCAGATCGCCCCCGCCACCCTCGAAGGGTGGTACGCGCTGCACCAGGTGTTCAGCACCGATTGGTCGTCCCTGCGCGCGCTCATGCGGCAGCACCGCGCCGAGATCGGCGAGGAGGCGCGCAAGCTGTGGAGCACGCTGGCGGCCGGCGGCGAGGGCGAAAAGGGCGGCTGGAGCGCGGCGTTCCGCCTGGTGGGCGGCGGCGGCGACTGGATGTTCGTGCACTTTCGCCAGACGCTGGAGGAGCTGGCCGACGTGCAGCTGCGGCTGCGCGACAGCGCCCTGGGCGAGCTGCTGCGGCTTGAGTACGACTACCTGTCGGTCACCGAAGCCGGCCTGTACCACGCCACCGCCGAGGCCGCCCGCGAGCTGACCCCCGGCACCCCCGATTTTCGCGCCCGCATCGACGAGTCGCGCGCGGCGGAGCTGGCGTCGGCGCACATCCAGACGCGGCTGTTTCCCCAGGTGCCCGAGGGGATGCGCTTCGTCTCGTTCTACCCCATGACCAAGCGGCGCACCGCCGGCGCCAACTGGTACACGCTTCCCGTGGACGAGCGCAGCCGCCTGATGCGCGAGCACGGGATGACGGGGCGCACCTTTGCCGGCCGCGTCTTCCAGGTGATCACCGGCTCGGTGGGGCTGGACGACTGGGAGTGGGGGGTAACCCTGTTTGCCCGCGACCCGCTGGAGTTCAAGCGAATCGTCACGGAGATGCGCTACGACGAGGCCAGCGCGGTGTACGGCGAGTTCGGCCGCTTCTTTACCGGCATCCGTTTTGCGCCCGACGAGTGGCCGGCGCTGCTCGGCGCGCGCGGAGGCGCCTGAGCGCACTGCTTCCGGACGCCCCGGCGGGCCCGGGCCCGGCACGTGGCCCGGGCCTTTCTGCGGTTTTGCGGCGGGTTGAACAAAGGATCGATCGTCCGGCGCGCGGCCGTTCTGGCCGAACCCCGCTGCATTCCCCTACATTTCCTTCATGAACTGGACGCTGCCCTTAACCGTCGTAGGCGCGGCCGTGCTGGGGCTGCTGGCCGCCTTCGGGCGGTTCAGCCGCTTCGTGGCCGAGTGCGTGCGCTCGCTGATGGACCTGCGCACCTGGCCGGGCCTCACGATCATGCAGATGCGCAAGCTGGGGGTGAACTCGCTTCCCATCGCGCTCTTCCTGTCCGCCTTCACGGGCATCGTGCTGGCGCTGCAGGCGTCGTACACCTTTACCGGCGCCATCCCCATGTACTTCGTGGGCGCGCTGGTGGGCAAGACGATGATCCTGGAGCTGGGCCCCGTGCTCACCGGCCTGGCGCTCAGCGGCCGCATCGGCGCCAACATCGCGGCGGAGTTGGGGACCATGCGCGTGTCGGAGCAGATCGACGCGCTGGAGACCATGGCGTACAACCCGATCTCGTACCTGGTCGTCCCGCGCGTGCTGGCGGGAACGCTGATGGTGCCGGTCATCGTGATCTTCGCCAACGTCATCGGCATTACCTGCGGGTGGTACACGGCGCTGCAGATGCTGGAGATGAGCACGTCGCAGTTCATCCGCGGCCTGCGCCTGTTCTACGACCCGTTCGACATCACCTACTCGGTGCTCAAGTCGTGCTCGTTCGGCCTGGTGATCACCATCGTGGGGTGCTACCAGGGCTTCAACACGCAGGGCGGCGCCGAGGGCGTGGGCGTGGCCACCACCCGCGCCGTGGTCATCGCCAGCGTGCTGATCCTGGTGCTGGACGCCTTCTGGGCCGCCACCCTGCTGCAGCAGTGAGCATTCAGCTTACGGGCATCCACAAGGGCTTCGGGCCCAAGCAGATCCTGCGCGGGCTGGACCTGCGGGTGGACGATGGCGAGACGGTGTCGCTCGTCGGCTTTTCGGGCGCGGGCAAGTCCGTGACGCTGAAGCACATCGCGGGGCTGCTGATGCCCGACCGGGGCACCGTGGTGGTGGACGGCAAGGAAGTGCCCAACCTGAGCCGCAAGGAGCTGTACAAGATGCGGCTGGACATGGGCTACGTCTTCCAGTTCGCCGCCCTGTTCGACAGCATGACCATCGGCGACAACGTGGCCATGGGGCTGCGGCAGAAGGGCGGGATGTCGGAGAAGGAGATCCGCGACCGCATCGCCGAGTCGCTGGACCGGGTGGGGCTGGACGGCTTCGAGAAGCGGCTGCCGGCGGAGCTTTCGGGCGGCCAGCGCAAGCGCGCGGGGCTGGCGCGGGCCATCGCCTATCGTCCCAAGTACCTGCTGTACGACGAGCCGACCAGCGGGCTGGACCCGGTCACCACCGAGGTGATCGACCGGCTGATCATCCGCATGAAGGAAGACTTGGGGGTCACCAGCCTGGTGATCACCCACGACATGAAGAGCGCGTACGCCATCAGCGACCGCATCGCCATGCTGTTCGAGGGGCGGGTGGTCGAGGTGGGCACGCCGGACGAGATCAAGCGCACGGAGAACCGCATCGTGCGCGGCTTCGTGGAGGGCCGGCCGGAGATGATCGAGGAGGCCGAGGCCGACGCGGCCCGCCGGGCGGCCGAAGACGCGCCCCGTCCGCCACCGGCGCCGGGACGCACGCACACGGACGGGGACGGACACCACGCGGGGCAGGCCCCGCACCGGAGGGACGCATGAGGCTGAAGAACGAGGCACTGGTGGGGCTGGTCGTCATCATGGGCATCATCACGGCGCTGCTGGGCGCGGTGTGGCTCAGCGGCCGCTCGTGGGGCGACGAGTTCAAGGACGTGCAGGCCAGCTTTACGGCCGTGGGGCAGCTGACGGAGGGCAACCCCGTCACCTACCGCGGCGTGAACGTGGGGCGGGTGAGCAAGATCGAGCTGTCGCCCCGCGGCACCGGCGTGTACGTGACCATGTCCATCCGCCCCGACGTGGAGGTGGGCGGCGACGTGGGCGTGCTGCTGGGGAGCGCGTCGCTCTTTGGCGACTGGCAGGCGCAGATCGTGTCGCAGGCCGAGTTCCCGGACCTGACCTTTACCACGGCGCCGCGGCGCAACGTGCTGCCGGGGGCCACCCTTCCCGACATCTCGGAGCTCACGGCGGTGGCGGCGCGCATCGCCGCCGACATCGAGACGCTGTCGGCGCGCATCCAGATCGCGTTCACCCCCGAGACGGCGCTGGAGATCCGCAGCACCATCGAGAACGTGGGCGAGGTGAGCGACCAGCTCAGCGGCTTCATCGACGCGCAGACGCGCACCTACGGGCAGGTGGGGCGCAACGTGCTGGCGTCCACCGAGAACATTCGCCTGGCGACGGCCAGCGCGCAGGCGACCATGAACGAGGTGCGGGGCAGCCTGCAGGGCGGCGACGTGCAGGCGATCATCGCCAACGCGCGCCAGGCCACGCAGAACCTGAACGCGCTCACCGAAGAGCTGCGCGGCGCCGCCAGCGGCGTCCCGGGCCTGGTCGCCCGCGCCGACAGCACGATGGGCGCCTTTGGCCGCACGGCCGAGACGCTGAACACCACCATCGCCGGCGTGCAGCCGGGGCTGGCGGAGCTGGGCCCGACCATCGTGCAGGCGCGGGCGGCGATGAACAACTTCAACACCCTGCTCACCCAGCTCTCCAGCCAGGAGGGCACCATCGGCCGGCTGATGAGCGACCCGGCGCTGTACGAGGAGTTCCAGCGCCTGGTGACGACGATGCAGCGGCTGATGGCCGACATCCAGGCGAACCCGGGGAAGTACATCGGCGAGCTGCAGGTGCTGTAGGACGAAGTGCGTTAGTGCGTTAGTGCGTTAGTGCGAGAGTTGCGAGAGTGCGAGAGTGCGAGAGTGCGAGAGTGGGCGGTGATCTGACTTCGAGCTGCGTCGGCGGGGGCCCTCACGCGCTCGCTCAGGGCTCGCACCCTCTCCCGGAAGCGGGATAGACTGCACGGGCCCGAGGTGGTTCGGACAGCGTGGTGGCGGGATGGTGGGCCGCCCCCCTCCCCGGCCCTCCCCGCAAACTGCGCGGGGGAGGGTGACGCGACCCACAGGCTGTCCGCCGCACGATTGAATTCTCCCCTCTCCGTGAGGAACGAACGGGGAGGGGCCGGGGGCGGGGCACCCGGCGGACGCAGTTCGAACCTGGTCGCCGAGCCCAATCCCAGCGGCATCCCAACCTCCCCCAGCAGTTTTGGGGGAGGTGGCGAGCCTAGGCGAGCCGGAGGGGGCGCCCGCGGACACAGCCCGAACAGTCCGGAGCGCGATCGAATTCTCCCCTCTCCGTGAGGAACGAACGGGGAGGGGCCGGGGGAGGGGCACCCCCGCCAAGCGCAGTTCGAAGTCCTGCATCGTCCCCATTCGTGCGATCCCATGAACCTCCCCCGGCAGTCCGGGGGAGGTCCGAGCATCCGGGAGCGGAGGCGCGCCGTTCGCGAGCACGAACCCTGCTATACGCACGGCGTCCGTTGCAGTTGATGGCTATTCCCTATTCCCTGTTCCCTATTCCCTGCAGTCATGGCTCTGCTGGTCCAGAAGTACGGCGGCACCTCGGTCGGCTCGCCCGAGCGCATCCAGGCGGTGGCCGCGCGCGTGGCGCGCGCCCGCCGCCGCGGCGACGACGTGGTGGTGGTGGTCAGCGCCATGGGGCACACCACGGACGAGCTGATCGACCTTGCCCGCAACGTGGCCGGCCACGACGACTGCGTGCACGAGCACCCGCGCGAGATGGACATGCTGCTGAGCGCCGGCGAGCGCATCAGCATGGCCCTGCTGGCCATGGCCATCCGCGAGGCCGGCGCCGACGCGCGCTCGCTTACCGGCAGCCAGGCCGCCATCATCACCGACGCGTGGCACACCTCGGCGCGCATCGTGGAGGTGCGGGCCGACCGGGTGCGCGAGACGGTGGAAGGCGGATGCGTGGCCATCGTGGCCGGCTTCCAGGGCGTCAGCACCACGCGCGAGATCACCACGCTGGGGCGCGGCGGTTCGGATACCACGGCGGTGGCGCTGGCGCGCGCGCTGGGGGCGGACCGCTGCGAGATCTACACCGACGTGGACGGCATCTTTACCTGCGACCCGCGCCGCGTTCCCGACGCCCGCATCATCCCCCGCATCTCGCACGACGAGATGGTGGAGCTGGCCCAGTCCGGCGCGCAGGTGATGCACGCGCGGGCGGTGGACCTGGGCGCGCGCACGCCCGCGCTCGACATCCGCGTGCTGTCGTCGTTCGTCACCGGGCCGGACGAAGACGATCCCACGCGCGGCACCCTGATCACTGACGATCCGATGGTACGGGAAGACCAGGTGGTAACCGGCCTCGCCTCGGCGCGCGGCTACGCCAAGCTCCTCCTTCACGCCCTGCCGGCGGGGATGCGCACGCCCACCGAGATGCTGGGCGCGCTGGCCGACGCGGGGGTCAGCGTGGACATGGTGACCGAGTCGCCGCAGGCAGACGGCCGCGTGCTGCTGCAGCTTACGGTGCGCGGGGACGACCTGGCCCGCGCGCGGGAGATCGCGGCGCAGGTGGCGGCGCGGCTGGGCGGCGGCGGCGCCATGGACGAGCGCACGGGGCTGTCCCGCATCGCGCTGGTGGGGCGGGGGATGAGCGGGCGCCCCGGCGTCTACGCGCAGGCCTTTCGCGCGCTGATGGACGCGGGGGTGAAGGTGGAGGCGGTGTCGACGTCCTCCATCTCCATCACCCTGCTGGTGCCCAGCGACCAGGAGGACGAGGCGCTGCGGGCGCTCCACGACGGGTTCACGCTGGCGGCGCAGGCGGAGGCTCCGGCCGCCGCCGCCGTCGCGGGCTGAGGGGGAGGACGACGATGCACGTAGCACTGCTGGGCGCCACCGGCGCGGTAGGGCGGACCATGCTGCAGGTGCTGGCGGAGCGCCGCCTTTCCGTGGACCGGCTGACGCTGCTGGCCTCTCCTCGCTCGCAAGGGCGGTCCATTCGCTGGGGCGGGCGCGAGTGGGCCTGCACCGTGGCCGAGCCGGGCGCCTTTCGCGGGGTGGACTTCGCCCTGTTCTCCGCCGGCGCGGACCGGTCCAGGGAGTGGGGGCCGCGCGCCGCGGACGAGGGGGCGATCGTGGTCGACAACTCGTCCGCGTGGCGGATGGATCCCCAGGTGCCGCTCGTCGTCCCCGAGGTGAACGGGGACGCGGCGCGGGAGCGGCCCCGGGGGATCATCGCCAACCCCAACTGCTCCACCATCCAGATGGTGGTGGCGCTCGAGGCGGTGCGCCGGGCCGCGGGGCTCACCCGCGTGGTGGCGACCACCTACCAGTCCGTCAGCGGGGCGGGCGAGACGGGGCGCGCCGCCCTGCGCGACGAGCTGCTGGGCAACCGCCCCGAGGAGTCTCCGTTCGCGCGGCAGATCAGCGGCAACGTCATCCCGCAGATCGGCGACTTCGACGCGGAGGGCTGGACGGGCGAGGAGCGCAAGATGATCAACGAGACGCGCAAGATCCTCTCGCTTCCCGACCTGCCCGTGGCGGCGACCTGCGTGCGGGTGCCGGTGGAGGTGGGGCACTCGGTGCAGGTGATGGTCGAGACGGAGCGCGAGCTTTCGGTGGACGAGGCCCGCGCGGCGCTGGCGGCGTTCCCCGGCGTGGTGCTGGAGGACGATGCGGGACGCTACCCCACGCCGCTGGAGACGGCGGGGCGGGACGAGGTGTTCGTGGGCCGTGTTCGCCGCGACCCGTTCCTGCCGCGCACGCTGCACCTGTGGGTGGTGTCGGACAACCTGCGCAAGGGCGCGGCGACCAACGCCGTGCAGATCGTGGAGGAGCTTTCGGGTGCCTAGACGGCGGCGCGGCGGCGGCGCCCGTACGCGGGCGGTGGTGGAGACCAGCGCTGGCGGGGTGATCTACCGCTGGCGGGAGGGCCGCGCGCACGTGCTGCTGATCCGCGACGCGTACCAGCACTGGGGCTTTCCCAAGGGCCACGTGGAGCAGACCGAGACCGCGGCCGACGCGGCGCTCCGGGAGGTGGAGGAAGAGACGGGGCTCAACTGCCTGCGGCTGGGGCCGCGGCTGCAGACCATCGACTGGTTCTTCCGCTTTCGCGGCAAGCTGATCCACAAGTTCTGCCATTTCTACCTGATCGAATCTCCCGAGGGCGACACCTGCCCGCAGCGGGAGGAGGGGATCACGGAGTGCATCTGGCTGCCGCTGGACGAGGCCATCTCGTCCATCAGCTACGACAACGCCCGCGAGGTGCTGATGCTGGCCGCCCAGCAGCTCAGCGACGCCATCCGCCGCGAAGAAGAGCGCGACGAGGCCCTCCGCCGCGCCGCGCGCCGCCCGGGCGAATGAATTCGCGGCTGGGACACGCGATGTCGGCCTACGCCGACGGGTGTGTGCCGAGCGGCATGCGGCGGTGTGCTGTTGAAGCCTCGCGCAGCTTGCGAGGCTTTCCGCGGTCGTTGCGGCGAGTTTACTCGCTCCCGGGACAGTGCCGGTGGCGACACCCTCGTCCGACCCGCCGCCCGGGCGAATGAATTCGCGGCTGGGACGACGCGATGTCGGCCTTCGCCGACGGGTGTGCGCCGAGCGGCATGCGGCGGTGTGCCGTTGAAGCCTCGCGCAGTTTGCGAGGCTTTCCGCGGTCGTTGCGGCGAGTTTACTCGCTCCCGGGACGATGCCGGCCGGCGACACCCCTCTGCGGACCCGGCGGAGACGCATCGGCCGATTTCCAACGAAACAGAGGCCCCGCGGCACGCGCCGCGGGGCCTCTCGTCATCCATCCACCCGCACCGCGTCAGTGCGTGATGTGGCGCTCGAAGAACTCCAGGATGCGCAGCATGTGGTCGATGCGGTGGCCGGGCTCGCCGCTGCGCGTGAGCTCGTGGCCCTCGCGCGGGTAGCGCACGAACTCCACCGGGCGTCCCAGCACCGTCAGTGCCCGGTACAGCGCCTCGGCGCTGGCGATGGTGGCGCGGAAGTCGGTGTCGGCGTGCAGCAGCAGCAGCGGGGTGCGGATGTCGGCCGCGTACGTCAGCGGCGACTGCGCGCGCGTGATCTCGGGATCCTCCCACGGCCGCGCGCCGAACTCGCCCTCGAACAGCCGCCAGGTGTTGGACGAGCCGTACCAGATGGCCAGGTCGTACACGCCGCGCTGCGCCACGGCGGCCTTGAAGCGCTGCTGCGCCTCGCGCGCGATGATCCACGCCGTCAGGTAGCCGGCGTAGCTGCCGCCGGTGATCACCTGCCGCTGCGGGTCCGCCAGCCCGCGCGCGATCACGCTGTCGGCGCCGATCAGCACGTCCTGCGCGGGGGGCGTGCCCCAGTTGCGGCGAATGGCGCGCAGCCCCTCGTTGCCGTATCCCGCCGACCCGCGCGGGTTGGAAAAGAACACGGTGTACCCCGCGCCGGCCAGCATCTGGTACTCCAGCCACATGCTGGCTTCGCCCGGGCCCCACATGGCGTGCGGCCCGCCGTGCATCTCTACCGCCAGCGGCGCCCGCGTCCCCGGGCGGTGGTTGATGGGCAGCAGGTACCAGCCGTGCGCGCGGCGGCCGTCGAACGAGGGGTACCGGATCTCGTGGTAGTCGCTGACGTACACCTGCGCCAGCAGCGAGTCGTTCAGCGTGGTCAGCCGCCGCTCGCCGCCGCCCGTGGCGTCGGCCGTGTACACGTCGCTGGGGCGGCGCGGGTTCATCTCGGACCAGGCGATGCGCCCCCCCGCCGCGTCGAACGAGAGCACGCCGCGCGGCCCCTGCACCACCGGCCGCGGGTCGATGCGGTCCAGCCGCGTGCGGTACAGCGGCTGCGCGCCTTCGGACGCCACGGTAAAGTACAGCCAGCCGTCCGGGGTGATGGTGTAGTTGTTGGGGCTGCGGTCCATGGGGCCCGTGATGCTGCGCCGGTCCGTGCCGTCGCGCCGCATCACCACCAGCTCGGCGTCCGTGGCGGTGGTGTACTCCGTGTCCACCAGGAAGCGGACGTAGGCGATGTAGCGCCCGTCCGGCGAAAAGGTGCCCCCGTCCTCGCCGTAGCGCGGCTCGGAGATGGTGCGCCCCGGCCCGCGCCCGTCCGCGGGGGCGACGACCAGGTCGCTTTCCAGCTCGTAGTCGGGGTGCAGCCCCGGCTGCCGCGGCGGGCCGGCGCTGTAGATGAGCGAGTCGCCCGCGGGGGTCCACTCCGGCGCGCCGATGCCGTACGCGGCGCGCGTAAGCTGCACCGGCGTGGCGCCCTGCCGCACGTCGACCACGTAGATCTGCCCGTACTCCTCGTCCTCGATGCTGGTTTCGCCCAGGTAGCCCAGGCGGGTGACCACGCGCGGGTCCTGCTCGCGGGCGTTGGCGGCCAGCTTGGCGCGGATGGCGGCCAGCGCGGCGGCGCGGTCTTCGTCGATGTTGCGGATGGCGGCCGCGTCGATCTTCGGCTCGTCTCCCGCACGCGCGGTGTCGGCTGCGGCGGAGTCGGCCTTCGCCAGCTGCTCGGGGGTAAGCGACGACATGAAGGCGATGCGCCGCGAGTCCGGCGACCACACCGGCGCGCCGGCGCCCGTCTCCAGGCGGGTGAGCGGCCACGCCTCCCCCCCCTCGGCCAGCGGAAGGATCCACACCTGCCCGGGCCCGTCCTCCCGCGCCTGGGTAAAGGCGATCATCCGCCCGTCCGGCGAAAAGCGCGGCGCGCCGATCCCCCGCGCGTTGGTCCAGGTAAGCCGGCGCAGCCCGCCGCCGTCGGTGTTGGCGATCCACAGGTCGCGCCGGTAGCGGTTCTCGGCGCTGTCCACCTCGGTCACCACGAACACCGCCCGCCGCCCGTCGGGCGACAGGTTCACGGCGCCGGCGTTCTTGATGTGGTAAAAGTCCAGCGCCGTGAGCGGGCGCCGGTCCTGCGCGTGCCCCGGCGCGGCGGACAGCGCCAGTGCGGCCAGGGCGGTCAGGTGGGGGATGCGGATGCGCATGGTGTACGCGGGGTGCGGGATGCGGTGCGCCGGGAGCCGGATGGCGCCGTCAGGATGTGCTGAAAAACTTGCACCCTTGGCGGCGCCGTCCGCAAGGGAGACGTTTCGAGGGGATGGAACGAGCGGGCGCAAGACGTTTCGTCCCGCGCCCGCACCGTCGTATTCGCTGCTTCCCCTGAGATGGGGGGCGAGATTCTACTTACATGCGTTTGGCGTGCGGCAGCGGCACTCGCTCTCGGCGTGACACGCGTGGTCCTTGCACCGCGCGGCTTCGGACGCAGCGGACGGGTACGCTCCAAAATGCTGTTCGTAGATCCGCTGCGTCTCGGCGAACGCGTCGGTGAGCGCCTGACGATCGGTGGCGTCGTGAATGCCGAAGTACGGATAGTGATGCAGGTAATGACCGAACACTGCGGCGCAATCGGCGTGATAGCTCTTCGTATCGAGGATGTGTGCGTGCCAGAACTCGTCGACGAGCTTGTTCGGCACCAGGTCGACGCCGGGGTACAGACGCTTCAAGGTGAGGAAACGGCGGTACTCCTGCTCCGCCAGGTCACCATCCGCCGGGGAGAGCTTGGGAGGATCTCCGGCCTCCGTGAGCTTCCACTTCAGCTTGGTGAAATCAAGGGCTGCTACCGCCGGATCAATCCCCGTCTCGTTCGCTTCGAGCATCATTGACATCGTGCACCTCGGGAGCGGAATGATGATGAACACTGGATGCTGGCAATCTGAACACATCCGGTGGAGAAAACAAGAAAATGTTCTTCGGTGCCGGATGGCATCCGTTTGGATGCTTTCGGAACGGGCAACGTACGTCAAATCCGACGTACGTGGATCCTGACGTATGCGCGGAATCGCGGGCTTCACCCCCAGCGCGCGAGGCTATTTCGCGAGAGGACTATGGAGGGCTGCCGAGGAGGTGTGCGTCCGTGCCCCAGATCCAGCGTTGCCGGGCGAACGCGGTTAGGGGGTGCCCGGGCGGCCAGGGGGTGCAGCGGTCGATATCCTCGATGCTCCCGCTCCACGCCCCGCGGTGTCTCCGGTTGCCGGCGTTGAACGTGCCCACGATGCTCGCGTACCCGCCCGCGCACGCGGCGCCCGGGCTTCCGTTGGCGAACTCCACCCACAAGCCGTTGCGGTTGATGTGGGCGATCTGGGCATCGTGGTGCAGGTAGATGCCGGTGCCCTCGAACTCCAGGCGCAGCCACCAGTCACCTGCACCCGCTCGCCATCGTAGATCCGGGGATCGGCGATCAGCTCCACGATCGAGACGGAGTAGCCGCCGCAGGCGCCGCCCTCCTCCACCAGCACGTAATGGGATTCAGGCGGGTACCTGCGATCCTGTACCGGCCCGCTGGAGGTGGAAGCAAGGAGCAGGACGGCGGCGGGAACGATCTACAGACGCATGGGGTGCCGTTCGACAGGGGGACCGGCAGGGCTCCGGTGCGCGCGGGGCGGAGCCCGGGAGACTGGTGCGCGGCGCCGGAGCTACGCCCTGCGCGTTAGGCTTTCGCGGGTGAGCACCACCGGGTCGGCGGGGGTGCTGCCCAGCAGGTCCAGCAGCGACGTCTGGTAGCGCTGGTCGCTGGGCACCTCGTGGCAGCGTCGGCAGCGCGCCTCGTACGCCTCGCTGCCGCCCACCTGGATCTGCGGGCCTTCGTACGGCGCGGGCAGGCCGTCCACCAGCCGCTGGTTGCGGGTGGCCGGGTTGCCGCACACCACGCAGATGGCGTGCAGCTTGTCCACTGTTTCCGCCACCGTCAGCACGCGCGGCATGGGGCCAAAGGGCTCGCCGCGAAAGTCCATGTCGATGCCCGCCACCAGCACCCGCACCCCGTTGTCGGCCAGCAGGCTGATGACGTCGACGATTCCTTCGTCCAGGAACTGGATCTCGTCGATGGCCACGACCTGCGTGTACGGGTGCACGTGCTCGGCCACCTCGGTGCTGGAGCGCACGGGGACGGCCTCCACGCCGCTGCCGTCGTGCGAGCTGATGGTGCGCACGCCGGCGTAGCGGTCGTCCAGGGCGCTCTTGAACACCTGCACGCGGCGCTGGGCGATGAGCGCCCGGCGCACCCGCCGGATCAGCTCTTCGCTCTTGCCGCTGAACATCACCCCGGTGATGACCTCGATCCAGCCGCGGCCGTCGCCGTGGTACAGCGCGATGTCTCTCAAGTTGATTGCTGCGTTGGAACTAGCGGATGGACGGGAGGACGGGCGGGAGGGGTTCCGCCGGGAAGGGAAGTTACCCCGCCGGCCGGGGGCTGACAAGCGGTGATGCCAACTCCTGAGAGGGTGTTGCCAAACCTCCTGGCGTGATTGACTTCCTGAGGGAGGCGCCGCTCCGTAACTCGTTTTTACACTGCACCTTGGCGCCGACCGAAGGACCTCGCCAGCAGAACGACGGGGCTGGTCGCGTGCCCTGATCTGGCCCCTGCGCCACCGGGACGAGGTCCTTCGGTCGCGCGCAACCTGTAGTGTGACTTCTGGTTACATGTGATGCGCTCCCTCGGGAAGTCACCGCTTCGTTATGGATTTGAGGTTTAGCAACACCCTCTGAGAGGACCACTTGAGGCGTGCTGATGCGTTGCTTCTCCGGCGGTCGGCCGAAAAGAAAATTCCCCAAGGGGCATGCCCCTTGGGGAGATGGATCGTCCCAAGACCGTGCTTTCGCAGAGGACCTCGGGCCCCTGACGACAAAGATGCTGATTCAGACGAATCTGCGGAACGGTTCCGCGTGCAATCTCGCAGGGAGATTTTGAAGATGTTCTCGCGCGGTGGACGCGGGAGGAAAACCAGGACGCGGAGAAGGCCCTCATCCGCGTCCTCCGCGTGATGCTTTTCCCGTCAGCCTGAAAGAAGTCGATTCGTACCGAATCCGGGAAACAACATTTTATGGATACAGAGGAACAGAGTCACGGAAGCAAGATGATATTCAGCTCGCTTCCTCTGTCTGACTCTGTTCCTCTGTACGATTATTCTTTTTCAGGATCAGGTATCACAATCACACCGGGCCGGCGAAGTGGAAGGCGGTGACGGTGAGGCCTTCGCGGAAGTAGAAGCGGTGCGCCCGCGCGCGCTGCACGCCCGAGTCCAGGTGAAACTGCTCGCACCCCTGCGCCCGCGCCTGCGCGTACAGCCAGTCCAGCAGCTGCTTGCCAAAGCCGCGCGACCGCGTGGCGTCGTCCGTCACCAGGTCGTCCACGTACAGAATGCGGCCGCAGTACAGCATCTCCATGTACCGGTATCCCGCCACCGCCCGAACCACCCCGTCCTCCATGGCCGCGGCCAGCCGGTAGCCGTCCGTCCCCATCATCCGGCGGACGCGCTGCAGGTAGTCGTCCGCGGAAAGGTGCGGGCGCAGCTGGCGCATCACCTCGTGCGTGGACAGGATCTGCTCGTCGGTCTCGGGCTGCAGGATCATGGGATCGCGGGCGTCTGGCGTGGAGGGGAGGGCGAGCGGCGGAAAGTAGCCGGACGTCCCGCGGATCGACAGCGGAACGCGAAAGGGGAGGACGGCCGCGGCCATCCTCCCCTTCGCTTCATCATCCGTGGATCGAGGTCGATCAGCGCTTCTTGTTGCGGCGCTCCAGGACCACCTCTTCGGCGACGATCATGTAGCGGATCATCCGTTCGCGCGCTTCGGGAAAGGCGTCGGCGCGGTCGCGGAACAGGTCGTTGGACACGATGACGGCGTCCAACTCGCGCGCGAACGCCAGCAGGAAGTAGTCGGCGTCGGTGCCCGCGGGGGCCTGCCGGATCTTTCCTTCCGCGATGCGCCGCTCGTACCCCTCCTTGTCGTCGATCTGGTGCCGCAGCGCCGCGTCCGACACCACGATGGGCGTGTACCCCTCCGAGATCAGCTTGCGCACCACCAGCTTGATGTTGTGCAGCCGCGCCTCGTCGCCCTCGCTGCTGTGCGCCACGTTGCTGCCGTCCACCAGCGCGATGGGCATGGCGTCGAGCACCGCCTGTGTGTCCTCCGCGTCCTGGCGGGCCTGGTCCGCGCGAATGGAACGGTCATCCTGAACGGCCTGAACCGCCGGACCGGCCGGCTCTTCTCTATCCACCATGTGTGTCCCGTCGCCCGTCGTTTCGGCCCCGTCCCCTCAGGAGGGGCGCCTGCTATCAGCACAGGCGGTGCCATCGGTCCCTTTCCCCCCGCTGCCTTTCCGCTCATCGCTCCGCCGCACGGGCGCCGGAAGAACCGCCGCCCTCTCCCGGACCGGGCTCCCTGAAGCGCGAAAACCGGCGACGGAGATCCCGCGGATTGTCACGGGATCGCACCGAAAACCGAGCCGGGGCGCCCTGCCCCTCGCGCTGGCGCCGATCCTGCAAGGTGTGCGGCCTCTGTCCCGGCTGATCTGCGCGCCGGGCGACCGCTGACGCACGACGGCCGGATGTCATCCAGCAAACAGAACGAGCGCAGGGACGACGAAGATCCGCTGCGCGCCAAGGTGCGCGCCATCGCCGACAGGGGCGGGGCGCGCAGCGTGGCCGTGGCCTATCACGACTACGAAACCGAAACCGGGTGGAGCTACCGCGGCGACGAGTGGTTCCACGCCGCCAGCACCATCAAGGTGCCGGTGCTGCTGGGCGTGTTTCGCGCCGTGGAGGACAAGCGGCTCACCCTGCTGGCCCGCGTGCACGTGCGCAACCTGTTCCGCAGCGCCGTGGACGACGGCAGCACCTTTCGCGTTGCCGCCAACCGCGACGCGAACAGCGTGGTGCCCAGGAACATCGGCAAGACCATGCGGGTGCAGGAGCTGGCGCACCACATGATCACCACCAGCAGCAACCTGGCCACCAACCTGCTCATCGACGCCGTGGGCGTGGACGCCATCACGGACACGCTGCGCAAGCTGAAGCTGGACAAGGGGGTGGAGTTCCGGCGCGGCGTGGAGGACGACGCGGCGCACGCGGCGGACATCAACAACCGCTGCACCGCCGACGGAATGCTGGAGGTGCTGCGGACGATCGAGGAGCGCAAGGCGTTCAGCGAGGAGTCGTCCGCGCAGATGCTGGACATCCTGCACCAGCAGGAGTTTCGCAGCGGCATTCCGGGGCGCCTGCCGGACGGGGTAAAGGTCGCCAACAAGACGGGGGAGATCAGCACGGTGGCCCACGACGCGGGGATCGTGTACGTGCCGGAGCGCGAGCCGTATGCGCTGGTGGTGCTCACGGAATGGGAGGCGGGGGGAAGGACCGGCGGGCGCAGCGACACCATCGCCCGGATCTCCCGCGCCGTCTACGACCACCTGACCGGGGGCAACGGCTGATGCCCGCGCTGAGCGACCTGAAGGTGGTGGACGGGCTGAAGCTTTCCGAGACGGCGCGGCGGGTGCTGCGCCCGGGCGAGCTGGTGCGGGGCCGCGACGGGTTCACCCGCCGCCTGCCGCGGTGGTTCTACCAAGTGCCGTCGTGGGAAGACGCGCTGGAGATCAGCCTTACTCCGCACTTCAAGCTGTGGGAGTTCATCGACATCGACTTTCGCGAGCACAAGATGCTGCGCGCCGAAAAGCAGCGGTACGTGCCGCTGGCGGTGACGCTGCTGGCGGCGGCGATGGAGGCGTTTCGCGTCGAGGTGAACACCTACGTGCACATCTCGGCCAACGGCGGCTACCGCTCGCCCGCGCACGAGCTGAGCCGGTACGCCTCGGTGCACTGCTGGGGCACCGCGGTGCACCTGTACCGCGTGGGCGACGACTGGCTGGACAGCGACGCCAGCATCACCCGCTACGCCGAGGCGGCGCGCGCGGTGTTTCCCGCCTTCCGGGCCCTGCCGTACGGCACCGGCCCCGGAAAGACCGAAGACCATCTGCACCTTGACCTGGGATACGTTACGGTGGTGCCGCACGGAAAAGGTGATGAAGAGCCGGATGACGATGCCCAGCCGCTCCCCGGCGGAGTCGCGAAGCCGAAGCAGAGCGGGAAGAAGGGGGAATGATGCCTGATCCCAAGAAGGGCGGGGGCGAGCGCGCCCCCGGCGGCGGCGGACGCCTGGCGCTGGCCGCCATGGGAATGGAGGCGGAGTTCTCCGTTACGCTGGACGGCCAGCCGGTGCGCCCCGAAGACGTGTTCGGGTCGCCGCGCGCCTTTGTGCGCGGCAACCTGATGCACCGGCAGGGCACCAGCTACCACCTCCCCACGGGCGGGGCGGTGTACTTCGACACGGGCGTCATCGAGGTGGCCACGCCGGTCATCGAGATCGAGCGGGGCGCCGCGGCGCGCACGGGGCGCTCGCTGTGGGAGAGCATCCTGTACATCCGCGAGCAGCTGGACGACTGGGAGTCGCGCACCGGGCGCGAGATCCGGCTCACCGGCTTCAGCACGCACTACAACGTGAGCTTCGAGCTGCCGGTCGAGGCGCAGGGGCGCAGCCGCACGGTCAAGAAGCTGGCGCTGCTGCTGTCGTACATCCTCCCCGCGCCGGTGATGCTGCTGGCCACCAACCGCCGCTCCACGGGCGTGGGGGTGCGGCCGCGCGGCGACCGCATCGAGATCACCGCCGACTTTACCCCCAGCGCGTCGCTGATGATCGCCACGGCCACGCTGATCGTGGGGATCGTGCGCGAGGTGATGACCTGGCCGAGCTTCGAGCTGGAGATGCTGGACCGGATGGGCATTCCGGTGATCGAGGGCTACCGGCCCATGAAGCACACCTCGCGCAAGGGGTGGCTGGCCAAGGACGTGTGCTATCCGCGCAGCCCCTTCCAGGCCGACGTGGACGAGCAGGGGTGGCGGACGACGGACGGGCGCGAGCTGAGCCTGCGCAGCGTGGCGGGGCTCATCGTAAAGCACTTCTGGCACCCCATCCGCCGGGTGAGCGACCCGTGGACCTTTCGCCTCATCGGCTCGGTGATGCGGGGGCGCGCGCCCAGCCTGCTGGACCTGGACGACCGGCCGCCGGAGTACGAGGACGTGGGGCGGCTGTGCACCTGGGACAACCTGTTCCCCGAGAGCGAGCTCAGCCGGTCGCGCTACGAGCGGGTGCTGATCCGCGCCATCAGCGGCCAGAAGCTGTGGATGCACGGCCGGCGCTACACGCCCACGGGGATGAAGGGCTGGTCCGCCGTCGTCTTTCGCGCGGACGACGACCACTCGCGCCACGTGTTCTCCATCGACTACCTGCTGGGCCACCTGCGCGACTGGGAGCGGCCACGGTCTCGCGGCGGGTGATCGAGCGCCGAAGGCATCACGCGGAGGCGCGGAGAGAGGGTTCTCCGCGCCTCCGCGTTTGTGCATTCGTCCGTCCGCGGCCCTTAGCCCGCGCGCGCATCCGCCGTGTCACCGATCCACGGGCCTCGCGCAGCGCGGGCCCCGTCTGGCGTTTCGCGCGCGCACCTCGAGCGGGGAGTGGGCGCAGGGTCTTCAGGATCGCGCATCAGGTGGTGCGGACGGCTTGCTCCCGCGCATGCCGAGATCATCCGGCGCTCCGCATCCTTCCTCAATAAACGTGAATGGCTCCCTGCCGCATTCCATCTCTCTCTCGCGTTCCCGACCGCCCACGCCGGCTCGTGCCTTGCCGGCCGGCGCGCCATGCCTGCGCTCACAACCACCCGATCCCGCACCGTGAGAGCAGGGGAAAGGGCACGAGAAGACTCTGCTGACTCTGTGTGAGGCCATTCTTTTTGCGGATTCAGCCGATCGCGCCGATCTGCCCCGCAGGTCAGCGCCCGCGGACCGTGCCGCCGCTCCGTCTGTCGGAGGAACGGCGCGCCGGGTAGATTGGCGCGCGCCGCTTTCGCATTGCGACCCACGTACATCCGCCGGTTCAGCATGCCCGTAGAGAAGCCCGAAAAGACCCGCGACCGCCTGTACCTGATCGACGGGTACGCGCTCATCTACCGCGCGTTCTTCGCGCTGATCTCGCGGCCGCTGGTCTCGTCGCGCGGCGAGAACACCTCGGCCGCGTGGGGGGTCGCGCGGTTCCTGATCAAGGTGTTCGAAAAGCACCACCCCGACTACCTGGGGATGGTGTTCGACGCGGGCGACAGCGAGCGGGTGGAGATGTACCCCGAGTACAAGGCCACGCGCGAAAAGATGCCCGACGAGCTGGCGCTCTCGCTCCCGCGCATCCGCGAGCTGGTGGAGGCGTTCAACATCCCCGTGCTGGAGCTGCAGGGCTACGAGGCCGACGACGTGATCGGCACGCTGGCCCGCAGGGCCGAGGCGGAGGGGCTGGAGACGGTCATCATCAGCGGCGACAAGGACTTCTACCAGCTCATCCGCCCCCACGTCGCCCTGCTGAACCCCGGCCGCGGCGGGCCCACGGCGGTGGAGGAGGAGTGGGTGGACACGCGCAACGCCCATGAGCGCCTGGGCGTGGCGCCGCAGCACGTGGTGGACTACCTGGGCCTCATCGGCGACAGCAGCGACAACGTGCCGGGGGTCAAGGGGATCGGGCCCAAGACGGCGATCCAGCTGATCGAGGAGTACGGGGCCATCGAGAACCTCCTCGCCCACACGGCGGACATCAAGAGCAAGCGCGCCCGCGAGGCGCTGGAGGCGTTCGCCGACGCGGCGCTGCTGAGCAAGCGGCTGGTCACCATCCGCGAAGACCTGCCGGTCGATCTCGATCTCGAGGCGCTGCGCTGCCGCGAGCCCAACCGGTCCAGGCTGAAGGATATCTTCCTTGACCTGGAGTTCCACTCGCTGGTCCGCGACTTTGCCGCCGCGGGTCCGCTGGGCGCCGCGCCCGAGGACGAGGCGCGCCCGGTGAACCGGCTGGCGGCGGAGTACGTCCTGCTCTCCACCGTGGACCAGGTGAACGACGTCGTCCGCCGCGCGCGCGCGGCCGGGCGGTTCGCGGTGGACACGGAGACCAGCGACACCGACCCCATGCGCGCCACGCTGTGCGGCATCTCCCTCGGCGTGGAGGTAGGGACGGCGTACTACCTTCCCTTCCGCCATCGCACCCGCGGGCCGGACCAGGGCGACATGCTGGGCGACCTGATGCCGCCCGTGGTCAAGGACGGGCCGGACTGCGAGGTCCCCGCCAACCTGCCGGACCTGCACGGCGAAGAGATGCGCCCCCTGCGCGAGCTGCTGGAGGACGCGTCGGTGCGCAAGGTGGGGCAGAACCTGAAGTACGACTTCCTGGTCTTTCGCCGGGAGGGGATCAGCCTGCGGGGGATCGACTTCGACACCATGATCGCCAGCTACGTGCTGGAGCCGGGGCGGCGCGAGCACGGGATGGATTCGCTCGCCCTTCAGCACCTGGACCACAAGACCATCGCCTACGACGAGGTGACGGGGAAGGGCAAGGCGCAGATCCCCTTTGCCGAGGTGGGGCTGGACGTGGCCTGCACCTATGCGGCGGAGGATGCGGACATCGCGCTGCGGCTGGCGGAGAAGTTCGCGCCGGAGATGGAGAGCCTGCACCTGGACCCGCTGTTCCGCGACATCGAGATGCCGCTGGTGCACGTGCTGGCGGAGATGGAATGGAACGGCATCCGCATCGACGAGCCCTTCTTCGCGCGGATGGGCGAGGAGCTGCGGACGGCGCAGAAGTCCCTGGAAGGTCAGATCTACATCGAGGCGGGCGAGGAGTTCAACATCGGCAGCACGCCGCAGCTGCGCGAGATCCTGTTCGGCAAGCTGGGGCTGCCCGTCATCAAGAAGACCAAGACGGGCGCGTCGACGGACGTGGACGTGCTGCAGGCGCTGGCCGCCAAGGGGCACGCCCTTCCCACGCTGCTGATGCAGTACCGCCAGATCGACAAGCTGCGCGGCACCTACGTCGACACGCTTCCCAACGCGGTGAACCCCGAGACGGGGCGCATCCACACCTCGTTCAGCCAGACCATCGCGGCCACGGGACGGCTCTCCTCGTCCGACCCCAACCTGCAGAACATCCCCATCCGCACCGAGATGGGGGCGGAGATCCGCCGCGGCTTCATCCCGGCCGAGGGGCACCGCTTCGTCAGCGCCGACTACTCGCAGATCGAGCTGCGCATCCTGGCGCACTACTCGCGCGACGAGGCATTCGTCGAGGCGTTCCGCGCGGGGCTCGACATCCACCGGCAGACGGCCAGCATCGTCTTCAGCGTGCCGCTGGACTCGGTCACCAGGGAGATGCGCGACCGGGCCAAGACGGTGAACTTCGGCATCATCTACGGGCAGGGGCCGTTCTCGCTGGGCAACCAGCTGGGGATCAGCAACGCCGAGGCAAAGGAGTTCATCGAGGAGTACTTTCGCCGCTTTCCCGGCGTGCGGCGCTACCTGGACGAGCAGGTGGAGCTGGCCAAGTCGCGCGGCTACGTCGAGACGCTCACCGGCCGGCGGCGGTACCTGCCGGAGCTCAAGTCGCGCAACTGGAACATCCGCGCGTTCGGCGAGCGCGCGGCCACCAACGCGCCCATCCAGGGCACCGCGGCGGACCTCATCAAGATCGCCATGATCCGCATCCAGGACGACCTGCACGCCGGCGTGGTCCCCGCGAAGATGCTGCTGCAGGTGCACGACGAACTGCTCTTCGAGACGCCGGTGGGAACGGAGCCGGCCGTGCAGGAGTTCGTCCGCGAGCGGATGGAGGGCGCCGCGCAGCTGGAGGTGCCGCTGAAGGTGGAGGGTGGGGTGGGCGACAACTGGCTGGAGACCAAGTAGCGCCAGCCTCTCCAAAAACAAAAAGGTTGGGGTACAGAGGAGCAGAGAAAGCACAGAGGAGCAGAGGACCGGGACGGTTTCCTCTGCTCCTCTCTTTTCCCCTCTGTTCCTCTGTACCCCAACCTCTTTTGCGGAATCCGGCTGAGCGCGGAAGCCGGGGGATCGGGATCAGAAGGTGCCGCTGTCGGCCGGCGGCGGCGTGGAGGCGGGCGGCGAAGCGCCGCCGGCGTCCATCAGCAGCGTGTCGCCTGCGACGCGCTTGGTGCGGCCGGCGGTGCAGTACTGCTGCGCCACCTGGGCCACGTTGCGGCAGGCGGCGTCGCCTCCGCAACGCTCCAGCTGCCACTCGGCGCTGCGCCGGATGGCGGTGACGGGCGGCACGTTGTCGCAAAAGCCCTGGGTGGGGCGGCTGTACTCCATGCACGCGCGCGCAAACGAGCCCACGGCAAAGTTCTCGGCCACGGTGGTGCCCGACGCCGCGCGCCGCTTTGCCTCGTCGAAGCACGCGGCCTCGTCGCGCACCAGCCCGAACCGCGCCCCCTCGCGCGCCGCCGCGCCCGCCGAGGCGGTGAACTCGTCGCTGTTGCGGTTCCACCAGATGGCCATCGCGACGAAGCCCACGACGACGAGCAGCGCCAGCACGCCGCACCCGATGAGCCCCACCCGCAGGCATCCGCGCCGCGAGCCCGGCGGGGGCGGCGGCGGAGGCGGGATGTTTCCGTACGCGGGAGGCGAAGTCTGGTCGGTCATCGGGATCGGCCGGTGTGGCGTGGCGGGCGGCGTGGGGCGTCAAAGATGGGCGTGCGCCGCACCCGTTGTCCAGCGGGGTGGATGCGGACGGCGATTCAGTCTTCTTCGAGCTCCTGGAGCATCCGCGCCCGCTCGCGCCGGGCGATGTCCTCCAGTGCGGTGCGCCAGTCGGTGCGGTCGGTCATGGCGGCGGCCTGCGCCTCGATCCAGATCTCGCGCAGCACCACGTCCATCAGCCCCACCGCCTGCCCTTCGCGCGTGCGGCGCAGTTCCGCGGTGCGCCGGGCCAGCGGCAGCAGCTCTTCGGGGATGTCCGCCTCGGGGCGCAGCCAGGCGCGGCCGGCGGTTTCGTCGGTGCGGCCCTCGCCCGGGTCCTGCGGCTTGGGGCCGGCCGGACGGGTGCGGTGGGGATCGGCGGAGATGCGCAGGGCCAGGCTGCCCTCGGCGAACGGGTGCCACCAGTCGATCAGGTTGCCGTTCAGCTCGTCCAGCAGCTTTTCGACCGCCGCGCGAATGGGACCCTTGCGGGCGCCGTCGCGCCGGGCGCGCTCCACGATGAGCAGCAGGTTGGCGCCCGGCTGCTCGTGCGCGAACGACTGGATCCAGCGCAGCGCCCGCTGCCGCGCCGTCTCGGGCCCCTCGCCCTGCAGGTCCAGCCGCCGGGTGATGGGGTAGTGCCGCGCCTCGTATTCGCGCGAAAGCTCGTTCAGCCGCATGGGCGGGAAGTGCGTGAGTGCGTCAGTGCGTGAGTGCGGAAGTACACGCACCGATTCTCTTATCGCAGGGACGGGGCCGCGCGCTCCGCAGGTTCGCCGCACCACCCGCAATCGATCGGAAGTGCAGTCGTACCCGTAAGTTGCGGCGAGGTGCGCCGGCGGGGTTCGGCGCGAGGGGGCGCGCCCCCTCCGGGCTCGCATTACTCGCCCACCTCCCCCAAAAACGGCTGGGGAGGTTGAGGGAGGGCTGGGATCGCGGAGGAGCGAAACGCATCGAGTTGGCGCCCGGCAGGGCCCGCTCTCCCCCGGCCCCTCTCCTCCGCTGCGGGAGAAAAGGGAGAATTCAATCCCGCTTCGAAAGGCTGTGGCCGCGTCCTTCCTCCCGGCGCGCCCCGGAGATTCTGCGCGCGTCACCTCTCTCCCGCGTAGTTTGCGGGGGAGAGGCCGGGAGAGGGGGCCACTCTCCGACGCAGTTCGGACTTTCCGTGGTACCTCCATCCTGTCCGGCATCCAACCTCCCCCGGCAGTTTCGGGGGAGGTGCGAGCCTGAGCGAGCGGAGGGGGCGCTGGCGGACGCAGACCGCACTCTCACGACGCGATCGACCTTCCCCGGCAGTTTGCGCGGAGGGGGCCCGCTGCCGTAGCGGAACGTCGATTGCACTCCCTGCGCGGCCTGCACCGGACGCACAGCCAAGGAGGAGCGATGCAATACGACCGGGGATACGGACGCGACTACCCGATGGCCCGCGCCAGCGGACCGCCACGAGGATACGACTACGGCCTGCGCGGCTACCGCGAGACGGCACCCCAGCGGCGGCCCGTGCCCATGCGCATGTACGGGCAGGGCGGATACGACCGCGGCTACTTTGGACAGCCGGCCCTGCCCAACCGGGTGACGCAGCGGTACAACCGCGAGTACGTGCACCCCGAGCCCAACCGGCTGGAGACCAACTACGCTCCCTTCGGCGGCGACATGGAAGACCGCATCGTGGACGCCACGGGGTACTGGGGATCGTACAACACCACTGGCGGCTCGCGCACCTGGCGCGGCGGCGGCCAGCCGATGGGGTGGGAACGCGAGGCGCGCTACGGCGGCCGCTACGACCGCGACTTCCGCGGCTACGGCCGCGACTACTACGGGCCGATGCGGTAAGGGTTTGCGTGGAGGACGCGGAGGAAAACGAGAGGACGCGGAGAACTTCGATTCAGTTCTCCGCGTCCTCTCCGTTTCCCGTGATCGCATCGAAAGTCGTAGACGTATCGCTCTATTCGCGCTATTGTAATTCATCGCGTGCCGTTCCGGCGGCACTGCTGGCCCTCATCCGGAGATCCTCCATGCACAAGCTGAAGCTGGAGCTGCTGACGGTGGAGTCGTTCGAGGCGATCACCGACAGCGCCACCAAGCGCGGAACGGTGCGGGCACATTCCCACATGTGCGGGCCCACGGTGATTGACGACACGTGCTTCGACACCTGCCCCACGCAACCGGTTTCCTGCGTGTACGTCTGCCCCTGACGCGCGGAAGACGCCCCGCACGCGGTCGGCAAGAAGAAGGGCGGTGCACCGGGTGCGCCGCCCCTCGTCGTTCCCAGCATGTCATGCGCGGATCAGCACGGACCGCACAGTCACTCCTGTAAAATTCGTCGTAGGAAGTATGGTCGGCCGGGCATAGATTGCGTCTGCGGGTTCGGCCATTGGGGGCCGACTGCGTCTGTGAACAACCATTCAGCCGGGAGTTCTCCATGAAGAAGCTGAAGCTCGACCTTGATCAGCTCGCCGTCGATTCGTTCGATCCCAATCCTTCCGAGGATTCACGGCGCGGCACCGTGCAGGGGTTCGGTCCAACCCCCCTCCGCACATGCGATCCCACCTGCGTTAGCTTCTGCCTCAGTTGCGAGCCCGGCTGCGACAACAGCGTTGGCGGGACCTGCGACGCCAGTTGCGGCGGCACCTGCGACTGGAGTTGCAACTGCACCGGCAACTCGTGCTACGGCACCTGCAACGCCACCTGCAACGTCACGTGCGACACCTGCCAGACGAACTGCCAGCAGGAGTCCTGCGTGTACGTCTGCCCCTGACGGCTGGCAGACAGGCCGCTTACGTTCCAGGCGACGCCATTCGGCAGCAGAACCGAACGAGAAGGGGCGGCGCACCGGGATGCGCCGCCCCTGGTTTTAGTACCCGGTGCCCAGTGCCCAGTGCAAAAGGCTGGGTATTCGTCTCCCGTACCCGGCCCTTGGTACTGGGCACTCGGCACTTGATCCTGCAGTTCCCTACGCCGCCCGGTTCGGCCTCCCCCGCGGGTGGCCGCGGCCGCCGCGGTTGTCCACCCGCATGCGGCGGCGCCGGCCTCCGCCGCGCCGCTGCTTCCAGCCGTCCAGCGACACCACCCTCTGCACCACCTCTTCCTCCTCGTCGTCCCCCGCATCGCCCAGGTACGGCTGGTCGTGCGCGTCGGGGTGGCGTCCCGCCGCGGCGCGGTGGGCGCGGCTGCGCTCGCGCTCCAGCTCGGCGAACACCTGCTCGGCCGGCGCCTCCCACACCAGCGCCATGGTGCCGATGAGCGTCGCCAGGCCGCGCGCGATGGTGTCGGCGTGGCGGCCCTCCTCCATGGGCAGCGTGCCGGGAAGCGGACAGCTGGGCCCGGTGAGCACCGAGGCCCGGTCGCGCGCCCGCTCGATGCGCACCCCCGCCGCCGTCATGATGCGCCGCGCCGCGTAGCGCCTGCGGTGCAGCCGCCGGCCTGCGCACAGCCGCTGCAGCTGCGCGCGCCACGTGGCCCCGCTCGCCGAGCTTTCGGCCAGCAGCCACACGGCGGCGTACAGCTCCGCGAACACGCGGACGTCGATCTGGCGAACGGTTTCGGCGGGAAGGGCGGACAGATAATCCAGAAAAGCCAGAATGCGCCGTGGACGGGCGAGAAGAAAGAGGACCACTTCCTGGCAGCCGCGCTGCTGGTTGCACTGCGCGCAGGCCGGAACGATGATGCGGGCGTCTTTTCTGCGGCCCCCGCGGGCGCGGGGGATGACGTGCTCTCGGGTGAGGGGCCGGTCCGGGGCCGCTGAGGCCCGGCAGTACACACACTTTCCGGTCTTGATGCGGTGCTCCAGCTCGCGCTGCAGCGTTCCGCCCTGTCCGTTTCCTCGCACGTGGGCTCCCGGTGCGAAAGGCGGCGGATCTGGCTCCGCCGTGTGCGCCCACGCACAGCCGCCTCGCGGACTGCTGCGCGCGGGAAGTTGGCCTGCCTGGTAAAGAACGTTTGGAAACTTTGATGCCAGACAGGACACCCGTGCGTAACAGCTGCGCCGCGTACCTGTCTCTATCTTCTACTGCGCCTCCGGCTCAGGTGTTTCACGGACGGGATGTGGGGGACAGGGGCGAGGGATTGTGTCCGGACGGCAAATCCGGCCTCTGCTCCACAATATGTAGTGCAGCGGCTTTGCACAACAGAATTATTTTTCGATGAGGCGTTCAGGATGCGGACGGTTTTGCGGCCGGGTCGTCGAACCCGTCCGGCATCCCGCGGATCCGTCCGGCCAGAAAGACGATCACCAGCCCCGCGAGTGCGCCCACGATGCCCACCACGCCCGCGACGCTGCGCCCGTACCACGCCAGGACCATCCCGCCCAGGATGGTCGCGAGCGCCAGCACGAAAGCCACCCACAGGCCGCCCCACGAAAGCTGGACCAGCGATCGTTCCACGGTGCGCCGGTGATCCGCTTCGTTTTCCGTCCACGCCACGATGCGCTCCGCCAGGCCGGGGAGCACGTGGTCGTATTCGCGCAGGACTTCCGGCTGGGGAATGGGGCCCAGGAACGCCTCCACCTCCCGGTGAATGGCGGTAGGGAACCCCAGCTCCTCCAGCTCCCGCTCCTCCGCACCGGGAAAGGCCCTGGGAGCCGCCGCGCCCCGGGCGACCGCGGCCACCGCATAGGCGTCGCGCTTACGCGTGCGCTCGTCCATCGCGCCGCACGGCGTTGGCGGCGCGCAGCCAGTCCTGCCGCAGCGCCTCGGCGTCGGCCCGGGGCCCGCCGGCAAACCGCCCGCGGCTGTGCGCCAGGGTGCCCCCCAGGTCAAAGGCGTGCGCCATCCCGTACAGCAGGGCCGAGAGGGCGCGCTTACGTGGCTGCGTGTTCCGGTTCATGGATCCTCCTTGCGCGGCGAACGGGTGTCGGTACATCGGTGCGTCCAGATTAAACGAAGAACTGAACGAAGTCAACGCCCCTGCGTCCATCGTGCCAACACGGCCAACAGCGGCACGATGCTCCCCTCGCGGTTGGCAATCCGCCGCAAAGAAGAACCGCCCGCGGGGAGCGTTCCCCGCGGGCGGTTCTTCATCCACCGAAGCTGCTGGTGCCGATCGCGCGGATCAGTACCAGGTGGTCAGGTCGATGCCCTGGTAGTAGTGGTGCAGGATCTCCTGGTACGTGGAGCCCTTCTCGGCCATCCCCACGGCGCCGGTCTGGCTGAGGCCCACGCCGTGGCCCCACCCGCCGCCGAACGCCTGGAAGCCCTCGATTGCGCCCGTGCGGCGGTCCACGATGGGCTCGATGACGAACAGCGTGCTCAGCAGGCTGCTGAAGGTGCCGCTGGCGTTCACGTACTTCAGCGAGGTGCGTACGTGGTCCTTGGTGTCCACGAACACGCCCGCCTCGGTGACGTACTCGATGCGCTTCACCCGGCCGCTGTTGCTGCGCTCGGCCACGTGGATGTCGAGCACGCGGCCCACGTCCTGGCCGGCGTACAGCGAGATCACGTCGCTGATCTCGTCCGCCGTCCACTCGAAGCTCCAGCGGTGGTAGCGGCTCCAGTCCGCCTCGAAGTCGCCGTTCTTCTTGCCGCGCAGGCTGGGCCCCTTGTGCGCCTTGAGTGAATCCAGCACGTGCTCGCTGTTGCCGTGCTGGTGGTCGCGCACGCCGCGCAGGTACGGAACCGGGTCGGAGTTGAACACGTCTTCGCTGTTGGCGGTGTAGCCGCCGCTGGTGCTGCTGAACAGCGCCTGGATCAGCTTGCCCTCGTACACGGCCACCACGCCCGCCGTGGCATCCACCGCGGCGTTGCTCACCGGGTGCTCGGCCGAGTATCCGCCGTACACCTGGTCGCTCGTGGTCGGCAGCAGGTCGTAGCCGTCGGCCGCGCGCTTGCCCAGCCCGCTGAGCGCGTAGGTGCGCGCCGCCACGGCCTGCGCCTTCTGCGCCTCGATCTCGCCGTACGGCACGGGCGGCAGCTCGCGCGGCACCACGCCGTACAGGTACTGCTCGATGGGAAGCTCGTTGATGCCGGCCAGCGTGCCGCTGCTGTTGCGGCCCACCTCGGCGATGCCGCGGTACGGCAGCGTGCCGATGGTCACCAGGCCGTCGGACGAGGTCAGCACCACGGGTCCGCTGCTGACGGCCTGCGCCGAGCCGGTGTTCACGCGGTACTGCGTGACGCCGGTGGTGGTGGTGACCAGCTTCCAGAACGAGTCCGCGCCCGCCAGCCCCTGCGAGATGATGGTGTTGCGGTACGTGTTGCGCACGCCGAACGCGGCGTTGGAGGCAAAGTCGCCGATGTACAGCCGCGTGCAGGCGGGGATCACCTCGGTCATGGTGGGGTGGCCCAGCGCCTCGGCCTGCGCCTTGACGGCGTTGACGGCCGCCGTGCTGCCGCACATCACCTGCAGGCGGTAGCGGGTGGTGCTCACCGAGCCGGCTTCCAGCGTGACGGTGGCGCTCACGCCGCCGGTGCCGCTGAGCAGGGTGAGGCCCGTGGTCTTGTTGGTGAACGTCCAGCCCGCCGCGCTGCCCAGCGTGACGCTGGTGGCCGTGGGAATGACGCCGATGCGGATGTTGCCGTTCCAGGCGGCGGCGCCCACTTCCTCGTTCAGCGAGGCGGCGCCGGGGCGGGCGTTGGGGCCGGTGGGGTCGCCATCCACGCAGGCGCCCAGCGTGAGCAGCAGGGCGGCGGCGGGCATGGCCAGCCGGTTTCGCAGGAGGGTCGTCAAGGCGAGTCCGGGGGACGCAGGGGATGGTTTCCAGGCGCGCGAGCGGGCCGGGGGCGAACCCTTACTTACGTACGAAATTCGGGATTTGTCAACCTCGAGAGCAAAACCGGCCGGGGTGCACGCCGGGAGGAGGAATCCGGGAATCCGCCCGCCGTTGCGGATCCCGGACGTCTCCCGGGACGCATCTCGGACATCGCGCCTGGCCGCGTGTCGCTCACCTCGGCCGTGGACGTGGGCGGTGGTTCTCAAGATCGCGCATCAGGTGGTGCAGGCCCCCTGTTGCCGTGCGCTTCCGGAGATCATCCGGCGATGCGCATGCTCCGCCCCCAAAAAATTCTCATGGCCCCCTGCCGCATTCCATCCCTCTCCCGTTCCCGACGTCCCACGCCGGCTCGTGCCTCGTCGACCGGCGCGCCATGCCTCCGCTCACCACGGGTCAGCGTTTCGTACGATGAGAGCAGCGGAACCGGCACGAGCGAACTCTGCTGACTCTGTGTGAGGCCATTCGTTCTTCCCCATCGGGAGCCCAGCGGAACCGGCACGAGCGAACTCTGTTGACTCTGCTGACTCTGTGTGAGGCCCATTCTTGTGCGGATTCGGCTGCGTCCTCGCCCGGCGGCGGGGAAGGCTACGCGCCGCGGCCCAGCAGGGTGCGCAGCCGGTCGCGGTAGCCGGCGCTGGTGGTGAGCTGCTTGCCGCCGGCCATCACCAGCACGTAGTCGCCCTTGAACCAGGGCTGGATTTCCTGGATCTGGTCGATGCGGGCGATGGCGGAGCGGTGCACGCGCACGAACTGCTCGGGATCCAGCTGCGCCTCGACCGCGCCGATGCCGCCCGTGGCCAGGTGGCTTTCCCCCGCCAGGTGCACGCGCGCCTGCTTGCCCTCGGCCTCGATCCACACGATGCGGTCCACGGGGATCAGCCGCGTGCGCACCCCGTCGCGGACGACGAGGCGGGCCGCGTACCGGCGCCGCTCGTCCACCAGCCGCAGCAGCGACGCCACCTGCCGCGCCACCTCGGCCGCCGGCGCGTGCAGCCGCTGCCGCACGCGGGCCAGCGTGCGCGCCAGCCGCTCCTCGTCGAACGGCTTGAGCAGGTAGTCCAGCGCGTTGGCGTCGAAGGCGCGCAGGGCGTACTGGTCGTACGCGGTGACGAAGATGGTGGCCGGCATGCGGTCCGCCCCCACCGCCTGCACCACGCCAAAGCCGTCCAGCCCCGGCATCTGCACGTCCAGAAAGACGAGGTCGGGGGGATCGGCCACGATGCGCTCCACGGCCGCCGTGCCGTCGCCGCACTCGCCCACCACCTCCACGTCCGGCTCGCCGTCCAGCATCCCTGCCAGCAGTTCGCGCGCAAGGGGCTCGTCGTCCACCACCAGCGCCCGCAGCGGCGCGCTCACGTCGCCCGTCATCCCGCATCTCCCGCGCGAAAGGGGAGCGCCACCTCCACCGCCGTGCCGCCGGACGCGGACGGGCGCACCTCCAGCGTCCCTGCATCCCCGTACAGCCCCGCCAGCCGCGCGCGCGTGTTGCCCAGGCCAATGCGCTCGCGCACCGCCGCGCCCCCCGCGCCGGGGCCGTCGTCCTCCACCACCAGCCGCAGCCGCCCGTCGGCGCGCGCCGCGGCGATGCGCACGCGGGTGCGCTCTTCGTGCGGGTCCAGCGCGTGCTCGATGGCGTTCTCCACCAGCGGCTGCAGCAGCAGGCGGGGGACGCGGGCCTCCAGCGCGTCCGGCCCCACCTCCCACGACACCTGCAGCCGGTCGCGAAAGCGGATCTCCTGGATGGCGATGTAGTGCCCCACGAACTCCATCTCCTCGCGCAGGGTGCACTCCTGGTCCGCGCCCGTTTCCAGCGCCAGGCGCAGCAGGTCGCTCAGCCGGGTGAGCATCTGCCGCGCGCCGGGGACGTCGCGGGCCATCAGCGCGCTCACCGAGTGCAGGGTGTTGAACAGGAAGTGCGGGTTCAGCTGGGCCCGCAGCGCGGTGAGCCGGGCCTGCGCCAGCTGCGTCTCCAGCCGCGACTGCGCCACCTCGCGCTCGCGCAGGGCCCGCTGGTAGCGCAGCCCGTGCAGCAGCAGCGCGAGCCCGGCGTACGTCTGCACCCCCAGCAGAAACGAGCCGCGCAGCTGCATCCCCACCGCCTGCCCAAAGGTCAGCTCCGGCGGCAGCGTGCGCACGGCGGCGGTGACGGCAATGTAGATCACCGACTGCGCCACCGCGGCCAGGGCCGCCAGGGCAAGCTGAATGCACAGGTTGCGGACGCGGCGCGGCGCCTCCACGGGAAAGCGCCGCACCAGCGCCACCACGGCCGGCGACATGGCTCCCCACGCGCCAAACAGGATGACGTACTTGGGAAACGCGGCCATCAGCCGCGCCCGGTCGCCCATGACGGTGCGGAACTGCACGTAGTCGCTGATCCAGGTGACCAGGGCCAGGACCGTCCATCCGGCGGTCCAGGCCGCGATGACGCGCAGGCGCTTGCGCAGGTCGGGGTTCATGGGGCGGGATCGGGAAGGGTTCGCGAGGGAACGGTACATGGTATCCCCTTCGCGCCCGGCGGTCCACTCCCCCCACGCGGCCGGGCGGACCGCGAATCCCACCGTCATCCCGCCCGCGAGAAATTCCGTTCCCGCCCGCGCCCGGTTCGTTCCGTCCGCCGCCCATCCCGCTCCCCGTCCGTTCGAATCCGCGCACCGTTGCGGCACCTTTGCATCCGGCGCCGCGCCATCCGCCGGTCCCGGATCTTCGCGATCCTGGGGATGGAGGAGGGCGAGGCTGCCGGTACCCCCGGCCCGCGCGGCCGGGACCACGCATACGCAACACACCAGGAGTACAGGATGAAACACCAGAGGTCGGTTCTTCGCGCCGGGACGCTTGCGGCGCTGCTCACGGCGGCCGGATGCACGGACGGGAGCGATCCCGTGCGCCCGGACGCACAGCCCGGGGCGGGCCGGGCGCAGGGCCAGGCCGCCGGCCGCGCCGCGGTGCAGGCACGCACGCTGGACGACGATTTCGTGGAGCTGGCGCGCGAGGTGCCGGGCTTTGGCGGCCTGTACGTGGGCGCCGACGGCGTGCTGAACGTGGTGCTCACCGATCCGGCCGGCGCGCCCGGCGCCCGCGGCGCGCTGGCCTCGCACCTGGCGCGGCACGGGCGCGGCGGGGCCGAGGCGGCGTCGCTGCTGGCCGGCATGCGGGCGGTGCGCGGCAGGCACGACTTTGCCCAGCTTCGCGGCTGGTACCGCCAGCTCACCCGCGAGCCGCTGCGCGGCGCTACGCTGGGCGACGTGGACGAGGCGCGGAACCGGGTGGTGATCGGCGTGCGCGACGCGGGCGCGGCGCAGGCGGTGCGCGACCGCGCGGCAGCGCTGGGGGTGCCGTCCGACGCGATCAGCGTGGAGGTGGTGGCGGAGACCCGGATGGAGGCGCGGCTGATCGACGTGGTGCGGCCCATCGTGGGCGGCACGCAGATCTCGTCGGTCGGGGGCATCTGCACGCTGGGGTGGAACGCCCGGCAGTACGACGCGCTGGGCTACTGGACGGGCCGCCGCTTCATCATCACCAACGCGCACTGCACGGACGCGTTCGGCGTGGTGACGGGGCACTCGGTGGGGCAGCCGGATATGAACAGCCCCATCGCCTCGGAGGTGCTGGACCCGGCGCCTTCCGCGCTGGCGGGGTGCCCCGCGGGCCGGCTGTGCCGCTACAGCGACGCGGCGCTGTTCGAGGTGTTCGGCAGCCAGTCGGTAAACTTTCCGCAGATCGCCAACGTGGGCTCGGGAACCTCGGGGACGGCCGGCATCATCGGCACCTGGGCCATGGACGAGGAGCGCATCGCCTACGTGGGCGACGAGGTGGGCAAGGTGGGCCGCACCACCGGCTACTCCAAGAGCCTGGTGGACCGCACCTGCGTCGACATCCCGCAGTACGACCCCTACGGCTACGACACGGGCCGCACCCTGCTGTGCCAGGCCCAGGCGGGGTACACCTCCGGCGGCGGCGACAGCGGATCGCCCGTGTACCTGCGCGTGAACAGCACCACGCGCTACGCGGTGGGAATTCACTGGGGCAGCGGCGGAACCTTCAGCCAGATCTACCACGTGCTGCGCGAGTTCCGCGACACCGACGGCTGGAACTACTCCGTGGCCGACCAGGGCTTCTTCCACTAGGGCCCACGGCGGTGCACCGGCCCGGCGCCTTTGCCGGGCTGGTGCGGGGGGAAGACGGCGGTTACTTTCCGCGTGCAAGCCGCCAGGGGTACTCCGGCATCTCGCCGGAGTTGAGACAGTCCCTTGGAACCTGATCCGGTTCACACCGGCGTAGGGAGCGCGGCGTGTCGCATTCGATGGATGGTCATCCGCCGCGCCGGGATCCGCGGCTGGAGGATGCGCATCCGTCCAGGCGCCACACCGGACTTCCCGGCGTGGCGCCTTTTTCGTGCGCCCGTCGGGATCCGCGTCCGCATCCATCCGTCCGCCCGTGCCGGATCATCCCTCTCCCGCAGCAGCCACGGAGACGCGCAGATGATCGACCGAGCCCGCCCCGAGCCGTCCACCCCCGCCGCCGACTATGGCGACGCGTTCCCCAACAGCCGCAAGGTGTACGTCGAGGGGCGCCACGGCATTCGCGTGCCCATGCGCGAGATCGTGCTGTCCGGCGGCGAGCCGCCGCTGCGCGTGTACGACACCAGCGGCCCGCTGGGCACCGACGTGCGCCACGGCCTTCCCGCCCTGCGCGCGGAGTGGATCGCGGCGCGCGGCGACGTGGCGCGGACGGAGCGGACCTATCGCCCCATGCCCGGCACGCAGGCGGTGGAGATGCCCGAGTCGCTGCATCGCCCCACCCTGCGCGGCACCGGCGCCGTGACGCAGATGCACTACGCCCGGCGCGGCGAGATCACGCCGGAGATGGAGTACGTGGCGCTGCGCGAGGGGATGGACGCGGAGTTCGTGCGGTCCGAAGTGGCGCGCGGGCGGGCCATCATCCCCGCCAACATCAACCACCCGGAGCTGGAGCCGATGATCATCGGCCGCGGCTTCAAGGTGAAGATCAACGCCAACATCGGGAACAGCGCCGTCCGCTCGTCCATCGAGGACGAGGTGGAGAAGCTGCGCTGGGCCACCCTGTGGGGCGCCGACACGGTGATGGACCTGTCGACGGGGAAGAACATCCACGAGACGCGGGAGTGGATCATCCGCAACTCGGCCGTCCCCATCGGCACGGTGCCCATCTACCAGGCGCTGGAAAAGGTGGGCGGCGTGCCCGAGGAGCTGACGTGGGAGCTGTACCGCGACACGCTGATCGAGCAGGCGGAGCAGGGCGTCGATTACTTCACTGTCCACGCCGGCGTGCTGCTGCGCTACGTGCCCATGACGGCCAACCGACTGACGGGGATCGTCTCGCGCGGCGGATCCATCATCGCCAAGTGGTGCCTGTCGCATCACAAGGAGTCGTTCCTCTACACCCACTTCCGCGAGATCTGCGAGATCATGCGGGCGTACGACGTGGCGTTCTCGCTGGGCGACGGGCTGCGGCCGGGAAGCATCTACGACGCCAACGACGAGGCGCAGTTCGCGGAGCTGCGCACCCAGGGCGAGCTGAACCGCATTGCCTGGGAGTTCGACGTGCAGACGATGAACGAGGGTCCCGGCCACGTGCCCATGCACCTGATCAAGGAGAACATGGACAAGCAGCTGGAATGGTGCGACGAGGCGCCGTTCTACACGCTGGGGCCGCTGACGACGGACATCGCGCCGGGGTACGACCACATCACGTCGGCGATCGGCGCGGCGCAGATCGGGTGGCACGGCACCGCCATGCTGTGCTACGTGACGCCCAAGGAGCACCTGGGCCTCCCCAACCGCGACGACGTGAAGGCGGGGGTGATCACCTACAAGATCGCCGCGCACGCCGCGGACCTGGCCAAGCGCCACCCGCGCGCGCAGGAGTGGGACAACGCGCTTAGCAAGGCGCGCTTCGAGTTCCGCTGGCGCGACCAGTTCAACCTGTCGCTGGACCCGGTGACCGCGCTGGCGTACCACGACGAGACGCTGCCGGCGGAGGGCGCCAAGATCGCGCACTTCTGCAGCATGTGCGGCCCCAAGTTCTGCAGCATGAAGATCACGCAGGACGTCCGCGACTACGCCGCCGCGCAGGCCGCCGCCGAAGCCGGCATGCAGCAAAAGTCCGCCGAGTTCCGCGAGCGCGGCGGCGAGGTGTACCTGCCGGTGGATGGCGTCGTCGCGGAGGTGGAGGAGACGGTCGCGGTGGACTGAGCGTCTCACACTCACCGCGTTCCCAGACGCGCGTTGGCCACAGTTCCGTTGGCGATCGATCGCATGTTGGTCAGATAACGATGCGGGGAACACCGGCCGGTGCTCCCCGCATCTTGTTATGTCCAGTCACTTCACCCTTTGTCGCGGGTCGCCTTCGGAACGCACTTCGTTCCGGCTAGGGGTGGCCCAGCAGATGAGGCGTGCTGGTGATTGTGCGGCTGCGGCGCGGGCGCATCATCGCGCCGGCTATCCTGTCCCGACGCGTCGGCCGGCTGTGCCGGTGCATCCGCCGCCCCCCAGCCTGCCCCGCCACCAATGTCGGCCGCGCGCAACGCTGGCGGCACGCACACCCCTGCTACCCGGCAGAGGAGCGCACACAGCGACACGAGCGCGCGGGCGGTGCGGTTCACAGGAGACCCGGTTGGGACACGTAAATTATAACTCAAGTCAATACAGAAGACAGCACGCCAGTCCTCAAGGGTAGGGGGATTGCTCCCAACTAGATCTCGTATCCCGCCGGTTGCGCTGAAACCTAAGACTAAAGATATTCTCGTAGCACTTGACCAAGAGCGTTTACTGGCGCGCCCTCTACTCGCTGTACACTTGAGCCCTCCCAGCCCGACATCCCGAGCATCTGAACCGGACTCCACTCTCGGTCCAGACCAGTTGAGCCCTATTATCCTGCCACCTTCAACACGAGGACTTCTCAGTCCTCGTGATATTCTTCTTGGGCCTCGGCTCGATCCCAAGGTAGTGATTGCCTCCTATTCCGATGACGAATACGAAAACTTCGTTAAAGAATGGGCTCTGGAAGGACTTGGCCGGCGGTACGCCGTTGTGAGGCGTGCCTCGGGGGCCGGCGATATGGGACGCGATGTCTTGGGATTCGTCGCCCCCGACTTGGATACCAGTCCTTATGACAATTACCAGTGCAAGCACTACCGCGGGGCTCTCGCTCCCGGTGACATTTGGGTAGAGATCGGGAAGCTCTGCTGGTACACTTACAAGCAAGAGTATCGTGTACCTCGGGCGTACTACTTCGTAGCTCCGGAGGGGATTGGCCCCACTCTTCAGCGCCTGCTCGAGAACCCTGAAAAGCTTAGAACCGGGTTTCTGGCGCAGTGGGATAAACATTGCGCCACCGGGATCGCTTCAGGGGTACGTATTCCGTTGGATGCCGATCTGCAACATTATATCAACGCCTTTGATTTCCGGATCTTCAAATCGGTTGATCCAGACGAACTAATTGAGCAGCATGCCGCTACCAGACGGCACGCGGCACGGTTTGGTGGCGGGTTGCGAGCACGCCCCCCCGCAGAGCCGCCACCTCCAGATGTCAAGTCAAACGAGATGAGATACGTGCGTCAGTTGCTGGACGCATACGGTGATCACCTAAACACCACCATAGAGGACCCCAACTCTATTGGTGATGCTTTGCTGGCCAGGCACTTTTCCCGCCAGCGCCAACGGTACTACCGCGCAGATTCTCTTCGTCGGTTTGAGAGAGACGCTTTAGCCAACACTGAGAATTTTGCCTCGCTGATGAACGAAATATATGAGGGAGTGGTCGAAATCAGCGAGGATGACCACGAGAGCGGGTATGCATGCGTTCGTGCGGTGACAGATGCAGCTAGTCAAATTCATCCAAGCAGTTATGCTTTAGTGGATCACCTGCAAACGGCTGATAAACAAGGCATCTGTCATCATCTAGCCAACGAGGATCGCTTGCACTGGTGTGGCGAATGAATGCGCATACAGCCACTTCCAACCCGCATGGTCATCGTGCGACTGACCTATTTAGCACACCTCTGGAGCTGGGGTTGAGAGCACTTTTTCTGCTCGCCTTACTTCCCAAACCAGTGGATCTCCAAAGGCTCGTGATATTTGATTATTTGCTCGTCCATTCCGCTGACGCTGGCGGGCCGGAGAGTCTGCATCCTGCGACCCCGCACAGAAGCGGCGAAATACTTGTAAAACGAGATCTCTTACGGCTAGGTCTGCGGCTCATGACGAGTCGTGACTTAGTTGCCGCGGACTTTAGCCCTGAGGGTATCCGGTACGGTGCAACAGATCTCACCCAGATTTTCGTGGGCTATTTTGAGGGAGGATACACCAACCAACTGCTGGATCGTGCGCGCTGGGTTGTAGAAAAGTTTGGTGCCATGAGCGATCAAGCGCTTAGTCAGTACGTTTCTGTCCACCTGCGCGAATGGGGCGGCGAGTTCCTCACCGAGGCTGCGGTGCGCGATGTCATTCTCTGAGGATCAGCAGGTGCTGGACGCGACTACGGGGGTGTCGGCAGCCTCACGTCCGTTCTTGCCTGCGGAACGAGTAGATGAGAACATCGTGTTGCCGTCAGGATTCCAACTCCGACGCTTGCTTCTCCGTGGGGCGAACGTATCTACCGCAGAACTGCGATTCACATCAGGGCTGAACGTCGTCTCCGGTCCGTCAAATACAGGTAAGTCCTTTGCTCTGTATTGCATTGACTTCATGCTTGGCGCCAAGCAACTTGGGAAGCGTGTTCAAGAAGCTGAGGCGTACGACGAGGGTGTTCTTGAGGTTGAGTCTGCGGATGGGGAGACGTTTACCCTTAGACGCGCACTCACCGGAGGCCAATTTCGCTGGTATAATGTTCCGTTCGAAGAGATCGGGTTGGAAACGCCGTTTCGATCTCTTCAGGAGAGACACACTGGGGGACGAGCTGACAGCGTCTCGGCACAGTTGCTCGCACTCTCAGGGTTGGCGAACAAGATACTCCTAAAGAGCAAATCGAAGAAGACTACCCAGGCGCTCAGTTTCCGGAACTTAGCGAAGCTACTCGTAGTTGAAGAGCAGCAGATCATTCATCCTGGATCCCCGGTCACGGGGGCAAACCCCATTCAAGCCACGGCGGAAATCTCGCTTTTTGAACTTCTGCTGACCGGGATTGATGCTAGTGGAATCGTGTCTTCAACCGACCGTTCTGAAAGTAGGCGGCGGTTACAAGCCCAAGCTGACCTACTAGACGAGTTGTTGGATGCGCTGAATCCATCCAGTGACGTCGAAACAGAAGATAAACAAGATCTCGGGGTTCGCAGGTCTACGCTTGATGCACGGGTTGAAGAGTTGACAGCCTCGCTGGAAACGTCGTCACGATCCATCGACGATGCATTACGTGAGAGCGAAAGCGAACAGAATTGGATCTTAGAGGCGAAGTCGCGGCTAATCACAGTTGATGAACTCCTGTCACGCTTTCGATTGCTTGATCAAAGCTATGCTATGGACTTGTCCCGACTTTCATTGATTGAAACCGGCAGTGATCTGCTCGCACAACTTCCGGCTGTAATATGTCCTACTTGCGGTCGGCCCATGGACGGTGCGCATACAGATCATGCGGCCGAAGATGAACTCCCGACCGGTGAGGTACTGAGTTGGGAGGTGAGAGAAGCATGTGCCGCTGAGGCTACGAAGATTATGGCTCACCGCGCTGATCTCAACTCAACCGTAGAACAACTGTTGCAGGAACGCTCTGCCCTCGCTGAGCAAGTTCATGCCGGAAATCGTCGGATAGCTGAACTCGGAGCGCGAGTACAATTGGAACTAAAACCACGGGTGCAAGAGTTGACGCGGAGCCTTCGCGAAGTCATTTCCGCGCGGCAAGAGGTGCTCCGGCTAGAGAATGTTCAGCAGCAGCGCGATATCCTGCTCCAGCGCCGTTACAATATAGATCGCGAGCTACGGGCACTCCGCGCAGGGAGCACAGAAACTGCAGATCCCCACGAGATTGCCACAGGGGAGTTTGTCGCATCTGTTCGTCGCGTCCTGCGGTCTTGGCAATTTCCGAGACTGACTAGCGTCGCGTTTGATCGAAAGGCGATGGACCTCGTCATTTCGGGCAGGCCACGCAGAGACCAAGGTAAGGGTATACGCGCGATCCTGTATTCTGCGTTTGTAGTTGCTCTGATGCGTATGTGTGAGGAAGAGGGGCGACCGCACCCCGGCTTCGTCATACTTGATTCGCCGCTTACTACCTATAAAGGGCCTGCGCAGCTCGGAGAACACGATTTGGAAATTCCCGCGAGTGTCGAAGCGGCTTTCTTCCGTGATCTTGCTGAACCGGGCGGTGAAGGCAGAACACGAGAGCAGACCATCATCTTCGAAAATAAAGTCCCGCCGGCGGAAGTTCGTGAACTCATCAACTACATTGAGTTCACCGGGCGAGACGATTTTGGTAGAATGGGCTTCATTCCAGTCACCGAATCGGAGGACGTTGATCATGATGAACTCGCCATTCCGTAGCCGAGGCTCACAGAACGATACTTCGCGCCTAGTGATTTCCGAATCATCGCTCAATTCGCTTAGCGAATGCCTCTAGTTCGCGGATCCGCTCACGAGCCAATTGTGCAAGCACTGATTGCCAGTTTTCCGGTGGCGAGCGGTATGCGGAGCTAGACGGTTCCAGCCGCGCCCGAGCGATAGAACTAATCGACACGCCGGCCGCTTCGGCGATCTCGTCGGCGGTAATGCGACGGGTCAGGATGTCGGTGGCTTCCTTGAAATCCATCGTCCGAGTTGGATAGAGCGCTCTTGACAAACCGCCTGTTTGGACATATTATTCTATCCAACAGGGCGAAAAGCAAGGCTGGCCGAATCTCCCGCGAAGAAGTGCCGACCAGCCTCACACGCGAAACGACCCGAACGCCGCCCGCTCGCCAAAGCTAGCCCTGCCGGGCGCCGGGGGTCAAGCCAGACAGGAGGTGCACGATGGTCAACGCACAGACGAGCGCCACCGGCGGCGCGGACCCCGCCGGCTACACCATCCGCAAGCGGAAGAACTCGCGCTGGTGGGAGGTGCTGGACCCCAGGGGAGAGCTGGTCTGCCTCACGGTGTACCGGCGCGGCGCGAGGGAAGTAGTGCGGCGCCTGACGGCCTGACGTGCAGCGGCGCAATCGGCCCCGGCGGAACCTCCACCGGGGCCGATATCGATGAATTGCTACGGTCGGTTCATCTTCTACCGCTTCGCCCGCCGTGCCGCCTCTTCCCGCCGTAGCCGCTCTTGGCGCTCCCGCTCCTTTCGCTCGTTCTGCTCTCGCGACGTGCACGTGTGGCACACGCCGCCGCCACCGTGGGGGGCACCACATCTCGTACACCTGGAAATTGGACTACGCCCCGCCATGATCCCTCCATAATCTTAAGGTGACCAAGCACCCCCTCCGTTCTTATGATACGCGCAAGCCGCAAGGCGCACCACCCCCTTATCCGACAATCCACCAAGATTACGTCCCCAATAGCTTCTCCCATATACTAACTCAGACGCAGCGCCGTCCGGGCCGGCTACACCATCCGCAAGCGGGAGAACACGCCTTGGTGGGAGGTGCTGGACCCCACGGGAGAGCTGGTGTGCCTCACGGTGTACCGGCGCGGCGCGAAGGAGGTGGTGCGGCGCCTGACAGCCTGACCCCGCGGGTACGGAATCGGCGAGCGCTCGCCGGGGCCGACCGCACCGCTGAAATGGTGCGACGAGGCGCCGTTCTACACGCTTGGACCCCTGACGACGGACATCGCGCCGGGATACGACCACATCACCTCGGCCATCGCGCCGCGCAGATCGGGTGGCACGGCACGGCCATGCTGTGCTACGTGACGCCCAAGGAGCACCTGGGCCTCCCCAACCGCGACGACGTGAAGGCGGGGGTGATCATCTACAAGATCGCTGAGCAAGGCGCGCTTCGAGTTCCGCTGGCGCGACCAGTTCAACCTGGCGCTGGATCCGCAGACCGCCCTCGCGTACCACGACGAGACGCTACCGGCCGAGGGTGCCAAGATCGCGCACTTCTGCAGCATGTGCGGCCCCAAGTTCTGCAGCATGAAGATCACGCAGGACGTGCGCGACTACGCCGCCATGCTGGGGATGGAGTCCACCTGCGCCATCGAAGCCGGCATGCAGCAGAAGTCCGCCGAGTTCCGCCTGCGCGGCGGCGAGGTGTACCTGCGCACCGATGCCGTCGCCGTGGCGGAGGCAGAAGCCGAAGCGGAGGAGACGGTCGCGGCAGATTGATCCTCGTTATCCCACTCGCCGCGTTCCCAGCACGCACGTTGGCAACGGTTTCGTTGGCAATCGCGTGTCGGGCAGATGACGACGCGGGGAGCACCGGCCGGTGCTCCCCGCGATTTTTCATCCTGTATCGGACCCTCATCACGTCCGTTGCGCCGCCAGCCACCGTGCCGCTCCCTTCTGCGAATGGTGGGTTGCCACAGAAAGGGGCGATGCGGTCATTCGACGGGAGCTTCTGGATGGAGGCCATTGGAGCGGGCCGGGGATCTCCTCGGCCCGTTCGGTTTTCGCCATCCGCTCCTCAGCTCATCCGTTGGCTGCCCGAACCTGCTGACTTGCGCGGAAGCATTATTGACCCGACCCCCTGCGTTGCGCGAGGGTGCGCTCGACCCTTCGAAGGTAGTGCTCCGCGCTCTGAACGGAGCGGTTCTGTCCAGATTCTCGGAACACGGATAGTGCCTCGCGGAAGGCGGCGACTGCCTCTTCCAGGCGAGCGGTCCCACTCTCTCGCTCCCCCAGGAGGCTGAATGCCAGACCCAGGTTGAATTGCGTCGCGGCCCATTCCAGCGGCACCCGCTCGCGCGTTCGCTCCTGGAGCGCGGCTCTGTAGGCGACGACCGCCTCCTCCAGACGAATGGTCCCACCTTCTCGCTCGCCCAGGCTCAAGAGCGCAGTTCCCAGGTTGTTCTTCGTCACGGCCCAGTCCAGCGGATGCCGCTCGCGCGTCAACTCCTGGAGCGCCGCTCTGTAGGCGGTGACGGCCTCTTCCAGGTGAGTGGTCCCACTCTCTCGCTCCCCGAGGAGCTGGAGCGTTCTCGCCAGGTTGAATTGCGCCGCGGCCCAGTCCAGCGGCGCCCGCTCGCGCGTTTGCTCCTGGAGCGCGGCTCTGTAGGCGGTGACGGCCTCGTATAAGCGAGCGGTCCCGCTCGCTCGCTCACCCAGGCGCCTCAGCGCCTCACCCAGGTTGAATTGCGCCGCGGTCCAGTCCCGCGGCACCCGCCCGCGCGTCAATTCCTGGAGCGCTGCTCTGTAGGCGGCGACGGCCTCCTCCAGACGAGTGGTCCCGCCCTCTCGCTCGCCCAGGTCTGCGAGCACGAGTCCCAAGCTGGATTGCGTCCTGCCCCATTCCAGAGGCACCCGCTCGCGCGTTCGCTCCTGGAGCGCAGCTCTGAAGGCGGTGACGGCCTCCTCCAGGCGAGCTGTCCCGCTCTCTCTCTCACCCAACATCCTCAGAGCGAGACCCAGGTTGTATTGCGTCGTGGCCCATTCCAGCGGCACCCGCTCGCGCGTCACCTCCTGGAGCGCGGCTCGGAAGGTGACGAGCGCCTCCTCCAGGCGAGCGGTCCCGCTCTCTCTCCGACCCAGGATCGAAAGTGCAATTCCCAGGTCGGCCTGCGTCCTGCCCCAATCCAGCGGCACCCGCTCGCGCGTTCGCTCCTGGAGCGCGGCTCTGTAGGCCGTGATGGACTCCCTCAAGCGAGCTGTCCCGCTCTCTCGATCACCCAACATCCTCAGAGCGAAACCCAGGTTGTGTTGCGTCGCGGCCCATTCCAGCGGGACCCTCTCGCGCGTCACCTCCTGGAGCGCGGCTCGGAAGGCGACCACAGCCTCTTCCAGGCGAGCGGTCCCGCTCTCTCGCTCACCCAGGCTATGCAGCGCGACGCCCAGGTTGTTGTGCGTCGTGGCCCATTCCAGCGGGACCCTCTCGCGCGTCAACTCCTGGAGCGCGGCCCTGTAGGCAACGACGGCCTCTTCCAGCGCCGGGGTCCCGCTCTCTCGTTTGCCCAACCTCGTGAGCGCTGCCCCCAATTCGAGTTGCTTCCTTCCCCATTCCAGCGGATTCCGCCTGCGGTCCATCTGTTGGAGTGCGGCGCGATGAGCGGCAACCGCGCTTCGAAGCTCTGCGGTCCCGCGATCTCGCTCGTCCCTTCCCAGCGGTTCCACCTGAGCATGGAGAGGTGGCACATGCGGCGCGGAAGCGAGGATGAGCACCGAACACGCGGCGAGTCCGAGCGCGAGGCGAGTCGCGGCCGGGCGGGGAAACCTCATTGGGAAATCTCTCATCGTAGGGGCGCATCATCGTGTCTGAGTCTGGTGGTCAATTAGCGTACGGGTGCGGAAAAGATCAAGCCTTGTTGTACATCAGGGCGCGAAGGAATCGTGCAGCGGCCGTCCTCAGGCCGGATCCAGCCCCGCTCCTTCGTGAACGTGAGAGCGGCAGGTTTCAGCGGGCCAGCCCACTTCACAACGCCATCCTCACCCACCTTATGGGCAATGAGGTGGAGCGGCGCCGCGGTTCGTCGAGCAGAACGCGCGGTACGTGAAGAACCTGGAGGTGTGAGGCGGCCGGGACGGAGCAGGTGAGTACCCGAACGGCTGACATCGCGCCGGGGTACGACCACATTACGTCGGCCATCGGCGCGGCAGATCGGGTGGCACGGCACCGCCATGCTGTGCTACGTGACGCCCAAGGAGCACCTGGGCCTTCCCAACCGCGACGACGTGAAGGCGGGGGGCATCACCTACAAGATCGCCGCGCACGCGGCGGACCTGGCCAAGGGCCACCCGCGCGCGCAGGAGTGGGACAACGCGCTGAGCAAGGCGCGCTTCGAGTTCCGCTGGCGCGACCAGTTCAACCTGGCGCTGGATCCGCAGACCGCGCTGGCGTACCACGGCGATACGCTGCCGGCGGAGGGTGCCAAGATCGCGCACTTCTGCAGCATGTGCGGCCCCAAGTTCTGCAGCATGAAGATCACGCAGGACGTCCGCGACTACGCCGCCGCGCAGGCCGCGGCCGAAGCGGGCATGCAGCAGAAGTCCGCCGAGTTCCGCGAGCGCGGCGGCGAGGTATAGTTAGCGGCGGATATCGTCGCCACAGCGGCTGATGCCGACGTGAAGGCAACGGTTGCGGGGGATTGATGAGTTTAGGACCGGTGCGGTTCAGGATTTGTGAGCCGCACCGGGACGGATCAGAGGCTCCCGGCCACCTTGGCCTCGTAGCCCTTCTGATCGAGCGGGCAGTCTACCAGGTCGAGAAAGTCCTTCCGGGACACGCCGCACTGCTTCGCCATCTGGGCGAGCAGCCAATCGTCCAGTTCCTTTCCGCCGTGGCTCGTCTTTGTGCGGATCTTGGACTTGAGCCCTGCTTCGGTGTGATGGATGAAGTAGCGGTGGTGCGTCTCCGTCTCGCGAAAGCCCTTTCGCACGAGCCCCGCCTCCACTTCGCTCTGCTTACGCGTCATCTTCCTGCACCATGAGCCGTTGACGGAGGCTCCTGCCGAGAGAAGCCGCACCGTCGGTCAGTCCTGCCTGTTCCGCTTCCGCGTACTCCAGCCACATCACCTCGATCTGTTCGATGAGGTCGCCGAGCAGTTCGGCACGGGTACGGGCGAACACGTGGATCTCCAGTTCCGGATCACGCACCACCAGCAACTGCCCGCCTTCATCCAGTTCGATGCGAAAGGAGGCTGCGCCCGCGCGAAAACGCAGCCGGCGCTGCCTGCCCACGACCGAGTCCAGCACGATCGGGGATACGTCGAGCTCCTGGATGTCGAATACGTCCGTCAGCCGGAGCGGAAGGTTGTGCTCGTCCAGTTCCACGAGTCCGGTGACCCGGATGAAGCCACGGCGGTTCTCCAGCAGCATTTCTTCGGCATCCGGACGGTACTCGCATTCCAGCCGGCGCTGCGTAGGGTGATGCCTGATGGTGAGCTTGTGCTCCGCGAAATCGATTCTCACCAGCTCGCCCGTAACGGTGACCGGCGAGGCGATCGCTTCCACCGGACTGCGCGACACACGTTGAAACTCTCGTAATACCCGAACCCGGCCGGGATCGAACCGCGCCATGCGATGCATTCCGTTCTGCAGGTCGACTACCCAGCCAGCATCCGGGTCAGGGAGCATCGCGACGAATTCGTCGACCACGCGGCCCCTGATCGCGGCATCGGGGACAAGTGCCCGCACCGAATTCCACTCGCCTTCGCTGAGCGCCGTTCCGATCTGCTGAAACCGGTCCAGCACGTGGGCCCCCAGCACGGCATCGACGAGGCCGTCAGCGGTCGTGAGCCGCACAGGCTGAACATAGCTTCCCGGCCCGGGAACGCCGCACTCCAGCACGAATTGCGCGGCAAGTTCGGCCGGAATGCGCGCGCGCTGGCGGATTTCGCGGCCGACGGCCGAGATGGCGAGCAGGTGCACCGCGCGTTGCGCGTGCACCAGGGCGTCCGCGAGCACCCTCGCGGGCACCCGCTCGACGTCCGGGGAGGCTTCTTCGAAAAAGCGGAACGACAGGCCAGCGGCAGGTTGATCCATTGGATCCCTGGGACGAGAAATTGTCCGGTCCGGCCTCACGATAGCGGATACTCCAACCCGGCGGAAGCCCCAGCATTTCCGCTCTCGATCGCGCCGAACTGTACCCGATCCGAACCCGCCATGGGTGGGCGTGGCGGCAAACGGGCAGCGGGCCACAGGCGGAGCAGAGAACGCGCGGCCTTCGCTGACCAGGTGGAACGGGCGTAGGAGTACCCAAGGGGTGCCAGGGAGCAAACTTCTGCGCCGAAACGCGCAGTTCGCGCCACAGGCGTGTTGCCGAGCTCATCGCTGGCCGCTACTGTTCGCTCCTGGCCCGACAGCTCTGGTCTGCGTGCGGATGAAGAACTGAAGCCCCAAACTCCCGCCAGCAGCCTTCCGCAGTTCCGCTCCAAAGTTCATGGACAAAAAAGCACTCAGCGAACGCGACATCTGCACCAAGTTCATCACGCCCGCAGTTGGGGATGCCGGGTGGGATTTGCACCTGCAGGTGCGTGAGGAGGTTACTTTTACCCGTGGACGGGTGATCGTGCGCGGCAAGGTGGTAAGCCGCGGTACCTCCAGCCGTGCGGACTACATCCTGTACCACAAGCCCAACCTCCCGCTCGCCGTCATCGAGGCCAAGGACAACCAACATTCCGTCGGCGCGGGGATGCAGCAGGCGCTCCGGTACGCGGAACAGATGGATCTCCCGTTCGCACTCAGCAGCAACGGAGACGGGTTCGTGTTTCACGACCGCACTTCCACCGGTGCTGAAGTCGAATTGGAACTGCCGCTCGACGCGTTCCCTTCGCCGCAGGAACTGTGGGAGCGCTACTGCGTGTGGAAGGGGATCGACGGCGGCGCCGCTGCGGCCGCCTCTCAGGACTACTACAGCGACGGTAGCGGCAAGGCGCCCCGTTACTACCAGATCACCGCGATCAACCGGACGGTCGAGGCAATCGCACGGGGGCAGAACCGTTTGCTGCTGGTGATGGCCACCGGGACGGGAAAGACGTACACCGCCTTTCAGGTCATCTGGCGCCTCTGGAAGGCAGGGGCCAAGAAGCGAATCTTGTTCCTTGCCGACCGCAACATCCTGGTCGACCAGACCAGGACGAACGACTTCAAGCCGTTCGGCCAGGCGATGACCAAGATCACCAATCGGTACGTCGACAAGAGCTACGAGATCTATCTTTCCCTCTATCAGGCGGTCACCGGCACCGAGGAAGAGCGCAACATCTACAAGCAGTTCTCCCGCGATTTCTTCGACCTGATCGTGGTCGACGAATGCCATCGCGGCAGCGCTGCCGACGACTCCGCATGGCGGGAGATCCTGGATTACTTCTCTAGCGCCACGCACGTCGGGCTGACCGCCACGCCCAAAGAAACCGAGGAAGTCTCGAACATCCACTACTTCGGAGAGCCGATCTACACCTACTCCCTGCGCCAGGGCATCGAGGACGGTTTCCTGGCGCCCTACAAGGTTGTGCGCCTCGATCTCGACAAGGATCTTACCGGCTGGCGCCCCGAACAGGGCCAACGGGACGAGCACGGCTTGGAGATTGAGGACCGCATCTACAATCAGCGGGACTTTGATCGCGGCCTCGTGCTCAAGGAGCGGACCCGGCTGGTAGCGCGCAAGATCACGGAGTTCCTGAAAGGCACCGACCGCTTCTCCAAGACCATCGTGTTCTGCGAGAACATCGATCACGCGGAACGGATGCGGCAGGCCCTGGTCAACGAGAACGGCGACCTCGCCGCGCAGGATCGCCGGTACGTCATGCGGATTACCGGCGACGAGCCCGAGGGGAAGATGCAGCTCGACAACTTCATCGACCCCGAAAGCCGGTACCCGGTCATCGTCACCACGTCGGAACTGCTCACGACCGGGGTGGATGCGCAGACGTGCAAGGCGATCGTGCTCGACCAGCGGATCCAGTCACCGACCAAGTTCAAGCAGATCATCGGCCGGGGTACGCGCATCAACGAAGATTTTGGCAAGTACTACTTCACGATCCTGGACTTCAAGAAGGCGACGGAGCTTTTCGCCGATCCGGGCTTCGATGGCGATCCGGTGCAGATCTACGAGCCGACGGGCGACGAATCGCCTGTTCCGCCGGACGAGGCCACAGATGGTGAGGGAACGGACGAGGGGCGTCCCGCCACACCCGGCACCTGGCCGGGCGCGGGCGATGAGAGCGAGGGCACGGACGGGCGACACCGGCGCTATGTGGTGGGCGGCGTTCCGGTGAGCGTGGCTTCGGAGCGTGTGCAGTACTACGGCCCCGGAGGCAAGCTGATTACCGAGTCGCTCCGGGACTACACGCGAAACAAGGTGGCGGAGGAGTTCGCCTCACTGGACGACTTTCTTCGCACCTGGAGCACGGCGGATAAGAAGGAGGCGCTGCTTCGGGAACTGGAGGAGCGGGGCGTGCTGCTGGACGCGCTGGCCGAGGAGGTGGGCCGGGACTACGACGCGTTCGACCTGGTCTGCCACGTTGCATTCGGCCAGCCGCCGCTGACGCGCCGCGAGCGCGCGGAGCAGGTGCGCAAGCGCGACTACTTTACCCGCTACGGACCCGAGGCGCGCGCCGTCATCGACGCACTGCTGGAGAAGTACGCGGACGAGGGAGTGGAGAGCCTAGAGCGCATGGACGTGCTGCGCGTGCAGCCGTTCACCGAAATGGGCACGCCCACGGAGATCATCCGCGGCTTCGGCGGCAGGGAGCGTTACCTGGCCGCCATCCAGGAACTGCAGCAGCATCTGTACGCGGCGGCCGCCTGAGCCGCCCGGATCTACGCAATCAGAACACAGAGCGAATGAGCCTCGGCACCACCATCAAGTCCATCCAGGACGTCATGCGCAAGGACGTGGGCGTGGACGGCGACGCCCAGCGTATCGGCCAGCTTGGCTGGCTGCTCTTCCTGAAGATCTTCGACGACCGTGAGCAGGAGCGCGAGTTGCTGGAAAACTACCGCTCGCCGATCCCCGCGCGCCTGCAATGGCGGAGCTGGGCCGCGGACGCGGAAGGGATCACCGGCGACGCGCTGCTGAACTTCGTCAACAACGACCTGTTTCCCACGCTCAAAGAGCTTCCGCTCACTGACCGTCCAAGCGATCCATCCGTGGTGGTTCGGGGTGTCTTTCAGGACGCCTACAACTACATGAAGAGCGGCACCCTGCTGCGGCAGGTGATCAACAAGATCAACGGCATCGACTTCAACCGCTCGCAGGACCGCCACCTCTTCAACGACATCTACGAGCAGATCCTGAGGGACCTGCAGAGCGCGGGCAATGCGGGCGAGTACTACACGCCGCGGGCGGTCACGCAGTTCATGGTCGAGATGACGGACCCGCGGCTGGGAGATGAGGTGCTGGACCCCGCCTGTGGTACCGGCGGCTTCCTGGTGAACGTCATCGAGCACATCCGCTCCGGGTACGTCAAGACGCCGGAGCAGGAGGCCGAACTGCAGCGCTCCATCCACGGGGTGGAGAAGAAGCCGCTCCCGCACCTGCTCTGCACGACCAACCTGCTGCTCCACGGGTTGGACGTTCCCACCCAGGTCCGCCGCGACAACACGCTCACTCGCCCGCTCCGCGATTACACCGCGAAGAACCGGGTGCATGTGATCGTCACCAATCCGCCCTTCGGGGGCGAGGAGGAGCAGGGGATAGAAACCAACTTTCCCGCACAGTACCAGACGCGGGAGACGGCGGACCTCTTCCTTGTGTTGATCATGCACCTGCTGAAGGATGGCGGACGCGCGGCGGTGGTGCTGCCGGACGGCTTTCTGTTCGGGGAGGGGATCAAGTCGCGCATCAAGGAGCGGCTGATGGAGGAGTGCGACCTGCACACCATTGTTCGGCTGCCGAAGGGCGTCTTTGCACCATACACCGGCATCAATACCAACCTGCTCTTCTTCACCAAGGGTCGCCCGACCAGGGACGTCTGGTACTACGAGCACCCGTATCCGCCGGGCCAGAAGAGCTACAGCAAGACTAGGCCGATCCGCATCGAAGAATTCGAGGCGGAGAAAGCGTGGTGGGGCAACCGTGAGGAGAGCCAGCACGCCTGGCGCGTGCCGGTCGACGCGATCCGCAAACGCGGATACAACCTCGACATCAAGAACCCGAACACCGCGGACGAGGACCACCGGGACCCGGACGAGCTGCTGAAGGAGTACCGGGAGGCGATCGCGAAAGTAGAAGAGACACGCGAGGCTCTTAAGAAAGAGCTTGCCGGCGCGCTGGAGTCGGTGCTGCTCGCGGAGGTGACGGCGTGAGCCCGGAGACGTTGCTGCAGCAGTTCGATGTAATGGCGGAGGCGCCCAACGGTGTGCAGAAGATACGCGAATTGATCCTGCAACTAGCCGTTCGCGGGATGTTGGTGCCGCAGGACCCGAGCGACGAGCCAGCGTCCGTGCTTCTGGAGCAGATCGCGACGGAGAAGCAGCGGCTGTACAAACAAGGCAAGATCAGCAAGCCAAAGCTCCTGCCGCGAATCAGCAAGGACCAGTTGCCGTATGAGGTGCCGGAGGGGTGGGCCTGGGCACGGCTCGCGGAACTGGGGGAGTTCACTGGCGGCGCCACTCCCTCGAAAAGTAAATCGAGCTACTGGGGGGGGGGACGTCCCCTGGGTCTCGCCGAAAGACATGAAGGCAGACCACATCGTAAGATCTGAGGATACGATCACGAAACAGGCACTCGCGGAAACCCGCCTTCGTTTAGTGCCGCCGAACTCCGTCCTGATTGTAACGCGCAGCGGTATCCTCCGGAGAACGCTTCCGGTAGGTATCAACCAGATGCCGTGCACGGTCAATCAAGACCTGAAAGTGCTGATTCCCTATGTCGCTGGAATGCACGAGTACCTGCGCATTCTTCTGAAGGGCCACGAGGCGGTGATTTTACGTGATCTCGTAAAGGGCGGGATGACTGTCCAGAGCGTAATTTTTGAGCGGTTTGAGCAGCATCCTCTTCCCCTCCCACCGCTTTCTGAGCAGGGGAGGATGGTCGCTAGAGTAGACGAGTTGATGGCGCTCTGTAGGGAACTGGAGGCGAGGCTCACGCGCGCGCGCGCCGTTGCCGAGCACTTGGCGGCCTCCGTGGTCCATCATCTAGTGGCGATGTAATCCGCTTTAGCTCCGGACGAGTTGGATCACGTTCCGTATTCATGTAGCTTTTTGTCACAGAGCAAACATGCAAGCAGACACGCGTACGCTTCAGCAGATCCTCCACGGGGACCGACGGTTTGTCGTCCCCGTTTATCAGCGGCCCTACGTGTGGGACCGGGAGCAGCAGTGGGAGCCTCTCTGGAACGACATCGAGTCCACCGCGGTGCGCTTGGCGGAAACACGCGTTTCTGCGCACCAGGAGGGCACCGGCGTCGCTGAAGCGGACCGGAAGGCGCCGCCCCACTTCCTCGGCGCGATCGTACTCGAGCAGTCTCCGACAGCCACGGGTGACCTGGAGGTACGCCACGTCGTGGACGGGCAGCAGCGGCTCACGACGCTGATGCTGGTGTTGCGCGGGGTGCTGGACGCGCTGCAAGAGGCGGACGCTGACCCTCGCCAGATCGCGAAGGTGCGGAAGCTGATCCGGAACGATGAAGAGGTCGTTTCTGGAGATGCGCTGCACAAGGTCTGGCCGCGGCCGGCCGACCGCATCGCATATCTCGCGGCCATCGCCCCGGCTCGGCCGGCAGCGCCGAAATCACGCTTCGAGGAAGCCCGTGTGTACTTCGCTCAAGCTGCCACGGAGTTCCTCGCCGCCGACGAGAATCCGATCGATCCGTACGCAGAGGGCACGCCTGTCCAGCAGCGAGCCTCGCTCCTCGCAGCCACGCTGCTCGGCTTGGTCAAACTGGTCGTAATCGATCTTGAAGATGTCGACGATGCCCAGGTCATCTTCGAGGCGCTGAACGCCCGCAACACGCCGCTCTCGGCGACGGACCTCGTGAAGAACCTTCTCTTCATGCGTGCACAGGCGCAGCGCCATGACTCTCAGAAACTTTACGAGCGCGTCTGGGCCCGGTTCGACCGGGACGAAGAGTGGTGGCGCGCGCCCGTCGGCGTGGGCCATGCGCAGCGTGCGCGGCAGGATTGGTTGCTCGGTGACTGGCTGATCGCTCACCTGGGCCGGGTCATCAACGTTGGCCGGCTGTACGGAGAGTTTCGCCGCTGGTTGGAGGAATCGCGCACGCCCCCGGTTGAAGCACTGAGCACGCTGAATCGCTACGCCGATGCGTATGAGGCGTTGCATGGGCGGCAGCCCGGTCCAACCCCCTCGGAACGGCTGGCATTCAAGCGCATCGACCTCCTCAACATCACGGTGGCGACTCCCGTGTTGCTCTGGCTGCTGGTTCAGCCGGAGAATGTTCTTCCGCGCAGCGAGCGGGAACTGGCATTCCGGGCGATCGAATCCTACGTGGTTCGGCGTATGGCGGTGAAGTGGCAGACGCGCGGCTACGGAACCGTGTTCGCGGACGTTCTCCGCGCCGGCCGTTCAGCGAGCGAGCATCCCGGCTTTGCCATTATCGAGGCGCTGCGTGCTGGCCCACACGGGTACAACTGGCCCTCGGACGCCGACCTGATGGAGCAGTTCCGGACCACTCGGTATTATGGGCCGGGCGGAATCAATCAGGAGAGACTGCGCCTGCTTCTGTCCGCGGTGGATGCACGGCTTCAGCACGCGCCGCACAAAGGAGAGCCGGTTTCCATCAATTATGACGTGCTTCAGATTGAGCACATCATTCCTCGCGGATGGAAGGAGTTCTGGCCGGTAATGGCGGAGAACGAAGCCGAGCGAATGAGGCTGGAGCAGCAGCGCGAATCACACGTCCACCGGATCGGCAATCTAACGCTCGTAAGTAGCCTCCTGAACCCATCCTTGAGCAATAATCCTTGGGAGGCAAAGCGCGACGGCTTGCGAAAGCATTCCCACTTACGCTTGAATGCGTTGTTGTGTGAGCAGGACGAATGGGACGAGGAGCGCATCGTACAACGGGGCGAATGGCTTGCGCGAATGGTTGCGGAGGCGTGGCCTGGACCGGCGTCGGGAGCGTGGACCAAATCGTAAGTCCCAGCAGAGAAGCTCGGCACTGCTCGCAGCATGAAGATCACGCAGGGACGGGCGCGACTGCGCCGCCGCCTAAGCCGCGGCTGAAGCGGGAATGCAGCAGAAGTCCGCCGAGTTCCGCCAGCGCGGCGGCGAAATGTACCTGCTCGCAGACGTCGTCGCCGAGGCGGACGCAGAGGCGGAGGAGACGGTGGCGGCGGATTGATCCGACTCCCGAAAAGGAATCGGCCTCACACGGAGTCGACGGAGGACAAGACTTCGCTGAGGCCGGGTGAGGCAGGGCCAGGATCTGCTTACGCGGCGTACCTGGCTGGACTTGGTAGGAGGGCCCGGGTTGCGGATTTGGGCGAGGCGCATGAAAATAGAAGAGCGGTGCAGCTGCTGGCTTGCCCCGCCCTCGCGGCCACGAGGAAACGAAGCTGGATTGCAGTGCATCGCCCTTCCTGAGTGCTCCGCGCGAGTGGTATATCGCGCGGAGCTTTCTTTTGCCGATCAGCCAGATGCGGGAGCCCACGCCAGACGCCCTTTTTTCCCTGGATGCGCCGCCCCCTCCTTGTGAAGCCATTCGAACTCTACTTCGACCGGTACGCTGAGTTTCCTGGCCAGCCGAAGGCTGCTGTCCCACGACAGGTTCGAGTCCAGCCCCTGAATGGAGAAATCCACTTCGGGGAGGTAGGAAAATCCCTCGTTCACGTAACTGCCTTGCCTGAGCCGGGCATTGCTCGATTCTGAAAGCGCGCTGAACGAGCCAAGCTTCCTGAAAGCCTCGATGTGAGCGACGCGGAGCAGCTTGTTCCACCTGGGCCGATCGATCTCGCGGCCGGCAAAGCTCGCGCGGCGGACGCGCGTAAACGCCAGGTTGCCGGGCGAAAACACATCCAGCTCGATGCCCGAGAACACCGGATCGCGGACGGGTGCCCCGTTGCCGCCGGCCCGCTGGCTGGCGAGCGCGGCGTCGGCCAGTCGCGCGATGACTGTTTCCGGGGTGTCCACGAACGCGACCCCGAGCTGCTGCAGCTTGACGTACGTAGCGTCCGAGATTTCGACTTGCGGCATTCCGTGCTCCTGTTGTGCTGCACCAACTTACAAAATGGAATATAGAAAGTCAAGAACCTATAGAGTGCGAGGAGTATTCATTGTTTGCGAGGAAAGAATGATCCATTTGCGAGGGCTCCATGGACGCGAGGTGCACGTCCTGTACTGGAGGTGGTGCATCCCTCGCGCTGTTTCGCTGGCGAGGGGATGCAAAGGAGCCCTCAGCGACACATCCCCTCCACTCGCCGTCTCCGCTCACCCCATCCTCATGATGATCGCAACTGCGGCGTAGGCCCGAGGTTGAGCACCAAGGGCCACCGGGTCAACGAGCAGGCACCCCTGTTCAGCGTGTCGGATCAGGAAGGGCGAGCGACCGTCGCGGGCGTGCTTGTTCGCGGACGGTGCTTCCCCTATGCTTCAGCGTCAGCGGAGGCGCGCGCCCGCGGGTGCACGCCCGCGACGCATTTCTCCGGGATCCTGCCGAAATCGATGCACCCGCCGGACCGGCGCGGTGGAACCCGCAGTTCAGCGCCTGCCGCAGCCCATGAGCACTTCCGATCAGACATCCACCGTCTCCGACACCGGGCTCCCGGACGACGCAGAGACGCTGCGGGCCCGCGTGGCCGAGCTGGAGCGGCAGCTGGAAGACGCCCGGGTGGCCAGCGCCACGCTCGCCGAGAACGAGCAGCGGTACCGCGCGCTGGTCGAGGCCGATCCGGACGGCGTGGTCATCATCGACGCCGACTCGACCATCCTGGCCGTGAACCCGGCGATGGGGCGGATCTTCGGGTACACGACCGAGCAGATGGTGGGAAAGCCGCTCACCGTGCTGATGCCCCACCGGCTTCGCGAGGGGCACATGCGGGGGACGCGGCGCTACCTGCTGACCGGGGAGCGCAGCATTCCCTGGCGGGGGGTGCAGGTGCCCGCCATGCGCCGCGACGGCACCGAATTCCCGGTGGAGATCAACTTTGGCGAGTACACGGCCAGCGGGCGCAGGGTGTTCGCCGGCTACATCACCGACATCACCGAGCGCCGGCAGGCGGAGGAGGCCCTGCGCTTCAAGACCACGCTGCTGCAGGCGCAGAACCACGTGGCCATCGACGGCATCCTGGTGAGTCACCAGGGCCGGGTGCTGAGCATGAACGGGCGCTACGCGGAGATCTTCAACGTTCCGCAGGAGCTGCGCGAGCCGGAGCGCTGCGTGGAGATGTTCCAGTGGGTGTGCCTGCAGGCGAAGGATCCCGACGCGTACCGCGAGACCACCGAGCGGCTGCGCGGGGACTTCGACAGCGTGTACCGCGACGAGATGCCGCTGGCGGACGGACGCGTGCTGGACCGCTACTCGTCGCCGCTGAAGAGCGCCGAGGGCGAGGTGTACGGGCGCATCTGGATGGTGCGCGACATCACCGAGCGCAAGCAGTTCGAGCAGGCGCTGGAAGAGGCCAAGGAAGCGGCCGAGGCGGCCAACGAGGCCAAGAGCGAGTTCCTGTCGCGCATGAGCCACGAGCTGCGCACCCCCATGAACAGCATCCTGGGGTTCGGGCAGCTGCTGCAGCGGCACGCGCTTGCGCCGGAGCAGGCGCGCAGCGTGGAGCACATCCTGAAGGCCGGGCGCCACCTGCTGAACCTGATCAACGAGGTGCTGGAGATCGCCCGCATCGAGGCCAACCAGCAGCAGCTTTCGCTGGAGCCCGTGCACGCGGCCACGCTGCTGACCGAGGCGCTGGCCCTGGTGCGCCCCACGGCCGAGCAGCGCCCGGTGCAGCTGGCCCTGCACGCGCCGCACGCCACCGACGCCTACGTGCGCGCCGACCAGCAGCGGCTGATGCAGGTGATGCTGAACCTGCTTTCCAACGCCATCAAGTACAACCACGCCGCGGGGACGGTGGAGCTGCTGGCGCGGCCCGCCGCGGGCGCGGACGGGAGCGAGCTCCTGGCCATCGGCGTCCGCGACACGGGGCCGGGGATTCCCGAGGACCGGCTGGGGGAGCTGTTCGTGGCCTTTTCGCGGCTGGGCGCGGAGCGCTCGGGGATCGAGGGCACGGGGCTGGGGCTGGCGCTCTCGCAGCGGCTGGTGGAGGCGATGGGGGGGCGGCTGCGCGTGGAGAGCACGGTGGGGCAGGGGAGCACCTTCTGGGTGGAGCTTCCGGTGACGGAAAGCCCGCGGCGGCGCCTGGAAGCCGGCCGCACGGACCAGCCGCGGCCGGAGCGGGCGGAGCGGCCCCCCCGCACCATCCTGTACGTGGAAGACAACCTGGCCAACCTGGACCTGGTGGAGACCATCCTCTTCGACCGGCCCGAGATCGGCCTGATCCCGGCGCTGCAGGGGCGGCTGGGCCTTCAGCTGGCGCGCGAGCACCGGCCCGACCTGATTTTGCTGGACCTGCACCTTCCCGACATCAGCGGCGAGGTGGTGCTGCACGAGCTTCGCGCGGACGACCGCACGGCGCACATCCCCGTGCTGGTGATCAGCGCCGACGCCACCACCCGCCGGGTGGACCGCCTGCGATCCGCCGGGGTGCTGGACTACCTGACCAAGCCGCTGGACGTGGACCAGTTCCTGACGGCGGTGGACGCGGCGCTGGGCGTGGAAGCCTGAACCGCGCGCGGCGGCCGGGTCCATCCCGAATCCGCTACAAGAATTGTCTCACGCAGAGGGAGCAGAGGACGCAGAGTCGCTCCTCCGCTTTCTCTGCTTTTCTGCGTCATACCAGATCCGGAAAAACAACACCGGTAGGGTACAGAGGAACAGAGTCAAACAGAGAAAGCGAGTGGAAGCATGATCTCGTTTCCTCTGTCTGACTCTGTTCTTCTGTACGATCATTCTTTTTCAGGATCTGTATCAGAGGTAGCTGAGCCACCAGTCGTCCCGCCGCTGCTTTACGGCGGCGAACCAGCGGCAGAGGGGGTACAGCATCACCACGCCGGCGATCCAGCACAGGTAGGCCACGGCCAGCGAGAAGCCGGCGCCGGGCTGCGGCGGGGTAAAGCCGGGCATGCCGAAGAAGTGGCTGGTCGGCTTGCCCGCGGCCAGCGAGAGCAGCAGGCCGAAGCTGTGGGCCACCAGCCACTGCAGCAGGTAAAAGAACAGCGGTACGCGGCCAAAGGTCACCAGCGCCCTTCCCAACGCGCCGCGGCGCATCCCCTCCACCCACGCCAGCACCAGCAGCGCCGGGCCCAGCGTCATCAGCACGAACAGCAGCGAGGGCGGATACTTGTTGGTGTTGATGAACGACAGCACCGTGAACGCCGCGTCCTTCTGCACGGACCAGGGCGACGGGTTGCCGTAGAGGTTCGTCAGGCGCAGGACGATGAAGGCGGCGATCATCCCCGCGCCCAGCCGCACCAGCAGGCGCCGCCGCCGCTCCGCATCCCACCCGTACACGTGCCCCAGTCCGTATCCGCACAGCGCGACGCCGATCCACGGCAGCACCGGATACAGCACCAGCAGCCGCATTCCGAACACCGGTACGAACCCGGGCTGGTGCAGCACCATCCACAGCACGCTCCCCGCGCCGGGCGCGGCCCCGGGCGCCACCGCCACGCTCAGCGGATCGGTGAGGTTGTGCAGCGCCACGATGGCGATTCCGATTGCCGCGACCCAGCGCGTGCGCAGGTGGATGAGCGCCGCCAGCACGATCATCGACACGCCGATGGCCCAGATTACCTGCAGCATTCCCGGGAACGCCGCGTAGTCCAGGTCGAAGGTGACCAGCAGGCGCACCGCGGTGAACTCAAGGAAGATGAGCCACGCGCCGCGGGTGAGCAGGAAGCGTGAGAGCTCGCTCTTCGATTTTCCGCGTGCGAGCTGCAGCGCCACCCCGGTGCCCGCCAGGAACACGAACGCCGGCGCGCAGAAGTGCGTGATCCAGCGGGTCAGGAAGAGGGCGACGGTGGTGCGCGACAGGTCCGTCGGGTCGAAGAGCAGCCCGTCGCGGTGCACGTACTCGCGCGTGTGGTCCAGCAGCATCAGCACCATCACGGCGCCGCGCAGCAGGTCCACGCTGTCGACCCGCATCCGCCGCGCTGGCGAGGCGGATGCGGGGGGGGCGGACGGCGGCGCGGAAATCACGGTTTGGGTCGCCATGCGGTCGATGTCGGGGACGAGGGTGGGGAGCGCGGGGGAGGCGGATGCCGTTCGGCGCAGTTGTCCGTGATGAATGATGGGCGAAGCGGGCGCGGCCGTGGTTTGCGGCGTGTATGGCTGTTGTAATGGATTGACGAGGAAGCGATCCTCTCGGGACGCTCCTGTTGCCCGCATGGTGTCTCACCCTGTACTCTCCCGTGTATCCACCACCGCCCCGGGAGAAGATCCATGCGACCGCAGACGGGCTTTGCCGACGTGAACGGAACGCGCCTCTACTACGAGGTCGCCGGATCCGGTGCGCCGCTGGTGCTGATGCACGGATTCAGCCTGGACACGCGCATGTGGGAGCCGCAGTGGGAGCCGTTCCTTCAGCGGCATCAGGTCCTTCGCTACGACCTGCGGGGGTTCGGGCGCTCGGCGCCGCCGCGGGGCGCTCCGTATCTCCATCACGAGGATCTCAAGGCGCTCCTGGACCGGCTGGGGATCGTCTCTCCCGCGCTGCTCGGCCACTCGACGGGCGGGTCCGTGGCGCTCGACTTTGCCGTCTCGTATCCGGACGCGACGCGCGCGCTGGTGCTCTTTGGCTCGATCGCCGGCGGATTTGCGTTCTCGCCGGAGTTCGCCAGCGCGCTGGGCGCCATCTTCGCCAGCGCCCACGAGCAGGGAGTCGGCACCGCGAAGGAAGCCTGGCTGCGCCTGCTGGCCTTTCAGCGGCGCGGCGGCGGCGCGGGGGAAGACGTCCTGCGCCGGATGGTCGCCGGCTACTCGGGATGGCACTGGCTGAACGAGGATCCCGTGCTCGCGCTGGACCCTCCGGCACTCCAGAGGCTGCACACGATCCGCGCTTCGGTGCTCACGCTGCTCGGCGAGCGCGACGTGCCGGACTGCCACCGGATCGCCGCGCTGGTGAGCGAGGCGCTGCCCGGGGCGGAGCACGTGGTGCTGCCCGGTCTCGGCCACATGGCCAATCTGGAAGATCCGCCGCGGTTCGACGAGGCCGTCCTCGCGTTCCTGGCGGGGGCGGTCACGGAGTGACGCCGTAGCCGTGCTGCCGGGACGGGGAAGCCTGCTCAACGTGTGTTCGAGATCAGCCCAACCGCTCGACCCCTGAGAGGGTGTTGCCAAACCTCCCCGCGTGATTGACTTCCTGAGGGAGGCGCCACCCCGCAACTCGCTTGCACACTGCACCTTGGCGCCGACCGAAGGACCTCGCCAGCAGAACGACGAGGCTGGTCCCGCGGCATGGAGCCGGCCCCGCCTCGCCGGAGAGCAGGTCCTTCGGTCGCGCGCAGGCGGTTGTGTGGAAACGGGTTACACGTGGTGCGCTCCCTCAGGAAATCATCGCTTCTTTGTGAGGTTGGGGGTTTAGCAACACCCTCCGGGGCTGAGAGGGTGTTCAAGAACTCCTGCACTCGCGCCGTCCGTCATTTCGAAGGAGGCGCCACCCCGCACCCTTGGCTCGCACGAAAAGCTGCGCGCCGGCTGAGAAATCCGCTGTCTGCTGCGGGTGGCCCGTTGCGCGCCCCGCCACTGGCCCTGTCAGGCTGCGTCGCGACCTCTATTTGCCAGCGGGGGCTGCCGCGTCTGCCCTCCAGCAACCCGACGGTAGATTCCTCGGCCCTGCGACCTCTGGCGTGAAAACAGGCCGCGGCGTGGCCGGGCCTCGGAATGACGGCCCTGATGGATCAGCCCGAGTGCGCAGCGACGCGTGCTTGAACACTCTTCGAGTCTTGACTTCCTGAGGGAGGCGCCACGCCTAACCCGCTGCTATGGAATATCTTGGCGCCGACCGAAGGATCTAGCCGGCAGTACGAACGGGCTGGATTGGAACGCTGGATCTGGCCCCGTCGTGTCCGAGAGTAGATCCTTCGGTCGCGCGCAACCGATTGTTTATCTTCCGGTTTCTGCGTGTGCGCTCCCTCAGGAAGTCACGCGCTTGTGTCAGGAGCTTGGAAAATTGAACACACTCTCACGGATAGAGCAGGAAGCGCTTCCGGCTCTCGCTGAACGCCACGGCTTCGCGGTCCCACGCCTCAGGAAGTCACGCGCTTGTGTCAGGAACTCGGAAACTCGAACACACTCTCACGGATAAAGCAGGAAGCGCTTCCGGCTCTCGCTGAACTCCGCGGCTTCGCGGTCCCATTCCTCCAGCAGCGCGGGGAGCGAGCCGCCCTCGATCGCCAGCCGCACCCTGTCGGAGCCCGTCAGGCGGTCGATGGTGCGGGTCCAGGCAAAGTCGCGCAGATGGCGCCTGCGGATCTCGTCGATGAGCAGGAGCGACGTGCGCACGGGCCGGTAGGCCTCCCGGTCGGTGACGGCGAAGCGGATGGCGGGGATGGTCTGTCCAGGGAACTTGGCGGCCGTCGCTTCCACCGGCATCGTGACGGCGTCGAAGCGGATGCCCGGCAGCCCCATCGCGTTCATCGCCGCGGCGACCCCCGGCGCGTCGAGCCACGAAGCGCCGATCTGCTCGAACGGGCGGTCGGTGCCCCTGCCCTCCGACAGGTTGGTGCCTTCGAAGTAGACCGATCCCGGGTAGCTGGTCAGCGCCGCCAGCGATCGCAGGTTGGGCGACGGGTTGATCCAGGGAAGGCCGGTCTCGTCGAGCCACTGGGCGCGCCGCCACCCCTGCACCCGCGCAACGATCAGCTCGACGCCGATCCCGTGCGCCTGGTTGAAGAGGGTGGCCAGCTCGCCCACCGTCATCCCGTGCCGCGCCGGGATGGGGTACATCCCCACGAACGACTTGAAGGCGGGGTCCAGCAGGGCGCCTTCCACGATCTCGCCCCCGATGGGGTTGGGCCGGTCCAGGACGACGAACGGAACCCCCTTTCGCGCGGCGGCCTGCATCGACAGCGCCATGGTAGAGACGTAGGTCCAGGTGCGGCCCCCCACCTCCTGGAGGTCGTAGACCAGGACGTCGACGTCCCGCAGCATCTCCGGCGTGGGGCCGCGGTCCTCGGACTGGTAGAGGGAGTAGATGGGCACGCCGGTGCGGGGATCGGTATCGTCCCCGATGTGCACGCCGGCCTCGGCGTCTCCCCGGATTCCGTGCTCCGGCGCGAGCAGGGCGACCAGCGTAAGGTGCGGATGGCGCGCGATCAGGTCGATGTCGGACGTGCGCGCACGGTCGATCCCCGTGTGGTTGGTGATGAGGCCCACCCGCTTTCCCCGCAGCGCCGCGGGTACGTCGGCAAGAAAGGTCTCGATGCCGGGCCGGACCGCCTCCGCGGAATCGGGCGGCGGCGTTCCCGCGGCGGGCGCGGATTCGCGGGCCGGCGGCTGTGCGCAGGCGGCGAGCAGGAGCACGGCGGAAAGCAGCGTCTTCATCGTCCCCCTCGTGTGCGCGCGACCGGAAGCCTGGACGACGATACAGGTGCCGGGGGGTGGACGAAACCCCGGACGCGCCCCGCGGTTGCCCCCGATGCGGCCCGGCTCTCTATTGGGCTCATTCGCTTGGCCCACACACTGGAAGAGGACGTTCTGATGCCGGCACTTCGCGCGCTGCGCCAGCCGCGGCTCATGGCCGCCCTTTTCGCCGCCCTCGCCGCCGGCCTTCCCGGGGCCGCGCACGCGCAGGCGGCCGCCGCCTCCGACACGTCGCGGGTGCGGATCGTGTCCATCCCCGGCTCGCTTCCCGAGCCGCGCAACGCGGTGGTGGTGCTCCCCGCCGGGTACCACGACTCGCCGCGGCGGTATCCCGTGCTCTACCTGCTGCACGGGCACGACGGCGGCCACCGCAACTGGCTGGACCGGACCAACCTCCTGGCCCACACGGCCCGGCTTCCGCTGATCGTGGTGCTCCCCGACGCCGCGAACTCATGGTACACCAACAGCGCCGCCCGCCCGGCCGAGCGCTTCGAGGAGTACGTCGCCCGGGAGGTTCCCGCCTTCATCGACCAGCACTTCAGGACGCTGACGTACCGGGAGGCCCGCTACGTGGCGGGGCTCAGCATGGGAGGCTACGGTGCGCTCAAGCTGGGCTTGAAGCACTCCGCGCGCTTTTCGCTGGCCGGAAGCTTTTCCGGCGCCCCCCTGGCGGCGGCGGGGGACGCTTCCTCCCAGACGCGGATGGACGCGTTCGGCCCCGCGGGGAGTGCGTCGCGGGCGGAGAACGACCTCCTGGCGCTGGCCCGGGACGCGCGCGTCGCGGACGGCACCTACTTCTACCTCGATACGGGGACCTTGGACCGGCTGCTGGCCGACAACCGCGCGTTCGTGCAGGCGATGGCGGCGCGCCCGCTGGCGTACGAGTACCACGAGGTGCCGGGGACGCACAGCTGGGAGTTCTGGGACCGCCGCCTGCCGGTGTTCCTGAAGCTGGTGGAGGAGCGCATCGCCCGCCTCCCCGCCGCCGAGCCCATCGGCGTCCGGACGGGCAGCGCTCCGGCGGGAGGGCACGGCACCGCACATTGATTCTGGTGGCGCAGCATACAGAGTGTGTTCAAGAATCAGCTTGGCCGCTTTGGTTTCCTGAGCCTGAGAGGGTGTTGCTAAACCTCAGCCCGATAATGACTTCCTGAGGGAGGCGCCGCTCCTCGATTTGCGGGTACGGAAAAGCCATGGCGCCGACCGAAGGATCTAGCAGGCGGTACGAAGGGGCTGGATCGGAACGCAGGGTCTGGCCCCGTCGGGTCCGAGAGTAGGTCCTTCGGTCGCGCGCAAGCGAGCGTGTATCTTCCGGATTCTGCGTGTGCGCTCCCTCAGAGGGTGTTGCCAAACCCCTAGCGTGATTGACTTCCTGAGGGAGGCGCCGCCCTGTAACTCGCTTGTACACTGCAACTTGGCGCCGACCGAAGGATCTCGCCAGCAGAACGACGGGGCTGGTTCCGTGCCCTGATCTGGCCCCTGCGCCACCGGGACGAGGTCCTTCGGTCGCGCGCAATCTGTAGTGTGACTTCTGGTTACATGTGATGCGCTCCCTCAGGAAGTCACCGCTTCGTTATGGATTTGAGGTTTAGCAACACCCTCTCAGGAAGTCACGCGCTTGCGCCAGGAACTCGGGAAGCAACTGCGCTCATGTGAGCGGTTACATCGGTTTCGTGTACGTAACCGACAACATGTTGCTAATTGAACTGCGAACCCCGGCCGAGGTTTCCCGCCTGCTGGCGGGCCGTGTGCGCGCGCTGCGCCTTCAGCGTGAGTGGACGCAGCAGGAGATGGCCGAACGCGCCGGGCTGACGCTTGCAACGTACCGGCGGTTCGAGCACAGCGGCCGCATCTCCCTCGAACGGCTGCTCAGGATTGCGGTCGTGCTGGACGCGTGCGGAGGATTCGATCAGCTGTTCACGGTTCCCCCGGCGCGTTCGCTCGCGGAACTCGCGAAGCGGACGCAGCAACCCGCGCGCAAGCGCGGAAGGCGGACGCGCGCGGCGGGCAGCACGGGGTAGCCGATCCCGGATGCGTCCCGCAGGCGGCGCGCTTGCCGGGCGCGGATGCACGGCGTATCGTGCCGCCACGAATGACGGTGGTTCACCTTTCCAGCGAATACCCATGACGATTCGGTTCCGGTGCGCGGCGGCGGCCCTGGGCGCGCTCGCGGCCTGCGCCCCCGCGACCGTCCAGGCGCCCGCCAGCACGGCCGCGCCCTCCGCCGACGCGGCATCCGCCCCGGCGATGGCGGCGGGCCCGGCGGCGGCGCAGGACTCCATCGACCTGAAGCTGGCGCGCTACACGCCGGTGCGGCTGACGACGGACCTGCCGCTGAGCGACCGCGAGCGCCGCATGATCCCCCTGCTGATCGAGGCGGCGCGCGAGATGGACGCGCTGTTCCGCACCCAGACGTACGGCAACCTGGACTCGCTCACGGCCTCCATCGCCGATCCGCGCGTGCGGCGCTACGTGGAGATCAACTACGGGCCCTGGGACCGGCTGGCGGGGAACGCGCCGTTCGTGCCCGGCGTGGGCGCCAAGCCCGAGGGATCCAACCTGTATCCCGCGGGGATGACCAGGGCGGAGTTCGACGCGCAGGTGGCGGCGGGCGGGGCGCGGGCCGACAGCCTGAAGAGCCTGTACACGCTGGTGCGGCGCGGGCCGGGCGGACGATTGACGGCGGTGCCGTACCACCAGGCGTTCGCCCCCCAGCTGCGCCGCGCGGCCGACCGGCTGCGGCAGGCGGCGGCGCTGGCGGACGACGCGGGGCTGCGGCGCTACCTGGAGCTGCGCGCCGATGCGCTGCTGACGGACGATTTTCAGCCCAGCGACCTGGCGTGGCTGGACATGAAGACCAACCCGCTGGACATCGTCATCGGCCCCATCGAGACGTACGAGGACGCGCTGTTCGGCTACAAGGCGTCGTACGAGGGGTACGTGCTGATCAAGGACCAGGAGTGGAGCCGCCGGCTTTCGCGCTACGCGGCGCTGCTTCCCGCGCTGCAGCGGGGGCTGCCGGTGCCCGAGCAGTACAAGCGAGAGACGCCGGGCGCCGACAGCGAGCTGAACGCGTACGACGTGGTGTACTACGCGGGCGAGGCCAACGCGGGGTCGAAGACCATCGCCATCAACCTGCCCAACGACGAAGAGGTGCAGCTGCAGAAGGGCACGCGGCGGCTGCAGCTGCGCAACGCCATGCGCGCCAAGTTCGACCGCATCCTGGTTCCCATCGCGCAGATGCTGATCACGCCGGACCAGCGCCGGCACGTGACCTTCGACGCGTTCTTCGGGAACACCATGTTCCACGAGGTGGCGCACGGGCTGGGGATCAAGAACACCATCAACGGCCGCGGCACGGTGCGCGAGTCGCTTCGCGAGCAGGCCAGCGCGCTGGAAGAGGGGAAGGCCGACGTGCTGGGGCTGTACATGCAGGTGCAGCTGCAGGAGATGGGCGAGCTGCAGGGCGACGTGACGGACAGCTACGTCACCTTCCTGGCCAGCATCTTCCGCTCGGTGCGGTTCGGGGCCAGCAACGCGCACGGGGTGGCCAACATCGCGCGCTTCAACTACTTCAAGGAGCGCGGCGCCTTTACCCGCGACGCGGCGACGGGCACCTACCGCGTGGACCCGGCGCGCTTCCGGGAGGCGATGAACGCGCTGTCGGAGCAGATCCTGCGCTTTCAGGGCGACGGCGACCTGGCCGGGGTGCAGGCGTTCATGCAGCGCTACGGCCGGATCGATGCCGAGCTGCAGGGCGACCTGGACCGCCTGTCGCGCGCCGGCATTCCCGTCGACGTGGTGTTCGAGCAGGGGGTGGAGGTCCTGGGCCTCTGACGATCGTCCGCTCCCGAGCGGCATCCGCATCCATCATCCACCGGAAACGAGGCAGCATGGCAGATCCCGCGAACCTGAGCGACGCGGAGCGCGCAAAGCTGGAGGCGCGGCGCGACCGGCTGATGAAGCTGATGAAGGACGACGGCGGCGAGCCGCTGGACGCCGAGGACCGGGCGGACCTGGTGCAGGAGTGGAACAAGATCGACAACCTGCTGAACCGCAAGTAATCCGCGGCTCCGGCAACGGATTTTCTCACGCAGAGGCCACAGAGGCCACAGAGGAAGCGGAGGGTTGTTCTCCGCTTCCTCTGCTTTTTTGCGTGACACCAGATCCTGAAAAAGAATGATCGTACAGAGGAACAGAGTCAGACAGAGGAGCGAGCCGAAATGTCGGCTTGAGTCCTCTGTCTGACTCTGTCCCTCTGTATCCATTCAGGTGTTGTTTTCCCGGATTCGGGATCAGGAAAAAGATTTTCTCACGCGGAGGAAGCAGAGGGTTTTTCTCCGTTTCCTCTGCTTTTGTGCGTGAGTCCGTCGTTGGGTGGATCCCGGGCTACTCGCGGCCCTTGAGGCCGGCGCGGAGGGCGGCGTGCCTGGCGCGCTCGGCGGCGAGCTCCGGCTCCAGCACGTTGTTGATGTACTCGCGTGCGCCGCGCGCGTGCTCCTGCGCGAACTCGGCCGCCTCTTCCGCGCGCTCGCGGCCGGCCTGCGCCTCGGCCGCACGCGCCACGGCGGCATCGCGGGCGGAATGCGCCGCGTGGGCCATGGCCACGGCGCTCTCGGCGGCGCGGCGGGCGCTGAGGTCGCGGGTGGTCTTGGCGAAACCCAGGAGCTCGCCCTCGGGATTGCGCAGCGCGGTAAGGGTGACCCCGGCCCAGAACGTGGAGCCGTCGCGCCGCACGCGGCACCCCTCGCTCTGTGACTCGCCATGGATCTCGGCGTCGCGCAGGTGGTCTTCGGCCGTCCCGTCCTCGGCGCCGTCCTCGGGATACAGCAGGCGAAGGTGCGCGCCCTCGGCCTCCTCGCGGGTCCACCACTTCATCAGGTGGGCGCCCTCTCCCCAGAACGTGATCACGCCTTCCGGGTCCAGCAGGAAGATGGCGTAGTCGCGCACGTTGTCGGCGAGCGCGGCGAACGCGGGGTTGGCCGCCCACACACCCCTGCGCCGGGCCGCCGCGCCGTCTTCGTCGGCCTCGGCCCGAGCCCGGCGCTCGCGGCCCCGGCGCAGCGCGGCCTCACGCTCCGCCGCTTCGCTGGCGTGCGGCCGCCGGACCTCCGCGGGGAACGGAGGATCCGGGGGCGTGGTTCCGTCATCCGGCCCGTTGGGCGCCGGGCCTCCCTGCTCTGCTCCGGCGCCGCCGGAGGTGTGTATGCGCTCCATGTGCGCCCAAACCGGCAATATTCCGGCCGCAGCCCCGCGATCCGAAGCCGGCACCGGCGGGCCGGATGCCTTCGGTTCCAGAAATCGGGCTGGCCAGGAGCGTGATACGTCACGACTGTTCCGGCATTCGCCGCGCCGTATTATGATACGTTCCTCATTCATAACTCGACGTCCCGTTCGAGGCGCTCAGATGCTCGATGTGCCCGCCGCTCCCGAGGGTGCAGGGTCCGCCCCGGAAGGGCCGGGCGGGGATCCGCCGTCCACGGCCCACGCCGCACCTCGGCCGCACGGGCCGCGCGACGGGGGCGAGCGGTACGCCGAGCCGCGCGTGGCCGGGCAGATGGCGGCGCTGGAGATGGCCGTCAGCGGCGCCTCCATCCACGACGTGCTCAACCGCCTGGTGCGCGCCGCCCGGGAGCTTGCCGGGGACGAGGCGCGCACCATCCTGTTCATGGTGGACGCGGCCGGGGGCCAGCTGCGCTTTGCCGCCTCGGCCGGCATGCCGCGGGCGTACGTCGAGGCGGTGGACGGAATCGCCATCGGCCCCGCCAGCCCCTCGTGCGGCGCGGCGGCGTACAGGGGCGAGGCGGTGATCGTGCGCGACGTGGCCGACGATCCGACGTGGGCGCCGTACATGGCGCTGGCGCGGGAGCACGGCATCCGCGCCTGCTGGTCGTTCCCCATCCGCTCGTTCGGGCGGGCGCTGGGCACCATGGCCGTGTACCACCGCACCCCGCGCGAGCCGGCGCGGCGGGAGATGGAGTCGATGGAGCTGCTGGCGCGCACCGCGGCGCTCATCATCGAGCGGCACCAGGACGCCGAGGAGCGCCGCTGGGCCGAGGAGGCGCTGCGCACCAGCGAAGAGCGGCTGCGGCTGACGCTGCAGGCGGCGGAGCTGGGGATCTGGGAGCACGACCTCGCGGCGGGGTTCTTTTTCCTGGACTCCGGCGCGCGGCACCACTACGCCGCCGGCCCGGCCATCACCCTGGACGAGCTGGTGGCGCGGGTGCATCCCGACGACCGCCCGCGGCTGGCGGGCGAGATGGTGGCGGCGATGGACCCGGCCCGGCGCGCGGCGGTGGCCACCGAGTACCGCGTGGTACGCCCCGACGGCGAGGTGCGCTGGCTGCGCATCCAGGGGCGGGTGGAGTTCACGGGCGAGGGGCCGGACGCGCGCGCCGTCCGCGGGCTGGGCGCCGTGGAGGACGTCACCGAGCGCCGCCGCGCGGACGAGGAGCGCGAGCGCCTGCTGGGCGACGCGCAGGCCGCGCGCGCCGAGGCCGAGGCCGCCAACCGCGCCAAGGCCGAGTTCCTGGCCTCCATGAGCCACGAGCTGCGCACGCCGCTGAACGCCATCGGCGGGTACGTGGAGCTGCTGGACATGGGGATCCACGGGCCGCTGCGCGATCCGCAGCGCGCGGCCATCGGGCGCATCACGGCCAACCAGCGGCACCTGCTGGCGCTCATCAACGACATCCTTTCCTTTGCCCGGCTCGAGGCGGGGCGGATGGAGTTCGACCTGGGGCCGCTGCCGGTCGCGGAGATGCTCTCCAGCGTGGAGTCGCTGGTGGCGCCGCAGGCGGAGGCCAGGGGGGTTGCCTACACGGTGGAGACGTGCGCGCCCGCGGAGCTGGCGATGCAGGGCGACGCGGAGCGGGTGCGGCAGATCCTGCTGAACCTGGTGGGCAACGCCATCAAGTTCACGCCGGCGGGGGGATGGGTGATCCTTTCGTGCCACGCGGAGGGCGAGTGGGTGTACGCCCGGGTGCGCGACAACGGGCCGGGGATTCCGCCCGAGGAGCAGGAGCGCATCTTCGACCCGTTTCAGCAGGTGGGCCGGCGCCTGAACCAGCCGCGCGAGGGCGTGGGGCTGGGCCTCGCCATCAGCCGCGACCTGGCACGGGGGATGGCGGGCGACCTGACCGTCTGCAGCATGCCGGGCGAGGGCAGCACCTTCATCCTGCGCCTTCCGCGCGCCGTGACGCCGGACCCGGCGGGCTGATCCACACTCGGCAAAAGATTGGTCTCACCCAGAGGCCGCAGAGGCCACCGAGGGATGGTTTTCTCTGTGGCCTCTGCGGCCT
>NZ_DASWNM010000094.1:0-81524 GCF_036399255.1 Longimicrobium sp.
GCGACCGAAGGACCCAGCCAGCAGAACAGCGGGGCTGGCTCCGCGACGCAGAGCCGGCCCCGCAGTGCCGGAGAGGAGATCCTTCGGTCGCGCGCAGGCGGTCGGGCTGCTTCAGGTTTCCCGGTGGGCGCTCCCTCAGGAAGTCATATCAAACGTGCGCGTGATTGCCAGGTTTGACATTACCGAACCACTTCATGATCACACCCCGCGAGTGACTTCCTGAGGGAGCGCACCACGTGGATCCATAAGCGGCACAACAGATTGCGCGCGACCGAAGGACCCAGCCAGCAGAACAGCGGGGCTGGCTCCGCGACGCAGAGCCGGCCCCGCAGTGCCGGAGAGGAGATCCTTCGGTCGCGCGCAGGCGGTCGGGCTGCTTCTGGTTCCCGGCGGGCGCTCCCTCAGGAAGTCAGACGTTCGAGTGACGATCCGCACGTCGCTGCTTCTGTGCGATTCACGGAATAGCGAACACCTTATCAGCCTCGTCGAAATCCGTTCACCGCGAGGCGCCGAGCTGGCGGACGCGGGCGCGGAAGGCCTGGTACTCGGGCGTGTCGTCGGTAAGGCGCGCGCGGTCCACGTTCAGGGTGCGGATCATGGTGCGGGCGTTCTGCACGCGCTCTTGGCTGGTGGGATGCGAGGCGAACCAGGTGTCGAGCAGGCCGGGCTCGCGCGCCTGCTGCCGCAGCAGGTCCTCGAAGAACGTAGCCACGCCCTCCGGATCGTACCCCGCGGCGGGAAGCGTCTGCACGGCGCGCTGGTCGGCCTCGCGCTCCGCCTGGCGGCCGTAGCGGGCGAACACCGCCGCGCCGCCGGCCTGGATGGCGACCTGCTCCACCACGCCGGGGTCGCGGCCCAGGACCACGTAGATCAGGGTGACCAGCGTGCCCGCGCCGCGCTGCTTCTTCATCTGCTCGATGCCGTGCCGCTCCGTCACGTGCGCGATCTCGTGCCCCAGAACGCCCGCGAACTCCGACGCCTGGTCGGCGGTCTCAATGAGCCCGCGGTTGACGAAGATGTGGCCGCCCGGGATGGCGAAGGCGTTCACCTCGTCCGAATCCACCAGGTAGAACGTGTAGTCCCGCTCCGTGGCGTCCGCCCGCGCCGCGAGCTGGTCACCGAAGCGGTTGAGGGTGGCGACCGCGGCGGGGTCCGTGATCAGCGTCACCTCGCGCTTTACCTCGGCGGCGTAGGCGGCGCCCAGCTCGGCCTCCTCGCGCAGGCTCATGTCGCCGCCGCACGCGGCCAGCATCGGCGCGAGCACCAGGGCCGCGGACCACGGGCCGCGGGCAGGGATGCGGAAGGGGCGTCGCTTGATCGATGTATCCATCGGCGTGTGATCGCGTTGGGCAGCAAGGGCACGGCATCGCATCTCTTCATGTTGCGCGCCAGCGGGCAAGGATCGGCGCGGAAGAACGACGACGTGCGCCCGGTCCGCGCGGGCCGGGCTTCGTGCTTCTACAGCGGTGGATCCATTCGCTCCCGGAGCCGCCGGCAGGCCGAGGGGCGGACAAGAAGCTTGACACTCGTGGCCGCGGCCACGCATCTAGGGAGGGACGACGCGGGGTGTCGTACCAACCGTTCATGGGATTGCATCTGATGCGCACGACACTTCACGCACCCGCGCGGCGGGAAACGGCGGGAAGCCGCGACCCCGCCAGATCGACGTCGCCCGGTGCGACGCGGCCGGGCGGGCCCACGTGGCAGCCGTCTGGCACGTCCCCGCCCCGCCACGACTTTGGCGCCGTGAGCGTGTGGCCCGCGGAGCGCGAGGCATTGCACGGCGGCCGATACGGATGGGCGGCGGGCGGCGGCGCCTCGGGATCCGGCCGGGAATCGCCTCCCGCGCCCGCCCTTGCCGCGGCTGCCGACGGGCCCATCCAGGCCTGCCGCAAGTGCGACGACGACTCGTGCGTGGACGAGGCCAACTGCAGCCACGAGCACGCGCCGGAGCCGCGGACTGATTCGGCGCCCCGGCCGGCCACGAGCAGCACCAGTGGGCCGATGGACGCGGCAGACGCGGCAGACGCGGCAGACGCGAAGGGCCAAGGCACCAAGCGGCGGCGGGACGAGTCCGACGAAGGCGACTCCTCCAGCGCGGCGGCGCCCGTCATGGCGCTGGCGAAGCCCCGCCAGCCGCGGCCTCCGGATGGGTGGCAAGCGCCCGCCCCCCCACACTCGTCGAGCGCCTCCACCGCCACGCCAGCCACCGCGGCGTCCGCGGCTACGCCGGCCAATCTGCCCCTGCGCGCCCGAGCGCAGAGACGGGCCGAAGCCCGGGCGCGAGCGGCCGAGGCCGCTCCGCAGGAACAGGCCGGTCCCATGGCGCTCCCGCAGCCGGTTTCGTCCAACGCACCCATGGTGACGCCCACCCTCGCCGCGCATGCGCCCGCGTCGGCCGCGACATCCACCCCGGTCGCGCCGCACGGATTCGTTCCGCCGGGGGACGCACCCAAGCGGAAGCCCCGCAAGCGCCGCCGCCGGCTGACCGGCGGCGAGCACGACGCCTCCCGGCCGGTTCCCTCGGAGTCGCTCATGGACCTCACTCCGTCCACCGGCGGCTCCACACCGGCGCCGGGGGCGCATTCAATGGACCTGGGACACGTACCCGCGCCCGAGGACCTGGCCGCCGCGTCCAGTGCTTCCAGCGGTGTGGCGCCACGGCTGCGCATGGTGGAAGTCGGGGCGGGGACCGGCAGGAACAGCGACTACATGCGCGACCTCGTGCTCAGACACCACACGAAGCGGGACCCATCCATTCGCCCGGAAGAGGTTCACTACACGGCCACGGACATCGCAAAGCAGGGAGGGCAGGGCGGGCACTTGATGGAGGCGCCCCATGGCATTGACACGAAGGACCAGGTAGACGCGAACGACCTGGGCAGCCACTTCGAACCCAACAGCCTGGACGCCGTGGTGGGCGCGAACCCATTCGGTGATTGGAAGACACCGGGGGCGAGCTACGGCCTTCGGAAGATCGACAAGCGCCACGCCGCGAATCACGAGATGACGTTCGACCACCGGTTTCTTCAGTCTGCGCACACGGTGCTCCGCGAGGGTGGCAAGGCACGAGTGTTCGCGCGTACGCAGATCCTGAAGCCCTCCACGCGGAACCCGGGGCCTTTCGCGAATGCTTCCGAGAGTGACCTGAGGAAGGCGTCCGAGCTTGGATTTGACGTGCACGTTCGCCGGGTGCACCCGGGCACCGGGCGCAAGTTCCAGCGGCCCGACACCCAGCACCACGACAAGAACCAGGATCTTGGCCCATTCAATACCGAGATGGTTTTCCGAAAGCGCAGCGGTCCTGGCGGCGTGAAGCTGCACCTGAACGAGAAGGAACCCGCAGAGGCCCTCGCCGTGGACAGCGACGAGGAGCTCGAGCCGTCCGGGACGTCGCAGATGCCGTCCTCGCATGCGGCGCCGCCGGCCGCCGCACCGCATGGGTACGCGTCATCGTCGCTCCCGTCGTATCCGCGCGCGTTGTCCTCGCGCGCGCCGACATCGGCGGCGGCAAGCACGCCGTGGCGCGTCAACGATGACCCCGGCTACGGCAGCCAGTATGGCGGCGGGTTCGGAGATGAACACACCGACACCTCACACCCGGCAGCGGCATACCAGGCAACGGCACGCCCGGCACCGGCATCCTCGGCGGCGGCATACGCGGTAGCGGCACACCCGGCGGCGGCATACGGGGCAGCGGCACACCGGGCAGCGGCGGAGCACGTCCAGGCGATGGATATGGAAAAGTCCCCCGAGGAAGAGAACGAGCGGTTCCGGCGACGCGATGCGCAAGACCAGGACGAGCGCGACGAGGACCCGGAGTAGTGACACCGACGCCCTTGCCCGCGTCGGCACGGGATGATGGGATCGATCAGGCAGGGGATGTCGGCCAGTGGAGGCCGGCGCTCAGCCGGCGTGCCATGATCGGCAGCCGGCGAGCAGGTCGCGGAGGCGGGCGTGGGAGCCGCTGTCGATGGCGTGCCGCATGGTCCGCAACTGATCCTCGGCGGCCTGCAGCGCGGCGGAAAGGCCGGCGGCGTTGTCGATGGCGATGTCGGCCCACATCTCCGGCGAGCTGCCGGCCAGGCGCGTGACGTCGCGGCCGCCCGGCCCCAGCTCGCCCCGGGCGATCCCCTGCCCCGCCAGCGCGGCGGCCAGCGCGGACGACACCATCTGCGGAAGATGGCTGGTCCACGCGAGCCGCCGGTCGTGTTCCGCCGCGTCCATCACCTCCGGGCGCGCGCCGGCCATCTCCCACAGCGCCGCCGCCATCCCCATCGCCTCATCCCCCGTCGAGTGCGTGCGGGAGAGGAAGACGCGCGCGCCGGCGAACAATCCCTCGCTCGACGCCGCCCATCCGCTCTGGTGGTCACCGGCCAGCGGGTGCGATCCCACGAACCGCTCCCCGATCCCCAGCCCCTCCGCCGCGCGGATGATCGACTGCTTGGTGCTCCCCGCGTCCGTGATCAGCCGCGCGCCGGGCGCCGCGCGGACCGCGCGCCGCAGCACGTCCGGCGCGGCGAGCACGGGAACGGCCAGCACCACCACGTCGGCCTGGTCCACGCCGCGCAGGTCGTCCGGGAGCGGGTGATGGACGGCGCCCGCATCCCCCGCCGCGCGCAGGCTTTCCTTGTCCGCGTCCCACCCCAGCACGCGAACGCCGCGCGCCGCCAGGTCGCGCGCCATCGATCCCCCGATCAGCCCCAGTCCGATGATGGCGGCGGTGCGGATATCCGAAAGTCGATCGTCCATCTTCTCCGTGAATCAGATGTCCCGCAGAACCGTATCGGCCGCGCCCGGACGTTCCACGCACATGCGAGTCCGCAAGCGTGAACCCGCCGGCCGCGTACCCGGGCGATTGAAATCGGGCGATTGAAATCGCGGCTGGGAAAACGCGATGTCGGCCTTCGCCGACGGGTTCGGGACGGCGGCAGGTGCGGTGCGTGAATCCGACCCCATCTTTCGGTCGCCGCACGGGCAGCGGGATTCGAACGACACCGGAGGATTCGCCCGATCCCCCGTCCCGGGCGATTGAAATCGCGGCTGGGAAAACGCGATGTCGGCCTTCGCCGACGGGTTCCGGGCGGCGGCAGGTGCCGTGCGTGAATCCGCACCCATCTTTCGGTCGCCGCACGGGCAGCGGGATTCGAACGACACCGGAGGATTCGCCCGATCCCCCGTCCCGGGCGATTGAAATCGCGGCTGGGGAAACGCGATGTCGGCCTTCGCCGACGGGTTCGGGGCGGCGGCAGGTGCGGTGCGTGAATCCGACCCCATCGTTCGGTCGCCGCACGGGCAGCGGGATTCGAACGACACCCGGAGGATTCGCCCGATCCCCGTCCCGGGCGATTGAAATCGCGGCTGGGAAAACGCGATGTCGGCCTTCGCCGACGGGTTCGGGGTGGCGGCAGGTGCCGTGCGTGAATCCAACCCCATCGTTCGGTCCCCGCACGGGCAGCGGGATTCGAACGACACCCGGGGGGTTCGCCCGATCCCCCGCCCCCAGGCGATTGAAATCGCGGCTGGGGAAACGCGATGTCGGCCTTCGCCGACGGGTTCGGGGCGGCGGCAGGTGCGGTGCGTGAATCCGACCCCATCGTTCGGTCCCCGCACGGGCCGCGGAATTCGAGCGACACCCGAGGGATTCGCCCGATCCCCGCCCCCGGGCGATTGAAATCGCGGCTGGGAGAACGCGATGTCGGCCTTCGCCGACGGGTTCGGGGGTGGCGGCGGTGCGGTGCGTGAATCCGACCCGCCGGCGTTCACCCGCTCACCCGCTCACCCGCTCACCCGCTCACCCGCTCACCCGCTCACCCGCTCACCCGCTCACCCCTTCACCCCGTCACCCCTTCACCCCTTCACCCCTTCACCCCTTCACCCCTTCACCCGCTCACCCCTTCACCCGCTCACCCGTTCACCCTCAATCCTCCGCCAGCTGCACCCGCCGGCTCAGCCCCACCAGGTGCCAGAACACGTACCGCACGTCCTCGTCGTCCAAGCCTGCCTCGCGGGCCAGCTCGCCGGCGCGGCGGACGATGGCGGCCTCGCGGGGAGGGTCCAGGATCGGCATCCCCAGCGCCTTCTTGGCGGGGCCCACCTGCCGCGCCAGCGCCACCCGCTCGGCGATCAGCCCCACCAGCGCGCGGTCCACGCGCTCGATCTCGCCGCGGATGCGCGCCAGCTCCGCGGCGGGCGCGTCGGGGATGGCGTCCACGCTCATGCGGCCTCCGCGCGTACCACGCGCGGCTCGGCCAGCGTGCGGCCGGCGGCGTGGGCAAAGGGGCGGATCGCGCGCATCAGCGCATCGAAGTTTTGCAGCGTGAGCGACTGGTCGCCGTCCGAAAGCGCTTCTTCGGGGCACGGATGCACCTCCACCAGCAGCCCGTCCGCGCCCGCGGCGATGGCGGCGAACGAGAGCGGCGCCACCAGGTCCGCGCGGCCGCCGGCGTGGCTGGGGTCCACCATCACCGGCAGGTGCGTCTCGGCCTTGAGCACGGGGATGGCGGCCACGTCCAGCGTGTTGCGCGTGGCCGTCTCGAAGGTGCGGATGCCCCGCTCGCACAGGATGACGTCGCGGTTGCCCTGCGCCATCACGTACTCCGCCGCCATCAGGAACTCCTTGAGCGTGGCCGACAGCCCGCGCTTGAGCAGCACCGGCCGCTGCACCCGCCCCACCTCGGAGAGCAGCGCAAAGTTCTGCATGTTGCGCGCGCCGATCTGCAGCACGTCGGCGTACTCGGCCACCAGCTCCACCTGGCGCGTGTCCATCACCTCCGTCACGATGGGCAGCCCGGTCTCGGCGCGCACCTCGGCCAGCATCTTGAGGCCGGCGAGGCCGAGCCCCTGGAAGGCGTACGGGCTGCTGCGCGGCTTGAAGGCGCCGCCACGCAGCATTCCCGCCCCCGCCGCGAGAACGGAGCGCGCCGTCTGCCGCAGCATGTCGCGCCCCTCCACCGAGCACGGGCCGGCGACGATGGCCAGCGCGCGCCCGCCCACCTCCGCCGCGTCGCCCACGCGGACGATGCTGGGCCCGGCCGTGAACTCGCGCGAGGCCAGCTTGTACGGCTTGAGCACGGGATGCACCGACTCCACGCCCGGCAGGCTGAGCAGCGCGGCCTCCTGCAGCAGCGACTCGTCGCCGATGCAGCCGATGATGGTGCGCTGCTCGCCGCGCGACAGGTGCGTGCGCATTCCCAGCGTCTCGATGCGCTCGCGGATGTGGTCCAGCTCGGCGTCGCTGACGCCCGGACGGGTGACGATGATCATCTGCGTTCTCCTGCGTGGGTGCGGCGGTGGCGGATTCGGGGCAAACAAAAAGGGCCCCCGGGATGATCCGGGAGCCCTCGGTTGCCTGTGGCGAGCGATCCTACACGCGCGCGGCAGCCTCCGGAGTCCCGTTGGGGAACCCGTAGTAGCGGTAGCCGCGGTAGCTGGTGCGCGCGTGGATGCTCATGGGATCAAGCGTAACACGGTTCGTGGCGGAGGGCAAGCGGCATGAAACGTGGCAGCCGACGGCCAAGCACAGAGAGCCCAACCTACGCTTCAAGCGGAGGCAGAGGAGAACCGTAAATTACGCCGCTCGTCCGTTTCTAGACTCACAAGTATGCCCGTTCTCCGGCTAACGCCGTTCAGTTACTTGGCCAGACAGTCCGTCGTGGACGACGGTGCCGCCGACGAGCGTGAGCACGCTGGTGGTGCCGGGGAGCGCGGGGGGCGGAATGGTGAAGATATCCTGCGACAGCACGGCCAGGTCCGCCAGCATCCCGGGCGCCAGCGTGCCCTTCTCCGCTTCGGCGAACTCCGCGTACGCGGAGCCGCGGGTGTAGGCGGTGACGGCCTGCTCCATCGTGAGCGCCTCGTCCGGGTGCGTGGGGTGGATGACGGCCAGCATCAGGTTCAGGAACGGGTTGTTGGGCCCGTCTGATCCGAACGCCAGCGGAACACCCGCCTCCAGCACGGAGCGTAGCGGCTGGAAGTCCGCGGGTACCTCGCCAAAGCGCTGCCGCAGCATGGCGGGGTCCAGCGCCAGGTGGGTGGGGTTCTGCACCAGGACGATGCCCAGCCGCCGGGCCACCGGGATCATCTCGCCGCCCAGCCAGTCGCCGTGCTCGATGCGCAGCCGGTGCGAACGCCACACGCTGTCCGGCGCCAGCGACTGCATGGCAGTGAACACCGCCCGCAGCGAGGCGTCGCCGGCCACGTGCAGCATCAGCTGCTCGCGGGTCGCGAGCGCCTCGGCCAGCATGGCGCGGAGGGTATCCACCGGAAAGTTCATCCGCCCGTACCACCCCGGCTGGTCCGCGTACGGCCGGCGCATGAACGCGTTGCGGTCGATGGGTGTTGCGTCGATGATCCACTTGGTCCCGGAGATGACGGAGCCCGGCGCGGGGTTCCGCTCCACGCCCCGCCACTCCGCCGTGCTCCGGCCGGATGCGCTGGTCATCATGAAGGGGATGGCGCGAAAGCGGATGGGGAGGCGCGCCTCGCGCAGCACCCGCACGGTCTTGGCGGGATCGAAGTAGCCGTTCATCGCCTGCACGGAGGTGATGCCCATCCCCGCCGCGCGGGCCGCGTAGCCACGCAGCGACGCCACCACCACGCTGTCGGCGAGCCCGGAGTGCAGCTGGCGGAGCGCCGCCCACTCCGCGTACTCGTGCATGGCGCCGGTCAGCCGCCCCGCCGCGTCGCGCTCGTACCAGCCGCCGGCGGGATCGCGGGCGTCGTCCGCGATGCCGAATCCGCGCAGCGCCGCCGTGTTCACCACCCCGCCGTGCCCCGTCCAGGCCCACAGCAGCACCGGGTGGCGGGGCGCCGCCAAGTCCAGGGCGGCCCGGCGGGCAGCCGTGTCCTGCAGAATGCGCATGCCGATGTCCGTGTGCAGCCACGTCCCCGGCGGGGTGCGGGCCGCAAGCGCGCGAACCGAGTCCAGCACCTGCGCGAACGGCGGGTCCGGCATGGGCGACGGGTCCGCGACGAACCGCGCACCGTACTCGCCGCCGCCCACGTGGTCGTGCGCGTCGTTGAAGCCGGGGACCACGACACGCCCCTCCAGCGCCACGGTTCGCGTGGACGCCCCCGCCAGCCGCCCCACCTCCGCCATCGTCCCCACCGCCACGATGCGATCGCCGCGAATCGCCACCGCCTCCGCCCAAGGCCGCGCCGGGTCGGCGGTGAACACCTTCCCGCCCGTGAGGATCAGGTCCGCCGCGCCCCCCTGCGTCGCGTGCCCCCGCACGCTGCAGGCGGCGAGCAGAACGCAAGCTGCGGCGAGTATCCATGGGCGCATCGCGTACCTCGGGAGGTGGGTGGCCGACGTGGGATGTGCCTGCGTGAGCAGGCGGGGGATGCGCGGAAGGGCACGCCCGGCATCCATCTACACGCTACGGGCGGACGCACAGTAAACCGGCGCTGCCGTCCAGGTCAAACACGGGCGGGGCGGGAGGGCTTTCAGGACGTGAACGCGCGCATGACGTGTCGTGGTTGGATTTTGCCCATCGTCTTGCCCGCCCTGATGTCAAACAAGAAGAAAAGCGAGAGCCCCAGCGCCAAGACGGTGCCGGGGCTCTTATACCATGTCAGCGACGGGGCTGCGTCAGGTTTCCTTGGTGCACCCTTTGGTGCACTTGTAGCCCAGCTTGTCACCATCGGCCTTGGAGCAGATGTGCGCGGACGACACCTCACAAGCCGTCGCCTGGCCGCACGCTTCATTCAGGCGGACCACGCCGTCCCTGCCCTGCAGGTTCAGGGTGAGCGGCGAAACGGCGGCGAGTACGGCGAGCACCGAGGGAAGGGTACGAAAGCGATTGCGCGTTTTCATGTTGGAGTCTTTCCTGGATGCACGGCGGTAGCAGGGCTGGCGGAAATGAGGGGCGAGCCGCGCAGCGGTCGAGTCAGGCGGACCCGGCGAGCGTCAAAGCCGGATCAGCTGGAAGAGGTGCATCCCTTGGAGCAGCGGTATCCCTGATGGTCGCCATGGTAGGTAGAGCAGATGTAGGCACTGGTGGAACGCTCGCACTCCGTTGCCTGGCCACACGCCTCGTTCAGGCGCACAACGCGCGGGCCATCATCGAAACGCAGGGTCACGGGCGCGAGGGCGGCAAGCGCGGTCAGCGCGCCCGCCAGCATCATTCTCGTCGAATTCTTCATTTGGTACTTTCCTCTCGTGAGAAATTGTGGTGTGCGGCTCGCCCTGCTTGCGTTCAGTCGTTCCGGCCGGCTGCATTCCCGGCCGCGGCCTGCGTTGGGGAAAACGGGGGCAGGCGCCACTCCCCTGCACCGGGGTACGGTGCCTCGAAGGTGGCGTAGAGCATTCGGTCATCGTCGGTCACGTCGAGCGCAGTGACCTGACGGTCGAACGCGAGCTCCGCGACAAAGTCCCCGTTCCAATCGAACACGTGGAGGTACGCGGGCATGTTCCCCTGCCCGGGAAAGCAGCCGCAGAACAGGGTGTAGACGTACCGCTCCGTCGCGTCCACCGTCCAGTACGCCATCTCGTTCTCGTCGTCTTCACCCCAGAAGAAGCGGTCCTGGCTGACCCTGAACACCGGCGTAGTCTCTCGCGGCCCTCGCACCGAGCCGATGCGCTCTCCCTGGATGGTGAAGAAATCCACCCGGCTCTTCCACTGGTACGTAAGCGCCAGCCGGGTGCGGGACGGGTTTGCGGCAAGGAAGCTCCGATTCAGCAATCGCCTGCCGGTGGCGTGCGGCATGTCGCGCTCCTTGAACGGCGGGTCCGCCGCCAGCCGTTCGATCACCCGGCCGTCTTGTCCCATGGTGAGGAGCGTGTAATCGGGAAACAGCCCGTTGGTGATGATGCGGTTTCCTGCCCACACGGGCCCGCTCAGCGAAACCCCGGCATCGAGCGGCACCTCGCGCACCACGGGCTGGCGCTGGTTGCCCGGATCGAGCAGGGTAAACCGCCGCCCCCCGAAGTCGTAGACCCACACCCGGTCCGGGTCGGCTTCATCACCCAGAAACCACAGTGGATCCAGCATCTCGCGCGGACCTTTGCCGTTGCGCCCGATCCGCTGCACCAGGCGGCCGTTCGCCAGTTCCCACACGGACAGGTGCGGATCCATGAACCGGTCCGAAACCACCAGGTGGCGCCCGACGCGCCGTACGCCGGTGGGGGTGCCAAAGACCGACGTGTCTCCGAACTGCCGTACCATGCGGAGCGTGTCCCGGGGCGCCGGATCGCCGCGCAGCCGGGGAATCTTGCCCGAGAACGCGTATCCTGCCGCCGATCCCGCCTCCCTCACCGTTGAAGCAGCCTGGGGGCTGGAGTCTATTGCCTGACCGCGTTCGCGCGAATCAGAGCAGCCGGGGAGCAGGGCCATGACTGCGAGTGCAACTGCGAACGAACGGTTCGGACGAGCCATGGAGGGGCGGAGGGAGGGAGCGTGCTGCCAAAGAATGTTCTTTTGTGCGCGGGCGTAGAAGGATGCGCCAGGGTAGGCGCCACTGTCAAGCATCGCGTGCCGAGACTTTGGCGACGCACGTTGAGAGTACGTCATTCTCGATTCTGTTCACGCCGACGGATCAGCACCCTGTTGTGATGCGGTTGATCAGCCGTGTGAGGAGCGAGAGCCCCGGCGCCAGGACGGCGCCGGGGCTCTCTTCACGAGGCGGGCTACGGGTTCGCGGAGCCGGGAGCCGGCGCCTGGGTGGAAAAGGGGACGGACCCGGCCGGCCCCTGCCCGCTGAATGCGGTAACGTCCTGCGGAATGCGCCCGGCCACCGGCGTGCCGCGCATGCAGGGCAGCTGGTCCAGCGCCTCGGCGGGCTGCTCCAGGTCGTAGACGTACTCCGTTCCGTCGTCCGGCACGCGGATCTCCAGGGTGCGCGCGCTCCTGGCGCGCTGGGTAAAGCGGACGACCTCTTCCGGGGGCAGGAACCACCGGCGGTAATCGGTCACCCCCTGCAGCGAGTCCGTCGCCAGGGCATCGTCATCGAACCGCCACTCCACGGGCCGATTCTCTCCGCTGCGGCCGGTGCCGGAGAGAATCACGCCCGCCCACACGCCGCCCCCGTCCGCGCACCGCCACAGGATCTGGCCCGTACGGTTGTCCCCGGTTTGGGCGCGGGGGCGGATGGAGGCTCCGCTGACGTCCTGCTTGGTGAAGTAATCCGTCGCCAACAGCACTTCAAAGCTCCCAACCCGCACCGACCGCAAGGGCTGGACGGTCGTGGCACCCGCCGGCGGCGCGGGACCCGCCGGCCGTACGGGCGCGGCACCCGCCGGCTGTGCGGGCGCGGCACCCGCCGGCTGTGCGTGCGCGGGACGCACCGCAGGCAACGCCAGGAAGAGCGCCGCGAGAGCCGCGCGCTGCACATGCTGCATGAACCATCTCCTCGGAAAAACAAGTTGCGGAAGGAGAGCAAAGGTAACGCGGAGATCCCGCCGGGCAAAGCGGGAACGGCTTATACGAATCTGTAAAAGACTCGTTCTCACACGGAGGGCACAGAGGCCACAGAGGAACCAAAAACCGCGCTCTCCGTGTGAGGCAATCGGTTGCTGATCACACCGGGTGTTTAGCCGGGTTCGGTTTCTGAGCGTGTGTCTAAGATCCCCTGCGCTCGCGCCAGTCTGTCATTTCGAAGGAGGCGCCACACCGCACCATCGGCTCGCATGAAATCTGGCGCGCCGACTGAGAAATCTACTGTCTGCTGCTGGTGGCCCGCTGCACCGCTCCGGTACTGGCCCTGTCCGCCCGTGTCGTAGCCGCAAGGTAAGCACGGGCTACCGCGTCTGCCCTCCAGCAATCCGACGGTAGATTCCTCGGCCCTGCAACCTCTGGTGTTAAGGCAGGCTACGGCGCGGCCGGGCCTCGGAATGACAGCGCTGGTGGATCTGCCTGGATGCGCAGCGTCGGATTCTCAAACACATTCTGAGTGGCTTCGGCCTGGTTCGCCGCGAGGGGCCGCCCGTTTCCGAAAGAGATTCTTCGGTCGGCACAACGGGCTGCGGCGCGTTTCGGACGGCGCGGGACGGGCGCCTTCCTCAGAATGACACGGATCATCCGAACGCAATTTCTGCGCGGATTGCGGTGCAACCGGCGAGAGCCCCGGCGCGCGGATGGCGCCGGGGCTCCCAGGTAAATGGTGATGGCGGCGGGCGGCTGCGCCCCCGCCCTGGCTCAGCAGCCCCCGGTGCCAGGGTAGCTGTACGGAATGGCATCCGGGCAGCGGCTGTACGTCATGCACAGCGCGTCCCAGGTGCAGTTGTTCTGCTGCGTGAACGGCACGCCGCTCATCTGGTAGGCGGGGACGGTGCCGCGCTCCGCAGGCGTGTCGGCGGCGACAAAGCTATCCACCCGCAGGGCATCGAGGTCGAGTTGGAGCTTCTTCATCGTGATCTCTCCATCGGAAGGTGTGTCAGGCCAGGTGGCCGCGGGCACCGGCCATCGGCACCCGCGGATGGAAAGTGGCCCTGCCCCGCGCAACGTCCGAGGGATGGAGCACGAATCCGCCGGATTCCGGAACGGACCGGGAACCCGGCGGAACGAGCCGGAAATCCTCTTCCATGGAACGCGTTCCGGAAGGCGATGCCGGCGATTCATCCGCACAAGCAAGAGCCCCGACGCGCGGACGGCGCCGGGGCTCTCGTTTGCCTTGCGGATACGGACTCTACCGGAAGATGCAGTTGATGCCGGCGAACATGATCTCCAGCTCGCTGGACGTGGTGGAGTCGGAAAAGACGCCGTACAGGTCGCCGGCGGCGAACTCGGTGCCCAAGGAGGTCTGGTCCACCGTGGCGGCGGGATAGGCCGCGCGAACCTGGCTCAGCGTGGAGCCGGGCCCGATCCCCTCCGCGGTGCGCAGGGGCGAATCCGGCTGCGTGGCCCATCCCACGAAGGCGCTGTCCTGAAAGACGAGCTGCACCGCGCCGAACGTGGTCTGGTAGAGCGGGCCGGCGGGACACTCCTCCTGCATCCCCCCGTTCCGCGGCGCGCCCAGCACCGCGCCCGCCTCCGCTAGCACCCGCGCCTGCGGCCCGCCGAACGCGATCAGCCCGGGCGCCGCGCCGCCGGTCACCTGCAGTCCGTCGGGCGCCAGCACGATTTTGGGATTAGCGCCCGCCGGCTGCGCCGTATCCACGGTTGCCGGCGCCGCCGCGGCCGCCACCGGGGCCGAATCCGGCGCGGCACCGCGGGCGGCATCCGCGGACGGCTCCTCCGATCCACAGGCGGCCAGCAGCAGGGCAGCCGCCAGCAGCACGCGCCACGATGCGTTCATCACGAGATCTCGACGTCGGGGGTGGAGTTCACGCGGGCCAGCTGCTCGCGGAGGATCTGGAGCGCCAGGTCGATGGTGCGGCGGTGGGTGCGAAAGGAGAGCGCCGCCATCCGCAGCGTGTACCGCCCGTCCAGCATGGTGGTGGAGAGAAAGACGCGGCCGTCGGCGCGCATGGCGTCGGCCAGCGCCTCGTTGACGGCGTTGGCGCGCTCCACGTCCACCCCCGCGGGCGCCCAGCGAAAGGTGGCGATGGACAGGTCCGGCTCTGGCCCCACCTCGAATCCCATCGCCCGCACCTCGTCGTAGAAGTAGCGCGCCAGCAGCAGCTTTTCTTCCAGCGCGGCGCGAAAGGGCGCGGTGCCCAGCAGCACCAGCGGCAGCCACATCCGCAGCGCCCGCCAGGGCCGCGAAAGCTCCGGCGACACGTCCGCGGGCGAGACCTCGCCGGGGTCGGCGCGCAGGGCGTCCTGCATGTAGCTGCCGGTGCCGGCGTGCGCATCGGCCATGGCGCCCACGTCGCGCACCAGCACCATCCCCGCGCCCCAGGGCAGAAACAGGCTCTTGTGCGGGTCCAGCACCACGGAATCGGAGCGCTCGATGCCGGCCAGCACCGCCCTGCCCTGCTCCGTCATCATGAAGAACCCGCCGTACGCCGCGTCCACGTGCAGCCAGCACCCCTCGCGCCCCGCCACGTCCGCCAGGGCGTTCAGCGGGTCCACCGCGCCCGTGTCCGTGGCCCCCGCCGCCGCGACCACCAGCCAGGGACGCAGCCCCGCCGCCCGGTCCTCGGCGATGGCCCGCGCCAGCGCGTCGGGGCGCATGCGGAAGCGCTCGTCGATCGGCACGTGCCGCACGGGCGCCTCGCCCATCCCGGCGATGCGCAGCGCCTTTTCGACCGCGTGGTGCGCCTGCGTGGTCAGGTAGACGACGGCGGTTGCGTAGTCGGCGCCGCGCAGGCCGTGCGCATCGCGGGCGGTGGTGACGGCGGTGAGAGTGGCCAGGCTGCCGCCGGAGGCGATGGTGCCGCCCGCCCCGGCCGGATACCCTACCAGGTCCGCCACCCAGCGCACCAGCTGGTTCTCCATGCGCACCGGCCCGGGGCCGGTAAAGAAGATCCCCGCGTACTTGTTGGTGACGGCGGCCAGGTAGTCGGCCAGGGCGCTGTGGTAGATGCCGCCGCCGGGGATGTACGCCAGGTGGCCCGGAGACGCGGGATGGCCGCCGGGGCGGATCGCCTCGCGCTCCAGCAGCTCCATCACCTCGTCCAGCGGCGCGGCGCGCTCGGCGATGGGCAGCTCCAGCAGCCCCGCCGCGTCCCCCGGCTGAAAGGCGTGCAGCCCATCCACCCGCCGCAGAAAGCGCTCGGACTGCGCCAGCACCGCGCGCCGCAGACGCTTGCGCACGGTGGTGCCGGGCTCCAGCGCCCGCGACGCCCGCTCCAGCCGGCGGATGCGCGCCAGCAGCTCCGCCCGCGCGTCGTCCGCGCCCCCGGCGGATGCCGCGGCCGGCGACTCCCGCTCGCCGCCCGCGCTCATCGAGGCCTCACGGACAGCTCGACGGGCGAGCGGCGGCCGGCGCCGTCCCACCGAAAGGCCACGGTCCACAGGATGTACATCTGCGCTTCCCAGCTGAATCCGATTTCCACCCGCTCGTACCGCGCATCGCAGAACACGCCGTGCACGTCCGGCCGCCCGCGCCCGATCCCCAGCCGCTCCGCGTCCGCGTACTTCCGCATGTGCTCCACCGCCTCGTCCATAATCGCGTCCAACGAAGAAAGAACCACCCCGGCAAAGGCCACGGACGCGGCGTCCGCCTCGCCCTCCGCGCCCTCAGGAACATGCAGGTCGTATCCCTCGTCCGCGATCGGCGCGAACCAGCGCACCGGGAGACGCGGGTTGCCTGGGTCGCGCTCGGGGCGGAACTGGTCGGCGGATGGGATCTGCATCGGCGGCGTGCGTGGTGGATGCGGAACGCGCGCCGAAGCTAACGCACGCCGTCGCCGCCGCACAATCCGGATCGGGGCCGATGCGAGGCTGGGTTCATGAGCGGCGAGAGCCTGCGGCGCGAGGATGGCACCGGGGCCCGCGGAGGTGTGGCTGTGAAGATCTACCGCATCCGGGGAAAAGCCTGTCATTCTGAGGAAGCGCCCACCCCGGCCTCTCGTGAAAACCGCGGAGCCAGTGGCGCGACCGAAGAATCTCCTTCCCCTCGCGCGGAACCCTCTCCCGGGCATCGCCTGGGAACACACCGTGACGGAAAGATCCTGCCGTTCCCAACAAAGAGTCTTCGGTCGGCGCCACGCTCCTGGGCGAAAGGAGAGCACTGCGCGGCGCCTCCCTCAGAATGACAGGTTTTGTCAGGTCTGGTGTAAACAAACCCCGGGAAACACCTGTCATTCTGAGGGAGCGCCCGCCCGGAATTCCGGGAAAGCCGCGAAGCCAGTTGGCGCGACCGAAGAATCTCCCGCCCCTCGCGCGGAGCCCTTCCCGGGCATCGCCCGGGAACACACCGCGACGGAAAGATCCTGCCGTTCCCGACAAAGATTCTTCGGTCGGCGCCATGCTCTTGGGCGAACGGAGAGCACTATGCGGCGCCTCCCTCAGAATGACAGGTTGTCCAGGTCTGGTATCGGACCGGCACGGACAGAGCACGCGCGGGTCAGCCGGGCAGGAGCGACGGGATGCGGGCGAGGGCGCGCTCGTAGCGGGAGACAGTGTGGATCTGCGCCGCATTGCGCGGGTCCACATCGAAGTTGTGCAGCCGCCGGGCCTCGCGCGCGGTCAGGCCGTGCAGCCCGGTAGCGCCCAGCGCGGCCACGAACTCCGCGGGGACCTTGTGAATGTGCATCTCCAGCACCTGGGCGGGATCGCGGAGGGGCAGGCCGGCGCGCGCCAGCTCCCGCACGTACGCCGGCCGCACGCCGTGGTTGTGCAGAACGCGGACGGGGCCCGCCCGCGACACGTCCACGCCCGCGTCGGCAAGCTCGCGGATGAACGCGGCGGGCACCTTGTGAATCCATAGCTCCACCGCATCGGCGGGCGCGTCCAGCGGCGTGCCGGCGCCGCGCACCTCGCGGACGAAGGCCGGTGTGACGCCCTGGACCCACAGCGAAACCGCCTCCGCCGGCAACTGCAGCCGCAGCCCGGCATCCCGCATCTCACGGACGTAGGCGGGCGTGACCCCCAGGTTCCGGAGCCGCTGGAGCGCCGGCGCGCTCATCTGCTGCAGCCCCGCCGCGGCCAGCTGCCGGCCGTACTCGGGGGTGTCGGTCGCCATACGCGCGTCGCCAGCGGGCACGTTCGGCGTCAGTGCGGTCGTGGCTATGGAGGCGGCTGCATCGGTGGACGGCAACGGGTCGGCATGGTCCGAGGCCGCGGCAGGCGCGGGCACCTCGGGAGATGGATCGGCGCCGGATTCGACACCGGGATGTCCGGCGACGACGCTCGCAACCGCCTCCGGTGCGGAGGAAGGAGACACGGAAGCCGGCCGCAGCGGCACGATGCAGCCGGCCGCCGCGACCAGGGCCAGGGGGAGCGCCGCCAGGGCCCGGCCTCCGCTGTTCGGCATAGCGGCAGCGTCCGTCAGCCGGCGCAGGCGCGCGGCCAGTTCGGAGCGGCCGCGGAAGAACGCGGGGGCCGCGTCGGCCGGCGGGTGCGCGTACAGGCGCGCGGTCTCCAGCAGCGCGCGGGCGTAGGCAAAGCGCTCGGCGCCCGTGCGGAGCACAAGGTCGTCCGCAGCCTGCTCCTGGGCCCGCAGGGCGGCGCGGCGCGCCAGCCACGCGCCGGGATGGAACCAGAACAGCGCGCAGGCGCATTCCGCCACCCCGCACCACAGCGCGTCGCGCCGCCGCACGTGGACGAGCTCGTGGTGCAGCACCGCATCCAGCCGGTCCCCGGGCCACTCCCGGGCCGAGACCGGAAGCACGATCACGGGCCGCAGCACCCCCCAGGTGGCCGGCACCGCATCCCGCACCATCCGCAACCGTGGCGTCCGCATCCCCAGCCGCGCCGCGATCCGCGCCAGCCGCTCGCGGCACGCGTCATCCTCTCCCGCAGCCGCCGCCTCACCGATGCGCCGCCGACGCCACGCGCCCGCCGCGACCCGCACGAACACCAGCACGGCGCCGCATGCCCAGACCGCCAGCAGCACCGTGTCCCACGGGATACGGCTGTACGGCGGAAGCGGCGCACGCGCGTCCGAGGCGTGGTCCGCGGGCGCGGCAGTCTCGACCGGCGGAGCCAGGACGGCGGATGGATGCGGGAGAGCCGGCGTCGCCCACTCCGGCACCGCGGGCGAGCGGAGCCACGCCGGGGTGCGCGCCGGGACGGCCAGGTGCAGGACCGGCAGAAGCATGAGCGCGGTGAGCACGGCGGTCCACAGCGCGTGCAGCACCCACGCGGGCGCGCGCCGGCCCACGCCGGCCAGCAGGGCGCCGGCCGCCAGGATCGCCGTCGCCTTCAGGATGATGAGAGTCAGGTGCACCACCGGCGCGCTCACGCGTCCCCGCCCCGCCGGGCACGCCGCTCGGCTTCGTCGATCTCGGCGGCCAGCCGGTCCAGCTCTTCGGGACGAAGCGCGGGATCGTCCAGGCGCAGCAGCGCGGCCATGGCCCGGCTGCGCGACCCGCCGAACACCGTGCGCACCAGGCGCGAGACGGCCGAGACCTGCGCATCCACCTGCGGCGTGGCCAGCTCGTACACGTAGCGCCGCCCGTCTTCGCCGTACTGCACCAGCCCCTTCTGCCGCAGCACCCGCAGCGCCGCGCGGACGGCATCGCCCGTGGCGCCGGGGAGCGCGCGCGTAATCTCGGCCACGCTGCCGCGCCCCACCCGCTCCAGCGCGTCCAGCACCGAGCGCTCGCGTTCCGTCAGGGAAAAGTAGAGGTCATCGGTCATGTGGATCCACGGACAGGCGGCGGGCGGCGATCGGCCGGACGTACGGCGGCGCCAAACGGCTCCTCGCGCACGCCATCCGCAGTGTGGTGGAAATTCCACCGATACGCAAGAGAGTCCCCGCCCCACGCGGAGATCGTTGACGGACGATCCCACCTGGTGTAATCTCCACCACATGGTGGATTTTCCACCACATAGTCCCACCCGTGGCGGAGAGCACGCGCATGCGGAACGGAATGCGGATGAGATGGGCGTGGATGATGGTGGCCGGCGTGGTGGCGGTGCACGCGGGCGCCGGGCCCGCGGGTGCCCAGGGAGTGCTGGACAGCCTGATCGCCGGCAACGTGCATCCGCTGCGGGTGGAGGCGGATGGACGGCTCGCCGGACCGGGCGCGGAGGTCATCGGGCGCGCGGCGCGGGGCGCGCACTTCGTGGCCGTGGGCGAGAACCACAACACGCGGGCCATCCCGGACTTCACCGTCGCGCTGTTCCGGATGCTGCACGAGCGCGAGGGGTTCGACTACCTGGCGCTGGAGGAAGGGCCGGAGATCGGACGGCTGCTTTCGCGGGCGGTGCGCGGCGGCGGCCCGGACGGGGCGTTCCGCCTGGGACTGCGCTACCCCTCGGCCTTTCACATGTACACGGAGGAGGAGCTGCGGATGATCGACCGCATCGCGGCGGTCTCCACCGCGCCGGCCGACCCGGTGTGGGGGTTGAACCAGGAGTTCGCGGCCGCGCACGTGCTGGAGCGGCTGGTGGCGCTGGCCCCGGACGCCGCCGCGCGGACGGTGGCACAGGCGCAGCACCGGCAGGCGCTGGAGTACGAGGCGGAGCGCTATGCGCAAAACGTCTCGTACCTTTCGGCCGTGGCCACCCCGGCCAGCTTCCAGGCGCTGCGCGAGGCGTTCTGCCCGGAGCCCGGCTCCGAGACGGACGGGCTCATCGGGCAGCTCGCCCTGTCACACCAGGTATGGTCCCCGTACAACACCACGCCTTCGCCCTCCTTTGCCGCGTTCCACGAGTCCGGCTGGCTGCGCGAGCAGAACATGAAGACGCTGTTCGCCACTGCGTACCGCGCGGCGCAGGCCGCGACCGGCCGGGCGCCGCGAGTGCTGGTGAAATCCGGCCACGTGCATCTGAACCGCGGCATCGGCCTCAACAACGAAGTCTTTACCCTGGGCAACTTTCTGTCGGAGCTGGCGACGTTTCAGGGCGGGCACTCGCTGCACCTGTACGTGGTGCTGAACTGGCCGGATCTGCCCGAGAGCTTTCTTGCCCCGTTCGTGAAGCACGTTCCTGTTGGGCAGGACGTGCTGTTCGATCTGCGTCCGCTGCAGCCGTGGACCGCCCACGGCCAGATCCCGCAGCTTGACGCGCGGCTCCGCCGCGTGCTGATGGGCTACGACGCGCTCATCATCCTGCGCGATACCACGCGCGGCTCCGTCGAGGCGCTGCGGACGCCGCGCTTCCGTCCCTACCTCGAAGGGAACTGACATGACACATCCGACGCAGCTGCCCACGTGAGCAGCCAGAGCCCCGGCGCATCCGCGCGCGCCGGGGCTCTCTGGAATGATGTCAGCAGGATCAGCTTGCCTACGGCCTGAACTCCGTATGGCTGCACCTGGGACAGGGCGGAAGCGTGTCCGACGAGTTGTCCAGCACGACTCCCTGCCCGCACTTCTGGCAGGTGTACGTGCCCTTTCCCGGCTTCTCTCCCGTGGTCGACATAGCAGCGTCTCCGTCGAAGTGTCAGACGAGCGGCCGGCAGGCGCAGGACTGGTTCACGCCTGCACTCGTGCCTGCGCACTGCAACTGACGGACAGGTGAGGCGGGAATTCCCGTCGATTCTGTCTTCGTGTTATCTCATCCCGCGCAGGCGCAGCCGCCGGGAGTACGGCAGGTCTTGTTTTTAGCGATACAAGAATCCCCGCAGGGCTGGCCGGTGCGGCACACGCGGCAGCAGCCGGATCCGGTCGGAGTGGAACTGTCGCTGCACGCAGAGAGATTCGGCACCGAGGCTCCCAGCGCCAGGCAGGCGGCGAGCGGCAGGACAAAGCGGAAGCGGCGACGCTGCATGAAGACCTCCAATCATTGTGGTGGAAGTGGAGCCAGGTTCAACCTGAGCAACCTGCCCGAACCGGGAATCAGAACACGAGACTTCCAGCCGCCGCCAGAAAGCCCAGCCACAGCAAAACCGCTCCCGCGCAACCCTGCGGGATCTGCTTGATCGTGACGAGTTTGATATGACGGCCGACGCTCAAGTTCTGAACGATGGTCAGCCGGCCCTGAATGGATGAAAAGGCCGCAAGGTCCTTGGACCGAAGCTCGAAGTCTTCGTTTCGTTTACGGGTGAACTCAATGAGGTCGTCCCGCCCGTCCAGTGTTTCGACTCGTACTGAAAACGAGCGTTGATTCAGCTTCTTTTGGCCGGTGGACCTCTTGGACCGAACGCGAACGACGCTGGTGTCGAACACGTTGCCGCACTCGGCGCACGTGAGCTGGCCAACACCGTGGGACGGCATCGTGAAGAGGGCTTGGCGCTCACAATGGGGACAGATCAGTTGCACGCTCTCGTTGCGAGGGACGACCTGATTTCTGGCCAGGTCGCCCGCCGTTACGGGATCGCCGCACGCGGGGCAGAAGCGGGAGCCGTCCGAAATCGAAGTACTGCAGCGGTTGCAGATCAGCATCGAGTGCAGGGAGCTGGGGGCCGTCTGGTCAGCGCGTCACGTTCGGCTCGCGCACGATCAACAGACGGACGGCGGGTCCGGGAATTCCCCGCGCTCCGAGGAGAGCGACGAGAGCCCCGGCGCGCGGGTGGCGCCGGGGCTCCGTCGTACGCTGTCGGGAAACTGGCGCCGGCGCGCTACTCGCCCTGGCCCGCGGTCTCGGAGGAGATGGGAGGGAGCAGCCGGTCCAGCTCGGCGAGCGCCGCGGCCTCGCACTGGGGGCAGTACCCGTGGGACACGAAGAGGCCGTTGCCCGCCAGGAACTGGATCAACGGCTCCCAGCGCTCCTCGCTCTCCGGCTCCGGCGTGCTGGGCACCCGGTGGCACACCGCGCAGATGCGGAGATGCTCCTGGATCTTCCGGATGTGCCAGTGCGACGTCCGCAGTTCCGCCAGCGTGCTCTCCAGCCGCGCGGCGAGCTTGGCCCGGTCGCGGCTCAGGCGCGCCAGCTCGCTGGTCAGCGCCAGCAGCTCTTCGTTCATCCGCTGCTCGCGCCCCACCGGCTGCTCACCGAACAGGTGGCAAACGTCGCCCATCCAGTACAGGGCGCACGAGAGGGTGAACGCAAAAGTTTCCCCGTCCGTGAACGTCAGCAGGCAGCGGACGGGGTGCGACCGCGCCTCCTCCATGCTGGCGCGGAGCAGCGACGCGCTGTTCTCGGCAAGCAGCCCCCACACCGGCTCGCCGTCCCGCAGCTCCACGTGGCTGCCCAGGCCTGCACGTGCGGCCTGGTTCCACTGCAGAAGGCTGCCGCTGCCCGATAGAACCAGAAGCTGCACGGTTTCCGCGTCCCAGGAGAACTCGCCCACGGGAGAGCGGGCGGTGTGTGGAAGGGAGACGGAAGAATGGAAGGGCATGATGCTGAATCCTTCGCGCCTGCGGGAGGGAGTACCGTCCGGTCAAAAGATAACACATCCATCGGGTCTTCCCAAGAAAAAAGGCCCCTCCCGGCCCGGCCGTACATGGTGGACAAGGCTGCCGGCGGCACCAGGGAGGCAAAGGATCGCTCCGGCACCCGCCCGCGCGCGGCGGCGCGCGATTCGCGGGAAGGGCGATCGATCGCCGCATCCGCGCGGGCGGCATCCGGTTTACGATGCCGCGCCGGACGGACGGCGGCAGCTCTTCACCCAGCGGACGCAGACTGATGCATCGCCAACGACGTTTTCTTTCCCATGCCGGCGTCCTGCTGCTGGCCGCGCTGGCGGCGGGCGCCTGCCGCACCGGGTCGCCGCCGCAGGCCGCCGGCGGCGAGGCGGATTCCGCTTCCGGCCCCGCGCCCGCCGCCGCGGCGGAGCCCACGCAGGCCCGCAGTGAGGGCGTGATCCCGGGGATCGAGGTGCTGCTGCGCGATTCCATGCACCTGGTGCGCGGCAAGCGCGTGGGGCTCATCACCAACCCCAGCGCCGTGACGCGCTCCGGCGAGCTGGGGGCGGACGTGCTGGCGCGCACCCCCGGCGTAACGCTGGCGGCGCTCTTTGGCCCCGAGCACGGCATCCGCGGCGACCTCGAGGCGGGCGCCACCTTCGTGGGCGGCCGCGACACGCGCACCGGCGTTCCCGTCTACTCGCTGTACGACCGCACCCAGCGCCCCACCGCGCAGGAGCTGGCGGGGATCGACGTCCTGGTCTTCGACATCCAGGACATCGGGGCGCGCGTCTACACCTTCGTGTGGACGATGGCGATGGCGATGGAAGAGGCCGCGAAACGGGGCATCCCCTTCGTCGTCCTCGACCGGCCCAACCCCATCACCGACGCGCAGGACGGGCCGGTGATGGACATGGACGTGCGCGAGGTCACGCAGGTGATCACCGGCTACTACAGCGTGCCGCTGCGCCACGGGATGACGGCCGGCGAGATCGCCCGCTACTTCAACGAGACGGCCAACGTGGGCGCCGACCTGCACGTGGTGCCGGTGGATGGATGGCGCCCGGACATGTGGTTCGAAGAGACGGGGCTGCGCTTCATCCCTCCCAGCCCCAACATCCGCTCGGTGGACGCGGAGCTCAAGTTCAGCGGCCTGGTGCTGGGCGAGGGCACCAACGTGCACGTGGGGCGCGGCACCGACTCGCCCTTCAACTACGTGGGCGCGCCCTGGCTTGACGCCAACCGCCTGCGCGACGCGGTGGCCGCCTACAACCTTCCCGGCGTGCGGCTGACCCCGGTACAGATCACCCCCACCCGCGATCCCAAGGTGGATACGCAGTACCGAGGGCAGACCTTTACCACGCTGCGGCTGGACGTGACCGACCGCGCCGCCTTTCGCCCCGCCTACACCGCGCTGGTGCTGCTGAGCGAGGCGAAGAAGCAGAACCCGGCGCAGTTCCGCGTGATGAACGCCGGGTTCACGCAGATGATCGGCTCGCGCTGGGCCCGCGCGGCCTTTGACCGCGGCGACGACCCGCGCGAGATCGACCGCCGCTGGACGCAGGAGCGCACCGCGTGGAACGCCATCCGCGAGCGCTACCGCATCTACCCGCGCGCGACCCGCTGAAAGAGACGCCTCACGCGGAGACGCGGAGAGAGGATGAGCGAGAGCCCCGGCGCAAAAGCGCCGGGGCTCTCGTGTTTTCATCATGCTTTCGATGCCGGTCGATGGCTGGGGTCAAACCAACATCCGCACACGCTTCTTGTTGGCAGATGATAGCCTTGCCTCACACGGGACGGGCATCCGCTCCGGGCCCGTCCCGATCAGCCGATCCAGGGCCCGGCAGGAGCCCGATGCCGGTTCCGCCCTTCTTTTAGTCGAAGAGTGCCCTCCTATCGCCGCTCGTTTTCGCTCTTTAGATTTGGTAAATCCACGGTAGGGGACCGGATGATCCTCAACGCGGCGGAAAAGAGTGGATACGGGGCAGAAAGATGTCGGATGGAGCTTTGCAGTTGAACAACCATTGGCCGGTGCGACGGAGCTACCCATGATACGAGCCATATTCCTCCGACAAGCGGCGATCCTCTTGCCGCTTGTGCTCGCCGCTTGTGGCGATCTACCCACGGCACGCCCGATGCCGGACCTCTCGGACGCCGGGCCGGCGCTGTCGGGCGATTGCACCAGGCAGGCTGACGGGTCGTACCGCTGCCCGCCGATTTCCTCCGACCCCGGGGACGAATGCGATCCATACCACTACGACTGCGGTGGGGATGACTGTATCGCCTCGACGGGGCCGGGCGACCTGGAGGATGCGACCGTGCAGGGCTGCACCGGCGGCGGTGGTAGTGGTGGTGGCGGCACGATCGGCGACCCGAACGATCCCGGCGGGGATGGCGGCGGCGGGGGCGGCGGCGGGGGCGGCGGAACCAGGCCTGCGCCACAATGCCCGGATTGGGATCCTGATTGCGGCTACGAAGAACCTGAACCTGACACGTGTGTAACCAACGATCCGGTAATCAACGATCCGGTCGTCGAAACCGCATTCGCGGAATTGTGGGCGAACAGCAACCCCAGCGCCCCGCAGCACCAGCGGGTGGAGCAAGCAGCGTGGATCGTGCAGACCGCATCCGGGCTGAACGTCGTCACGTGGACGAATGCTGATTTCGGGCCGTGTACGATCTCGCCGCACATCGGGACCTTCTCCATCCCCACGGACGCAATTGCGTGGATTCACACGCACCCGTTTACGGAAGGGGAAGTGCAAACGAGTTGCGAACCGATCGGTTTCGATGCCAATGGCCAACCGATTCACGGAACGTATGACAAGTTTCCAAACGAGGACGACATTGAGCTGGCTGGGCTGATGAACCAGAGCCTCGGACGTAACATCGACGCGTATACCATCGACCAGGGTAACATCGTGCGATTCCTTGCCACGGGTACAACGACGGTGTCGTCCTACGCGCCCTACGGCCGCTGCGGCTACTGAACGCGCGCCACAAATGCCAGGAGAACCAGCGATGAGTCTGCACGTTCTGCTTCTGCTGCTTAGCCTGAGCGCAAGCGCAGACGCTCCGGCGCGCTCCGCGGACAAGGGGTGTCCCGCGGGCTCGCCACGCCAGGCCGCGTATGTGCGGCAGTTCTTCGCCGCCTCTGAGAGCAGGCCCTTCCGCGACCGGTACGGCCTGCTGGGCGTCAGGCCCGGAGACGTGCGCCCGCTCACGGATGAACACGACGCGGAGGTCTGCCGGCAGATGGCACGCGCGGTGACGCTGGCGCAAACAGGGCCGTATCCGAAAACCTGGAGAGGGTATCTGGCGGGCGACTTCTACGTCATGGCGGTGACGCGAGAACTGCCGCCCGGTGTGCTCTACCACGGCGGCGGAACAGGTCTGATCGTGCTGGACGCGGAAATGCGCGTGATCGCGGCGGCATCATAGGCGGTGGGTGGGGCTTCCCCGATGCCCCGCGGTGGGAACCCGCAATGCGCACGGAAGCCCCGCCGGACACGTGTACTGGCGGGGCTTCGATGTTTCCGCTCCTCCTCTCCCGGCGTTCACTCCGTGTGAGGCCGGTTCCTTTTTCAGGATCTCGAGGTCAGGCCGGCACGGCGACCGGGGCGAAGTGCTCGTGGAGCCACGCCTGCCACGCGGTCCCGGCCTCCGCCGCGGCGGCGGGAGCGTCGTCGCCGTACAGGTACAGGCGCATCGTCAGGTACACCTGGCCACCCATGGCGTGCGGAACCAGGTGCGCGATGCCGGGCGCCGGCGCGTCCAGGCGAATCAGCAGCTCCTCGGGCCACGCGGGCTGGCCCGCCCACTCCACCGTCCCCGCCAGGCGCGGCGCATCCGCCGGCGTCTGCACCCGCTGGCCCACCGCTGCGCCGTACAGGCCCAGCGGGCGCGTCCACGCCTCCCACGCGGCGTCCCTGGGCTCCGGCGCGACCCCCATCACCTGCACGGGCGCGCCGGACTGGCCGCGAAAACCGGCCAGGTACAGCCGCAGCACGCGGAAGAACGAGACCCAGCCGTGCGTGTGCCCCTCGTACTGCGCGTCCCACGCGTCGCCGTCCATGAACCAGCGGTGCACCACCCGCACCACGCAGCGGCCGCCGTCGCGCGCCTCCACGATCCACTCCGTGGCCACCGTGGGATCGTCCGGCCCCAGGCCGTCGCGGCTGTCGGCCACGAAGCGCCGGGGCGGGTCCCATTCCGTGATCTTGCTGAGCGAATCCATCCCCGGCCCGAAGTTGCAGACCACCTCGCCGCCCACCCGCCCGTCCACCTGGCTGGGCACGAACCACGACGTGATGCCGGGCCCGGTGGCGATGGCCTCCCACACCTCTTCGGGGGTGCCGGGCACCTCTGCCTCGGCCTGCACGTAGCGGTTTCCGGACTCGTCCTTGTGCACGGGCATGGCGGCTACTCCTGCGGCTGGGGGTCGATGGGAAGCGGGTGCGCCACGACCACCAGCCGGTGCGGCCGGCCGCCGGGCGCGTGCTCGTCGTGGTAGCGCGCGGCCAGCGCGGCCACGGCCTGCGCGAGCTCGCCCGTGAACGCGGCGCGCTCCGCGGGCGAGCGAAAGCGGATCTCGGTGTCGATGGCGAGCGTCGCCAAGTGCTTGCCCGCCGCCTCGGCGCCGCGCACCAGGCCGGCGACCTCGCGGACGATGCGGGCGCCCAAGGCGATGAGGTACGCGGCGGACAGGCGGTCCGCCCGGCGCACGGGGTCGCCCGCGGCGGGCCCCAGCGCCCCTGGCGACACCACGTACGAGGCCGCGCTGGCCACCAGCATGCGCTCGGTGATCCCGCCCCAGCGGCGCGTATCGGCCACTTCGACCAGTCCGTGCGCCTCCAGCGCGCGCAGGTGGTAGTTCACCTTCTGCCGCGGAATGCCCACGCGGCTGGCCAGCGCCGCCGCGGACGCCGGCCGCGACAGCTCCGCCAGCAGGCGGCTGCGCACCGGCTCCAGCGCGGCCGCCGCGGCGGCCGGATCGTCGATCACCTGTACGTCGAGCATGCCGTAATCCTAGCCTTGACAAATTTTATTGTCAAGAATGGCGTGCGCGATGAAAACGGCTGAAACGTGCACGGCGGGCCCGCGGCGACGGGGTGGCACCTGGGGCTGGCGGCATCTGCCCCGGACGGGGGAGAAAGACCCGGGTGCGGCCGTGCGCGGGGGGGGAAAAGAAACGCAACCGTTGCCCCGGAGGTGCCGAGGTGCGACATTGGGTGGAGCAGGTGCACGATGGGAACCGGTCCGCCCCGCTTCGGGCCGGTCAGCCGCCAGACAGTCGAGGCGGTTAAGCACCCTGCGGACCGGGCCTTTCGCGGTCACGTGGGCAAGATCGACAGGCATGGCGGCAGCCGTGCCTTCCTCCGTCCCCACGTACGTCGACAAGAGCATGCGCAGCCCCACCTCTCGGGCCGCCCGTCCGGGCCGGCTTCTGTTTTCCGCTGTTGTCTGCACCATGGCGCTGGGCGCCTGCTCCGACCAGCCCGTCGGCACGCGCACGCCGCAGCCGGTGCTTCCGGTGGGTGCGCTGCAGGCCTTCGACTGCACCGTGACCGTCGGCGAGGGGATGCGCTGCGCGGCCGCCACGCCCGGCACCGGGCAGGCGCGGGGCGTGCTGATCGGCGGGCAGAACCAGTACGTGACGCTCACCTCCAGCAACATCCAGTACGACGCCGGCACGCAGACCTACAGCATCGACGTCACCGTCCAGAACCTGCTGAACGAGGCCATCGGCACGCCGGACGGCGTAACGCCCGATCCCGAGGGGATCCGGGTGTTCTTCTTCGAGCCGCCCAAGACCATCGGCGCCGGCGGCGAGGTCACGGTGGCCAACGCGGACGGTGCGGCCACCTTCAACAAGGCGGCCCAGCCGTACTTCCAGTATACCGAGATCCTGTCGAAGGACGAGGTGTCGGCGAGCAAGACGTGGCAGTTCAACAAGCCCCCGGAGGTCAACGCGTTCCAGATCCGGGTGCTCATCTCCACCGAGGTGCAGCCGCTGCTGGTGATCAACGAGGTCCTGGTGAACCCGGGCGGCACCATCGCCGACGCCAGCGGCGAGTGGTTCGAGCTGTACAACGCCGGCACCCTGGCCGTAGACCTGCAGGACATGGTCATCACCGACTCGGCGGCCTCGGGGCGCCGGCCGTACCACCTGATCAGCTCCTCGGTGCCGGTGGCGCCCGGCGCCTACGTGGTCCTGGGCAATACCACCAACACCACCAACAATGGCGGGGTGCCGGTGGATTACGCGTACGGGGGGGCATTGTTCTTCCAGAACAGCCTGGACGCCGTCAAGATCTCGCGGGTGTTCGGACAGGACACGCTCACCATCGACCGCACCCAGTTCGCCTCCGCCGCGATCAGCGCCCAGAACGGCGTCAGCCGCGAGCTGTTGAACCCGGCGCTGGACAACAGCAACATGGACGGAAGCAACTGGGCCGACGCGCTGGTCACGGCGGTGTACGGCCCCGGTGGCCGCGGCACCCCCAAGGCGCAGAACTCCACCTACACGCCCTGACGCCCGGCCCCTTCGGCCGCACGAACGCCGCCCGCCGTTCCCTTGTGGAGCGGCGGGCGGTTCTGCATCAGCGCTTGCCGCGCACCGGGGGATGAAAACCGTTGCTCCCGGCCGCATTGCCCGCCAGCTTGCTGCCGTGTATCCAGCGAACACCGCACGCGTGGGGGGGATGATGCAGGGAATTCTTCCGGGCGAGGTCGCCTGGTACGTAACTGGCCGCTTCTACGCCGCCGACGACAAAGATCGCACGCTGCGCGACGCCGGCTACTTTCTGCACCTGCAGGGGATCGATACACCCCTGTTCAGCGGCGCGCCGGGCGAAGCGACGGCGTACCTGACCTTTCTCGCCGATCCGTTCACCGCCTCCACCCTGCGGAACGGCGGCCTGGCGCTGGGGATGGATGCCGTGGGCGACTTCAGCGTCTACCTGAACCGTCAGCCGGGCGCCACCTTCGACGATCCCGCCTCCTTTGGCGCGGGCGAGGAAGTCGCCCGGTTCCGGCGCGTGGCCGTGGTGACGGGCGCCACGGTGGGCGTCGGCGCCAATGACCGGCCGATCTTGGGGCTGAACGTGTTTTCCGCCCGGCTGGTCTCCAGCCGTCCCTTCGAGCTGGGCGGCCGCCGGTACGACCTGGGCCGGCTGATGCCGAACGGGATCACCCAGTGGGGCACCTCCGCCGCCGCGGCCGCCGCGGAGCTGTCGGGCTACACCAGCATCGTCCCCTTCGCCGGCTCCGCCATCGCCATCGGAGGCCCGTCCATTTGATACCGTTCCGCGGAAACGCCTGTCATTCTGAGGGGTTGCGAAACCTCAAATCCCATAACGAAGCGGTGACTTCCTGAGGGAGCGCATCACGTGTAACGAGAAGTCACACTACAGATTGCGCGCGACCGAAGGACCTCGTCTCAGTGGCGCAGGGGCCAGATCAGGGCACGGGACCAGCTCCGTCGTTCTGCTGGCGAGGTCCTTCGGTCGGCGCCAGGGTGCAGTGTACGAGCGAGTTGCGGGGCGGCGCCTCCCTCAGAATGACATTTTTGGCGAAACCAGTATGAATCCTCCGCTCAGGGCTGAACGCATCGATCACGATCGATGGGCATCCCGCGCCACCGGGGCACCTGTGGCTGCCGGAGATGAGCCTGAGCAGCGCGCGCACCGGCCGCCGCGCCGCGACGTACGCGCTGTCCGTCGATGCGGCGGGACTGCTGGACGTGCTGCGGGAGCCGTACGCGGAGTACGTCCGCCAGGCAAAGGAGGACGACGCGCTCACGGGGAGCACGGACGACCTGGGGCGGGCCGGCTATCCGCCGCTGGAGCAGCTGCTGGCCGCGCCCGCGCTGCTGACGGACGTGCTGGAGTTCTTCATCCATCCGGAGGAGGTGCTGGGCCCCATGCTGCTCGCCCCGCCCGCCGACGTCGCCGGCACCTGGGCCGTGGACACGGTGGATTCCGCGCGGTGCGAGGACGGCACGGTGGTCATCGAAGGATGCTGCTACCTGTTCTGATCACCTGAAAAAGAATAATCGTACAGAGGAACAGGGTCAGACAGAGAACGCCCTCTGTCTGACTCTGTTCCTCTGTACCCATAAAGGTGTTGTTTTCCGGATTCGGGATCAGTCGTTGGCGGCGGGGCCGCGGGCGGTGCGGTCGATCTGGCGGATGGCGCCCACGTGGTAGGCCAGGTGCGCAATGCTGCCGATCATCCCGTTCAGCTCGATGGGCGCCACCTCCCGCGGCGCCCGCACGGTCGACAGCCAGCGGTGCGCCTCGTCGCGCAGGTCGGCCCGCAGCTGCGCCCACTCCGCGTCCGTGACCGAGGTGCGGTGCCAGGCGGCGCTCCAGTCCGCGTCGCGGAACGGGTTCTCGCCGCCGGACCAGCGGTTCATCAGCGACAGCCCATAGCGCAGGTGCTCCACGTGCGCCGCGATCGGCGCCCCGCCGTCCGGCGAGGCCGACGCGGCTTCGGCGGAAAGCCGGTCCAGCGAGCGGAGCAGTCCGGGATCGCCGCCGTTCAGCATGTACGCGCCACCCTCCGGCGCGCCGTCCACCAGCTCCGCCAGCAGCGTGGCCAGGGAGCCGGCGATCTCTCGCGTGTTCATGCGCCTCCGTGGTTCAGGGGGATGACGATGGGCGTCCATCCAGCGCCTGCGCGGGCGCGTCGCCCAGGAGCTCCGTGGGCGGGGTCAGGGGGAGGCGCAGGGTAAAGGTGGATCCCTCGCCGGGGGTGCTCCGCAGGGCAAGGCTTCCGCCCAGCAGCCCCGCCAGCCGCCGCGAGATCGGCAGCCCCAGCCCCGTGCCCCCGCGGCCCGCCGCGCTCGGCGCCTGCTCGAACTCCTGGAACACCCGCTCCTGGTCCGCCGCGTCGATGCCGCCGCCCGTGTCCTCCACCCGCACCTCGGCCCAGCGCCCGAACGACGAGAGCACCACCCGCACCGCCCCCTCGTCCGTGAACTTGACCGCGTTGGAAAGCAGGTTCAGCACGATCTGCCGCACCCGGCCGGGGTCGGTGACCACGGTGACGTCGTCGTCCAGCCGCAGCTCCAGCGCCAGCCCCCGCTCGCGCGCCTGCAGCTCGACGGTGGCCGCGATCTCGCGCAGCAGCGCGCCCAGCGGCACCGGCTCGGGCATCATCTCCAGCTTGCCGGCCTCCATCTTGGAGATGTCGAGCACGTCGTTCACCAGCTCCAGCAGGTGGTGCCCGCTGCGCACCACCCGGTCCAGCGCCCCCGACTGCTTTTCGGACAGGTCGCCGTACACCCCCTCCAGCAGCAGGTCGCCGTACCCCAGGATGGCGTTGATGGGGGTGCGCAGCTCGTGGCTCATGCTGGCGAAAAAGCGCGACCGCTCCGTCATCACCCGCGCCAGCGCCGCCGCCTGCTCCTCCAGCGCCTGCGCCTGCTGGCGCGTCTGCGCGTGGAGCACCGCGTTGTCCAGCGCCAGCGTGGCCTGCCGCCCCAGCAGGGCCAGCAGCGCCAGGTCCTCGTCGCCAAAAGGCACCGCGTCCGCGCGAAAGGCGGCCAGCACGGCGGGGCCGCCGCTGGAGCGCGGCACGCACACCCCCGCCCCGGCGCCGAACGCGTTGGGCCACACCTCCGCCGGCTGCAGCGCCACCGCGGGCGCGCCGGGGCGGCACGACAGCCGCTCCAGCACCAGGTCCAGCATCACGAACCAGTGCGGGTCCGGCGGCACCACCCCGCAGCCCGCGCGCACCTCGGCCACCGAGGGGTCGCCGGGCAGGTGCAGCAGCACCGCGTCCGCGCGAAAGGTGCGCGCCACCTGCCCCGCCACCCCGTCCCCCAGCGCCTGCAGGTCCCCCGCCTCCAGCGCCAGCCCGGACACGCGCGCCACGGAAGACAGCTCGTCGTAGCCGCGCTTGATGCGCGCCATCACCCCCACGCGCGCCAGCAGCTCGGCCCGGCTGCACCCCTTGTTCAGGAAGTCGTAGGCGCCCAGCGCCAGCCCGCGCACCACCAGCTCGTCGCTGGGGGCCTGCGCCGTCAGCAGCAGGATGGGGATGGGGGCGGTGGATGCGTCCTGCTTCAAGCGCTCCACCACCTCGAAGCCGTCCATCCCCGGCATCTGCACGTCCAGCACGATCACGTCCGGCCCGGCGGCGCGGGCGCGCTCGATCCCCTCCGGCCCCGACGCCGCCCCCTCCACCGTGTGCCCGGCGCTGGAAAGGATGGCGGCCACCGTGGCCCGCGACACCCTCTGGTCGTCCACCACCAGCACGCGCGCCATCAGGCCACTCCCACGAGCTGGGCCAGCACGCCGGCCATCTCGTCCAGGTCCACCTCGCGCTCCGCCGCGCCCCGCGCGGCGGCGGGCATGCCGTTGATCACCGCCGTGCGCGCGCTCTCCACCAGGGCGCGCGCGCCCGCCGCGCGCATGCACGCCAGCCCCGCCGCGCCGTCGCTTCCCATCCCCGTCAGCACCACGCCCACGGCCGCGGCGCCCACGGCGTGCGCCACGGACTCGAAGAGCACGTCCACGCTGGGCTTGTGCAGGCTGGCGCGGTCGTCCCATACGCGCACGGACAGCCTGCCGTCCGCCCCCCGCACCACCTTGATCTGCCGCCCGCCGGGGGCGATGAGCACGGTGCCGGGAAGGACCGCGTCGCCGTCGCGCGCCTCGGCCACCCGCACGGCGCTGCGCCGGTCCAGCCGCTCCGCCAGCGTTTCCGTAAAGCCGAACGGCATGTGCTGCGCGACCACCACCGCCGCCGCGAAGCCGGCGGGGAGGGCGGGGATCAGCTCCGCCAGCGCCCGCGGCCCCCCGGTGGACGAGCCGATGGCCACCACCTGGTAGCGCCCCGCGTGCACCGCCGGCGCGGGGGTGAAGGGCGCGGGCCCATCCCCGCGCGCCGGCACCGGCGGGGGCGGCAGGGGGACGGCGCGGGCGCGCAGCACGGCGGCCACCTTTTCGCGCAGCACGGGCGCCAGGGCGTGGATGTCCATCGACGTCCCCGCGCCCCCCTTGTCCATGAAGTCCACCGCGCCGGCCTCCAGCGCGCGCAGGGTGACCTCCGCCCCCGCCTGGGTGTGGGAGGACAGGAGGAGCACCGGCGTGGGGCAGTCGCGCATGATCCCCTCCAGCGCGGCCAGCCCGTCCATCCCCGGCATGTCCACGTCCATGATCACCAGGTCCGGCCGCAGCGCCCGCACCTGGGCTAGCGCCTCCTCCCCGTCCCGCGCCGTGCCCACCACGGCGACGCCGGCCAGCGGGGCCAGCATGCGCTCGGTGGCGCGGCGGACGAAGGCGCTGTCGTCCACCAGCAGCACGCGTGCGGAGCCGCTCACGCGCCCTCCAGCGGGCGGCGGTAGAAGAGCGAGCCGGGGCGGCGGTGCAGCTCGAAGGGGACGGGGACGTGGCGCAGGCTCTCGGCGTGCCCCAGGAACAGGTATCCGCCGGGGGCCAGCGCCTCCCACAGCCCGCGCGCCGCCCGCAGCACGCTCGCTTCGTCGAAGTAGATCATCACGTTCCTGCAGAGGACCAGGTGCTGGGGCGCGAGTCCGCGCCACCAGCCGTCCTGGACCAGGTTCCCGGCGCGAAAGCGCACGGGCTCGCGCACGGCCGGACGCACCTCCCACGTCTTCTCGTCCTGCGGGGTAAAGAAGCGCTCGCGCCAGGGAAGCTCCGTGCCGCGGAAGGCGTGCTCGCCGTACACGCCGGCCCGGGCGCGCTCCAGCGCCTGCGGGTCCACGTCCACCCCCGTCACCCGCAGGCTTCCCGGCGCGGTGAACAGCCCGCGCTCCCGGGCCAGGATCGAGAGGGTGTACGCCTCTTCGCCGGTGGCGCAGGCGGCGCTCATCACCTGCGCCTGCGCCCCGCCCAGCCGCTTCGCCAGCTCCGGCATCACCTCGCCGGCGATCACGTCCAGGCTCCCCCGCTCGCGGCAGAAGTAGCTCTCGTTGTTGGTCAGGTGCGGCAGCAGCCGCTCCCGCTCCGCCTCGCGCTCAGGGTGAAAGCGCAGGTGAAAGAGGAGCGCGTCGAAGCTGTCCAGCCCCAGCGCCGCGCGGCGCGGCTCCAGCCGGGTGCGCAGGATCCCCCGCCGCTCGGGGCCCCAGCGGTGGCCGAACTCCTCCGCCAGCCACTCGGCCCACAGGCGGAACTCCTCGTCCGTAAAGGCGACCGCCATCAGCCCGCCAGCGCGCGCTTGGCCGCGCGCCGCACCAGCGCGTCGGCGTCGTGCTCCGCCGCCGCCCGTAGCGCGCCGGCCGCCTCGGGCGCGTGGACGCGCTCCAGCGTGCGCACGGCGGCCAGGCGCACCCGCCAGTCCGCGTCGCCCAGGGCGCGCACCAGCCGCTCCGCCGCGCCCTCCGGCGCCATCTTCCGCAGCGCCACGGCGGCCACGCGGCGCAGGTCGCGGTCGTCCCCCTCCAGCCGCGCGGCGGCGGCGTCCGCGCCGCGGGGGTCGCCCAGCTCGCCCAGCGCCTGCAGCGCCGCCGCCTCCACGCCGGGGTCCCCCGCCCCGGCCAGCACCTCCAGCAGCACCTCCAGCGCGTCCGGCGCGCCCGTGCGCCCCAGCGCCCGCACCGCGGCGAAGCGCGCCCCCGCGTCCTCCCCCCGCGCCAGCGCGGCCAGGGGCGCCACCGCCCCCGTTCCCCCCGTGGCCGCCAGCGCGGCGGCCAGGGCGCGGACGGTGGCCGGGTCCGTCTCCCGCCCCAGCGCGGTCGCCACCTCCGCCGCCGCGCCGCCCTCCGGGCAGCGGGCGATCCCCTCCGCCGCCGCCCGCCGCACCTCCGCGGACGCGTCCGCCAGCAGGGGGACCAGCAGGGCGCAGTCGCCGCCGGGAAGGCGGCCCAGCGCCAGCGCCGCGCCCATCCGCCGCGCCGGATCCGCCAGCGCCTCGGCGAGCAGGCCGCGGACCTCCGCCTCCGGCCGCGCGCGCCCCAGCGCCTCCGCCGCCGTCGCCCGCACTTCCGGGTCCGCGTCCCCCAGCAGCGCCGCCACCCGCGCGGCGGATGCGCGGTCCGGCAGCGGGGGGAGCGCGGCCAGCAATTCCTCGCGCATCTCCCCCTCCGCCGTCTCCACGCGCGGAAGGAGGACGGCCAGCGCCACCTCCGCCGGCAGCAGCCCCAGCGCGCCCGCGGCGGCCGGCCCGCGCTCCGGGTCGCCCAGCGCGTCCGCCAGCAGCGCCGCCGCCTGTTCCGTCCCCGCCGCGCCCAGCAGCACCGCCGCGCAGTCGTCCACCGACGCCCCGCCGGTGAAGCGCGCGGCGAGGTCCGCCCCGTCCGCCCGCGCCGCCGCCCGCAGCCACTCCGGCGGCGGAGGCGGCGCGCCGGGAAGGAGCCCCGCGGCGGCGGCCAGCGCGGCGCGCCGCAGCTCCGCATCGTCCGAAGCCGCCGGCTCCCGCAGCGCGTCCAGCCCCGCGGGGTCGCCCAGCTCGCCGATGGCCTCCACCGCCGCGCCGGCCAGCATGGGGTCCTCCGCGGCGGCGGCCAGCGCCGGCAGCGCCCGCGCCGCGCCGATGCGGCCCAGCGCGAAGACCGCCGCCAGCGCGCGCCAGGGATCGCCCGAGGCCACCACGGCCGCGAGCGCCTCCACCGAGCGGGGGTCGCGCAGGGTGCCCAGCGCGTCGGCGGCGGCGGCGGCCACGTTGGCCTCCGCGTCCGCCAGCGCCGCCTCCAGCCCCGGCCGCGCGGCGGGGTTGGCGGACTCGCCCAGCGCCGAGGCGGCCAGCAGGCGCACGTCCGGGTCGCCGTCGTGGCGCGCCAGCCGGTCCAGCAGCCGCAGCGCCACCGGCAGGGCGTCCGGCCCCGCCAGCGCGGCCAGCGCCGAGCGCGCCGCGTTGCGCCGCCCCGCGTCGCCCCCGTCGCGCAGGGCCGCCTCGAAGGCGGGGAGCAGGAGGCGGGCCTGCCGCAGCCGGGGGAGCGCGGCCAGCGTTCCCTTCCGCATCCAGGGGCGCTCGTCCGCGGCGGCGGCCAGCGCCTGCGCGGCGGCCTCGTCGCCCCGCCCCGCGGCGAGGAGCTGGGCCAGGGTGTCGGCGGCGCCGGGATCAGACACGGAAGCGGCTCACCAGCTCGGTCAGCTGCGCCGCCTGCGCCGCCACGTCCTCGGCCGCGCGCTGCGCCTCGCGGACGGAGGTCTGCGCGGCACGCGCGCCCTGCGCGATGTTCTCCGTCGCCTGCAGGATCATCTCGCCTCCCCGCTTCTGCTCGCCGGTGGCGGCGAACACTTCCTGCGTCTGCTGGTTCATGTTCTCCGTGGCCTGGACGATCTGGCGGCTGGCCAGCGACTGCTCGCGGGTGGCGATGCGAACCTCGTCGGCCACCCGCTGGATGTGCTGCGTGGCCTGCTGCGCCTGCCCCGCCGCCATGATCTGCTGCTCGGTGGCCATCGCCACCTCCTGCATCAGCTGGCTGGTGCGCGCGGCGGAGGCGACGATGCGCTCCAGCGCCGCGGACGCCGCCTCGGCCAGCCCGATCCCCTGCTGGGTGCGCTCGGCCAGCGCGCCGCTGCTCTCGGTCGCCGCGTCCACCCCGCCGCGGACGGCGCGGATGGTCTGCCCGATCTCGCGCGCCGACTCCACCGCGCGCTCGGCCAGCCGGCGGATCTCCTGCGCCACCACCGCGAAGCCGCGCCCGTGCTCGCCGGCGCGGGCGGCCTCGATGGCGGCGTTCAGGGCCAGCAGGTTGGTCTGGTCGGCGATGTCCTCGATGGTCTCGGAGATCTGCCCCACCGACTGTCCCTGCCCGCCCAGCACGCGCATGCGCTCCGTAAGCCGGTTCACCTCGTCGTGGATGCGGCGCATGCCGTCCACCGCCTGCCCCACCGTCGCACCCCCCTGCGTGGCCGCGCCCTCCGCCTCGGCGGCGATGCGGCGCGTTTCGTCCACGTGCCGCCCCACCTGCTGAATGCTGGCCGCCATCTCCTCGATGGTGGCGGACGTCTCTTCCACCGCCGAGCCCAGCGTGTCGGCGCTGGCGGCGGTGTGCTCGATGGACTGCCCCATCTGCGCGATGGAGCTGGAGGTCTGCTCCACCGACGCCGCCAGCGACTCGGCGCTGGCGGCCACGCGGGTGATCTGCGAGGCGATCTCCTCCATGGAGGTCGACGTCTGCTCGGTGGCGGCCACCTGATCGTCCACCGTCTCGGCCAGGCGGCGCGAGGTGGCGGCGATCTGGTCGGCGGCGGCGGCGGTCTGCGCGGCGGCGGTGTTCACGCCCCCGAACGCCTCGCGCAGGTCGCCCGACATGCGATTGAGGGTGACGATGAGCTGCCCGGGCTCGTCGCGCTGGTCGGTGTGCACCTGGCGGGTCAGGTCGCCCTCCGACACGCCCACGGCAAAGTCGACCGCCTGCTGCAGGGGGCGGCTGATGCGGCTGGCCAGCAGCCACGCCGCCCCCAGGGAAAGCAGGATCCCCAGCGCGGTGAGCCCGATGGCGAAGTCGCGCGCGCGGGTGGTGGCCGCCCGCACCTCGTCGCGCCGCTCCGCCGCAAGCGCCTGCGCCCGCTCGTCGAAGCGGGCCAGCACGGCGCGGGCGCGGTTGGCGCCGCGCCGGCCCACGCCGCTCTGGAAAAAGCGGACGACGCTGTCGATCCCCGGCCCGCCCGGCTGCAGGGTGGCCCGCCGCAGGGCCATCCCCGGCGTGGCGACGGAGTCCACCCAGTTGGCGGCGAGGACCGCGGCGCTGTCCAGCCGCGCCTTCTGCACCGGGTCGCGAACCAGGCCGCGGGCGGCGTCCAGGCGCTGCCGCACGCGCCCGTCCGCCTCGGCGTACATCGCCAGCGCCGTGTCCTGGCCGCTGAGCAGGTAGTCGCGCAGCGCCAGGGTGCGGTCGGCCAGGGCGATCTCCAGGTCCACCGCCTCGCGCTGCACCGCCTCGGCGCGGCGCGACTCGGCGTCGAGCGCCGCCACCCGCCGCCCCTGCGCCGCCACCGCCAGCGCGATGAGGGACATCAGCAGCAGCACGGGCGCAAAGCCCAGCATGATCTTGTTGCGCACCCGCATGTGGCCGAACCATTCCGCCAGGCTCATGTCGCCTCTTCGCCCAGGACGCGTTCCAGGTGCAGCAGCGCCACGCGGCGCCCGGGGGCGGGCACGGACACGCCGGCCAGCCATCCGGGCGGCAGCGCCGCCTCCGCCTCGTCGGGGGGGAGCTCGTCCCCGCCCTCATCCACCAGCCCCACCACGCGGTCCACCAGCAGCCCCACCGCCTCGCGGCCGCGCCCCCACACCACCACCAGCCGCCCGGCGGCGCCCACCGGGCCCATCCCCAGCCGCGCGCCCAGGTCCACCACGGCCAGCACCGTCCCCCGCACCTGCGCCACGCCGCACACGCCGTCCGGCGGAAACGGCACCCGGGTGAGGGGCGGCGGGCGCAGCACCTCGCGCACGCGCCCGGCGGGAAGCCCGAACTCGGCCCCGCCCACCCGCACGGCCAGGGTGCTCACGCCGCCCCCCGGCGCAGCTGGGCCTCGACCGCCGTCAGCAGCTCCGCCGGCTGCCAGGGCTTGGGCAGAAAGCCGTTGGCCCCCGCCTCGCGGGCGGCGGCCTGGTCGGCCTCGCCCGCCTCGGTGGAGCAGACCAGCACGGGAACGTCCGTCATCCCCAGCTCCCCCCGCAGCCGGCGGATGAACTCCAGCCCGTCCATCCCGGGCATGTTGATGTCCACCACGACCGCGTCCAGCGCGGGCTCGCGGGCGGCGGCGTCCAGCCCCTCGGCGCCGTCGGCGGCCAGGGCCAGCTCGTAGCGCGGGCCCAGGACCATCTTGTACATGCGCACCATCATGGGGCTGTCCTCCACCACCAGCACCCGCCGCCGTTCATCCCCCACCCGTCCCTCCGCGGTACAGGTCCACGTTCATCTCCAGCATCTCTCCGGGGTCCAGCAGCAGCACCACGCGGCCGCGCGCGTCCACCACCGCGCCCGACACGCCCCGCGGGCCGCCCAGCGCGGCCGGCAGCGCGCGCACGGCGGCCGCGTCCTGCGCCAGCAGCCGGTCGGCGCCCAGCGCCGCGGCGCGCGCCCCGCGCCGCAGGACCAGGACGAAGCGCGGGTCCGGCGCCGGGTCCCAGCCAAAGACGCGGTCCAGGCGCACCAGCGGCAGCGCCTCGTCGCGCACGTCCACCGTCTCCGCCGGGCCCACGCGGCCGGGGGCGCCGGCGCGCAGCGTCTCCTCGACGTCCAGCGCGGGAATGGCGAAGGTCTCGCCCGCGGCCTGAAAGAAGAGGACGGGGACCAGCGCCACCGTCAGCGGGACGAGGAGGACGAAGCGGGTGCCGCCCTCCTCGCCGTCCTCCACCCGCACCTGGCCGCGCAGCCGCTGCACGGCGTCGCGCACCACGTCCAGCCCCACGCCGCGCCCCGACACCTCGTCCGCCTGCAGCCGCGTGCTGAAGCCGGGGACGAAGAGCAGGTCGTCGGTCTCTTCCGCGTCCGGCTGGTCCTCCACCGCCACCAGCCCCAGCTGCCGCGCCCGGGCCAGGATGCGCGCGCGGTCCAGCCCGCGGCCGTCGTCCTCCACCTCGATGCGCACGCGGTCGCCCTCCTGCGCGGCGGACAGGCGGATGGTCGCCGTCTCCGGCTTTCCCGCCGCGCGGCGCTCCTCGGGCGGCTCCACCCCGTGGTCCACGGCGTTGCGCACCAGGTGCAGAAGCGGGTCCAGCAGCGCGTCGGCCGTCGCCTTGTCCAGCTCCGTCCCCTCGCCGTGCAGCTCCACGCGCACGCGCTTGCCGCGCTCGCGGGCCAGGTCGGCGGCCAGCGGGGGAAAGCGCGAGAACACGCGCTCCACGGGGATCAGGCGCAGCGCGGTGGCGCTCCGGCGCACGGCCGAGGCGGCGGTGTCCAGCTCTTCCAGCCGCTCGCCCAGCCCGCGGCGCAGGCCGGCGTCGCGCAGCGCCTCCGCGCGCTCCGCCATCCAGGCGCGCAGCCCCTCGACGGCGCGGGCCAGGTCGTCCACCTGGCTCAGCAGCGGGTCCAGCCGGGCAAAGGGGATGCGCAGCGTTTCTTCGCGCACCCCGCTCCACGCGTCCCCCCGCCGCGTGGCCTCGGCCAGCGGCGTCGCGGCCGCCACGGCGGCGGCCTCGGTCTCCGCCGTCGGCGCCGCGGCCTCGGGATCGTAGGGCGCCTCGGCACCGCCTTCGGCGAGCGCGGCGTCGGCGGCGTCGGCGAGCGCGGCGGATGCGGTCGCATCGCCCCCATCCTCCCGCGCGTCTTCCGGATCGTCCCGCGCGCCTTCGTCCGCGGCATCGGGGACGGCGGATGCGGGCGATGGATCCGGCTCGTCCACCGCGGGACCGTCGCCAGGCGCGACCGCATCCGCCGACGAAGCGGCTTCGGACGCGGCGGGCGGCGCGGGGGCCGCGAGCGCGTCGGCCAGCGCGGCGCGAAGGGCGGGGAGCGGCGCGAACACCTCGTCCTGGTTGGGCGCGCCGGCGGCTTCGAGCGCGTGGCGCAGGGCGGTGGCGGTGCGGTGCAGCGCGTCCAGCGGCAGCACGGCGGGCTCGGGCGCGCGCTTGAAGGCGTCCTCCACCCCGTGCACCAGCTCCTGCATGGGGCGCAGGCCCAGCATGGCCGCGTTTCCCTTGAGCGTGTGCAGCGCGCGCATGAGCTCCGTCCGCTGCGCCTCGTCCGGCTCCTGGCCGGCTTCCAGCGCCTGCAGCACGGCATCGAGCCGCGCCAGCTGGGCGCGGCCCTCGTCGCGAAAGTCGCCGAAGAGCTCGGATAGGTCCAGCAGGTCCGACAGTGCGTCCGCCTCTGCGTGTGGGTCCCGCGCGCGGGGAAACGGTTTTCGCTATGCAAAGCTTCGACCACAGGCGCGGTTCACCCCGGTCCACCGTGCCCACGGCGGGTCAGGCGCCCGGCTGATCGGGTTGTATTCATGCAGGGTGCCCGCCGCCGCCGGACCCCGTCGGCGCAGGCCGACATCGCGTTTTCCCAGCCGCGATTTCAATTCAATTCAATCGCCCGGGCCGACCCGCGGACACACACGCCCCCAACACGCACATCCGTTGCTGCGGTGCCGATGCACTCCGCGCCGGGTGCGGCCGAACAATCCGCTCGTATTCACGCACGGCACCCTGCCGCCGCCCCGAACCCCATCGGCGCAGGCTGACATCGCGTTTTCCCAGCCGCGATTTCAATCGCCCGATTTCAATTGCCCGGTTCAATCGCCCGGTTCAATCGCCCGGTTCAATCACCCGGTTCAATCACCCGGTTCAATCGCCAGATTCCAATTGCCCGATTCGATGGCCCGGACCGAGGCACGGAAAACGGCCGGATCATCGCGCGGGCCCCCGGCGGCATTCAGCAATTCGCGACGGAATGTTATCTTCATCGTCCATGCTCGATCCTCGGATGCGGAGCGAGCGACGTCCCCCCGGTCCAAGAGAAATCTCCATGCAGAAGAAGCTGAAGCTGGAAGACCTGACCGTCACCTCGTTCGACACCGCTCCCAACGGGCCGCAGGCGCGCGGAACCGTGGATGCGTACGCCAAGCCCGTCCCGCCGGAGTCCCGGCTCGGCCCCTGCTACCCGACCGATCCCAACTTCGACTGCACCTACGGCTGCTCGCGCGACACCGGCTGTCCGGACCAGTGCGTGATGATCAGCGAGTTCAACTGCATCTGATCCGGTTTCCTTTGGCCGCCGCGCGCGCACTTCCGCCGCGGTAGCCGGGATGGATGACGCACAGGGGCCGGCCTCCACGCGGAGGCCGGCCCCTGTTTCGTGCGCCGAGCTTCCCGCCCTTATACCAGCTCCGGCAAAAGATTCAGCATCAGCCTCCTCAGGACGTCACGGTGGCGGGTGAATCATCATCGAACCGAATCTCTTGACGGGCGATGCCGCGTTCTTTACTTTACCGCCAGGTTAAGTAACCAAACGGTTAAACGTGCCATGCCCGACGATCCGCTCAGCGCCACCTTCTCCGCACTCGCCGACCCCACCCGGCGGGCGATCCTGGCGCGCCTGGCACAGGGCGAGGCCACGGTGACGGAACTGGCCGAGCCGTTCGACATGAGCATGCCGGCCATCAGCAAGCACCTCAAGGTGCTGGAGCGCGCGGGGCTCATCGAGCGGGGGCGCGAGGCGCAGTGGCGGCCCTGCAGGCTGCAGGCGGAACCGCTGCGCAGGGTGGACGACTGGGTGGAGCAGTACCGCAGGCACTGGGAAGAGCGGTTCGACCGGCTGGACGTGTACCTCAAGCAACTTCAGGCACGGGAGAAGAACGATGACGGCAGCGGCGAGTAGCGGAGGCACCGCCTCCACGCGGATCGGGTGGGAGGGCGCCGAGCTCGTGATGACCCGCGTATTCCAGGCCCCGCGCGAGCTGGTGTTTCGCGCGTGGACGGACGAGGAGCACTGGGCGCGCTGGTTCGGGCCGCACGGCTCCACCCTGCCCTTCTGCCGGCTGGACGCGCGCCCCGGCGGCACGCTGCACTACCAGCATCACTTCGCCGACTACCCGGACGTCTGGATCCGCGGCACCTACACCGACGTGGCGCCGCCGGAGCGCGTCTCGTTCACCTGCCATTTCTCGGACCCGGCGGGCGGCCACGTGGAGCGACCCGGCTTTCCCGGCGAGATGACCATCACCGTCCACTTTTCCGAGCACGCGGACGGCACCGAGGTCACCATCCGCCAGACCGGCCTGGTCACCGACCAGGGCGAGCTGCAGGGCTGGACCGAATCGCTGGACCGCCTGGCCAGCCTGCTGGCCGATTCCCACACCCAGACCGGAGCAGAGTGATGATCGCCACCCTTGCCGGCGCCGGCCCGGCGCCCGCCAGCGACGCCCCCGACAACCGCGAGGCCGTCGCCACCCGCGTCTTCGACGCGCCCCGCGAGCTGGTCTTTCGCGCGATGACGGAGCCCGAGCACGTGATGCGGTGGTACGGCCCGCGCGACACGCGGCTGGTCTCGTGCGAGATCGACCTGCGGGTGGGCGGACGCTTTCGCTTCGTGATGCAGGGACCGGGCGGGACCGAGTTCGCCTTCTCGGGCACGTACAGGGAGGTCGATCCGCCGTCCCGCATCGTCAACACCTGGTGCTTCGAACCGTACCCGGACGCCGAGGCGGTGGAGACGGCGACGTGGGAGGAGCACGACGGGCGCACGACGGTGCGGCTGAGCATCGTCTTTCCCACCCCGCAGGACTACGCCGGGTGGGCCGGCTCCGGCGCGTTCGGCGGCTGGGCCCAGTCGCTGGACCGCCTGGCCGAGCGCATCGCTGAAATCGCCGCCGGCCGCGCCTGATCCGCCGGCATCCATCCACCTTCTACAGCAGAGCAGACCGATGATGACCGCAGACGCACCCACCTCCGACACGGCGGACCGCGAGATCGTCCTTTCGCGCGAGTTCGACGCGCCGCGCGAGCTGGTGTTCCAGGCGTACACCGACCCGCGGCACCTGCCCGTCTGGTGGGGGCCGGACGGCTTCGTCAACACCGTGCACCACATCGACGTGCGCCCCGGCGGCATGTGGCGCTTTACCATGCACGGCCCCGACGGAAAGGACTGGCCCAACCGCATCGCCTACCGCGAGGTCGTGCCCAACGAGCGCCTTGAGTTCCTGCACGGCGACGACGTGGACGACGATCCCGGCGCCTTTCAGGTGACTGTGCGCTTCGAGGACCTGGGCGGCCGCACCCGCGTAACCCAGCGGATGCTCTTCGCCACCGCCGCGCAGCGCGCGGGCGTGATCCAGTTTGGCGCGGTGGAGCTGGGCAACCAGACCATGGCCAAGCTGGCCGAGTACCTGAAGACGATGTGAACGCGGAGGGGGTGTTGCTAAACCTTTCGTAGCGATTGACTTCCTGAGGGAGGCGCCGCTCCGTACCCCGCCCGTACGATGCACTCTGGCGCCGACCGAAGGACCTCGCCGGCAGAAGAGTGGGGCTGGTCCCGTGCCCTGATCTGGCCTCTACGCCACCAAGACGAGGTCCTTCGGTCGCGCGCAACCTATCGTACGTTGGCTAGTTACACGTGGTGCGCTCCCTCAGGAAGTCAACGCTCTGTTGCTGGCGGGAGGTTTAGCGCCACCCTGCTCATGCAGTCACGGCCGCGGAGGTGAGGGAGAAACGTCGGAAACACACCGCTTTTCCTCCACGCGCTTCCGCGCGAAACCGCTGGACCGTCATCCACGACGAACAGCTTGTCGAAATCGCGCAGCCCCGTTCGTCGCCCTGTCAGAGAGCAGGAATCACGCGGCGGATCCACCGATCCACCCATCCCAACCAGGAGAGAACGCCATGTCAATCCACGAGCCCGCCAACCCCGTCTGGACCAGCCGCATGCTGGCCATCCTCCGCATCGTCGCGGGGCTGATGTTCTTTCAGGCCGGCACCATGAAGCTGCTGGGATTCCCGGCCAACCCCATGCCCAACATGCCCCCCATCGAGCTGATGTCGCAGGTGGGGATCGGAGGATTGATGGAGATCGTGGGCGGCATCGCCATCATGCTGGGGCTGTACACGCGCCCCGTCGCCTTCGTCCTGGCGGGCGAGATGGCGGTGGCGTACTTCCAGTTCCACCAGCCGAATGGGTTCTGGCCCAGCACCAACGGCGGCGTGCCCGCGGTGATGTACTGCTTCTTCTTCCTGTACCTGACGGCGGCCGGCGCGGGCGCGTGGAGCCTGGATTCGGTGCTCGCCCGCGTGCGCGGCCGCGAGCGTGCGCCAGCGCTGCGGACGAGCGTCGCGTAGGCGGGCGAAAGCGCACGAAGAGGCTTGCGCGGGTGGTGGTGCATGCATATACATGTGTACGTGAACAAAAACCGAAAGTCCGCCGCCGAGATCATGACCGCCGGGTGCCTGTGCTTCAGGGCCCGGCGCGTCTCGCGCGCGCTTACGCGCATGTACGACGAGGCGCTGCGCCCGCTGGGCATCGCCGCCACGCAGCTCACCCTGCTGAACGCCGTGGCCATGACGCGCGGCCAGGGCACCGTAAGCCGGCTGGCCGACATCCTGGCCATGGACCAGACCACCCTCTCCCGCGCCCTGCGCCCGCTGGAAAAGGCGGGCCTCGTCCAGACGGAGCGGCTGCCGGAAGACCGGCGGATGCGCGTCGCGCGGCTCACGCCCGCGGGCGAGCAGGCGGTAGACGACGCGCTGCCGCTGTGGACGCAGGCGCACCAGCGCGTGGTCGCCGCCCTGGGCGTGGACGCCGCCGCCGAGCTGCTCGAGCGCTTCGACGCCGCGTCGGCCGCGGCGCATCCATCTGCCAGAGCCTGAACGCATTCCGGTGCCCGCCGGGCGCCATCCACCCCACCCTCCCCTCGCTGGAGCGTTCGTGATGATGGAAAGCATGGAAGGCCTGCCGGAGGTGGTCTCGCGCGACGCGTGGCTGGCCGCGCGCAGGGAGCTCCTGGCGCGGGAGAAGGAGCTGACGAAGCAGCGCGACGCCCTGGCCGCCGACCGGCGCCGCCTTCCCATGGTGCGGGTGGAAAAGGACTACGTCTTCACCGGGCCGGAGGGCGAGGTTCGCCTGGCGGACCTGTTCCACGGACGCCGGCAGCTGATGGTGGGCCACTTCATGTTTCGTCCGGACTGGGATACCGGCTGCCCCAGCTGCTCCGCCGGCGCGGACGAGATGTCGGAGGGCCACCTGCGGCACCTGGCCACCCGCGACACCACCTTCGTCTACGTCTCGCGCGCGCCCATCGAGAAGATCGAGGCGTACACGGCGCAAAAGGGGTGGACGTTTCCCTGGTACTCGTCGTACGGCGGCGACTTCAACTACGACTTCGACGTTACGCTGGACGAGTCGGTAAAGCCCATCGTCTACAACTACCGCACGGCGGAAGAATACGCGGCGATGGGACAGGGCGGCTTCGAGGGCGACCAGCCGCTGGAGCGCCCGGGCCGCAGCTGCTTCCTGCGTGTGGGCGACGACGTGTTCCACACCTATTCCGTGTACGCGCGCGGGCTCGAGACCATCGGCGGGTCGTACTACATGCTGGACGAGACGGCGCTGGGGCGGCAGGAGGACTGGGAAGAGCCCAGGGGCCGCGCCGCCGCCGCGCGCGGGGCCGTTCCCGACTTCGCCAGCTGATCCGCGCCACGCAACCGGAGCGAACTGAGCATGATGGTGATCGAAGGCGCCCTGCCCCTGACCCGTGCCGCCGCCGTGGGCCCGCTGCGCCCCTGCCCCTTCTGCGGCGGCGCGGCCGTGGTGGAGCCCAGCCCCTGGCTGCGCGAGAGCGTGCGCATTGCCTGCGGCAACGAGGCCTGCCGGGTAACGCCCAGGACCGAGTACCTGCTGCTGGGCTATGCCGACGAGCTGTGCACCGCCTGGAACGGCCGCGCCGCGCCCGCGGATTCCCGCCCGGAGCCGGCGCGTGACTGACGGCGGCGTGATGGAGGACGGCGCGGCGCACGCCGCCGGCCGTGGAGATCGAGGGCACCGGGGCGCTTCGGCAGGTTGAAATCGAGATGGTGGGCCGCCCCCCTCCCCGGCTCTCCCCCGCAAACCGCGCGGGGGAGGGTGACGCGCCCGACACGGTGTCCGAAGCGGTATCGAATTCTCCTCTCCCCCATGCAGTTTATGGGGGAGAGGCCGGGAGAGGGGGGGCGCCCGCCGACGCAGTTCGACCCGTGTTCGCAGCGGGACCGAATTCTCCCCTCTCCGTGAGGAACGAACGGGGAGGGGCCGGGGGAGGGGCACCCCGGCGGGCGCAGCCCCGATGCCTTTCGTCAATCCGCCGTCTACCGAACTCCGCGCGGACCGCATCCACCCACCACACCCGCACGCGTTCGATGAGCACGTCCACCGAAGCCGCGGAACCCACCGAGCACTACGCCGACGCCGGCGATCTGCGGATCTTCTACCGCGAGCAGGGTGCGGGGCCGCCGCTCATCCTGCTCCACGGCGGCCTGGCCACCGGCGAGATCATGTGGAATCCCGCCGTGGTAGCGGAGCTGGCGCGGGAGCACCGCGTGCTCATCCCCGACTCCCGCGGCCACGGCGGCACCGGCAACCCCGCCGGGTGGATGCGCTACGACCAGATGGCGGACGACGTGGCCGCGTTCTGCGCGGCGCTGGGGCTGGAGCGGCCGACCGTCGTGGGATACAGCGACGGCGCGCAGGTCGCGCTGGAGATCGGGCTGCGGCACCCCGCGCTGGCCCGGGCAATGGTGATGGGCGGCGTGGTCACGCGGCCGGCGGAAGGGTACCTGGAGCTGCTGCGCTCCATGGGCTTCCCGGGATCGGGCGCCATCGACCTGGCGGAGGTGGAGCGCGCGATGGGCGACTTCTATCCCACCATCCAGGCGGCGCACCTGCACTACCCGGGGCCGGACGCCTCGCGGGACTACCTCACGCAGATCTCGGAGCTGTGGTACAGCGTCCCCGCCTACAGCGACGAGCAGCTGGCGTCCATCGCCGTCCCCTCGCTGGTGATCGTCGGCGACCGCGACGACCCCTCGCTGGACGAGTCGCTGCGGCTGTACCGTCTGCTCCCGCACGGAGAGCTCGCCGTCATCCCCAACGCCGACCACGGCGCCGGTGGGCTCCCTCTTTTCTGGGAGTCCGTCCACGACTTTCTCGCCCGCCACGCCCACAGGGAGAACGCCGATGCATGATGGAGGAATCGCGGAGATCGCCCGCCGGTACTACGAGGTCTACCAGGCGGTCGACCGCGAGGGGATGGAGGCGCTGCTGGCGGACGACTTCACCTTTACCAGCCCGTGGGACGACCACATCGACCGGGCCACGTACTTCAGCCACTGCTGGCCGCACGCCGGCGAGTTCCGCTTCCGCCTCCCCATGAAGGTCTTCGTGCAGGGCGATGAAGCCGTCGCCGTCTACGAGACCGAGGGCAAGCAGGGCGGCACCTTTCACAACGCCGAGCTGCTGCGCTTCGCCAGCGGCCGCATCCGCTCCATCGACGTCTTCTTCGGCTTCATCCCCGGCGCCCGCGACACCAAGGCCGCGGCGGAGGAAGCAGGCTGACCAAAAAGACGTGGGGGTACAGAGGAAGAGGAGACAGAGGACCACACGACGGTTTTCCTCTGTCTCCTCTGTTCCTCTGTACCCCCTATCTTTTCCTGCCGTTCTACCGGCGCGGGCTGATGCGCCAGAGCTCGGCGTTGTCCTCGTCGGTGACGATGTAGAGGGCGCCGTCGGGGCCCTGGCGCACGTCGCGGATGCGCTTGTTGCGGTCCGTGAGCAGGTGCTCCTCGCCGGTCACGCGGTCGTTCTCGATCACCAGCCGCACCAGGCGCATGGACGCCAGCCCGCCGATGAACAGGCTGTTGCGCCACGCCGGGAACGCGCTTCCCGTGTAGAACTGCGCGCCGGAGGGCGCGATCACCGGGTCCCAGTAGTACACGGGCTGCTCGGTGCCCGGCCGCGTGGTCGCCGCTTCACCCAGCGCCGAGGTGATGGCCGCGCCCTGGTACTCGATGCCGTACGCGGCGATCGGCCAGCCGTAGTTCTTTCCCGCCTCCACGCGGTTCAGCTCGTCCCCGCCCCGCGTGCCGTGCTCGATGACCCAGAAGCGCCCCTGCCCGTCGAAGGCGGCGGCCTGGATGTTCCGGTGGCCCATCGACCAGATCTCCGGCAGCGCGCCGGCCCGCCCCGCCAGCGGGTTGCCCTGCGGCACCGAGCCGTCGGGGCTGATGCGCAGCGTCTTGCCCAGGTGGCTCCCCGGCTCCTGCGCCTGCGGCCGCGTTTCGCGCGCCGAGCGCTCGCCCATCGTCACGTACAGCATCCCGTCCGGCCCGAAGGCCAGCCGCGAGCCAAAGTGCATGTTGTTGTTGTACGTGGGCCGCGTGTGCAGGATCACCCGCACCTGCTCCAGCCGCGCGCGATCGGCCGACAGCACGCCGCGCGCGACGCTGGTGCCGTTGCCGCCCTCGCGCGGCTCCGTAAAGCTCCAGAAGACGGTGCGGTCCGTGGCGAAATTGGGGCTGAGCGCCGCGTCCAGCAGGCCGCCCTGCCCGCGCGCGTCCACCGGCGTCACCCCCGCGACCGGCTGGCCGATCTGCCCCGTCGCCGAGACGATGCGCATGGTGCCGCCCTTTTCCGTCACCAGCAACGCGCCGTCGGGGAGCGGCTCCACGGACCAGGGCTTGTTGAGCCCGCGCGCCACCACCTGCACGTCGAAGGCGACGTTGCTGCGCACGCCGCACGCGCGCGTCTGCCCCCGCGCGGCGGGCTGCTGGCCGGCGCCGTTGGCGTCGCGCGTCTCCAGGGGCGTGCAGGGCTGCGATCCGGACTGTCCGCCGCCGGCCACCTGCGGCGTGTCCGCGGGAGCCGCGTCGGCGGAGGCGCCGGTCTGGGGCGAGCAGCCCGCCAGCAGCGCGGACGCAAGAAGGGGTACGGCAAGCACGGCTCTGGTCTGGCGCATTGGTCGGGTTCGAAAAAGTTTGTTCGCGTTCGGGCGGCATGGGCAGACCGGGATCGATCCGCGCACGCCCCGCTGTTCAGCGTTCGTACAGGGCGCCCTTCGATGCAAGAACCGGGCATCGGGACGCAGGCGGGGCGAATCGAGCGGGGATCGTCACCCCCCTTCACTTTGTTTACGTTGGATGAAGAACGCGAGCAGCGGCGCCGCGATCCATCCATCTTCAAGCGATGGCGATGCGGGGCGGCAGAAATTTCTTCATCGGCCGTGTCGATTTGGGGATGCCCCGTTCGTCACCATCACAGAAGCAAGGGAGCGGCACCCGGCCGGCCCGCTTTCGAACCCCGAGAACAGGGAGATACGACGATGCGCTTCATGATCCTGGTCAAGGCCTCCGAGGATTCCGAGGCGGGCGTGATGCCCGGCGAAGAGCTGCTCGCCGAAATGGGCCGGTACAACGAAGAGCTGGTGAAGGCCGGCGTGCTGCTGGCCGGCGAGGGGCTGCACCCCAGCTCGCGCGGCACCCGGGTCCGCTTTTCCGGCAGCCAGCGTACCGTGATCGACGGGCCGTTCGCCGAAACCAAGGAGCTGCTGGCGGGCTTCTGGCTCATCCAGGTGAAGTCGAAGGAAGAGGCGATCGAGTGGGTGAAGCGCGCGCCCAACCCCATGCCCGGCACCGAAGCGGAGATCGAGATCCGCCAGGTGTTCGACGCCGAGGACTTTGCCGAGAGCGACCCCAGCGGCGAGCTGCGCGCCGCCGAACAGCGCCTGCGCCAGCAGGTCGCCGCGCAGGCCTGACCGTCATCCACGGCTGGTGGAGCGGGCCGGCGGACGTCACGGGTCCGCCAGCCCGTTCGTGTTCGTTCGCGCCGTGGCCGCAAGCGTTTGCGGCTGGCGGATCGTGCTCCGGCGCCGCAGAATACCGGTCCAGATCGTCCGGGCGCCCGGCGCCGAACACGGAAGAACCAGACGGAGGCAGACGGATGCGGTACATGATCATGTTCAAGGCCGACAAGGACACGGAAGACGCGGCGCCCGCGTGCATCCTGCTTCCCGAGATGGGCCGCTTCATCACGCAGCTGCGCGAGGAGGGCGTGGTGATCGCCACCGAGGCGCTGCAGCCCAGCAAGCGCAACGCCGCGCGGCTGCGGCGCTCCGGCGGCAAGGTCACGCTCACCGACGGGCCGTTCGCGGAAGCCAAGGAGCTGGTCGCCGGCTTCGTGCTGGTGGAGGTCCCCTCGCACCAGGCGGCGATGGAGCTTGCCGAGCGCTTCCTTGCCATCGCCGGCGACTCCGCCGCCGAAGTCCGCGAAGTATTCGACGTCCCCCACGCATAGTCAGGCTCCCTCGCGGGAGCAGTGACTACCACCACGCACACGAAAGCAGTGACTTCCTGAGGGAGCGCACCACGTGTAACCAGCAGCCACACAACCGCCTGCGCGCGACCGAAGGACCTCGCCGGCACCACGAACGGGCCGGCTTCAGGACGCGAAACCAGCCCCCACGGTTCTGCCAGCGAGGTCCTTCAGTCGGCGCACAGGCGGTTGTGGCAGGGCCAGGTTCCGCGCGGCGCCTCCTTCAGGAAGTCACTCTGGTAGCGGCGGAGTCAACGCATACCAGTTCGCGCCTCCGTTGATTCCGGTGCTCCGGCTGTGGAGGGATCGTGGTACGGGTGTAACGCACGCGTCTCCTGCAGCACCCGCGCGGAGACATCTACTTAGCCCATTGTTGCTGTACCACACTCAATTCTGGAGGTAAGGCATGGAGCCCGAAGTTCTCGTCGCTGTGCTCGCACTGGTCGTGTCTGTGATAACCTTCGTTTGGACTTTGCGCTCACACTCCATCCAGGCGAAGCATGCAACGCTCCAGGCGAACATGGCCGTACTTGTCGAGGTGTGGGGCGCGCTCGCCAAGAACCCATCGCTGTTACGGTTCCACGGCATTAGCCCAGCAGAGTTGCAAGAGGTCGGCGTTGATGCTGAGGAACTGGCATACCTCGTTGCCAGCTTTGAAGCCGCAAGCGTGTATTATCGCTATTTCGAGAATACCCCGAACCCGTTTCCAGAGGGTTCGTTGCGGCAGAGGATGTGCGCGAGTGAGGCAACACAGAGGGCTTGGCCCCTGCTCCAGCGCTTCTTTGCCGGTGACACCAACTACTTGTCTAAAATCCAGGCGACGATAGACCGTAGCAAGTCGCTCCCACTACCCAACGAAGAACCTTAAGCGCACCCGCAGGTGGGTCCCGGGGGGCGTGGCGCGGGTGTGATACCCTCACCATCACCCCATCGGGATCATCTGGTGGCCATCGCTGCCCCATCTCTAGGCCAGAGCAGCTCCCTCCCCTGGCACCACCGCCTGTCGAAATCGCGCCCGCTCGTTCGACGTATGGGCAGAGCGACGATCCACACCCCAAAACGCGAGACGACGATGCGCTTCATGATCATCCGCAAGGCCGACGCGGACACCGAGGCGGGAATGATGCCCAGCCAGGAGCTGATCACCGCCATGGCCGCCTACAACCAGGAGATGGTCGACGCCGGCGTGATGCTGTCCGGCGACGGGCTGAAGCCCAGCGCCAACGGCGCCCGCGTCAGCTTTTCCGGCGGCAGGCCCACCGTGATCGACGGGCCGTTCACCGAGGCCAAGGAGCTGATCGCCGGCGTCTCCATCATCGAGGTCGCGTCGAAGGAAGAGGCGATCGAGTGGGTAAAGCGCTGGCCCCGGATCGACGGCGGCGGAAACGTGCAGATCGAGATCCGCCCGCTGTACGAGTTCGAGGACTTCGGCGGCGACGAGGAGATCGCGGACCTGGTCGCGCTGCGGGAGCAGATGGCGAACCGGTAACTGCGGTTTGTCGATCCGCCGGCACCCCGTTCGTCGCGTATGCAGAGACCGGCTCATGAGCCGCACGTCATCATCAACCCCGTGGAGCAGACCATGTCCGACATCCCTACCCTCCGGAACGGCGTCACCCCGTACCTCACCGTCCACGGCGCCTCGGAGGCGTCGGCGTGGTACCAGCGCGCGTTCGGCGCGCAGGAGCTGATGCGCCAGGCGGACCAGGACGGCACGCGCCTCATCCACTGCCACCTGCGCATCAACGACGCCGACGTGATGATGTCGGACGACTACCCCGAGCACGGCTTCGGGCTGCCGGAGGGCGGGCCCGCCGGCGTGACGCTGCACCTGCACGTGGACGACGCCGACCAGTGGTGGGAGCGCGCGGTCGCGGCCGGCGCCACCATCACCATGCCCATCGCCGACCAGTTCTGGGGCGACCGCTACGGCCAGGTGCGCGACCCCTATGGCCACACCTGGTCCATCGGCTCGTCCAAGAAGAACTGACATCATCCATCCGCACGAGAGCGCCATGCTTCCGATCATCGCCCTGGCCGTCGCCGCGCCCGTCGCGGGCGTGCTGGGCTACGCCGCCACCCGGCCCGGCACCTTTCGCACGGAGCGCACGACGACCATCGCCGCGCCGCCGGAGACCATCCTGCCCCTGATCACCGACTTTCGCCGCTGGGCCGACTGGTCGCCGTACGAAAGGCTGGACCCGGCGATGAAAAAGACGTTCAGCGGCGCGGCCAGCGGAACGGGCGCCGTCTACGAGTGGTCCGGCAACGGCAAGGCGGGCACGGGGCGGATGGAGATCACGGAAGTGTCGCCGTCGCGCGTCACCCTGGACCTGCGGTTCGAAAAGCCGTTCAAGGCCCGCAACGTGTCCGAGTTCATCCTGCAGCCGCGGGGTGCGCAGACCGAAGTCACCTGGGCCACGTACGGGCCCCAGCCGTTCATCAGCAAGGTGATGTGCATCTTCATCAACATGGACGAGCTGATCGGCAGGGACTTCGCCGCCGGCCTCGCCACCCTCAAGGCCATCGCGGAATCGCGCTGACCACACGTAATCCACCGGAAAACCTGGAGAGCTTCCCATGATCGCCTACATCCACAACACGCTCGTCATCGTCTCCGACCAGGAGCGCGCGCTGGACTTCTACGTCAACACGCTGGGCTGGGAAAAGCGCATCGACGTGTTGATGGGGAACTACCGCTTCCTGACCGTGGCGCCCGTCGGCGGGCAGACGGAGCTGGCGCTGGGCCCCACGCACATCTTCAAGGCCGAGCCGGGAACCGGGATCGGCGCGGGCCCCGGCATGCCCGGGCAGACGGGGATCACCTTTGGCGTGGACGACGTGGAGGAGACGTACCGCACGCTGGTGGAGCGCGGTGTGCGCTTCAGCGGGCCGCTCGAAGAGATGCCGTGGGGTGACAAGGCCACCTGGCTGTTCGATCCCGACGGCAACGGCTTCTTCTTCACAGGCTGCTAGGAGCAGGAACGGAGAATCGCGCAGCATCAGGCGCGGGCGGGGCGTGAGAATTTAGCTGGCTACGTCCATCCAACGATGTGCGTAGCCGGTGATCCGGAACGAGGCGCTATGCCCACCCCGATGCTGCGCGACTCCCCACCTCGGCCTAGGCATCCTCATGAAAACGAAGGTCTCGCTTCTACTGCTAGCTCTGCTCGCGCTCGGCGCCTCGGGTGCATCGTCCCCACAGGTTCAACTGTGCGGACCCGTCGACGGGAGTTTTCAGAACGACCTTTGCTGGATCCGCTCCTTCTCAGTGGGAAACTACGGTCTGACGCCGGCCCGGATCAATGAATTTCGCGCGTATGACCACGGAGCAAGCCGACACACAGTAAGTGCGAGCAAAGCGCCGTGGGGTGGCGACTATTTCGCTTGGATTTACGGAGGGATCGCGACACGTTGGCAGCCCGGGAATGCAGAGGCACATCCCACTGCGGCTACATTGAGCTGGAACGCCGTGGTGAGCATGGATTCAGCGCAGATCTCGCGCCTGTCACCGGCGGAGAAGCTGGACATCCTTGCGGGCAACCAGAACTTCCAGATCACGAACCACGAGCTTCGTTTTCGTGGCCCCCCGGCGACCCCCCAGCATTGGGAAGGGTTCTGCAACGGGATCCGGGCGGCTGGCGCACTAACCCCCGAGCCCCGGCGGTCGGTCCGGCGCCTAAGCCCGAACGGCACCCCGATCGTGTTCGAGACGACGGACATCAAGGCAATTCTCGGAGCCGCGTTCTTTTTTCTCGGAGAGCGCAACAACTACGCGTACATCGGCGACAATCGCACGACGGTCGATCCCAATCCCGGTGCGTTCGATATCGCACTGCGAATGCTGCTCGGGGGCTCCGACCGCGTGTTCTTCATGGATGTCGCGCCCGGCACGCAGATTTTCAATCACACCATCGTCGGGTATGATCGGAAGCTGGTGCGACGGTCGCCGCCCCGCCGTGACGGATCGCGCAGCCTCACGTTCGAGACGACCGTGCACCACATGGGTGAGCTCAGCCTGTACCAGATGGGCCGTGAAACCAGCAGCCGTGTGGCTGCCCTCGATCCTGACTTCATCTCGACCCACCGTTATTCGTACGAGCTCACGGTCGATCGCAATCGGCGGATCATTGATGGACGGTGGATTGAATCTCCGGGGTCTCCTCGTAACTGGCCGGATGCCGTGTGGTTCGGCTCCGGGCAGGGCGACGACCGCAACCACACTCCCTTTACCCAGCAGGGTATCGAAAACAACTGGAAAGGGAACCCGCACCTCACGTACGACCTGCTGATGGAACTGCTGCGGGAGTCTGCCGGAACCACCTGACCGTATCGCACGCGACGGCGCCGACGGCTTGCGCTCGCGGGGACGGACGCTCATAGTCCGTCCCCGTGAGCACATCTACCAATGAGACGCACCGCGCCATCGACGCGGTCTGGAGAATCGAGTCGGCCCGGGTCATCGCCGGGCTGGCGCGCATGGTGGGCGACGTGGGCCTGGCCGAGGACCTGGCGCAGGACGCGCTGGTGGCGGCGCTGGAGCGCTGGCCCCAGACGGGCGTCCCCGACAACCCCGGCGCCTGGCTGATGCAGACCGCCAAGCGCCGCGCCATCGACCAGTTTCGCCGCAGCAAGCTGCTGGAGCGCAAGCACCAGCTGCTGGCGCCCGAGTTGGAAGCGCAGATCGAGGCGGCGGTGCCGGACCTGGACGCGGCGCTGGACGACCCCATCGGCGACGACCTGCTGCGCCTGGTGTTCACCTGCTGCCACCCGGTGCTCACCACCGAGGCGCGGGTGGCGCTCACGCTGCGCATGCTGGGCGGATTGACCACGGAAGAGATCGCCCGCGCCTTCCTGGTCCCCGTCCCCACCGTGGCGCAGCGGATCGTCCGCGCCAAGAAGACGCTGGCCGAGGCGAAAGTCCCGTTCGAGGTGCCGCGCGGCGCCGAGCTGGCCGCGCGACTCTCGTCCGTTCTCGGCGTCGTGTACCTGATCTTCAACGAGGGCTACTCCGCCACCGCCGGCGACGACTGGATGCGCCCGGCGCTGTGCGAGGACGCGCTGCGGCTGGGGCGCATCCTTGCCGAGCTGGTGCCCGGCGAGCCGGAGGTGCACGGGCTGGTGGCGCTGATGGAGATCCAGGCGTCGCGGCTGCGGGCGCGCACCGGGCCGTCGGGCGAGCCGGTGCTGCTGCTGGACCAGGACCGCGGCCGCTGGGACCAGCTGCTCATTCGCCGCGGCCTGGCCGCGCTGGCACGCGCCGAGGCGCTGGGGGGCGCCTTTGGCCCGTACGCGCTGCAGGCCGCCATCGCCGCCTGCCACGCCCGCGCCCGCACGCCGGACGAGACGGAGTGGCCACGCATCGCCGCGCTGTACGCCGCGCTGGCGCAGCTGACGCCGTCGCCGGTGGTGGAGCTGAACCGGGCGGTGGCGCTGGGGATGGCCTTCGGTCCGGAGGCGGGGCTGCAGCTGGTGGACGAGCTGATGGACGAGCCGTCGCTCAAGGCCTACCACCTGCTCCCCAGCGTGCGCGGCGACCTGCTGTTCAAGCTGGGCCGGCTGGACGAGGCGCGCGCAGAGTTCGAGCGTGCCGCGTCGCTTACGCAGAACGCCCGCGAGCGCGACCTGCTGCTGTCCCGCGCCGCCGCCTGCGCGCACCCGCAGGCCGAGCGCGGCACGCACGCGGCCTGATCCCATCGGCCTCACAGCCGGAAACGTCGCTCCGTTCGAGGAGCCCACGATTCACTATCCTGAAGGAACCCGGATGCCGATCAGCAAGATTCTGTACACCGCCTCCGCCACGGTAACGGGCGGCCGCGAGGGCCGGGCGACCTCGTCCGACAACGCGCTGGACGTGAAGCTCGCCACGCCGCGGGAGATGGGTGGACCGGGCGGGGAGGGCACCAACCCCGAGCAGCTGTTCGCGGCCGGATACGGGTCGTGCTTCCTCAGCGCGCTGAACCTGGTCGCCACGCGGGCCAAGACGCCGCTCCCCGCGGACACCTCGCTGGAGGCGCGCGTGGGATTCGGTCCGGCGGAAGGCGGCGGCGGATACGGGCTGCAGGTGGAACTCAGGATCGACGCGCCGGGCGTGGAGCGTACGCAGGTCGAGGAGCTGGTGCAGAAGGCGCACGCCGTCTGCCCCTACTCCAACGCCACTCGCGGCAACATCGACGTGACGCTGACGGTCGTCTGAGGATCGTCCAGACGGGATGGAAAGCCCCCGCTCGGCAGAAACCGGCGGGGGCTTTTTCGCGCCCATCACTGCTCCGTCGATCCACCAGATCCGCAAACAGATTGGCCTCACACGGAGTCAACGGAGTCAACGGAGTTTTCTCGTGCCGCTTCGACTGCTCTCACAGTGCGGCGCATGGGGGAGATGTGAGCGGAGGCATGGCGCGCCGGTCGACGAGGCACGAGCCGGCGTGGTCTGTCGGGAACGGGAAGGAGATGGAATGCGGCAGGGGGCCATGAGAATATTTTTTGAGGAGGATGCGGATCGGCGGATGATCTCCGAGACGGGCAGGATTTGGCCGTCCGCACCACCTGATGCGCGATCTTTAGAACCATCCCCCACCCCACGCTCGAGGCGCCGGTTGAGGCCTTCAGAGTGCGGTCAAGTCTCCGAATTGCCAGACCCAAAGCGCTTGACTTCCTGAGAGGGTGTTGCTACCCCCCCAAATCACAAAGAAGCGCTGACTTCCTGAGGGAGCGCACCACGTGTAACCTGATTCCACACAATCGCCTGCGCGCAACCGAAGGACCTGCTCTCCGGCGAGGCGGGGCCGGCTTCATCCCGCGGGACCAGCCCTGTCGTTCTGCTGGCGAGGTCCTTCAGTCGGCGCCAAGGTGAAGTGTACAAACGAGGTACGGGGTGGCGCCTCCCTCAGGAAGTCAATCACGCCAGGAGGTTTGGCAACACCCTCTCAGGGAGTCAAAGCGGCCAGGCTGATTCCTGAATACCCTCAGTCCGGCGACGCACCGCCCGACGCGGCGTCCACGCGGTGGTCGTAGCTGATGACGCGCGTCACCTTCCACCCGCCGTCCACGCGGCGCCACAGGTGCACGAACATGGCGGTGGTCGCCGGCTCGCCGCCGCGCTGGACGAAGCGGTGGGTCCCCGTCTGCACCGCGCCGTAGTCGTTCATGGGATACACCCGCAGGCTTTCCCGCACCAGCTCGCGCGTCACCCCCATCCCGCGCGGACAGTTGCCGGTGAGCCGCTCGAACTGCGCCCGCACCTGCGGCCCCTGCGCCATCCCGGTGACGTCGTGGTAGAACTCCACGTCGTCGGCCATCATCGCGTTCACCTTCGCCGCGTCGCAGGTGACGAACGCCGCGTCGAAGAGCAGGCTGTCCTGGCGCGCCAGCTCTTCGTACAGCGGGCCGGAGGCGGCCGGGTCGGGCGGCGCGGCCTGCGCGTGCACGGCGGCGGGCGCGGCGGCCAGCAGAACGGCGAGCGCCACCAGGCGCGGCGCTATCGTGGTCATCAGGGCTTGCATGGGCTCGTGTCCATCGGTGGGATGCGGACGGGGATCCTGCTCCGTTGCCTGGAGCGTACGGCGGCGGCGGGACAGGGTTTCAGCCGCCCGATCCCCACCCGCCAAAGAAGCCCCGGACACGCGTATCCAGACGCTCGTGACGCCGGTGGGCCCGCCGCGGCATCCGGATTGCCCGGTCCCCCGCCCCGGAAGTGACGCAACCGACTGAACCAGGGGAGGCGGACGATGCGAGCGATGGTGTACCGCGGGCCGTACAAGATCCGGGTGGAGGAAAAGGACATCCCGCCCATCGAGCATCCCAACGACGCCATCGTGCGGGTGACTCGGGCGGCGATCTGCGGCTCGGACCTGCACATCTACCACGGGATGATGCCCGACACCCGCGTGGGGCAGACCTTCGGGCACGAGTTCATCGGGATCGTCGAAGAGGTGGGCTCCAGCGTGCAGACCCTGAAGCGCGGCGACCGGGTGATGGTGCCGTTCAACATCTTCTGCGGCACCTGCTTCTTCTGCTCGCGAAAGCTGTACGCCAACTGCCACAACGTGAACCCCAACGCCACCGCCGTGGGCGGCATCTACGGATACTCGCACACCACCGGCGGCTACGACGGCGGCCAGGCCGAGTTCGTCCGCGTTCCCTTCGCCGACGTGGGGCCCAGCCTGATCCCCGAGTGGATGCACGAGGAAGACGCCGTGCTGCTGACCGACGCGCTTCCCACCGGCTACTTTGGCGCGCAGCTGGGCGACATCCAGGAGGGCGACGTGGTGGTGGTGTTCGGCGCGGGGCCGGTGGGGCTGTTCGCGGCCAAGTCGGCGTGGCTGATGGGTGCCGGCCGGGTGATCGTCATCGACCACCTGGACTACCGGCTCGAAAAGGCGCGCGAGTTCGCCCACGCGGAGGTGTACAACTTCGCGGAGTACGACGACATCATCATGCACATGAAGAAGATCACGGACTGGCTGGGCGCCGACGTGGCCATCGACGCCGTGGGCGCCGAGGCCGACGGGGCGTTCTTCCAGCACGTGACGGCGGCCAAGTTCAAGATGCAGGGCGGCAGCCCGGTGGCGCTCAACTGGTGCATCGACAGCGTGCGCAAGGGCGGCACGGTCTCGGTGGTGGGCGCGTACGGGCCGCTGTTCAGCGCCGTCAAGTTCGGCGACGCCATGAACAAGGGGCTCACCATCCGCACCAACCAGTGCAGCGTAAAGCGCCACTGGCCGCGGCTGTTCGAGCACGTGAAGAACGGCGTGCTGCGGCCGCGCGACATCATCACGCACCGCATTCCGCTGGAGCACATCGCCGAGGGCTACCACATGTTCAGCGCCAAGCTGGACAACTGCATCAAGCCCATCGTGGTCCCCAACTGAGGAGACGGACGATGCCAGACCATACGGAAGGGCCGCGGAACACGCCGGCGGCGGGCGAGGATCTCCCCATCGCCTACTGGGCGGCCACCACGCGCGCCACGGCGCCGATGGACGAGGTGCGCCGCACCATCCCCGGCTGGGGGGTGGACCTGGACTACGAGGACCGGCCGGCGGTGCCCATGGAGCAGTTCGACCCAGGCGCCACCAACGCGCACTGGCACTTTCCCGAGCGGCAGCCGGAAAAGTGGCCGCGCGAGATGTCGCCGGAGCATGGCGTTCTGCCCCCGGTGTTCGGCACCGCGTGCCCGCCGCGCGGCGTCTCGGGCGCCATCCGCAAGTACGCGTACACGCTGAGCGAAGGCCGCACCTCGCACTGGATGCTGCTGATGCTGGCGGACCGCATCGACGTGATGGAGAGCCGCGTGGAGGCGGTGCGCGAGGGCCGGCCCGACAACCCGCTCTCCGAGACCGGGGTGATCGCCGAGTTCAAGCGGCACGGCGTGCGCTCGCGCGTGGGGCAGCACCGCACGGACCTGAAGCACCAGTGGATGGACCCGCTGATGGTAGCCGCGCCCTGGCTGATCGGCGGATACGTGGCGTACCGTGCCGGCCGCGCCCTGATGGGCACCGCCGCCGACCTTCCCCGCCCCCGCCGCGCCTCCCGCGCGGGCGGATCCGGCGCGGAGATGGACTACGGATACGCGGAGCCCCCGCGGCAGCCCGCTTACCGGCGCGACCCCGGCCGCCTGGAGGTGCGCCGCCAGCCCATGGGCGAGCTGTAGCAAAGAAATCTTACACGGAGGGCACGGAGGTCACGAGGTCTTTGTTCCTCTGTGGCCTCTGTGCCCTCTGGGTGAGACTTCTTTTTCGGACGCACGCCGCTCGGCACAAATCCAGCCCCGTGCTACTTCGGCTTGCCCTGCTCGCGTGCGGCCAGGCGGGCCGCTCCGGCGGCGCGCGCGGCGCGCAGGGCGTCCAGCTTTTCCTCCACGGGCGGCGACAGGGGGAGCGCGTCGGCGATGGCGGCCCACTCTTCCGCCTCGCGCCAGTGCCGCTCCAGCTCCGCCAACTCGCCCTGCATGGCGCGGCGCTCCGCGTCCTCGTGCGCGGCCATCTCCATCGCCAGCCGGATCTCTACGGGCATGTCCCACACGTCGCGGTAGCCGGCGCCCTGCGCCCGCGCCTGGCCCTCCGCGACCGCCAGAAAGCCCTCGGCCGTGCGCGCCCGCTCGATGCGCCGCACCGCCAGCCCCACGTGGTACCGCCCCGCGCCGCCCCCGTTGGCGTGGGCCAGCATCACCCCCAGCGCGCGCAGCCCCGCCGCGCCCGTAAGCACGTGCGTCACGGGGTCGACCCGTACGAAGTGGCCGGTGTCGGCCTCCACGACCCGCGCCGTGCGCACCAGCAGCTCCCACGCGTTGCCCCTGGTGCGCTCGTGCTCCGGCTGCATGCGCACCCGGTCGACGACGCGGTCGCCGGTGACCATCACCTGGCCCGCGTTGTCGCGCAGGCGGCGCTGGGCCTGCAGCGTCTCGAAGAACCCCGCCCCGCGGGGAAGCGACCGCTTCCACAGCTCCGCCGCCCCCAGCGCCGGAAGCCCCACCAGCAGCGACGCCGGCCCGAACGCCAGCATCCCCGCGGCGATCCCCGCCACCGAGACGCCCGTGATCACCGCGCGCTTCTGCCGCCCCGCGAACTCGCGCCCGTAGCGCCACGCCGCGAACTCCGGCCGCAGCGGCCGGCCGATGCGCACCAGCTCCGTTCCGTCCGGCAGCCGCGCCAAGCCGATGTTCTCGGTGGAGGTGCGCAGGGTGGTTCCGCGAAAGCGGCGCTCGCACTCTTCCACCGCCTCCCAGCGCTCCTCCAGCGGCGACAGGTTCCAGCGCACGCAGGTGGGGCACACGGCCCACAGCCGCCCCTTCTCCGCGTCGAACGCCAGCCGGCTCCCCACCTGAAAGTGTTCGATACTCTCGTTTGCGCCCAGCTCGCCGTGGCAGAAAATGCAGGTGGAATACATGCGCCGTTGGATGATCGTGGTTGCCGCGGGTAGAGCGATCCCCCCGCACGGCATGATACGCGAGCGGCTGGCCGGATGTTGCGAGTTGCTGCTGCAGGATGGATGGCGGGCCCGGAGCGGGAAGGGGCGTGTGGAACCCGACAGAATGCTTGCACCTGATTCACCCTACCACTACCCTGTCATGTACCCGTACGTTTTCTTGACGGCCGGATGAAACTCACCGCAGCCAGGAGTAGAGCATGCGCACCATCGGAAACCGCATCGCCACACCGCTGTTCGCCCTGCTGTTCGCTGCGTCGCTCGCGTTCGGCGTAAGCAGCTCGTTCGCGCAGGCCCAGCAGGAGGGTGCGTGCCCGGACGACGGGTGGAGCATCAACGCCGGCCGGTGCACCACCCCGGAGTACTGCAACCTGAAGTGCCAGGGCCGCTGGTTCGAAGGTGGCGACTGCATCACCGGCATCGAAGGAAACTGCTGCGTCTGCCGCGCCTGACCGCGCCACCGCAGGCATGACGACGAGGGCCCCGCCGACGCCGGCGGGGCCCTCGCTGTTCATCCGGATATTGTTCAGCCCCGTTGCGGCCAACGCGCATCGACGCCCCTGCAAGCGCCCGCTGGATCCTTACGCGATTCCCCAACAAGGTTTGTGCCCTGACCAAGGGAAATCCACGGAGCACGACCATCTACCTCAACAACTCCGCGGGTCCCGGAGTGCCCTGTCGCGCCGACAGGAGGGCCTACCAATCTCCTTTCGGAGGTGTTTATGAGACGTCTCCTCTCCTGCGTAGCCGGCACCCTGCTCCTCGCTTCTTTGACCGCAGCAACTCCCGTAAAAACGGGCGCGGTAGCGAGCCTGTACACCGGCGAACTGTACGAACGTGAGTCGGGCACCTTGGACCTAGTGCTGTATCGCGGCACACAGTACAGCTACTCCGGTGCGTGCGACATGGACTGCCGCGATCTGGACTTCGTGCTTCACGAGTGGGTTCCACCGTACAACGGGCGCCGCGGGTACTGGAGGTTCGTGATCTCGGACCGCGCCGCGAACGACACCCCAGGGTTCACGGTGACACCCGGCTACGACACCACATTCAGGCTGTCCATCTTCATGGCACGTTGTAACGTGGAACCGTGCGGGTACGAGGTGGATGTGGGCTGGTGACCGCACCGCCTTCGGCGCTGACTGAGACGTCTCCACGCCTCAACCGCGACGAAGCCACCTGCGGCAACGGCAGCCCTGTACTCCCTCCAGCCTGGAACCCCGAAGCACGAACGACGGCTGCCCGACCACATCTTCCGATCGCCTGACCCTAGGCGTAACGCAAAGGACGCCCCGCCATCGCCAGCGGGGCGTCCTGTTTGTTGCCTACTCCACTCTGCCTCACGCCGGGCGGTACGTGCCCCACTCGGCGCGCAGGGCGTCGCTGATCTCGCCGAGCGTCACCATGGCCTTTACCGCGTCGATGATGCGCGGCATCAGGTTCTCGGTGCCGCGGGCGGCGGCGCGGATGGCCTCAAGCCGCGCGCGCACCTCGGCGTCGTCGCGCTCGGCGCGCACGCGGGCCAGCTGCGTGCGCTGCGACTGCTCCAGCGCGCTGAAGTCGGGCTGCGCCAGGTCCAGCGGCTCCGCCTGCGCGCTGCCGAACTTGTTGACGCCGATGATGGTGCGGTCCCCGCGCTCCACCGCGATCTGGTGCTCGTACGCCGCGCGGTGAATCTCTTCCTGCATGTACACGATGGCCTCGGACGCGCCGCCCATCTCGTCGATGCGCTCCAGGTACTCGCGCGCCTTTTCCTCGAGCGCGGTGGTGAGCGCCTCCACGTAGTAGCTGCCGGCCAGCGGGTCCACCGTATCGCCCACGCCGCTTTCGTACGCCAGGATCTGCTGCGTGCGCAGCGCCAGCGTGGCCGCCTGCGCCGTGGGCAGCGACAGCGCCTCGTCGTAGCCGTTGGTGTGCAGCGACTGCGTGCCGCCCAGCGCCGCCGCCAGCGCCTGCACCGTCACGCGCACCACGTTGTTCAGCGGCTGCTGCGCCTGCAGCGTCACCCCGCCCGTCTGCGTGTGAAAGCGCAGTTTGGCCGCCTCGTCCGACGCACCGAAGCGCTCGCGCATGAGCCGCGCGTACAGGCGCCGCGCCGCGCGGAACTTGGCCGCCTCCTCGAACAGGTCGTTGTGGCTGGCAAAGAAGAACGACAGGCGCGGCGCGAACCTGTCGATGGGCAGCCCGGCGGCTAGCGCGCGCTTCACGTACTCCATCGCGTTGGCAAAGGTGAAGGCGATCTCCTGCGCCGCCGTGGCGCCCGCCTCGCGGATGTGGTAGCCGCTGATGGAGATGGTGTTCCAGCGCGGCACCTCGGTGTTGCAGAAGGCAAAGATGTCGGTGATCATCCGCAGCGACGGCTCCACGGGAAACACGTACGTCCCGCGGGCGATGTACTCCTTGAGGATGTCGTTCTGGATGGTCCCCGACAGCTTCGAGCGCGGGATCCCCTGCTCGTCCGCGACGGCCACGTAGAACGCCAGGAGGATGCTGGCCGTGGCGTTGATGGTCATGGACGTGGACACCTGGTCCAGCGGAATCCCCGCCAGCAGCGTGCGCATGTCGGCCAGCGAGTCGATGGCCACGCCCACGCGCCCCACCTCGCCCGCGGCCATGCCGTGGTCGCTGTCGTACCCCATCTGCGTCGGCAGGTCGAACGCCGTCGAAAGCCCCGTCTGCCCCGCCTGCAGCAGCAGCTTGAAGCGCGTGTTGGTCTCCTCCGCCGTGCCGAAGCCCGCGTACTGGCGCATGGTCCAGAAGCGGCCGCGGTACATCGTCGGCTGAATTCCGCGCGTGAACGGAAATTCGCCGGGCCACCCCAGGTCCGCGGTGTAGTCCATCGCCGCCACGTCTTCGGGCGCGTACAGCCGCTCCACCTCTACGCCGCTGGTGGATTCGAAGCGCTCGCGCCGCTCGGGGTGCTTGCCCAGCGCGGGCGCCACCAGCCGCTCCGTCCACGACCGCTTGCCAGTGTCCGCGGGCCCCGTGCTGCCGGAGTCCTCGCCCAGGTTGGTGGATGCCAGCGTATCGCTCATCGAAACCAAGTGCGTGAGTGCGGTAGTGCGTCAGTGCGGGAGTGCCGCGCTTTCTCGGCGACAACATAATGCCGACGGACGCGCGCGGCATCCGTCGGCGGGTTTTTCGGCTGGGGGCGGCACCGGAAGGGATGGATGGTTGACCCCCGGTGGTCCGGCACCGTCGGCAAGGGCGAATGAATTCGCTGCAACAACGACACGAAGTCTGCCTTCGCAGACTGGAGAGTTTGGAGAAGATTGCCAGCCTCGTGCACGCCTCCGCTTCAGCAAAAGCCGGGGCGCGCACCGCATTCCTCCCCTACCCCACGGCTTCCAATCCCCGCAGGGGGATTTCGTGTGTTTGTTGCAGCGAATTCATTCGCCATTGGGCCCAGCCCATATCACCTGGGCCCGGCTCATATCACCCCTTACTCCGCCGCCTCCGCGATGCGCTTGATGGCGGCCAGGCGCGCATCCCACTCCGTCGCGACGGCGGCCAGCCAGCGCGCGGTGGCGTCCAGCCGCTCGGGGCGCACCCTGAAGCGCACCTCGCGCCCGCTGCGCCGCCCCTGCACCAGCCCCGCGCGGTCCAGCACGTTCAGGTGCTTGATGACGGCCGGCCGGCTGACGGGCATCTGCGCCGCCAGCGTGGTGGCCGTGCCCTCGCCCCGCGCGGCGAGCAGCGCCAGCACCTGCCACCGCGTAGGGTCCGCCAGCGCGGTGAAGACGTCGGCGGCCTCCGCGGCGGACGCGGCCGCCCGCACATCCATCCTCACGCGGCCACGCCGGCGACGTACGCCGCCAGCTCCTCCGTCTTGATCCGCCACCCCTCCACGTTCCCCTCCGCCTGCCTGATCGCCTCCTCGGCGGGGATCTCCAGCGTGGCGAAGCCGCTCTCAACCACGCGCAGCCGCGTCTGGCCGCCCTCCTGGGCCAGCGTAAACTCCACGAGGGTGGAGTTGCCCGGGCGCACCTCGGCGTGCCCGATCAGCGCGCCGCGCCAGGCGAACACGTGCGGTGGCTCCACCCGCTCCACGATCCCGTATCCGGTGCCGTAGTCCTTCCAGCGGATGATGATCGCGCCGCCGGGGCGCAGGTCGATCTCTGCTCCCGCGTCGCCAAACCAGCTGCCCACGTGCTCCGCCTGCGTGATGGTCGCCCACACCCGCTCGATGGGCGCCGCGATCATCACCTCGCGCTCGATCCGGTCCGGTACCATCCGCCTGCCTCCGTGAAAGAAGGATGACCCTACGTGTAACCCAAGGGTAACTCGTCAGGACGTGATGCGCAGCCCGGCGGTTACGCATCATTACAAAAAGAATGGCCTCACACAGAGTCAACGGAGTCAGCAGAGGAACTTGCACTCTGCTGACTCTGTTGACTCTGTGTGAGACCAAATCACCGCGTCAGGAGTCCCGCGTCCAGCACCAGCTGCGTGCCGGTAACGAAGCGGGCACGGTCGCTGGCCAGGTACAGCACCGCCTCGGCCACGTCCTCGGGCTCGATCCAGGGGATGGGGAGCAGGTTGCCGGCGCTGGCCTCGGCGATCTGCTCGGGCGTCTTGCCCTCCAGCCACGCCAGCCCGTCGTTCATGGGCGTGTTGACGCCGGTGGGGTGGATGGAGTTCACCCGCACCCCGTGGGGCGCCAGCTCGATGGCCCACGACTTGGTGAGCCCCGTGAGCCCCCACTTGCTGGCGGCGTAGTGGCTCAGCCGCCCCATCCCGCGCAGCCCCGCCACCGACGAGTTGTTGATGATGACGCCGGACTTCTGCGCGATCATCACCGGGATCACGCGGCGGGCCACCAGCCAGGCGCCCTTCAGGTTGATGTCGACCATCGCGTCCCACGCCTCTTCCGTCAGCTCGTGGGCCAGGCCGTATCCGCAGATCCCCGCGTTGTTGAACAGGATGTCGATGCGCCCCAGCCGCTCCACCGTCGCGTCCACCGCGCGGGTGATGGCGCCGTCGTCGCGCACGTCGCCGGCGAACGCGAGACAGGCGGCGCCGATCGCCTCACACTCCGCCACGAGGGACTCCAAGTCGGCCGAGGTCCCCATCCCGTAGCCCGGATACTCCAGCGGCCGCGCCACGTCGTACGCCGCGATGCTGGCGCCCGCCTCCGCCAGCGCGAGCGCCGTCGCGCGCCCCTGCCCGTGCGCCGCGCCGGTGATGAACGCGACGCGCCCGGAAAGCTCAGCCATGGGCCACCACCCCTTCCGCGGCCGCGGGCTGCCTGCGGTACGGCTGCAGGTAATCATCCAGCGGCACCTGAAGGGCGTTGTTCACCACGTTGGTGGCCACCATCAGCGCCCCGAACGCCACCAGCGCCACCATCTGCTCGTCGCTGAAATGCGCCGCTACGCGGTCGTAGACGTCGTCCGGCATGCGGTGCGGCGTCACCGCCAGGGCGCGGCCCAATGCGACAACGGCCGCCTCGCGCTCGTCCATCGCCAGCTGGTCCGGGTCCTCGCCCCAATCGATGAGGATGCGGCGAAAAAAGGTGGAGCAGATCAGGCAGTCCGTCTCGCTGCTGACCGCGTGGGCGAACAGCGTCGTCAGCCGCTCGCCCAGGAACGGCTGCACGGTGTCGCGAAGCGGGTACCACGTCATCAGCGCCTGGAACGCCGGCACCGAGTGCAGCAGCGTACGCTTCATGTTGGTGATGCGCGCCGTTTGCAGGTGCTCGTCGTGCGCGGCCTGCGCCTCGGGCGGCATCTCTGCGTAGTCCAGCGGGGCGATTCGGGGCATGCGGCTCGCCGGTCTGCTGTAGGGAAGGGTTCGGATGCGGTCGGGATTGGAAGATATTCCGGACCCGCTCCATCCAGCAATCGTCCGCCCCAGAACTTCAACAGCCATGTGTACAGAGGAACAGAGAACAGCCAGAGGAACAGAGGGATGCGTCCTCTGTTCCTCTGGCTGTTCCCTGCTCCTCTGTACCCCACGCCGTTCTAGTGCTCGACGCCCGCGGCGGACCCGGCGGCAACGGGCTCGGCGTCCTCTTCCTCCGCCGTGAACCGCGGCCACAGGCCGTAGAACGCGCTGGCGGGGTGGACGGGCCAGCGGTCCGCGTCCGGCGGGTCCTCGTCCGCGTCCATCGTCAGTTCAGTCCCTCGAGGTCGCGGGCGGCGCGCTCCAGGATCTCACGCGCGCGCTGCACCCACTGCTCGTCGCCCTGGTGGCGCATGGCGCTGCGGAACCCGGCGCGGCCCAGCTCGGCGAACGCGCGCCCCAGCACCGACATCGCCGGGCCGAACATGAACGACCCGAACTCGTCCACCCGGCCAAAGATGCCGTCCACCACCGACTGGTTCTCCTGCAGGTACGCCCGCCCCTCGTCGGTGATCTCGTAGACCTTGCGACTGCTTCCCTCTTCGCTGGTGGCGCGGGCGTATCCCAGGTCCTCCAGCAGCGAGAGCGTGGGATACACCGTCCCCGGGCTGGGCGAGTACGCGCCGCCGAAGCGGTCTTCCATCTCGCGGATGATCTCGTAGCCGTGGCGCGGCTTTTCGGCCATCAGGCTAAGGATCACGAACTTCAGGTCGCCGTGGCCGAACATCCTGCCCCGCCCCGGCCCGCGGCCGCCCTGGAACGGCCCGCCCGGTCCGCCGGGCCCCCCGGGACCGCCCGGCCCCCATCCAAATCCCCAGGGCCCACCGCCGCCGCGCGGCCCCCGCGGCCCGAACTGCCATCCGCCCCCGCAATGATGCCTTCCGAACATCTCCGCCTCCCCGTGTACGAGACGACTGCACTTGCGATGTATCGCAAGATATAACTCGTGATACATCGCAACGCAAGATATATCGCAAGATGCATCGCGACTGGGGGTCACACGGAGGTTGCGGCGGGAAAAAACGAGGACGCGGAGGATGGATTCTCCGCGCCCTCGCTCGTTTTCTGCGCCAGACGCAGCACGCGCCGGTGGACGGGGATCGTCCACCGGCGCGCGTCGTCACCCATCTGGTTCGATCTACTCCGACTGAGGCCACTCGTGGTGCAGGTAGCCGAGCAACGGGCCGTCCGGCGCGGTGTAGAGCTCGATCCGGTGGCGCATCCGGCACTGCCGAAAGACATCGGAGAGCTCACCCAGCATCCGGAGCGCGGCATCCGGATCGGCCGACACCGTCCCCGAGAACAGCTTCAGCGTCCCCTGGCCCGCCGACATGTCGATGTGCACGGGCCCGGCCGAGGCGCGCAGAAGGTCCGTGCCGTCGTATCCCGAGCGGCGGATCTCCACCGGCCACGAGCACCCGGGCAGCATCGTAGCCAGCGCGCGCAGTCCCTCGGGCGCGATGAACTCGCCGCAGAACCACAGATCGTCATTCACGTCCACACGCACCGGCGCACTCCCGCACGCCGCCTACTCCAGCGTGATCAGCGTGGCGCCCTTGTCCACCGTCTGGCCGGGCTGCACCGAGATGCTGGCCACCACGCCGTCCGCCGGCGCCTTGAGCTCGTTCTCCATCTTCATCGCCTCCACGACGATCACGCCCTGCCCCGCGCGCACCGCCTGCCCCACCTCTACCTCCACCTTCAGCACCAGGCCGGGCATGGGCGCCACGATGGTCTTGTCGGCCACGTCCTCGCCGGCGCCCGTCATCTCGCGGATGGCGCGCGTGCGCTCGTCCACCGCGTCGGCCGTGAACCGCTCCGCGCCAATGCCGATGCTCCACCGCCCGCGGCGGTCGCCGGCCGCGGCGGCGAGCGTGTACGAGCGGCCGTCCACCAGCAGGTGGCGCGTCTGCGTCCCCGGCAGCTGCGTCAGGTGGGCCTCGACGGGGGTGCCGTCCACCACCGGATGGGCGCCGGTGAGGTCCACCTCCATCTCGCGGCCGGCGATCGTAACGAAGTAGCGCATGCGTTCAGGTCACGGTCGAAATCAAACCTCGGTCAGAGTGCAGCAAGGTGTACCGGCCCCTTCCCGCCCGCAAGCCCGTGACGGCTCCGTATCCGGACCGGTTGACGTGAACGCCTAAAATCGTCACCTTACCCGACACAACAAGCACGACGGCACAGGTCCTCTCACCACGAAAGGAGCAAACCGGATGCGCAAGCTCTCGCTGAACCCGGATGACCTGCGGGTGGACTCGTTCGAGACCGGTGACGGCCAGGATGCGCGGAAGGGCACCGTCCGCGGATACTGGACCGCGGCGTGTCCCGTGACCGTCCGCAAGACCGAAGATGCCACCTGTCCGCAAACCTGCGACGACGGCACCTGCGTGGGCAGCTGCCAGGGCACGTCGTGCTACCTGCCGGCCTGCAACACCTGCAATACGTGCGCGGACGGCTGCATCCCCCAGACCGGCACGTGCACCGACTGACGCTGTCTCCTGTGCGCCCGCCTCGACCTCACGAGGCGGGCGATTTTCATCCGCCACCCGGAGCATCCCATGCAGAAGCTGAAGCTGGAGTCCCTGTCCGTCGAGTCGTTCGAAACCTCGCAGTCGGACGACGCCGCCCGCGGCACCGTGCGCGCGCACGACGCCTCGGTCTACACCTATGACTACTATGAGCGGACGTGCGGCGGCGTGAGCTGCCAGGTCGCGTGCCGCACCCGGTATCAGAACACCTGCGAAACCGCTTGCTACGCGGCGTAGGGTGCACGCAACAGCAAGGGCCGCCGAACTCCCATTCGGCGCCCTTTTCTCGTGCCGATTGAAGAGCCGGCTCGCGCTACGCCCCGGTGCCCACCAGCAGCGCCACGCTCTCGACGTGCGCCGTCTGGGGAAACAGGTCGAAGGAGCGGATGGATTCCAGCCGGTACGCCGCGCTCATCCGCTTGAGGTCGCGGGCGAGCGTGGCGGGGTTGCAGGAGATGTAGAGGATGCGGCCCGACGGCGCCGCCACCAGCGCGTCCGCCGCCTCCGCCGCGATCCCCGCGCGCGGCGGGTTCAGGATCACCAAGTCCGCCGGCAGGTGCTCGGCGATCAGCGCCTCCACCGGCCTCGACGGACACCACGCCTCAATTTCCGATCTCATGGTGACACTTTACACGAATTCCGCCGAGTTTTAGATTTGCCATCCGCAAGCCAGCAAACACGACGTGGTTGCGCTACGCCGGTCCGCCGTCATCCACACCAGGAGAAACGATGAAGAAGCTGAAGCTGGATTCCCTTTCCGTCGAGACGTTCAGGACCTCGCGTGCGGAGGACGCCACCCGCGGCACCGTGCAGGCGCACGACTGGACGCGGCTCGGGGAACAGACCTGCGGCGGCATGAGTTGCGATTATGCGTGCATCACCGTGTACGATGACACCTGCCGCAACGTTTGCATCTCGTAGGAAGGCCGTCCTGCAGGTGATCGTGTTTTCCTGACCAGAATCGACGGAGGGCGGCCGCGATACACGGCCGCCCTTCGTCTTTCCTGCACCCCGGCGGAGTTACACCGCCACCAGAAGCGCCACGCTCTCCACGTGCGCCGTCTGGGGAAACAGGTCGAAGGAGCGGATGGATTCCAGGCGATAGGCGCCGCTCATCCGCTTGAGGTCGCGGGCGAGCGTGGCGGGGTTGCAGGAGATGTAGAGGATGCGGCCCGAAGGCGCCGCCACCAGCGCGTCCGCCGCCTCCGCCGCGATCCCCGCGCGCGGCGGATTCAGGATCACCAGATCCGCCGGCAGGTGCTCGGCGATCAGCGCCTCCACCGGCCCCTCCACGAACACCGCCCCCTCCGGCGCGCTCCGCCGCGCCTCCGCCACCGCGTCCGGGTCCAGCTCGATCCCCGTGACGACGGCCCCCGCGCGCGCCAGCCGCCGCGCATGGAGGCCGATGCCGCAATAGGCATCGACCACGCGCAGGCCAGCCACGTCGCCGGCCAGCTCCATGGCGTACGCCTCCAGCAGCGCCGCCGCGGCCCGGTTCACCTGCAGGAACGCGGCGCCGCTCAGCTCCACCGTCTCGTCGCCCCACGTCTCCGGCAGCCCCGGCGCCCCCGCGATCAGCTCCGCGTTCGCTTCACGCGGGCGGTGCCAGACGGAGACCAGCCCCGGCACCGCGTCGATCAGCTCCTGCGGCCGGCCGGGAAGAAAGCCGCCCTCCACCAGCAGCGACACCTCGCCCGCCGCGTTGGTCCGCAGCGTCAGCCGCAGCTGCTCGCCGGAGGGAAGCCGGCGCGCGTCCGGACCCCAACTGGCGCGGATGCCGTCCCACACCCGCCCGATCGCCTCTTCGAACAGCAGGCAGGCGCCGTCCAGGTCCACGATCTCGTCCGGCGCGCCGATGGCGTGAAAGCCGGCCACCACCCGCCCGTGCTCCATCCGCCGCAACGCGAACGACACCCGGTTGCGGTAGCGGAACTCGCTGGGCGACGGCACCACCTCCGGCGCCTCCACCGGCACCCCGCCGATGCGCGCCAGCGCGTCCGCCACGATGCGCCCCTTGGCCCGCAGCTGCGCGTCGTACTGCATGTGCTCCAGCGTGCACCCGCCGCAGCGCGCGTAGAACGGGCACGGCGCCTCGCGCCGCTCCGGCGACGGCTCCAGCACGCGCAGCAGCTGCCCGCGCGTCCAGCGGTCCTTTGTTTCCGTCAGGACGATCTGCGCCAGGTCGCCCGGGGCCGTGCGGTGCACGAACGTCACGCGCCCGTCCGGCAGCCGCCCCACCCCCTCCCCGCCGGCGGCGATGGAGTCGATGCGCACCGTCACCGGCGCGGGCGGCCGCCGCGGCCCCGGCCGTCCGGGTCCCGCCGATCCGCCCCGCCCGCGTCCCCCGGCACCGGACCGGCCGCCGCCTCCGCGCCCACCTCCCGTGGAGCCCCGCCGCCCGCCGCGGCCTTCGCTCACCGCCCTCTCCAGCCGCCCGCGCGGCCGCGCCACGCGCCGCCGCCCGCCGCGCCGGACGCGGACGCCGATCCCGCCTGCACCCGCGGCACTGCCCGCTGGTTGCGCCGCTCCTCCTCAAGCAGCGCCGCCGCCAGGGCCGCGGCGCGCAGCAGCGCCTCGTCCGGCTCGGTGGCCAGCAGGTCCGCGTGCGTGTCAAGGTACTTGATGTCGATGGTACCCGCGCGAAAGTCCGGCTCGTCCATCACCCGCAGGTGAAAGGGAACGGCCGTGTCCACCCCCTCCACGCGCAGCTCCAGCAGCGCGCGCTTCATCCGCTCGATCGCCTCGATGCGCGTGGGCGCGTGGACGATCAGCTTGGCCAGCATGGGATCGTACGACAGCCCCACCTCGAACCCCGGCGTGATCCCCCCGTCCCAGCGCACCCCCGGGCCGCTGGGGACCACCAGGTTGCGGATGCGCCCGGTGGACGGCAGGAACGAGTTGGCGGGGTCTTCGGAGGTGATGCGGCACTCGATGGCGTGCCCCCGCCAGCGCACGTCGTCCTGCGTGAACGGCAGCGCCTCGCCCGCGGCAATGCGGATCTGCCACTGCACCAGGTCCACCCCCGTCACCAGCTCCGTGACGGGGTGCTCCACCTGGATGCGCGTGTTCATCTCCAGGAAGTAGAACTCGCCGTTCTGGTACAGGCACTCCACCGTCCCCGCGCCCTCGTAGTTCACCGCCCGCGCCGCGGCCACGGCCATGGCGCCCATCGCCGCGCGCTCCTCGGGCGTCAGCACGGCGGACGGCGCCTCTTCGATCAGCTTCTGGTGGCGGCGCTGGATGCTGCACTCGCGCTCGCCCAGGTGCAGCGTGTTGCCGTGCCGGTCGGCCAGCAGCTGGATCTCGATGTGGCGCGGCCCCTCCAGGTACTTTTCGATGTACACGGAGCGGTCGCCGAACGCCGCCTGCGCCTCGTTCCCCGCCGCGTCGAAGGCCTTCTCGATCTCCGCCTCGGAGGCGACGATGCGCATCCCTTTGCCGCCGCCGCCCGCCGCGGCCTTCAGCAGCACGGGGTAGCCGATCTCCCCCGCCACCCGCCGCGCCTCGGCCGCGTCCACCAGCGCCTGCGCCGTGCCGGGGACCACGGGCACCCCCGCGTCGATCATCCGCGAGCGCGCCGCCGTCTTGTCGCCCATCGCCGTCACCGCGTCGGGCGACGGGCCGATGAAGACGAGCCCCGCGTCGCGCACCGCCTGGATGAACGGCGCGCGCTCCGACAGGAAGCCGTAGCCGGGGTGGATGGCCTCCGCGCCCGACTTCTTCGCGACTTCGATCAGCACGTCGGCGCGCAGGTAGCTCTGCGCGCTGGGCGCCGGGCCGATGAGGTACGCCTCGTCGGCGGCCATCACGTGCGGCGCCAGGCGGTCGGCCTCGGAGTACACGGCCACGGCCTGCACCCCCAGTTCGTGCGCCGCGCGGATCACCCGCAGGGCGATCTCGCCCCGGTTGGCTACAAGGATCTTCTTGAACACGCTGCCTCAGGCGGAGTGGTACCAGTGTCACCGCGCTTGCCGGCATCCGTCCGGCGAGAGCGCCCCAAACTACAACCGGCCCGCCGCGTTGGCGAGCCGGTGCGGGTGGATCAGTTCACGTGATCGTCGAATAGCCAGACGCGGATCCCCTCCGCCTCCACGCGGCGGAGCCGGTGATCGTTGGTGACGATCCACTCGGCCCCCTCGCCGAGCGCCGTCGCCACGTGCAGCGCGTCGGGCGTCCGCAGGTTGTGCTCGGCGCGCAGCCGCGCGGCCACGTCGCTGACGGCGGCGGTCACCTGCAGCAGCTCGAAGTTCGGAATGCGCTCCAGCGCGGCGCGCGCCTGTCGCGCCGCGGCCGCGTTCCCTGCGCGGTACGCGGGGACCAGCACCTCCGCCAGCAGCAGTGCCGACGCGGCGGCGGTGAGCCGTCCGGCGTTCACCCGCTCCATCCACTCCGCCGCCGCCGCGAAGTACCGGGGATTCCGCTCGATGTAGTAGACGATCGAGACGGAATCCAGCAGGATGCGGCTGCCGTCCGGCACACGGGAGGTCAGCCGTCCCATTCGTCGCGCGCGCGCTGGATCTCGTCGGCCGCGCCGGCCCAGATCTCGGCCGGGAGCGATCGGAGCTCGTCGAGCGCCGAGCCGGTGTTCTTGAGCAGCACGATGCGGTCTTCCTGAAAATCCATGAGGAGCTCCTCTCCGGGTTCCACGCCCAGCCGCCGGCGGTAGTCGGCAGGCAGGGTGATCTGGGACTTGCTGCTCAGACGGGTTCTGCGCATGTGCACCTCGCGGGAGTTCGCTTTACCGAAAGGTAAAGCAAAAATCCGTCCGCGTAAATGGTGCATCCACCGGAACGCTTGCCCGTCCCTCTTTTCACCGCTATGTAACTCCATCGTCCACGATCCTGTCACGAGAAGAACACGTGCGCCGCATGCGAGTCCTCTCCCTTCTGGCCGCCCTGCTCGTCACCGCCGCCGCGCATGGGCAGCGCACCACCGTCTACGTTCCCGGCCCCGGCGACGACTGGGAGCGCCGCGCGCCCGCGCAGGTGGGGATGGACCCCGTGCTCCTCGACTCCGCCGTGGCGTTCGCCGTCGCCAGCGAGAGCCGCGCGCCGCGCGACCTGGAGCTGGCGCACTACCAGACCTTCGGCCGCGAGCCCTTCGGCGAGGCCGTGGGTCCGTTCGCGGAGCGCGGGGAGCCCACGGGCATCGTCATCCGCCGCGGCTACATCGTCGCGGAGTGGGGCGATCCGCGGCGGGTGGACATGACCTTCAGCGTCACCAAGAGCTTTCTCTCCACCGTCGTGGGGCTGGCCGTGGACCGCGGGCTGATCCGCGGCGTCCACGACCCGGTGGACCCGTACGTGGGCCTCGTCTTCGTGCTGGCGCCGGAAGGCGGCGGCCGGCACCCGGGCGGCCTGGGCGAAGGGCGGCCGCTGCGGCTGTTCGACACGGACCGCGAGCGGCGCATCACCTGGGACCACCTGCTGCGCCAGACCAGCGATTGGGAAGGCACCCTCTGGGGCAAGCCCGACTGGGCCGACCGGCCGCTGCAGAACCCGCAGGAGTGGCTCACCCGCCCGCGCGGCGAGCCCGGCGCCGCGTACGAGTACAACGACGTGCGGGTGAACCTGCTGGCGCTGGCGGCGCTCAACGTCTGGCGGCGGCCGCTGCCGCAGGTGCTGCGCGAGCACGTGATGGACCCCATCGGCGCGTCACCCACGTGGCGCTGGACGGGCTACGAGAACTCGTGGGTGCTGATGGACGGCCTGCCCGTGCAGTCGGTGAGCGGCGGCGGCCACTGGGGCGGCGGCATGTTCATCAGCGCCCGCGACATGGCCCGCTTTGGCCTGCTGACGCTGCGGCGCGGGCGCTGGGGCGACCGGCAGGTCCTGTCGGAGGCGTGGGTGCGCATGGCGCTTACTCCCACCCCGGCAGAGCCCACCTACGGCTTCATGAACTGGTTCCTGAACACCGGCCGCACGTACCTGGCGAGCGCGCCTGCGTCCGCCTTCGTCCACGTGGGCAACGGCACCAACGTCATCTACGCCGATCCCGAGAACGACCTGGTGATCGTGGCCCGGTGGATCTCCAACCCCGCGGTGGACGGGCTGGTGCAGCGCGTCATCGCGTCGGTGCAGCGGTAGCCGCCACTCTCCCACCCGCCGCAACGGATGAACTTCACCACGGAGTACCAGCAGTTCCCGTTCACGGAGATCCTGTTCCGCCTGGGCGCCGCAACCCTGATCGGCTGCGCGCTGGGGCTGAACCGCGAGATTCGCGGCAAGCCCGCCGGCATGCGCACGCACGCGCTGGTGGCGCTGGGCACCGCGCTGGTGACGCTCACCGGCATCTCCCTGGCCGCGCACGACGGCGAGTTCGACAGCAACTCGGTGTCACGCGTCATCCAGGGCATCGTGGCGGGGATCGGCTTTCTGGGCGGCGGCACCATCCTCAAGTCCGACTCCGGCGAGCAGATCTCCGGGCTCACCACGGCGGCCAGCCTGTGGGTGGTCGCCTGCCTGGGCATTGCATGCGGCGTGGGCCTGTGGCGCATGGCGCTGGTGGCGCTGGGCCTCGCCCTGCTGGTGCTGATCGCCGGCGAGGCCGTGGAACGGGTACTGCACCGGCTGCTGGGCTCCCGGGGTGAAGGATGAAGCATCAGCCGCCACCCCGCCGACCCTTCTGCAGCGGAAGAAACGATGCGCGAATCCGACGCTCCCCCGCCCGGCGACCCCGCCAGCCGCCGCAGCCGCGTCTGGGCGCTGGTGTTCATCGCGGGGATCCTGCTGTTCCTCGTCTGGTTCGCCGTGGAAAACTGGGACGTCCGCCGCCCCGGCGGCGGAGACACCAGTGGACCGGGCCCGAACCCCCAGGCCAACGAGTGACGCAGCCTCAGCCCACCGCGGCGAACGCGCGCACGGGAAAGGTGCCGAAGCCCTTCACCTTCACGGGAACCGCGTAGAAGCGGAACCCGGCGTCCGGCAGCTGCTCAAGCCCGCGCAGGTGCTCCGCCACCGGGATCTCGGCGCCCAGCAGCACGGTGTGCACCGGGCGCGCGGCATCGTCCGTGTCGTCGATGTTCAGCGAGTCGATGCCCACCAGCCGCGCGCCGGCGTCCCGCAGGTGCTCGGCGGCGGCGCGGGTGAGGTACGGATGGCCTTCGAAGTACGCGTCCGTCCCCCAGTGCGCCGCGTGCCCGGTGTGCACCAGCACCGCCTTTCCGGCGACGTCCAGCCCCGCGAACGCCTCGGGCCCGATCCCCCGCCCCGCCCGCTCCGTCGCGCGCACCACAACCCCCTCCAGGTCCGCCACCCACTCCAGCGGCAGCTCCGACAGGTCCTTGCCGTCCGCGTAGCGGTGGAACGGCGCGTCCACGTACGTCCCCGTGTTGGCGATCATGTCGATACGGCCGATGTGGAACTCCGTGCCTTCGGCGTAGATCGCGCGCGATGCCTCGCGGCTCAGGTAGTCGCAGATGATGGGCGCCGGAAAGCCCTTGAGCGTCACCGTGCCGTGCTCGATCACGTGGCTCAGGTCCACCAGCCGCCGTTCCCGCGGATTCTCGTCAGCCATTCCAGACCCTGTCCCAGGGAAGCTCGGGACGGAGATCGTACCCCGTCACCTCTTCGCTGCAGTGCTTTACCGTCACGATCAGGATGCGCTCTTCTTGGGGAAGGTAGATGATGCGGTGAACGCCCACGATGACCTCCCGCACCGGCTCATCCTCGAAGTCGGGCAGCCGCCTGCCGCGGAGCGGAAACTTCGGAAGCTTCCGGAGCGCCTCCGCGACCCGGTCCAGGAAGGGGCCCGCGGCGCCGGGGCGGTTCTCCGCGAGCCATTCCGCCTTTTCCTCCAGCTCGCGGGTGGCGCGCCGCGTCCAGTCCACCCGCATCAGGCAAAGCGGGCGCGAAGCCGCGCGAACAGCTCGTCGTGGGGAACCACGTCGCCCGCCGCGCCCTGCGCCAGCCCGTCGCGAATGCTGTCGATGAGGTCCAGCCGGTACGCCGACCGGTCGCGCTCCCGCTCCGCGCTTTGCAGCGCGCCGTGCACGTCGGGGAGCGGCGGCGCCGCCGAAGCGCGCGGCGGCGCGTACGCCGGTGCCGGCTCGCGCGCCGTCATCACGCCATTGCGCGGCATCTGGGGCGTGCGCGCCCCGCCCCGCTGCACCGCCACCCGCGCAAAGCGCAGTGCCGCCTCGATGTCCTCGGGGAGCAGCCCGGGGTGCGCGCGCAGCACGTCGTCGCGCGTATCGCCGGCCTGCAGCGCTTCGAGGATGGTGTCTACCGGCGTGCCGGTGGCGGCGACGATCGCCTGCCCGGTTGCGCCGTCCCGCACGATGTCTCCCGCCATGTCAGCCTCCCGTCCAGAGTGTCCGAGGAGAGAAGCTAATCAGGCGAAATCCCCGGCGGAATCCCACGCCACAACTCCGCCACCCGCGGCACCACCATCCGCGGGCACATCCCGGACGAGCGTGGCACCGCCGTCATCCATGAATTGACGAGGCGGCACCTCACGAATGTGAGAAGGCTCCGTCACCGGAGCCTTCTCCCTGCCCGTCCCACGCGGGCCATCCGCCGGTCCTCACCGCCACAACTCCGCCACCTCCGGTACAACGCCCATCGGGAACCGTCAGAGCGGGATGTTGCCGTGCTTGCGGGGCGGGTTGCTGTCGCGCTTGTTCTGCAGCATGTCGAAGGCGCTGATCACGCGCGCGCGCGTCTCGCGCGGATCGATCACGTCGTCCACGTAGCCGCGCGCGGCGGCGGCGAACGGGTTGGCGAAGCGGTCCTCGTAGTCCTTCTGCCGGGCCGCCGCCTCGGCGGCCGGGTCCTCCGCGGCGCCGATCTCGCGGCGGTACAGGATCTCCACCGCCCCCTTGGCGCCCATCACGGCGATCTCGGCCGTAGGCCAGGCGTAGTTCACGTCGCCGCGGATGTGCTTGGAGCTCATCACGTCGTACGCGCCGCCGTACGCCTTGCGGGTGATGATGGTCACCTTGGGGACCGTGGCCTCGCAGAAGGCGTACAGCAGCTTGGCGCCGTGGCGGATGATGCCGCCGTGCTCCTGCGCCACCCCGGGAAGGAAGCCGGGCACGTCCTCGAAGGTCAGCAGTGGGACGTTGAACGAGTCGCAGAAGCGGACGAAGCGCGCCGCCTTGACCGCCGCGTCGATGTCCAGCACGCCGGCCAGCACCGCCGGCTGGTTGGCCACGATCCCGATGCTGTGCCCGCCCACGTGCGCGAAGCCGCAGAGGATGTTCCCCGCGTAGTCGGCGTGCACCTCGTAGAACTCGCCGTCGTCCACCACGCGGCGGATGACGTCGTGCATGTCGTACGGGCGGCCGGGGTGGTCGGGGACGATGTCCAGCAGCTCCTCGTCCGCCCGGTCGAACGGGTCGTCCGTGGGCTTGCGGGGCGGGTCCTCGGCGTTGTTCTGGGGGATGAACTCGAACAGGTGGCGAATGCGGTGCAGGCACTCCACCTCGCTCTTCAGGGCGAAATGCGCCACGCCCGACTTGGCCGCATGGGTGGCGGCGCCGCCCAGCTCCTCCATGGTCACGTCCTCGTGCGTCACCGTCTTCACCACGTTGGGGCCGGTGACGAACATGTAGCTCGTCCCCTGCACCATGTAGATGAAGTCGGTGATGGCGGGCGAGTAGACCGCCCCTCCGGCGCACGGGCCCAGGATGGCGCTGATCTGCGGGACGACGCCGGACGCCATGGTGTTGCGCAGGAAGATGTCGGCGTAGCCGCCCAGCGACACCACGCCCTCCTGGATGCGCGCGCCGCCGGAGTCGTTCAATCCCACCACCGGCGCGCCGTTCTTGAGCGCCAGGTCCATGATCTTGACGATCTTGGCCGCGTGCGTCTCGGACAGCGAGCCGCCGAAGACGGTGAAGTCCTGCGAGAAGACGTAGATCAGCCGGCCGTGGATGGTCCCGTAGCCGGTCACCACGCCGTCGCCCAGGTACTTCTCCTTGTCCAGCCCGAACTCGGTGGCGCGGTGGACCACGAAGCGGTCCAGCTCCACGAACGAGCCCTCGTCCAGCAGCACGTCCAGGCGCTCGCGGGCGGTCAGCTTGCCGCGCTCGTGCTGCGCCTTGATGCGCTTTTCCCCGCCGCCCATCTCCGCCTGCCGGCGAAGCTCCTCCAGCTGCTCCAGCTTCTCCCGCATCGACATCGAACGTTCCGCCCGTGGTCTGCTGGTGTCGGGTTCACGCGGGATCCCCCGCCCGGAGCCCGGAAAGGCGCCCAATCTAACAGCCCGTGCCCAACTCCGCACGGGTGCGGCCGTCGTCCGATATGCAGGCGGGCGGAGCCTACACCGGCCCCGCCCGCTCATTCCAGGATTTCACTGAAGTCAAGGCGACGGCCAGCCGGGCGGGCAGTAGATCTCGCGGTATTCCGTAACCGACGTACCGTTGCTGTCCGTTACGGTTGCAAACACGTCAACGGGAAAGACATAGTAGCCGTCGTAGTAACATTCCGCCGTCGCGTTGCTCCATCCATTGCTGTCGTTCATCTCGTAGGCGTTTGCCCAAGTGAAGCTGTACCCGGTGCCACTCCCACCGGAAGCCACTGCCTCGCAGTATCCAAGGCCTGCGCTGTAAGGCTGGCACGTCAGGGAGAGGCTGAGCGGTGCGATGAGCAGCGCATTCAGCAGGCGGTTGGGCGAGCCGGAGCCGATGCCGGTGAGCTTGTTCACGAACGCCGCATTGATGATGGCGGAGTTCACCGTGGAGGGCGTGGCGGTGGTGTTGTTCTGCAGGTACAGCGCGGCCACGCCGGCCACGTGCGGCGACGCCATCGAGGTCCCGCTCAGGGTGGCGGTGGCCGTGCTGCTGGTGTAGTAGGCGGAAACGATGTTCGTTCCCGGCGCAAAC
>NZ_DASWNM010000095.1:0-37101 GCF_036399255.1 Longimicrobium sp.
TCAGGAGCGGACAGGTCTTCCGGGCGGGCGGCGCTACGTTCGGCGCTCGCCGGCGATGGCCATCGGGTTGAGCGACCACGTCTGGTCGTGGACCGAATTCCTCACCCTGTCGGTCTATCACTGAACAATGGGGCTGCTACCCGTGCTCTCCGCCATCTACAGATAAAGGCCTTCCAGGCTCCGCTCCACCGGATCTGAAAAGCCCCGCCCGGACACGCTCCGGGCGGGGCTTCTTCGTGCCCGCATCCGCCTCCGCCGACCACAATCTTCCGTCGCTGGCGCAGACGAATCGCCCCGTCCTCGCCAGCGTTCGCTGCTGTTTCTGGACACTCCTTGCGCAATTCGCCTCGTCCGCATCATCCTCTACTTCGTTCACTTCCAGTGAACGAAGGCACTTCCGCCAAGTTCACATTCACGTTAACTTTCCGATGCGCACGGTTTCGTTCTATCAAACCTCGAGCGGGCGTGCACCCGCGCAGGATTTCATGGACTCGCTCTCCGACAAGGAGCGCAAGAAGATCTACTGGGTGCTCAAGATCGTACAGGAAAGGGAACCTGTGCCGATACGCTATCTCAAGAAGCTCGTGGACACCGCCGGACTGTGGGAGGTCCGGGCCGAGTACGCGGGCCAGGCATTCAGGCTGCTGGGTTTTTTCGATGGTCCACTGCTCGTCATTCTGACGAACGCGTTCTCAAAGAAGACCGCCCACACCCCGTTGTCCGAGATCCAGATCGCGCAGGAGCGCCGCAGGGACTACCTGATGAGGAAAGGGAAGAGATGATCACGCTGGATTCGGTGATTGCGGAGCGGAAGGCCAATGATCCGGGCTTCGCGGAGGATTTTGACCGCGGCTACCAGGCATTCCGGTTGGGAGTGATGCTCCAGGTTGCGCGCGAGGATGCGGGGATGACGCAGGAGCAGGTGGCGCAGAAGCTGGGGACCAGGAAGTCCGCCATCAGCCGCCTGGAGAACAACGCGGGCGACCTGCGGCTCTCCACGCTGCAGAAGTACGCCGAGGCGGTAGGGCGCCGGCTGATCCTGGAACTTGCGCCGCCGGAGGCGGAGCAGAAGCCCGTGGCGATCCGCAAGCCGCGGCAATCGCCAAAGCTTGTCGCCGCCGACTCGCAGTCGTGACCTGCGCATCTCGTCTGTACGCCGCTACTCGTGGAGTGACGAATGGCTACCCCGCTCGACAAGCCGATCAAGCGCGAGCTCGAGATCGACGGCAAACCTTACATGGTCACCGTCTCGCCCGAGGGGGTGAAGGTGGTGGAGAAGGGCAAGCGGAAGGGCCACGAGCTTTCGTGGAGCGCGCTGGTCAGCGGCGACGCGGCGCTCGCGGCCGGGCTGCGCGCCTCGCTGGACGCGCTGCCGCCGCGGAAAGGAGGCGGAGCCTGAAACGCCGCCCAATGGAAGCCGTCCTGCTGAGTGACAGAGAACGCGGACTGCTGGTCCGGGCTGCGTTCAAGCATATGATGCGTCCGCCGACGCGCCACGATCACATCTACCTGTTCAGTTCCGCGGAGAACGGGCGGCGCTTGATGGAGGCAATGGAGGACGCCCGCGCGAACCGCAACCTGGTTGAATTCGAGGTGGACGAGCTGCGGCGAGAGCTGGGGCTGAAGCCTCGTTAACCGTGGTCCGGCTCGGATTGCAACGACGTACGAACGCCCCGGCGCCGAGAAAGGCCGCCGGGGCGTTCGCGTCCAGGCCGGCCCTCGGTTACATCGCTCCGCCAGCGGCGGCGGAGGGGATGGCGCCGCAGACCACGGGCGCACCGGCGTCCGCGCCAGAGCCCGCGTGGTAGGCCACGATGTGCTGGCCGTTCATCACCGTCGCCAGCGGCACCTCGATGGTGCTGGACGAACTGCCGGTTCCGTTGGCCAGCGTCACGTCCTGCAGCGGCACCACCACCGGGCCGGGCGCGTCGCAGGTGCCGGTGTGGATGTGCCCGCTGTGCGTGCTGTTGCCCTGCGCGGTCAGGTTCACCATCACCATGGTCTGCGCACCCTGTTCGGTGAACATGGCCTGGCCGGTCACGCCCGAGGTGCCCACGGCGTTCATCGTCACCGCGTTGCCCATGGGGGCGGTGCCGCCCATTCCGCTGTCCGCCGTCACGGGCGCGGTGGGCACGGCGCCGCTGTCCGGCAGCGACAGCACGGAGGTGGTGTCGTTTCCTCCCTCCGCGGCGTCATCGCCGCCGCCGCAGGCGGCCAGCGCCAAAGGAAGCGCGGCAAGAACCCAGAGCCGGGTCGTCTTCATGGGATGGATCTCCTGGTGTTGTGGGTGGGCAGCGATGCCCTGTTCACGCGACACAAGCCGCGCACGCCGGGTCAGTGCAAGGTTTGTGCAAGGTTGGGCGGCCGCGGCACCCGCGCCGGGTCAGCTTTCTCCGTAAACCGGGACAGCCGCACCGCTTACCACGCCCGAAGCGCCGGACGCCAGGAACACGATCACCCGCGCGATCTCTTCCGGCCTGGTCCACGCCTCGTGCCTGGCCTCCGGCATCGCGGCGCGATTGGCGGGGGTGTCGATGGTGCCGGGGAGCACGGCGTTGGCGCGCACGCGGCCGCGGTACTCCTCGGCGATGGCTTCCGTCAGGGTAAGCAGCGCGGCCTTGGAGACGGCGTACGCCGCGTGCCCCTTGCGCCCGGTGAGCGCCGCGCGGGACGAGACGAAGACCAGCGATCCGCCGTCCGGCAGCCGCGGGATGGCCGCGCGGGCGATCAGAAAGGCGCTGCGCAGGTTGATGGACATCATCCGGTCCCACTCGTCCACCGCCGTCTCGTGCAGCGGCGCGCCCCCCGCGTAGCCGCCGACGGTGTGGACCACGGCGTCCAGCCGCCCGCCCCAGTTGGCCGTCCGCGCAACCGCCTCGCCCGCGCCCGCCTCCGTGGCGAGGTCCGCGGGGAACCACGTCAGCCGCGCCCCGTGCCGCTGGGCGAGGCCGGCGAGCGCATCGGAGCCGCCGGACGCGTGCGTGGGGACGGCCACGCGCCACCCATCCGCCAGGAACGCTTCGGTGACGGCGCTTCCCAGCCCGCCGGCCCCGCCGGTGACCAGCACGACGCGCTCCATGGTTTTGCCTCGGGTGATCGGTGGATGGTTGGGCCCTCTCCCCCGCCGCGGGCTAAAGCCCGCGGCTGGAACGGCCATAAGCCCCGCTGGGCTCGCGGAGCTCGCCCAGCGGGGCTTCAACACCATGTTGCGCGCACGGGGCATGCCCACGCGAGCAGGTGAAGCCCCGTTTTGCGAGGAACGAGCAAAGACGGGGCGTATGGCACTTCCAGCCCCGGGTTTCAACCCGGGGTGCCGGGGTCCGGGTCGCCCGGATCCACGTCGTCGCGAGCCCCGTCGACGGACCGAGGCTCCGGCGCGCGCCCGGTCCGGCGCACGATCTCCGCCAGGCGCCGGGCCAGATCCGGCGTCAGCGCGCCTTCGCGCAGGCGCCAGGCCCAGTTGCCTTCGGCGACGCCGGGGGTGTTCATCCGCGCCTGGCCGCCCAGGCCCAGCACGTCCTGCAGCGGGACGACGGCCCAGCCGGCCTCGGACCGCAGCACCGTCTCGATCAGCCGCCAGTGCATCTCGCCGCCGCCGCCGGCCAGCTCGTCCACGGCGCTGCGCTCGTCGCGGCCGGCGTCGGCGTACCAGCCCAGCACGGTGTCGTTGTCGTGCGTGCCGGTGTAGGCGACGGCGTTGTGCACGTAGTTGCGCGGCAGGTGCGGATTCTTTGGATCATCCCCCCCGAACGCGAACTGCAGCACGCGCATCCCGGGGAGGTCCAGGTCGTCCCGGAGCGCCTCGACCTCTTCGGTGATGACGCCCAGGTCCTCGGCGATCACGGGAAGAGCGCCCAGCTCGTCGCGCACGGCGTCGAACAGCGCGCGGCCGGGGCCGGGGCGCCACTCGCCGTGCATGGCTGTCTCCTCCTCCGCCGGCACCTCCCAGTAGCTCTCGAAGCCGCGAAAGTGGTCGATGCGCACCACGTCCACCATCTCCAGCGTGCGCCGGAAGCGGTCGATCCACCAGCGATAGCCCGTTTCGCGCAGCACGTCCCAGCGGTAGAGCGGGTTGCCCCAGCGCTGGCCCGTCTTGCTGAAGTAGTCCGGCGGCACCCCCGAGACCACGGTGGGCCGCAGATCTTCATCCAGCTCGAACAGCTCCGGGTGGGCCCACACGTCCGCGCTGTCGTACGCCACGAAGATGGGCACGTCGCCCACGATGCGGATGCCGCGGTCGTTGGCGTAGCCGCGCACGGCGGACCACTGCACGTCGAACAGGTACTGCGCGTACGCGTGCCGCTCGACCTCGGTGAACAGCTGGTGCCGGGCCGCTTCGAGCGCGTTGGGATGGCGCTCGCGCAGGGGCGCGGGCCATTCCGCCCAGCAGGCGCCGCCGTGCGCGTCGCGCAGCGCCCGGAAGAGCGCGTAGTCGTCCAGCCACGCCGCCTGGTCCGCGCGGTACGCGGCAAAGTCGGCGCGCAGCTCCTCGTCCTCCGCCAGCAGGGCGTGGGAGGCGCGGACCACCTGCTCCTTCCAGCGCATCACCGAGGGGAAGTCCAGGTCGTCGTCGTCCAGGTCCGGCGCGGCGGCGGCGTCCGCGGGAAGCAGGCCGTGCAGGTGCAGCTCGGCGGGGCTCAGCAGCAGCGGGTTGCCGGCGAAGGCGCTGAGCGCGTTGTACGGCGAGCCGCCCTCGTTCACCGCCACCAGCGGCAGCAGCTGCCACAGCGACTGCCCCGCTTCGGCGAGCCAGTCGACGAAGCGGAACGCCTGCTCGCCCAGGTCGCCCACGCCGGGGCCGGGGAGGGACGTGGGGTGCAGGAGGATGCCGCTGGCGCGCGAGCCGATCGTCGCGGACTCAGGCATCGGCCGCGGCCTGCAGCGCGGGAAGCACGTACGCCACCTCGGCCCGGTCCAGCGTCACCGACGCGGGCACCGCCTCGCCGCCCTCCGGCGCGTCGTCGCGGCAGACGCGGTACAGGCGGTACGCACCCGCATTCTCCACGAACTGGCCCAGCGGCACCTCGCGCGGCTCGGCCCACACCTTGTTGATGACGATCCACCCGCGCGCGGCGCCGTCGTCCGTGCGCCGCTCCAGCACCAGCAGGTCGCCGCCGATGGGGCCCACGGGGCGCAGGTGCCCTTCGCCCTGCAGCACCGGGTGCGCCAGCTTGAGCCCGTTGACGCGGGTGATGAACGCGCGCAGGTCCCAGTGGCGGCGCTCCCAGTCCGCCGGCATGGACTCGACGACGTTCACCTGCTTGCGGAAGCCGAACTCGTAGCCCACCGGCATCATCACCCCCGCCGAGAACGCGGCCGCGAATGCGTAGCGCTGCCGCTGCACCTCCTCACGTCCGCCCGTCTCCTCCGCCAGCCGCGCGGTGTCGTGCGATTCGGGAAAGGCGATGGAGGGGGCGATGCGGCCGAACGTTTCGTGCTGGTCCAGCGCCCACCGCTCGCTGAAGTTCCAGTATTTGCTGGAGTTGAAGAAGTAGTCGAACCCCGCGGACTTGAGCTGGACCACGTCTTCCACCGGCGCGCCCAGCGTCTCGGCGAAGAAGACGACCTCGCGGTCGGCGGACTTCGCCTCGCGGATCAGAAAGCTCCACAGCTCCGCGGGCACCTTGTACGCGGCGTCGCAGCGAAAGCCCTTGAAGCCCAGGTCGATGGCCTCGCGGACGATCTGCGCCCAGTAGCGCCAGAGCCCCTCGCGGTCGTGCGTGGTGAGGTTGTCGATGTCGGCCAGGTCGCCCCAGACCGTCTTTTCGTGGGTGTCCGGATCGACCGCGTACGGGCTCTTGACCTCGCCGTTCTCCCAGACGAACCAGCCGGGATGCTGCTGGATGAGCGGCGAGTCCTTGGCGGTGTGGTTCACCACCAGGTCCATCACCGGCTTCATCCCCATCTGGCGGATCTGCCGCAGGGCGTACCGCAGCGGCTCCAGCGACGCCGGGTCGGCCCCCGCGGGAAGAAAGATGGGGTTGAGCCGGCGAAAGTCCTTGACGGCGTACAGGCTGCCGCTGAACCCGGGGTAGTGCCAGGGGTTCAGGTACAGCCACTGGAACTCCATCTCCCGCGCGCGCCGGGCGTGCTCGGCCCAGCGCGTCGTGGGGCCCACCAGGCGCGGAAACAGGTTGTAGACCAGGGGCGGCGTCACGCGCGGCCTCCCAGGATGGCGCGGATCCCTTCGACCGGCACCCACAGCCAGTCGGGGCGGTTGTTCATCTCGTAGCCCATCTCGTACACGGCTTTCTCCAGCTCGAACACGGCCAGCGCGCGCGCCAGCACGTCGGGGTCGCGGGGGATGATGTTCGATCCCTGCGCAGTGCGGACGTACGCGTTCAGGAACAGCGTGCGCGCCTCCGTCTCCCAGGCGTGCGCCCAGCGCTCCAGCGACATCTGCATCCGCAGGTCGCCGCTGCGGTACTCGTGCATGGCCATGCGCACGGCGTAGTTGAACGAGCGCAGCATTCCCGCCACGTCGCGCAGCACCGTCTGCTTGCCGCGGCGGTCCGCCAGCGGCTTGGCCGGCTCGCCCTCGAAGTCCAGCACGTACCACTCGCTGCCGCCGGGCGCGTTCTGGTTGGCGCGCAGCACCTGGCCCAGGTGGTAGTCGCCATGGATGCGGATGCGCGCCGTCTCGCCGGTCAGCGCGCGCAGGTCCTCCGCACGGTGGCGCAGGTCCGGCGCGGCGCGGACGACCTCGGCCAGCGGCCCCTGCACGGACGCGCCGAACGCGCCGGGGATGGCCTCCAGCTGCCGCCCCAGGTCCGTCAGCACCGTGTCGACCTGCTTGCGGAAGCCCTCGATGGCGCGCTGCACGTCGTCCTCGGTGATGATCTCCGGGGCGAAGGCGGGGTCGTCATCCACCGAGGCCAGCGCCAGGTGCATGCGCGCCGTGGTTTCGCCCAGCCGCTCGATGGCGGGAAAAAACTCGCCCGCCATCCGCCGCACCGCCTCGCGGCCGGTGGGGGTGTCGGGGTCCGCCGCGCTGCGGCTGGCGGCGCTCAGGTATCGATCGAGCGCCTTGAGGGCCACGCTCCACGCGTCGCCGCCGTTGGGGACGAACTCGAAGACGCCGGCCACCGCGTGCGGCTCGCCCTCGTTCGGCGTGTAGTCCAGCCAGCCGGCCAGCGCGGGAACGGAGCGGAAGCCGGCGCGCTCCACCAGAAAGCGGGTGACCTCCAGGTCCGGGTTGATGCCGCCCTCCAGCTTGCGGAAGATCTTCATCACCAGCCGCTCGTCGAACACGATGGAGGTGTTCGACTGCTCTGCGCCGATCATCCGCACCGGCCCGCGCGGCGCCTCCGCCAGCTCCACCGCGCCCGTGGTGTGCCCCGCGAACGCGCCCGTGCGCCCTTCGATGCGCTGCCCGCCGATGATGGCCTGCATCAGCGCGCCCGCCACGCGCCGGTCGCCCAGCGCCTCGTAGACGCGCGCCTCGCCGCGCAGGGTGGCGTGCGTGACCAGCGGCTCGGGTCCGGTGCCCGGCGCGGCGACGGGGTGAAAGGTGGCGGGGAGCAGGTACAGGTCCGTGCCGCCCTCGGTAAAGCGCACCTCCAGCACCGCCAGCACCACGTTCGGCGCGCGCTCGGCCTGCAGCACCCCGTGGTCGTGCAGGCAGATCTCCACCAGCTCGCGCGACTTGTCGCGGAACCAGCGCTGGCGCGGCATCCACTCGCGCGGCAGGGCGCTGAACACCTCGGCCACCGCCTGCGGGTCGGCCACCAGCTCGGCCTCCTGCCGGGCCCACTCCTCCGGCATCTGCCAGAAGTCCTCTTCGCCCGACGCGCGCACCTGCCGCAGCGCGAACCAGAAGAAGCCGTACGGGCTCAGCGTGATGGCGTACGGCGTCTCGTCCACCGGCAGGAACGCGGTCTCGCCCAGCAGCTCGATGGGCGTGTAGCCCGCGTACGCCGCCAGGTCCAGCTGCACCGCCTGCGCGCTGGCGGAGAGGTTGTTGACCACCAGGATCACGTCGCCCTGGTACTCGCGCAGGTACGCCAGGACGTGCGGGTTTTCCGGCTGCAGGAAGGTGATGGATCCGCGGCCGAACGCGCGGTGCTGCTTGCGGACGCGGACGAGGCGCTTGGTCCAGTTGAGCAGCGAGTACGGCGACCGCTCCTGCGCCTCGACGTTCACCGCCTGGTAGCCGTAGACGGCGTCGCTGATGACGGGGAGGTACAGCCGCTCCGCGTCCGCGCGGCTGAAGCCGGCGTTGCGGTCCGGCGACCACTGCATGGGGGTGCGCACGCCGTCGCGGTCGCCCAGCCACACGTTGTCGCCCATCCCGATCTCGTCGCCGTAGTAGATGATGGGCGACCCCGGCATGGTGAAGAGAATGCTGTTCAACAGCTCGATCTTGCGCCGGTCGTTGTCCATCAGCGGCGCCAGCCGGCGGCGGATCCCCAGGTTGATGCGCATCCGGGGATCGGCCGCGTACTCGCGGTACATGTAGTCGCGCTCCTCGTCGGTCACCATCTCCAGGGTGAGCTCGTCGTGGTTGCGCAGGAACATGCACCACTGGCAGTCGTCCGGGATGGCCGGCGTGCGCTCGATGATCTCCACGATCGGCTTCCGGATCCCCTGCCGCACCGCCATGAAGATCCGCGGCATGAGCGGAAAGTGGAACGCCATCTGGAACTCGTCGCTGTCGCCGAAGTACGGCCGCACGTCCTCGGGCCACTGGTTGGCTTCGGCGAGGAGGACGCGGCCGGGATACTTCGATTCCAGCCGGACGCGGAACTCCTTGAGGATGTCGTGCGTCTCGGGAAGGTTCTCGCAGATGGTGCCTTCGCGCTCGATCAGGTAGGGCACGGCGTCGGCGCGGAAGCCGTCGAGCCCGCGCTCCAGCCAGTACTCCATCACCCGGAACATGGTCTCCTTGACCTCCGGGTTGTCCCAGTTCAGGTCTGGCTGGTGGCTGAAGAAGCGGTGCCAGTAGTACTGCTGCGCCACCGGGTCCCAGGTCCAGTTGCTGGGCTCGGTGTCGGTAAAGATGATGCGCGCGTCCTTGTACAGCGTGTCGTCGTCGCTCCACACGTAGAAGTTGCGCTCCGGGCTGCCCTTGGGGGCCCGCCGCGCGCGCTGGAACCAGGGGTGGTCGCTGCTGGTGTGGTTCAGGACGAGGTCGGCGATGACCTTGAGGCCGCGCTTGTGCGCCTCGTCCAGGAACTGCTGCACCTGGTCCAGGGTGCCGTAGTTGGGATGGATGCCGTAGTAGTCGGCGATGTCGTAGCCGTCGTCGCGCAGCGGGCTGGGGTAGAACGGCAGCAGCCAGATGACGTCGACGCCCAGCCCGGCCACGTAGTCCAGCCGCTGGATGAGCCCTCCGAAGTCACCGACTCCGTCCTGCGACGAGTCCTGGAAGGCCTTGACGTGCAGCTCGTAGAAAACGGCGTCCTTGTACCACAGCGTGTCGGCGCTCAACGCGGGGCTCCCTGTGTCTGGCTCTCGGTGTCTGCTTGGTCCGCGCCCTGGGGCGGAACGTCTTCGCGGGCGCTGGCTTGCGTGGCAGGACCGGCCCGGCGGTTGCGGGCGCGGTTGCAGGAACTGCGCCGGGGGTGGGGGCAGGCGCGGGGCGAGCGCCACGTACCTTGGGTTGTCGGTTCTGCGCCGTTGCTCGATGCGTTCGGCTTGTTCTCTCGTTCGTCGCGCGCCGAATCCTTGCGCGACGACGGTGCGCGGCTCATCGTTCAGGGCTCGTAAACAAAATGGCCTTTCGGTTACTTTCAGGAGGAGCGGGTGGGATACGACAGTGCAGACGAGTGGTCGTACTGGTGCTTTATTGGATTCGCACCTGTCAGCGCAAACGAGATCGACGACTTCCGGCCGGAGCTGGTTCAGTCCCTTTTCTCGATGGTCGAAGCCCAAGCAGTGGTGGGAACCGTGTCACCACTGGATCCGCGGTACCTGATAAACCACAAAGGCGTTACGGCTTGGCATGCCTTGTACGTGCTGGCACTCATCAATGACAGGGAGGGACTTGAGGCTGTTTCAGAAGGGCGCGCAATGCTTTTGGTTCCCGGCTACCTTCGGACAAACTACTCTTCGCACGTCAATTGGCCAGAGCAACTACTCAATCGCTTTCGGCTTGAGCCCCGCGGATCTCACCCGTTTGTGTTGCCGTTCATCCTGCACAACTCGGCACCGAGGCCTCAGCAACTTCAGAGGTCACTCCGTGCGCCCGACGGAGCGCTGGAAATATGGGGTGTTGCTGAGTTCGATGTGTCAGAACCGGCGAAGCTCCTGTGGGAGGTTCAGCGGCTGGCCGAGCACATTGATCGGGAACGGGAGCAGTCCCAGGCAGCAGGTGCTTGAACGCAGGCTCGGGGTCACGCGCGAGCGAGCAAGTCATGGGCTCAGGATTGGCGACAACGCCCAGTCGTCTCTCGTGTGTCGGCGCTCACGCGTGGCTCCCTGTATCTGACTCTCGGTGTCTGCTTGGTCCGCGCCCTGGGGCGGAACGTCTTCGCGGGCGCTGGCTTGCGTGGCAGGACCGGCCCGGCGGTTGCGGGCGCGGCTGCAGGAAGTGCGCGGGGGTGGGGGCAGGGGGGTAAGGGTGGAAGCACGGTCTACATACACAACTACAAAAACGTTGACGACGTGCTGTAGGGCCTTTACCGTGGGAGTTGCTAGTCATTTTGCTTCTACGTAGCGTTTTATTCGAGGAGGAGACGATGCTCAGCTTGAGGGGAAGTCACTGCATTGCGGCCGCTACTGTTCTCACCTCGATAACTCTCACAGCATGTTCGAGTAAACAGGCTGACGTGCGCCCACGCGCCGAGCAACCTTCCGTCTTCTCACTGGAAGGCTTTGCACCTGAGTTAGAACTCATTCGGGAGCGGGCGCGAAGGCAAGGCCCACCTTCGCTGGCAGCTTTTGCAGCCCCAACGATGCGCGCGCCCCTGCTAGAGGGCGTGACCAAACCAGACTTGCTTGCCACTTTCTCTGAGGTCAGTTCGCTATTGGCACGAGTCAGCCCCGAATCGGCTGAACAGATCGTCAAGTCTGAACTCCCGAGCTTTGATCCGGTGAGACTTCGGGAATCCCGGGGGCAAGCGAACTCGGCGTATACGATTGCGGACTACGCAAGAGAAGTTGCAGCGGAACTGGGCACGATTCCGTCGTTTAGTGTCTTCGAACAAGGTACGGTTATTCCGATTACCTTAGATGACATCGAAACCCCGTCAGGGCAGCACAGTGCCCGGAGTGCTTGCGACCGGCCAGCATTGTTGGGATTGGGAAGAGAAGGGCAGTGCGTACCATACTCCAGGATCGGCCGACTGCAAGGGACCGACCCTGTCACTGGCTTAGTCAATCCCGACGTTCAATGGGTATTCATTGCGCGGAGGTACAAGATCAGAACTGATCCGAACAATCCAATCTTTGAAGATGTCGCGATCATAGGTCATAACAAGCGAACCGGAGCCACAGCTTTTTTCCAGATGCTGGATGAGAATGGAAAGAATGCAGCGCGTGTTCCGTCGCCCATGGAGCCAGCATCTCAGACTCCGTCTGGCGCACCGACCGCAGCGGAGTTTTGGCTTCTCCCGAGCCAAACCGCAGATATAGGGTGCAATAGGTGTCATGACAGTGATCCTTTTGTGCACACACCCTATATTGATCAGGTTCGTACCGTTTCCTCTACAGGTGTCAGCAGGCCTGTTGTGCCTAGTAATCCCACGGGGAAATACCGCTTTATCGGTTCGCAGGCGTTTACAGATTGGAGAGCACCGGAGCATTTCGACCTGGAGGATAACTCGTGTGTCAGCTGTCACCGGATTGGAACGCAAGCTAGTAGCGAGTCCTTCGCAAAATGGGCGACGGGAGAGGCGTCTACAATGCAGCTTTCACCAAGATATCGTAGTTATCCAAACTCGCATTGGATGCCTCCTGAGGAGGCTGAGTTCATGTCCTCGGATGACTGGAACGTCCAGTACCAGCAGAGCGTTCTTCAGTTACTCTCATGCAATCAAAATCCAGCACAAGCCGCGTGTCGCGTCAAGCCTATACCATAGCAACATTCTCCCGCGACAGGAACCTTTTAGCCCGAAAGAGTGGGGCGGGGGTGCAGCCAATTTATCAGCGATGCACCCGCGCCCATGCGTTCGCGGCTGAGATTGCCTCCCGAAGGTCTTCCCCGAACTCTAGGATTGCCTCTGCCGCGAGCGGCTCCATCGCTAACTCCTCCTCCGGCGCCACGCGCGCGAGCTTAATGCTGGAGTTCGCGATGGCCTTGAACGCGCCAGAGCGGTCCACCGGTAGCCGCGTTGATTAAACGCCGGCTTGATGTATCGTCCCGCGGGGTGAGTTGCTTGTGGCTGGCGCTGGGGTGTAAATCCCGACGGCTTCGGTAGAGCACATTGTTCATGTAAACCAAGAGGCGTGAGGACCGTGTGGATCGTGTTCAATGCGGCACTGATGATTAGCCAAACCGCTACGCCAGATACTGCCAGTGGGAGTTCTGAAGGAGGCGATTGGACTGCATGGCTACCGATCGTGATCTCTACCTTCGCGCTATTCGTGTCCAGCCTTACAGCGTACACCAACTGGCGCACTCACCGCGCTAAGAAGCCGGTCGTGGATATTGCGGTTGATGGTTTACCGCCGTACACGGACGCGGTGCAACTCACTACAATCTGTTTGAAGAACGTTGGTAGTGCAGCTACTGTGCGCGGTCCCGAAATCGAAGTTGAGTGTTCGTGGGTGCCGAGCTTTGTGCAGAGACTACGCTTGCCACACGATAACTACTGTCTCGATCCGAACGAACAAATGAGTTGGAAGGTGCGATTGGATGACTCCTTTCCATCCCACAGCAAAGTCGTTGTTCGGGTGTATGACGGAACTCGGTATGCGCACCGTGATTCTTGGGAACGGCATATTGAACTTACCCCCTCAGTGCCTACAATCTCGAACCCAGACGCAGGGTCTACTACGCTGCCGAGCACAGACCCTGCAGCAGATGCAGCGAAAGCTTAGCGGCGAAATTCAGGCGCGGCATGCCTGGTACCAATCTCTGGCGGTTGCTGCCGCTCGGCGCAGGTCATCCGCGAACTCCAAGACAGCGTCAGCCACCAGCGGCTCCATTGCCAACTCCTCCTCCGGCGCCACGCGCGCGAGCTTGATGCTGGAGTTCGCGATGGCCTCGAACGCACCGAAGCGGTCCGATAGCATCTCCAGCAGCCGCGTGGGCGACGCTCGCCGCTGAATCCCCATCATCGCTCCCTCCTAGCAGTGCCGTTCTCCTTGCCTTGGGCCGGACCGGATGGGTATCGTTGCCGCATAGGGGACGCCGACTGCGCGTCCTTTCCCGCCCCGACTGGCGCCACCACACCGGCGCCCTGGTAGCATGACAATGCCTTCCGACACCGCCGTTCCGACCGAGGGTGCCAGCACCGAAGCCACGCCCCCGGATCTCCATCACGTGGAGGCTCGCGAGAATCCCGAGCGAAGGCTCGTTGCTGTCCCCGCGATCCGGGGGCCCGCCCAGCCAGCGGCGGACCTCTCCGGCTCGCCGGTCCCCGCTGCAGGCCGCCGCCAGGCGGCATCGGCAGGCGACCCCGCGCGGTGGCATGCCGATCTCGTGCGCACGCTGCGGCGAGCTTCCCGGCTGGCATCCGCCCTGGTTACTCTCGGGGGTTCCCTGATCCTGCTGGGGTGGCAGCTCGATCTCCGGTACCTGCAGGCCATCGGGCCGGTCGACGTGGTGATGAACCCGCTGGCCGCACTCCTCTTCGTGCTCATGGGGAGTGCGCTGCTGCTGGAGGAGCGGGATGGCGCGCGCGGATTGTCGCACCTCTGGCTCGCGGGCTGCGGCCTGGTCGTCGCCCTGTGCGGAGCCCTGGTCCTGATGCGCTCCGTCGCCGGGTGGCAGGTCGGCGTCGACGAGTGGCTGTTCCGCGCAAAGGTGCGCAGCGTGGACCCGCCGGACTGGATGGCGGCCAATTCGGCGATGAACTTTCTTTTCCTGGGGCTGGCGCTGCTCGCCTGGCGCGCTCGCGCGGGCAGCGGCTGGCGGCCCGCGTACTGGCTCGTCCTACCGGCGGCGCTGACGTCGCTGCTCGTCGTGATCGGCTACCTGTACCACGCGGCCGGACTCACCTCGTTTCAGCTGCAGCTCCCGATGGCGCTGAATACCGCGCTGTTCTTTCTCGCGGTCTGCTTCGCCCTGGTTGCCGCTCATCCCGACGAGGGGGCGATGGCGCTGTTCGTGAGCAACAGCGCGGGCGGCACCCTCACCCGCCGCCTGCTGCCGGCCCTGCTGCTGGTTCCCCTGGTGGTGGGGGTCCTGGTCAACACGGGCATGCGCATGGGATGGTATGGCCCCACCGTGGGGCTCGCCCTGCTCACGCTCGCCACGATCGTCCTTTCCGTGCTGCTCACCACCGCGACGGCCGGCGCACTGCACCGCAGTGACCTGGCCCTGCGGGGAAGCGAGGAGCACTTCCGAAGGATCATCGAGAACGCCTCGGACTTCGCGTCCATCCTGGGGCCCGGGGGCGTCAACACCTACCAGAGCCCCGCCATCGAGCACATCCTGGGCTACACGCCCGAGGAAATCGTCGGGACGAGCGCGCTGGACCGGATACACCCGGACGATCGGGGCGCCTGCCTCGAGGTGCTGGCGTGGGTTTCCACGCATCCCGGCGAGACACGCCCGGTCGAGTTCCGCTACCGTCACAAGGACGGCTCCTGGAGGGTCATCGAGGCGCGCGCGCGCACGCTCCTGCCCGACTCCGCCGCCGAGGGAATCGTCGTCAACAGCCGCGACGTGACCGAGCGGACGCGATACGAGGAAGATCTCCGCCAGGCGGTTGCGGCGGCGGAGACGGCGAACCGCGCCAAGAGCGAGTTCCTGTCCCGCATGAGCCACGAGCTCCGCACCCCGATGAACAGCATCCTCGGGTTCGGCCAGCTGCTCGCGCGAAAGGATCTCCCGCCGGACCAGCGCAAGGGAGTCGAGTACATCCTCAAGGCGGGAAAGCACCTTCTCACCCTGATCAACGAAGTGCTGGAGATTTCGAGCATCGAGGCGGGGCGCCAGGCCTTTTCGCTCGAGCCCGTCCACGTCGCCACCGCACTGCGCGAGACGCGTGCGCTGATTCAGCCGCTCGCCGAGCAACGCGGCCTGACGCTCGGCGACTGCGACGCCGAGCCGCGGCTGTACGTGCACGCCGACCGCCAGCGGCTCGTCCAGGTTCTCCTGAACCTGCTGTCCAACGCCGTGAAGTACAACCGCCCCGGCGGGGATGTCTCGATGATGTGCGAGGAGCGGCAGCGGCCCGATGGTGCCCGTAGCGTGGTGATCGGCGTTCGGGACACCGGCCCGGGAATCCGTCCGGATGACGTGGTACGGCTCTTCACCCCGTTCGAGCGGCTGGGTGCCGCGCAGTCGGACCAGGAGGGCACGGGCCTCGGGCTGGCGCTCTCCAGGCGGCTGGTAGAGGCGATGGGGGGTACGCTTACCGTCGACACCCGGGTGGGGGAGGGGAGTACGTTCTGGGTGGAGCTGACCCAATCGGAAAGCCCCATCGCGACGGCAGGGCTGGGGGAAGACCGCTTGGCCGATGCGGCGGATGCCGGCGTGGACGCCAGCCCCGCCACGATCCTCTACATCGAGGACAACCTGCCGAACCTCGAGCTCGTCAAGGCCATCCTCGCCGAGCGCCCGAACATCACCCTGCTCTCCTCGGTACAGGGACAGATGGGATTGGAGCTCGCGGCCGAGCACGGCCCACAGCTGATCCTTCTCGACATGCACCTCCCGGACGTGCGGGGAGACGAGGTTCTCCGCCGGCTGCGGCAGAACCCGCGGACCCGCGAGATCCCCGTCGTCATCGTGAGCGCCGACGCCACGGGCAGCAGCGTGGGCCGGCTCACCGACGCCGGCGCATCCGCCTACCTGACGAAGCCGCTCGACGTCGCCGAGTTCCTGGCGACCGTCGACCGCCTCCTGCCTCCCTCACCCGGGACGTGAGCCACGACCGGCAAGGATCCACACCGCCCGGAATCCGATCGTCGATGACGAGCAGGGAAACATCGATTTTCTCGTCAGCTGCATTCGGGTGAGGGGTACACGGAGTTCGCGAGCACCCGCGATCCTCGCGCAAATCGTCGTCGAACTCCAGCACGCCATCGCCACCGGGGAACTGTTTCACCCGACGCTGGAACTCCTGCAGGCGTACTGGTGGGCGATGGGGCGCGAGTGCCACGATCCGGACTCGTTTCCCCGGCTGCCGCCCGGCAGCTGCGTGCGGATGCAACGCAAGGCGCTCCAGTCGCGGGACCTGCTGAAGGGGGACGGAGACACACGGCGGCTGGCGCAACAGCAAGGGGGGGTGGGTGGTGGACGAGCCGTGCGGAGTGGACGGACGGTGTTCCGCTTTACTGGGTGGAGCGCGAGGACCGCGGCGACGGAACGGTCGTCCGCCAGAGCGCGCTGCTGCCCGGCTGACGCCCGCTGAATGAAACGCCTGGCACGATGGGTATCGGTCGCGGCGCACCCGTTCGTGGTCGTGCTGCTGCTGGTGGGCGCGGTCGAGGCGCATCGTGGGGCGGCCGCGGCGGCGCGCAGCGTCACGACCGTCGCGCTGTTGTTCGTGCTGCCCCTCGCCGTGTTGATCGTCCGGCAGACCCGGCGCGGCGCGTGGAGCACCGTCGACGCCTCGGACTCGCGGGAGCGCCCGCTTCTGTACCTTGTCGGCGCAGCCGGCCTTCTGGCGCTGTTCGGATACCTGCTCGCCACGCAGCCCGCCACGCCACTGCTGCGCGGCGCCATTGGCACGCTGGGGATGCTCGCGGTGTGCGCGGCCGCGACGCGGTGGGTGAAGGTTTCGTTGCACGTGGCGGTGGCGGCCCTGGCGTCCGCGATTCTCCTGGGGCGCGGAATCCCCCTCGGATGGCTGCTCGCCGGCGTGCTGCCCATCCTGGCCTGGGCACGCGTCGCGATGGGCCGCCACCGGTGGATCGAGGTGATCCTGGGGCTCGTGGTGGGTGCCGCGACCGGCGTGTTGATCGTCTGGCCACCCTGATGGACCGCGACCCCTTACCCAGGTTGGTCCGGCGAGCCTGCGGCTCTATGCCGACAGCCGATGGCCAGCGCCGGTTCGCGCGGAACGCGGGTCCTGACAGCGCGGGTAGAGGGGCAGGAGATCGCGAACGGCTAGAGAGTGGCGATGAGGACAAAGGCGGCGAGGAGCAGGAACTCGCCGTCACGACATCGGAAAGGAAGTGGGGGGTCCCCGCAGGCGGCGATGGCGCGCCGGCAGGCCCAGCACCACCGTCGCAAGCTTGATGTGGAGTTCGCGCTGGCCTTGAACGCGCCGAAGCGGTCCGATAGCATCTTCAGCGGCATCCTGTCCCTCGTGCGTGGCCATCCATGATTCGCCGACGACAAACTTGCGCACCCACCCCACACCCCTCACCCTTGTGTCGTTAGGCTGGATCCAACGTGAGTTGGTTAGAAACCTCCCACGATCCTTTTCGAAATGAGCGTTGGCCGCGAACGTCGGCAGGTTGAGGTCGCGTGCGAATACCTTGCACTAGCAGACGCGGATGAGAGGGCTGCATCCATGCTGATGCAGGCTGGAGTATACCGTCAGGCTTGCTACTTCTTTCTGCAGTCAATGGAGAAGCGTGTCCGCGCGAAGGCATTTAGCATAGTGGATGCGAGCAGGAGAGAGATTCGGGACCTGCATCGGGACCACTCCGTCGACGCCGCTATCACCTTCTTGTTGGAAGTGATCCGGATCGATGAGCACGCCAAGGAGCAGATCAAGACACAACTCCATACCTACTTCAGCGGGGATATCAACTTCCGGCATCTGCACAACAATCTCCGCTACCCATATTTTGATGCGCAGGGCCGCGCATGGTTGATCGACATAGGCCCACAGGATTGTGAACTCCTGCAAACACGTCTTGGCTTCCTCAAGAACTTTCTGGTTAGCCTCGATCGGTATCGGTGAAGGCCATAGTCGAGGCTGGCTCCGCCGGAAGCTCCGTGTCGCTGAACCGCCTGTGGAAATGCTATGCTTCCCCCGTCGCCTCCTCAAACGCGACGTAACGATCGACTGCAAGGGATGCGGGGTCGTCCATGCTTTCGGCGGGCGACAGGCTTGCGCCCGGCCCCGCAGCCCCGCCTCCCATTGACCATGGATCCGGCTGTCGGGTTCGCATGATTCGCAGCTTCATTTACGACACCCTGATTCTCCGACTCACCTCCCAGTGGTACGCGGAAGTGCTGCGGCGCGTCCCCGAGGGCGCCACGTTGCTGGACGTCGGCATCGGCACGGCCGGCGCTCTGCTGGCGAATGACGATCTGGTGAAGCGGAAAGGTCTGTGCGTCGTCGGCATCGACATCGATGCCGACTACGTTGCGCGCGCACGGCAAAGGCTTCGGGATTCCTCGCTGGCTGGCCTTGCCGAGGTACGTCTTGAATCGGTCTACGATCACCAGGGCGGGCCTTATGACGCGGTGTATTTCTCGGGAAGCTTCATGCTCCTCCCCCAGCCCGAGCAGGCGTTGCGGCATTGCTGCGCGCTGTTGAGCCCGGGCGGACGGATGTTTTTCACACAGACCATCCAGAAACAGCCGTCCCGCTGGATGGAAGTCCTCAAGCCCATGCTGAAACGGGTCACGAGCATCGATTTTGGCCGCGTGACCTACGAGGACGATTTCAGGGCGCAGATCCACGCCGCCGGTCTGGAGCTGGAGGAATTCACCGCCCTGGCACACCACGGAAGCCGGGCCTCGTACATTGCCGTGGCGAGGCCGGTAACAACAGTGCGTGAGTGCGTGAGTGCGTGAGTGCGAAATTGCGAAAGTGCGAAAGTGCGATCTGGGCACCCCCGGCACTGGGCGCTGGGCACTGGAAACTGGGCACTTGGTACTTGCCTTGTATGAACCGTACGGCACGCAGGCTGCGCTCAACCGAAGCCGAGCCGGCGCCCTCCCGCCGCTCGCTCACCTGCCCGGGTCGTCAGCCCGGCCGCCATCACTCGCACACCACAAATGAGCATCGCATGCCGACAGACGAGAAGCCGAGCGGGCCTGCGTCCTACTTCCCCTCGATCGAGAAGAAGTACGGACAACCCATCGAACACTGGCTGGAACTCGTGCGGAACCAGCAGGGAATGAAGCACATGGACATCGTGAAGTGGCTGAAGGCGGAGCACGGCCTGGGCCATGGTCATGCCAATGCGATCGTCGCCTTTGTCCTCGCCCGGCCGAAGTAGTGGGCGACGCACGGACCCCTCGCAGTGCCAACCCGTACATCGAACCGGGAGCGAGGGTTCGGAGCCCGTGGATGCAGCGCTGGCCATGGCTTTCCACCGGACGAGCGTCGCGCGCATGCCCCCGCGGCGTTGCGCGGCCAGTGCCGCACTCCTGACCTTCGTGACGTCGATCGCGACTCGTCACGTCACTCCGTCCGTAGCCATCAGCCATTGATCTGGGACATGCTGCCTGACACAGCCCCCCGGCCGGTGCCCCGTCCGCAGCCCGCGTCAGGATTCGCCGCTTGCCTGCACGCGCCGGCGGTTCTCGCCGCGGCGGCGGTCCGTTGCGCTCGTGGCTTGTTCCAGCGGCTCGCGGTGGGCGCCCTGCTGCTCAGCGGTCTGTCGCTCGGCTGCGCCCGGGGTGTAGCGAAGCGCGTGGAGCCTGCCATGGAGGGCGCCACGAGCAACCCGGCGGTGCCCCCCGCCATCGACGACCTCGAGGAACAGGCCGCCGCGCGTGTCGCCGCCGCCGTGTGCGGCAAGCGCGTCGTTCTCCTGGGCGAGCTGCCGGAGCACGGGGAGGCGCGCGGGTTCGGCGTGAAGGCACGGGTCGTCGAGCGCCTGGTGGCGCAGTGCGGCTTCAGAGCGGTGCTGTTCGAAGCGGGGAGCTACGACTTCTTCGGCCTGGAGCGGGCGATCGCCACTGCGCCTCGGGGCCCGGGTGGCACGCCCGCCGCCGGCAGCGCCGACTCGCTGGAGCTCGCGCTCGGCCGCGCCATCGGCGGCTTCTGGTGGACGCGGGAGCTGGCCGGTTGGCGCCGGTGGCTTCTGCACGAGGCGGTGGCCGGCCGCGTGGCCATCGGCGGGCTGGACGACCAGCCGGGCGCGACGGCTGCCTACGCGCGCGCGACCATGCCCGGCCTGGTGGGCGCCGCGGTGCCGCCCGCGCGCTCGGCAGAGTGCCAGGAGGCCGTGGCTCGCCACTTCAACTGGGGCTACACCGAGGCCGTGCCGTACGACAGCACGGAGAAGGCACGGCTGGCCGGCTGCACCCGCCTGGCGGCCGATCGCGCGACGGCCGTACGGACCCCGGCCGGGCCGGGGGCGCCGGACGCGGTCATGCTCGGCGACCTGGCCAGCTACTTTGGGCGCGAGGCCGGGGTTGCCGGGGCACCCGACCGTGACCTGGCCATGGCCCAGCGCCTCGCGTGGTGGTCCGCCCGGCTGCCGAAGGACGCCAAGATCGTCGTCTGGACGGCGACGACGCACGCGGCGCGCGGGCCCGGCCGCAACCCTGTACTGCCTCGCCGGGTGCCGCCCCTGGGCGCGCGGCTGGCCGAGCCGTGGGGCGACGGGCTGGCCGCCATTGGCTTCACGGCGCTCCAGGGGCAGCGGTCCCGGGCCGGGGGGGCGATTCAGCCGCTCGCCCCGCTGCCGCCGCACTCGCTGGAGGCCCGGGCGCTCGCGGCCGGGACGGCTGGCGACGTGGCGGAATGGGCCTACCTGGACCCGGCGGCGCTCCGCTCGCTGGGCCCGGTGCCGTCGCGGCTCTTCGGCGAGGTTGCGACAACCGACTGGTCCGCCGCGTTCGACGGCGTCCTGGTGATCCGCGACGAGGCCGCCCCCACCTTCGAGCCGCGGCGGTAACGGCTCCTGATCGACAGTGTCAGCAACCGTTCCGAAACCGTACCCCTGGGAGGGCCCGCCACGGCGCGGCCGACGTCGGCGATTGCGTCTCAGAGAACGTGGGGGCGCCGTTGGCGGCGATGGCGCGCCGGCAGGTCCAGGCGTAGACGGAACTCGCGGCGAGCAGCGCGAAGAGCGGCGTGCCCAGCCGAGCCGCGGGACCGCGAGGAGTGGCGGCGAGCGCCACGTTGTGGCGCGGCCCAGCACCACCGTCGCGCGAGCTTGATGTGGAGTTCGCGATGGCCTCGAGCGCGCCGAAGCGGGCCGACGGCATCTGCAGCAGCCGCGTGGGCAACCGCCGCTCGATTTCCAACCCTTCGTCGTGGCGGAATCGGTTTCCTTGCCTGTCGACGGCGGGGTTGGATATCGTTGCGAATTCTGGAACTCCCGGAGGGGAGCGCAGACAAGCGACGCAATGGCGAAGGGGGTGGCGCGTGAACCAGTGGAGTCAGATCGAGTGGCTGGTTGACGGTGAAGGCGAGATCACGATCGGACGAGTCGGCAGAGTTCGTTGTGCCGCCGTGGCTTCGGATGGGCACGACGCACTTGCGATGCTCGTCAGGCGGCCCGGGGAGTCGCTGCAAGACCTGCTCGCGAGACTCGACGAGGCGATCCGCCTCGCGGTGGAAGAGGACAAATACACCGACGAACTCAACCGTTAGATCCTGATCTCCAGGCGCTACCCACCGCCGCGCGGGATTGCCCTCTTCGGCCCGCGTGGGTCCAGCTCCGGCGGAGCTTTCTCCCACCGGCAGGTGTTGGCAACTCGCAGCCCTGCCGCATAGCCAGCCGAGCGGCGCTGGCCCCCTCATGAGGAGGGTTTCTGGTCAACGTGGAACCGACACGTTGTATCTTCTGCGAGATCGTGGCGGGGCGGGCTCCCGCGGCAATCGTATGGGAGAGCGCGGAATTCGTTGCCTTTCTCGACCATCAGCCGATCCAGCCTGGCCACCTGCTGCTCGTGCCTCGTGAGCACGTCGACTATCTCTTCGAGCTGGAGGCACCCCGCTACCGGGACCTGTGGGATTGCGCTCAAAAGCTCGCGATCCCGCTCAAAAAGCCACGGGGGCCGATCGCATCGGAGTCGCCGTAGAGGGGTACGGCGTCCCGCATCTGCACGTTCACCTCGTCCCGCTCAACCGCCTGGGAGACCTCGATCCGTGCAAGCAACACCCCGTTGCACGCGATGAATTGGACCGGATGGCCGGGCAGATCCGATCCTTCCTCTAGCGCATTTGTCCGTCCGGCGCCCCCGCGCAGGTCTGGCCCTCCGGCGCGGCCTTCGCCCGATCGCGCCGAAGCGGTCGGACAGCATCTCATGCCAGATTCTCAGCCCGATTGTGCATTCCCCACAGGCCGTCTCATCCTCAGACCAGATCCTGAAAAAGAACAGTCGTACAGAGGAACAGAGTCAGACAGAGGAACCAAGCCGATAACTCAGCTCGCTTCCTCTGTCTGACTCTGTTCCTCTGTACGCATAAAGGTGTTGTTTCCCCGGATTCGGCGTCACACCAAGGACACGGGGGTGCACAATGAACTGCGGGATTCGGTATCACGCAGCCGCGGGGGCGAGCCCGTAGCGTGTCGCCTCAACGCGGGGCTCCCCGTGTCTGGCTCTCGGTGGCTGCCTGGTCCGCACCTCCGGGCGGAACTCTACGCGGGCGCTCGATGGGTGTGGGCCGTGAAGACGCCGCCGCCGGCTACACGGCGGCGGCGGAGGAGTTCGGCAGGACGCCGGGCGCGGACGCCCGCCCACGCCACCTGTCCCCCGGCGCCCGTACGTAGTGCGCCCACACGTATCCCCACGGCATCACCAGCGGGACGAGCACCACGCCCAGCAGACACGCCTGCATCGTCTCCGCCGTTCCGGCGTCCAGCTGGCCCGCCGACCAGAGCGGGAGCCCGAACGAGAGCACCCAGATGGCCTTCCACACCCACTCCACGAAGAGCAGCGGCAGCATCTTCAGCGGATAGCGGATCCCCAGCAGCGCCAGGAGCGTGATCGCGCCGAGCATGCTCCGCACGACACCCGTCATGTGCGCGACGTCGGCGGGGTGCCGCAGGATCATGGGCCAGATCTGGAACCCCATCCCCACCGCGATGAGCAGGTACGTGGCCCGGAGAACGTTCAGGCGAAGGGTCGAGACTTCGTGCATGGTGCGACTCCTTATGAGTGTGGGTGCGGTGCGGCGATCAGCCGTCATCGTCGTCCGTCGTGGGCGGCCCGGGGATGTGCTCCAGCAGGTCTCCCGGCTGGCACTGCAGCGCCGCGCAGATCGCGTCGAGCGTCGAGAAGCGGATCGCGCGGGCCTTGCCGGTCTTGAGGATCGAGAGGTTCGCCAGCGTGATCCCTACGCGCTCCGAAAGCTCCGTCAGCGTCATGCGGCGCGCGTAGAGCATGTCGTCCAGCTTGACCATGATCGGCATCGTCAGACCGTCCCGGCGAGATCCTCGCGCATGCGCGCGCCCTGCTCGAACACGCGCGCGAGCACGAAGAGCAGCAGCACGGCGAGCCATCGCGTAACCGAGGGGCTCCAGTCGATGTCGAGCGGCGTCTGGCCGGTGGATGCGCCGGCCGCGACGGCGCCGACGGCAAGGTGCAGCAGCTCGAGCCCCAGCACCGCCCAGGCGATGCGCTGCAGGCGGCCGGCGTTTTCCATCACGAAGGGATCCCCGTCGCCCACGGTGCGGACGATGGTGAGCAGCCGCGTGAGAACGACGTGGGCGATGGGCACGGCGGCGATGCCGAGGACCATGATCACGCGCATCCCCAGGATGAGCCGCGTGTTCTGCTCGGGTGCAGGTACGCCCAGCGCGCCCATGACCGGGCCCTCGGCGACCAGGGTGGCGGCCAGAAGCGCAAGGATGGCGACGCCCATGAGCTGGTTGAGCCTGATCAGGACGCGCAGGAGCCTGCGCGTCAGGGTGAGGGCGTCACGATTGGGTCTGGGCATGGAAGCGGAAGTTCGAGAGACGCAGCCATCGACGATGTCGACTATAGATAATGGATTTATCGATAATCAACAAGTGGGTTTCTGATATCCGATGCGAAGAGCGCCGGTGCAGGTCGCTGAACCGGGACCGCCAACTCCAGACCGGGCTCCGGAAACGAGCGGTTCCATCGCGAACTCCTCCTCCGGCGCCACGTGAGCGAGCTCGAGGCTGGAGTTCCGTATTGCCTGGAGTCGGTGGAGACCGGCATTGCACGTGCACGGTCCAGCGGCAAAGCGACAGCGGAGAGGGTGTGGGATGAAGACGTTCGATCGAATGGCCGAATTCAGTCTACCTGGACGATCGTCAGGCTCCTCCAATCACCTCGGACGCAACATGGCCAAGTGGATCGCGATCGGTGCCGCCTGCGGCGCCGCCTTTGGAGTGATCGTCGGCAACATCGCCCTGTGGCTCCCCATTGGCGTCGCGGTCGGTGCCGCCCTTGGCACCGCACAGTCGCGCGCAGACCGGTAGTCGCGGGTCCCGCGAACCGTCGCGGCACGGACAGCGGGGACATCTTCCCGCTCATTCGGTCCGCGCAGATGTCTGAGCGCCTCGAACGCGCCCAGGCGGCCCGACAGCATCTCCAGCGGCCGCGTGGGCGAGGGGATCCTCTCCTCGAAGAAGGGACGACTTCGATGAGCTGCATCTTCTGTGAGATCGTCGCGAGGCGGGCACCGGCCAGCTTTGTCCACGAGGATGAGCTGGTCGTGGCCTTCATGACGCTGCAGCCGACCGCGCCGGGAGAGTGCCTGGTGATCCCCCGGGCGCACGTGGATCACTTCACGGATTTGCCTGATACGACGGCCCTGCACATCATGGGGGTCGCGCAGCGGATCGGCCGCCGGGTCCGCGAGGTATTCCGCCCGGAGCGCGTGGGCTTCCTGGTACATGGCTACGGGGTGGCGCATGCGCACCTGATCATCGTGCCGCAGCAGGGGCCGCACCACCTTACCTCCGACCGTTTCGCGCGCATCGTGGGGGACCGCGTCGTGTTCGACCTGTCGCGTACTCCCATCGCGGATCGCTCCGTGCTGGATGCGCATGCGCGGCTGCTTGCCGGGAGCGCGGAACCTCCGCCGAGGGATGGCGGCCCGTGACGGGGCTGCCGCGGCGTTTCTCCGCCCGCCTGGACGAACCCAACCCCGCGACACGATGCGAGAATATCCCTGCACCATCGACAACGGCGGCGGTGAGTGGCTCACCTTCTCCGAGCGCATCCAGGAGCCGGACGGCGAGCGCGTCGTGGGAGAGGCACGCGTGGCGCCGGGGGCCGGCCCGCCCATGCACGTCCACTATCATCAGGAAGAGGCCTTCACGGTCATCCAGGGCCGGCTGGGGTACCAGATCGGCGGCCGGGAGCCGGCGTTTGCCGCGGAGGGAGAGACCGTCGTCTTTCCCGCCGGACAGGCCCACCGCTTCTGGAACGCGGGCGAATCGGATCTGCGGTGCAGCGCCTTCGTGAAGCCGGCGGGGAACGTCGAGTTCTTTCTCGGGGCCCTCTTCGCATCGCAGAAAGCCAACGGCGGGCGGCGGCCGGCGCTGCTCGACGCCGCGTTTCTCGCCCAGCGGTACCGCACCGAGTTCAGGCTGGTGGAGATCCCCATGATCGTCCAGCGGCTGCTTTTCCCGGTGCTCGTCGCCGTAGGGAGTGCCCTGGGAAGGTACCGGAAGTACGCGGATGCCCCGGAGCCGTACGGACACCATCCGTGATGCCGCCTCCGCGACCTGTCGGCGGGATTCCCCGGATGGCTCTCCCGCGGAGTTTCTGCGCCCGCCTTCTCATCATCGACCCGGACGGCGGCCAAACGTAGCGGAGCTCGCGGCGAGCAGCGCGAAGAGCGGGCGCGCCCAGCCGGCAGCCGACCGCGATGCTGGAGCTCACGAGGGGGGCAAACGCGCCGAAGCCGTCCGGCAGCATCTCCAGCAGCCGCGTTGGCGTGGCTCCGTGAATTCAGGGCATCGCCCGCCCCAACGTGTGGCGTAGCGGCCGGTGCTCCTGAACGTTGTACCGACCTTGCACATTCCTCCCGGTGCGCCAACATTCCTCCGCGCTCCGCATTCTCCCCCGCATCCCGAGCGTTCTCATCGAGCAACACCGGCACGCGGTGGCGGTTCATCCCGTCCCGCCGTGCCGGGTTGCCTGCTTTCAAGCTGTACGTGACGAATTCCCGAGCCATGCCACGCCTGAACAGGACATCCCGGTACCCTCTCGTGCGGGCGCTGCTGGCACTGGCGCTTCTCGTCCAGGTCGTGCGGCCCGCAGCGATGCCGGCGCAGCAGGGGGAATCGGCGGTCCCCGTCGCGCAGCTGCGTGAGGATCTGCGTGTGATGCGGGCGGCGCTGGAAGAATCGCACGTCGGGCTGTACTGGCACGTGTCGAAGCCGGACCTCGACGCGCGCTTCGCGAAGGTCGCCGCGGGACTGGACCGGCCCATGACGGCGCGGGAGTTCCACCGGCGGCTCCTGCCGGTGGTGGCGGCGCTGCGGCATGGCCACACCACGCTCGAACTGCCCGTGCAGGGCCAGGGGTACCGTCTGCGGCGCCTGGACCGGGACGGACGGTTCTTTCCCTTTGTGGTGAGGGTGCTGGACGGAAAGCTGTACGTGGTCACCGACCTGAGCGAGGAAGCCCAGGTCGCGCCCGGCGCGGAGATCGTGGCCGTCGACGGGCGTCCGGCGCGCGACCTGCTCGACACCATGCGCCTGTACCTGAGCGCCGACGGGGCCAACGACACCTTCAAGCTGTACCAGCTGGGCCAGGGGTTCCAGTTCCATCTTCTCCTTGACCTGCTGTTTGGGTCGGCCGGCACGTACACGCTGGACGTGGCGCCCCGCCCGGGCGAAGCGGCGACCCGGCGCGTGGTCGCGGGCCAGTCTCCCGGGCGCATGACCGCGCTCTACCGCGAGCGGACGGGGCGGGGCCTGGACGCGTATCCACCCGCGCTGGAGTTCCGGCTGCTGGATGACGGCGTGGCCCTGCTGACGGTGCGTTCGTTCTACGAGGGGCTGCTCGGGCCGGATCATCCGGGCTTCGAAGCCTTCTTTGCCTCGGCGTTCCGGCAGATCAGCGAGAGCGGCGCGGGGGACCTGATCATCGACGTGCGGGGGAACGAGGGCGGCAACGGCGATTATCCGCCGATGCTCTACGCGTACCTGGCCGACCGGCCGTTCCAGCTGCCGAATCCCACGATCCTGGCCTCGGCGTCGCTGTCGAGCCTGGCCTACGCCGACAACCCGTCCGACGAGGTCCGCGCCTTCGCTGCCTCACCCACCGACTTCGTGTCGCGGGCCGTGGACGGCTCGTGGGTGCTGAACCGGGATATCGACGAGGAGCGGTACCGGACGTACGAGCCGCGCCCCGACCGCTTTACGGGCCGCCTGCACGTGCTGACCGACGGCGGCTCGTTTTCGGCGACCAACGAGTTCCTGGACCTGGTCTACCGCTACCACCGGGTGGAGGGCCGCCCCGTCCGCTTTTTGGGGGAGCAGAACGGGGGTGACAACGCGTTCGGCCGCACGAGCGGCGGGCAGTCGCTGGTGATCGTGCTTCCCCACAGCCGGCAGCGGCTGAGCATTCCGCTGCTGGGCGGCAGCCAGCACTTCGCGGCCCACCAGCCCCGCGCCGTCATTCCCGACGTTCGCGTCACCCCGTCCATCCAGGACGTTCTCGACGGCACCGACCGCGTGCTCCTGCTCGTGCGGGAATCCATCGCCCGGTGTGCCGCAGGCGATGCCGAAGCGTGCGGCGTTTCAGCGCCCTGAGAGGGTGTTGCCAAACCCTCAAACTCATAACGAAGCGGTGACTTCCTGAGGGAGCGCACCGCGGGTAACCAGAAGCCACACAACCGCCCGCGCGCGACCGAAGGATCTCGTTCGCCTTCGCGAAGGGCTGGCCTCCGGGCGCGGCAGCCGGCCCCCTGGTTCTGCTGGCGAGATCCTTCGGTCGGCGCCATGGCCGCTGCGTACCCGCAGATCAAGGAGCGGCGCCTCCCTCAGGAAGTCAATCACGGGGCGAGGTTTAGCAAAACCCCTGAGGCTGAGAGGGTGCTGAATCCAGGCCGCCCTGGCCCGTCCTCGCCAGAAAATACCGTCTTCTGGACGTTCCCCTGTGCCCTCACCGGCGACGGGGAATCCTCCATCCAGGCTCGGACCCAATGGACTTTGGACCACAGTGGCCGTTCTGGCTGCAACTGACGCTCGGCCTGGCCGTCACGGCGCTGCTGGTCCGGGGGGCGTGGCGTCACGCGCGCCCCGTTCGGCACTCGTCCGCAGCCGTCCTCGGCCTGCTTTGCTGGGTCGCGGTCGCCGCCATGCCGGGTTTTCTGGAGGAGACGTACTGCCGCGCCGCGGCCGTTTCGCTTCCGGGGTGCGATTGGGAGTACCACCGCGCCCCGACGGAGTGGTGGACGCTGTTCCAGCTGATCGTGCTGGGCGGCGTGGTGCAGGGATTCCGCATCGGGGGGCCGCTTGCGGTGATGGGGTTCGTCGTGGGAATCGTGCTTCGCAGCGGCCGGGTTCCGGAAGGCACCGCATCCGGCGCGGATCGCCCACGGATCGACACGGGCTGAGCATTCCGCTGCTGGGCGGCAGCCAGCACTTCGCGGCCCACCAGCCCCGCGCCGTCATCCCCGACGTTCGCGTCATCCCGTCCATCAGGACGTCCTCGACGGCACCGACCGTGTGCTCCTGTTCGTACGGGAATCCATCGCCCGGTGTGCTGCGGGGGAGGCCGGCGGGTGCGGCGTTCCAGCGCCGTGAGAGCGTGAGCGGAGGCCGCTGATACAGAGCGTTGCAATGGCTGTAACGCAATGTTGCGGCGGAGGCCGTGGCTTGCGGCCCGGTTTTTCACGGATCTTCCCGTATGGCAACATCTTGTCTTGAGTCGCGCCGCTGGTGCGATCGGTGCCGGTGGGGGACGCGGCGGCGCGAGCCCGAAATGGCTGCAGCCGGTGCTGTTCATCCCCCGCCGCGCAACGCGGCACCTTGCTTTCCGCCGGCACAGACAAGGAACGACAATGGCCAGGACCACCACTCCCCGTCCCACGACCAAAAAGCAGCAGAAGGTCAAGGTCGGCGCCGTCGTTCGCGCCAATCCGCTCCTTACGCTGGAAGAGGCCGGGCCCATCCAGATGGGCTTCTGGGTCCCCAACCGCGTATGGGCCACGGCAAAGTTCCTCATCCCGCTGCGCGAGCACATCTCGGAAAAGCGCAGGGCCGGCACGCTGGCACCCGTGCAGCCCGTCATCCAGGAGTTCAAGAACTGGGTGACCGGCCACAGCGTCTACCGCATGTGGCTCAACTCCATGATCGAGCAGGCCAACGCCTACGTGCGCGGGCTGGACGAAAAGACCCGCAAGGAGATCAGGGCGGACGGCGACGTGGTGTGGATCGAGGGGTTCGACGCCTTTTTCGAGATCCTGAACGAGATCGTCACCACCTCGCCGTCGTTCAACGACACGGCCCAGGTGGGCACGCCCATGAACGGCCTGCTGGCGGTCGCCATGGCCACGGAGGCCGGCACGGCGCTGTTCCACGACGCGGAGTTCAACAGCCAGTTCCGCAAGGTGCTCGAGGCCTGGAACACCTTTCTCAAGAGCAGCGCCTCGCTGGACAAGCTCGACATCACCGATCCCGAGAAGCCCGGCTCCTGGATTTCCAGGGCCGCGCACAAGGCCGGCGTGTGGAAGCAGATGGTCCATGATCCCCGCAAGCCGGGGTACGGCTACGACTCGTGGAACTCGTTCTTCATCCGGCAGTTCGTCCCCGGCGCACGCCCGTTCCACGGCCACGCGAGCATCGACGTCAACATCGGCTGCGAGACCACGCCGTGGGCGTACCAGGACGACCTGGCGCTGGAGTCAAACTTCTGGATCAAGGACGCCGACTACTCCCTGCTGGACCTGTTTGCGGGTCAGCGGCAGTGGGCGTCGCTCTTCGAGGGCGGCCAGGCGTACCAGGGGTTCCTGTCCGCCACGCACTACCACCGCTGGAAGGCGCCGCTGGACGGCACCATCGTGCGCTCCTGGGTGCAGCCCGGCACCTACTTCGCCCAGCGCCCGGACCAGGGCGAGAACCAGGGCACCTGGGAGGGCACCCAGTCGCAGCCGTACCTGGCCCACGTGGCGGCCCGCGGCATCTTCATCTTCCACCACGAGACGGTGGGCTACGTGGCGCTGATCTGCATCGGCATGGTGGAGGTGTCGACGTGCGTGATCGAGCCGAGCACCTTCATCGTTCCGGAAGGCGCCGCGGCCGTCCCCGTAACCCGCGGCACCGAGATCGGCCACTTCGAGTTCGGCGGCTCCACGCACATGATGATCTTTCAGAAGGACCGCGTGCGCATGGAGGAGTGGGCGCGCAACGCCGTGTCGCACCAGAACGATCCCAACCCCACGCCCCTGGGCAGCGTGATCGCCACGGCCCTGCGCGGCTCGTGAGGGCGGGCAGGCGACGCTCGTAGCCGCTCACGCGACGGAAAAACCGCCGGTCCCCACGATCGGCCCGGCTCCACGATTCAGCGCACCGGCGCGGCTTGGCCGCCTCGGTGCGCTGAATGCTTCTCGTCACCCCGGACTCGTCACTCGCTGCGCCGTCGAGCGCAGATCATCCGCGAGCTCCAGCACCGCTTCCGCGACGAGCACGTCAATCGCCCGCTCCTCCTCCTGCGCCACGCGCGCGAGCTTGATGCCGGAGCTCGTGATGGCCTCGGACGCGCCGAAGCGGTCCGACAGCATCTCCCGCAGCCGCGTGGGCGGGATCCGCTGATCATGCGCTTGCTTCACTCGGAGTGTATCCTCCCTGTTGCGGTTGCGGATTCCGCGCAGCTGCTTCACCTGCTGCGGAGGCATGCAGATGTCCAATCGCCTGTATCTGGACGCCTCCACGGGGGAGGTCTCTCGCTAGATCATCGAACGGAGAGCAGATTGCGGGAGTGCCGGAGGCCTCTCTTTACAACCCATGCCTTGCTTGCCGGGAGATCATGTGCGAAGCCTGATTCTTTGTCTGATGCTGCTGGTGCAGGCAGCCACCCTCTCGGCCCAGTACGAGGATGGGCCGATCCGCCTGGCCGTGCCCGCGGGATTCGAGGGGCCCGAGGTCCAGACCACTTCACCGGGGTTCAAGACCGCCGGGTTCGTGCGCGACATCCCGGGCACCCAGCGGGGAACGGTGCTGCAGGTCACGACCATCGACCTCGACGCGGCCGGGTTGAGCCTGCCGGACGAGGGAGAGGCGCACCCCACGGAGTCGCTGCTGGATGAGTTTCTCGCGAGCGTGGAACGGCACCGCGACAACTTTCAGCTGGTCAGCCGCGGCCGGATGGAGCTTTCCGGTCTTCCCGCCGCCCGCGGTGAATGGCGCGGCATTGGCGGGGGGCGCGGCAAGCATGGCGTGATCTACTGCGTGATCGTCGGCTCGCGCGTGGTGAGCTTCCACGCGCAGACCTTCGACGACGCGCCGGAGGGTGACCTTGCGGCGGCGGTGCGGGCGATCGAATCCGTGGTCCTTCAGCCCTGAGAGGGTGTTGCCAAACCTCCTGGCGTGATTGACTTCCTGAGGGAGGCGCCGCCCTGTAACTCGCTTGTACACTGCAGCTTGGCGCCGACCGAAGGACCTCGCCAGCAGAACGACGGGGCTGGTCCCGTGCCCTGATCGGGCCCCTGCGCCACCGGGACGAGGTCCTTCGGTCGCGCGCAATCTGTTGTGTGACCTCTGGTTACACGTGGTGCGCTCCCTCAGGAAGTCACCGCTTCTTTGTGAGTTTGGGGGTTTGGCAACACCCTCTCAGGAAGTCACCGCTTCGTTGTGCGCTTGATGGTTTAGCACACCCTCTGAGCCCGGGAGCACTCGCAACGTCCGCCTGCAGACGTGCTTCGGCATCAAGGCAGCGTCAGTGCGGGGTGCGTTGTGGATTCGCCGGGGAGCCGTAAGTTTACCGCCGGCGCGGCTCGCGAATGCCGTTCGCCGTGGTGGGTGCTCGCGAGGGTGACAGGGAGGAAGGGATTGTGGCGGAAGCGATGGCCGAGGGGCTGTTCTCGTCCCTGACGCTGCGGGACGTGGAGATGAAGAACCGGATCGGCGTGTCGCCGATGTGCCAGTACTCCAGCGAAGACGGGTTCGCGAACGACTGGCACTTCGTGCACCTGGGCGCGTTCGCCACGGGCGGCGCGGCGCTGGTGATCACCGAGGCCACGGCGGTGGTCCCCGAGGGACGCATCTCGCCGGCGGACCTGGGGATCTGGAAGGACGAGCACGTCCCGGCGCTGCGGCGCATCACGGACTTCATCCACGCGCACGGCGCGCTGGCGGGAACGCAGCTGGCGCACGCCGGCCGCAAGGCGAGCACGCGCGTGCCGTGGGAGGGGGATGGCGCCGTACCGGTAGAGGAGGGCGGCTGGGAGAACGTGATGGCGCCCAGCGCAATCCCCTTCGCCGACCATTATCCGCGGCCCGTGGAACTGGACGCGGCCGGAATCCTTCGCGTGGTGGATGGCTTTCGTGACGCGGCCCGGCGCGCGCTGGACGCGGGGTTCGACGTGGTGGAGGTGCACGCGGCGCACGGATACCTGCTGCACCAGTTCCTGTCGCCGCTTTCTAACGCGCGCACGGACGCGTACGGCGGCTCGTTCGAGAACCGCGTGCGGCTCACTCGCGAAGTGGTGGCCGCCGTGCGCCAGGTGTGGCCCGAGCGGCTGCCCGTGCTCGTGCGCATCTCGGCGTCGGACTGGGCGCAGGGCGGGTGGGACGTGCACGATTCCGTGCGCCTGGCGCCGCTGCTGCGCGAGGACGGCGCGGACCTCATCGACTGCTCGTCCGGCGGACTGATCCCCAACGTCAAGTACGAGGTGGGCCCCGGCTACCAGGTGGGTTTCGCCGAGCGGGTGCGGCGCGAGGGCGGCGTGCCCACCGCGGCCGTGGGGCTGATTACCCAGGCGGAGCAGGCGGACGAGATCATCCGCGCGGGGCGGGCGGACGTGGTGCTGCTGGCGCGCGAGCTTCTGCGCAACCCGCGCTGGCCGCTTCTCGCCGCGCACGGGCTGGGCGCAAAGGCCGCTTGGCCCAACCCGTACCAGCGTGCGCGCCCGCGTTGATGCGCACCCGGCCGCCACCGCGGCTTCACGCGCCGCGGCCACCCTGCGCGCCAGGACGGACGACGAGGCGGAGGCGCTCGTGGAGTTCGTCCCGGGCGCATTCCCGTGGCGTTCACGGAGACGCCCGTCGGCACGGGCGGGATGGAGCGGGTGCGGGCGGCGGTGCGCCTGTGGCCGCGGAGGAACGGGCCCGCCTGACGTGCGCTCGCGATCCACGGCCAGCCGTACCTTCTCTGCCGGTGCGGCGTGTGGCCCTGCGGGCCGCCCAACCTGGCGACGCAAGCTCGCGCAGGTGCTCGCGGACGTCGTGGACCTGGTGCGTCCCCGCCGCACGCGCTGACCTGCTCCGAAGGTCCGCATTTCGCCTGCACCAGAGCCAGTGGAGCGTGAAACGGCGCCGCGACGGCTTCCGGATGGCCAGCCGCGGCCGGACCGGGCTCTCCGGGCTTCCCGCCGCCCGCACCGGGGGCGAGGGGATCGGCGGCGGGCGCGGCATGCATGGTGATGCATTGCGGTGATCGTCGGCTCACGCGGCGTGTTCCGCACGCACAGACCTTGGATGACGCGGCGGAGATCACCTCGCGGCGGCGGTGCAGGCGATCGGGTCCGTGATTCTTCGTCCCTGAGCCCGGGGCACACGCATTCCGACGCGGACCGCCAGCCGGTTCGCGGACGCAGGGTTCCTTTCCGCACCGGATGAGCGCAGACCCAGATGAACGAGGCGCAGCACACCAACCCACTGCACGGAATTACCCTCAAGGCGATGGTCGAGCACCTGGTGGAGCGGTACGGCTGGGAGGGGCTGGGCGAGCGGATCGCCATCCGGTGCTTTACGCACGATCCCAGCGTCAACTCGTCGCTCAAGTTCCTGCGCAAGACGCCGTGGGCGCGCGCCAAGGTGGAATCGCTGTACCTTCACTCGGCGGCACATCCGCGAAAGAGCTCGGCGGCACCGCCGGCCGATCCGCCGCAGCCGGGCTGACCGGAGCGCCTTCACCCGCCACCCCGCGCGGACGTCATACGCGGCGCCGGCGTTCGCCCGCTCCGCTTCCATCCCGAGGACCACGCATGCCGGCTCACCGTCCTGTCTTTCGCGCGTTGCTGGTGGGGTTCGCGGCGATGGGCTGGCCCGCGGCCATCGCTGCCCAGCAGGCCGCCGGTCTCCCCCTGCGCGCTGCCCGCGAGCTGGTCGTCGTGGATGCATGGCACGGGTACTCGCCCATCTCACCCACACTGGCCACGTACCGCCTGGGACGCTCGGCGGACGGATCGTTCACCGGGACCGCGCAGATCAGCGTCGGCGCGGGGCTGATCCGCCGGGACACGAGCTTCGCCATCCATCTGCCGCGCGCGGCGGCGGACAGCCTGCTCCAGGTGCTGTCGGAAGCGCCGCTGCGGGAGGGGGGCGCCGGCTTTACGCTCACCCACACGGACGACTACCCATCCATCACGGCCGACCTGACGGTGGGAGACTCGGTCATCCGCTTCCACACCCGGTCGCAGGGTGAGGCGCACGTGCCCTGGCAGGTGAGCGCGGGCGGAAAAACGTACGCCAGCGGCTCCGAGGCGATCTGGTTCGCCCTTGGCGCGGTGCTGGACCAGATGGGAGGGCGGGAGAAGCGGGCGCTGGTCCAGGCCGCGCGGAACGATCCCGAGGCGCAGTGCCGCCACGGTGGCCCCGGTCCACAGCCCACGTTCGCGCAGCGGCCGCGCTACGCGGCGGGCGAGGCATGGTTCGACCGCGACTCTTCGATCACGATCCAGGGAAGCAGCTATCGCAAGCACGGGCTTCCGCGCATCGTGGGGCTTCACGAGATGAGCCTCTACGCCACGTATCGGGGCGTTCCGGTCTTCCAGGCAATGGGGCTCGAAGGCACGCCGGAGGTGCTCTACGTTCCGGTCCACGCCACCTGCGAAGTGCAGCCCTACGCCATCCAGCCGCAGCGGTAGCGCGCCCGCCGCCCACCCCCTCCACCCGCGACGGACGATGGCGAGCAAGCAAACCGAGGCCACGCACCCCAACCGCGCCGCCTTCCCCGCGGGCGTGGGCGGCCCGGCGCTCCGGGCGCTGCACGCGGCCGGCGTGCGCTCCATGGCCGACCTGGAGACTCGCACGGAGGCGGAGCTGCGGGCGCTCCACGGCATGGGGCCCAGGGCGCTGGGCATTCTGCGGGATGCGCTCGCCGCGTCGGGACGCCGGCTCCGCGGGCCGTAAGATGAGAAAGTCCACTCCCGCGGCCAGTCCCGACGCGTACGTCGCCGCCCTCGACGGCTGGCGCCGGGCACGCGTCGAGGAGCTGCGTGCGGCGGTGCTGGACGCGGCGCCGCTGGACGAAACCATCAAGTGGGGGCACCTCGTCTATCATTCCAACGGGCCCGTCCTGCTCATCCGCGCCGAAGACGAGCGGGTGCTGTTCGGCTTCTGGCGCGGAAAGCACCTGCGATCCATCGAGCCGCGTCTCAAGCCGGGCGGCAGGTACGACATGGCCACGCTCGAGCTGGCCGAGGGCGCAACGGTCGATGCCGGGACGGTGCGCCGGCTGGCGCGGGAGGCGGTCGCGCTCAACGCCGCGCACGGCGATCCCACGGCCGCCGCCCGGCGGCGTTGAGCAGGACCAGGGGCGTCCGCACCCGCCAACCCGCCGCCCGAGTGCCGCGTACTCCGTACAGGGTTGCGGATTGCGTGTACTTTGTTCATCTTGTTCCCTCGTGGCCGCTTGGCGGCGCGCGTTGCGTACGCCGGCCGTGGATCAAGTTTTCTGGCACGGGCTCATGGGAAACAGCCGGCGTTTGAAGCGGGCGCTGAAGTCGAACCGCTTCCGCGGGGCCAGGCGCGCAGACGGGTACGGCGGCGTAAAGATGTCGGAGGTCCTGATGGACTTCGCGGAGCCCCTGGTGCGCGAGATGTCGCTGCCGGAGGACCGCGAAGCGTTCGTGGCCACGCTCAAGCTGTGCGGACTGCTGTGGAACGAGGCCGTTTTACCGGGCGACGGTGGCGGCAAGGAGCTGTACGCTCGTCTGAACGGGGCGATGGGCATTCCTTCCGACCCCGATACGGAGAGGCTTCTGGACGCGGTGATCGCGCGCGGAAGGCTGCTGTATCCAGACCTGGACCGGCTCATCACGGCGGTTCACGTGAGCATCGAACACGATGGCCACTGCACCGTCCGGGTCGTGAGCGCCATGTAAGGCACGGCATCGCGGCAGCCGCGCCGGCGAACCTCCGAACCCGGCCGCGGCTCTCCATCCCCCCTCCCATGATCCGGCATGGCGAACTCCAGTTCATCCACCCCAGGCAAGCGCGCCTCCAGGGCCCGGCCGTCACCCGGCGGCGGAGCGGCGCACGCGTGCGGGCTGTGCGGAAAGACGGGCCGGCTCACGAAGACGGCGTGCTGCGACCAGTGGATCTGCGACGACGAGGGGAGCTACGTGATGTTCTCCTACGCGCGCAACAGCTGCTCGCGGAACCACCGGCGCTACACGCTCTGCGGCTACCATCACACCGCGGGGCATGCCGGCGACTGGCGCACGTGCCAGGACTGCCGCGAGGAGTTCGAGCCGGAGATCTACGTCTATTACGGGACCAACGAGCACAACTTCGTAACGCTGGAAAACCCGCCCGAGTTCGCCCCGACGCTCTGCTCCACGTGCGGCGAGCGGCTGAACCTGGGCGAAGGCGGGTACTCGCTGAGCAACGATGGGTACCGCTGCCTGGGGTGCACCGCGAGCGATCTCGGATTGTGAGCTGGTCCGGGAACGCCGCAGAACCGGCTCCTCGCGTTTCCACCGGCAGCTACGACGTCTTCTTGGAAATGCCCTGAGAGCATGCTCAAGAATCCGACGCTGCACATCCAGGCAGATCTACCAGCGCTGTCATTCCGAGGCCCGGCCACGCCGTAGCCTGCTTTCACACCAGAGGTTGCAGGGCCGAGGAATCTATTGTCGGATTGCTGGAGGGCAGACGCGGTAGCCGTGCCTGCTTCGCGGCTACGACACGGGCGGACAGGGCCAGTGCCGGAGCGGTGCGGCGGGGCACCAGCAGCAGACAGTAGATTTCTCAGTCGGCGCGCCGGATTTCGTGCGAGCCAATGGTGCGGTGTGGCGCCTCCTT
>NZ_DASWNM010000096.1:0-50974 GCF_036399255.1 Longimicrobium sp.
CCCCGGCGAGTGATCGCCGGGGCCGCGTCTCGTTTTTCGTGTCGCGGAGAGGCCGCGCGCGAGGAGAGACCCCAAGGAGATTCAACGCGGGACCAAGGGCGCGGTGCGAAGCAATCCCTCACGTCGCTTTCTCCCGCCGCAATGGAGGAAAACAACCTTGCCTGCCGGGAAGGGGTGCTCTACAATGCAAGAGTTGGCCGGGTGCGCGCGGGTGCGTTTGACGTTCACGTAAACTCGTTAGACGGAGAAACCTGTATGTCCAGATTTTTTCGCTTCACGCACGCGGCTGTCGTGACGGCAGCCCTGTTCTCCGGCGTTTTGGCGGCGACCGGCAAACCTGCTCCGTTGAACGCGCAGATCACGTGCTGGGTGTGTGTCTGCGACGGCTCCAGGTGCACCTGCGAACAGGTCAGGTGTCCGGACCCTCAGGCGCAGTAGGAGAAGAATCGCGGCTGGACGTTTTCTGCTCCAGGATCTGACCGGCTCCGCGTGCACCCGCTGCAGGCCGGCCGAAACCGTTTCGATCCCCTCATCGTCCGCATCCGGCTCACCATGATGATGCAGAGACCTTCGCCATTTCCGGTGTGTGCGGCTCTCGGTGCCGCACTCCTGAGCTGTGCCTGTGGCGACGCCCCTGGCGATCGGGCATTGGCCGGAGGAGCTCCAGTCGTGGAAAGCAGGGCACCGCGCCAGGCTGGGGGAAACGGCTGGGCCGTGTCGCCATCGCCGCTGCGTGAGATCGGCGGCGCGGACGAAGGGGGGGCGTACCACTTCACCACCGTGGCGGGCGCGGTTCGCCTGGGGGATGGCCGCATCGTCGTGGCCGACAAGGGCTCACAACGCCTGCACGTGTTCGATGCGGACGGGACCCACCTTCGCGGCATTGGCCGGGAGGGCGGCGGACCCGGCGAGTTTCGCGGACTCGACGGCCTGGTGCTGCTGAGGGGGGATTCCATCGCCGCGTGGGACTCGCGGCTGCGGCGCGTTTCGGTCCTCGATCCCTCAGGCCGGCTCGCGCGCGAGGTTACGCTGGATGGGCTCGGCCTCTTTCCACGCTTCAAGGGCATGCTCGACGACGGCTCCTTCGTGCTGGCGGCGGGCCTTCGGCCCGGCGCCGCCGCGCCAACCGGAGCGGCCGCGCGGCGCGATTCCGTCACCTATCTCCGCTTCGGGCCCAATGGTGCGCTGCTCGATACGGTGGGACGCTTTCCGGGCGCGGAGATGGTCACCCTGCCGTCCACCGGCGCCATGACGATGGAGCAGGTGGTGTTCGGGCGGGACTTTCACCTGGTCGCCGGACAAGACCGGTTCTATGCCGCCGACGACGACCACTACGAGGTCACGGAATACCGGCCGCCCAACACGCCGGTGCGGCGGATCCGCAAGCCGCACGAAGAAGTGCGGGTGTCAGCCGGCGACCTTGCACGCGTTCGCGAGCAGTCGCGAGACGTTTCCGGCGTGCCGCCGCAGCTTCGGGCGCAGCTGGCCCGGCGCAACCCGGATGTCCCGCACCGGCCTACGCTTCCCGCGTTCGAGTCGCTTCTGCTCGACGCGGAGGGATACCTGTGGGTCGAGTACCCGCGCGTGACGCGCGCTGAAGCCAGCCGGTGGGACGTGTTCGACCGGGAGGGCCGGTGGGTGACCACCGTGGCGACCCCCGGCGGGTATCAGGTGCTTCAGGTCGGGCGTGACTTCGTTCTCGGCACCGCGCGCGATTCGCTCGACGTGGAGCACGTCCGGCTCTACAGGCTGGCCCGTTCGCCGTAGCATCGCCCTACTCCGCGTCGGGAAGCTCGTCGGGCGCGTTCTCTTCGATCCACACGGACTTGATGTTGACGAACTCGTGGATGCCGAAGGTGCCCAGCTCGCGCCCGTACCCCGACTGCTTCACCCCGCCGAAGGGAATGCGCGGGTCGCTGGCGACCATGGCGTTCACGTACGTCATCCCCGCCTCGATCTCGGTGACGAAGCGGCGGCGCTCGGCGTCGTCGCGCGTCCACACGCTGCTCCCCAGCCCGAACTGCGAGTCGTTGGCCAGCGCGATGGCCGCGTCCACGCTTGCCACGCGAAAGAGCGACGCCACGGGGCCGAACACCTCTTCGCGGTACGCCGGCGCGTCTTCGGGGATGTCGGCCAGGATGGTGGGGGGATAGAAGAAGCCCGGCCCGTCCATCCGCCGCCCGCCCGTCAGCAGGCGCGCGCCGGCGGCGATGGAGGTGCGCACCTGCTCGTCGACCTCGTCGCGGATGGCGGCGGTGGCCAGCGGGCCCACGTCCGTGCCGTCGGCCATGGGGTCGCCGACGTTCAGCGCCTCCATGGCCGCGACGAACAGCCGCTCGAACCGGTCGGCCACCTCCTGGTGCACGATGAAGCGCTTGGCGGCGATGCAGCTTTGCCCGTTGTTGATGCAGCGCGCCCTGGCCGCCGTCCGCGCCGCCCCCTCCAGGTCCGCGCTGGGCATGACGATGAACGGGTCGCTGCCGCCCAGCTCCAGCACCGTCTTCTTGAGGTTGCGCCCGGCGCGCTCGGCCACGCTCTGCCCGGCCGGCGTGCTGCCGGTAAGCGTGGCCGCCGCCACCCGCTCGTCGTCCAGCATCCCCGCCACGGCGTCGCTGCCCACGAGCAGCGCCTGGAACACGCCCTCCTCGAACCCCGCGCGGCGGAGCACGTCTTCGATGGCCAGCGCGCACTGGGGCACGTTGGAGGCGTGCTTCAGCAGCCCCACGTTGCCCGCCATCAGCCCCGGCGCGGCAAAGCGGAAGACCTGCCAGAAGGGAAAGTTCCACGGCATCACCGCCAGCACCGCGCCCACGGGAAGAAAGTGCACCTCGGCGCGCGCGGTGCCGCCCACGTCCACGATCTGCGGCGCCAGCATCCCCGCCGCGTGGTCCGCGTAGTGGCGGCACACCCACGCGCACTTCTCCGCCTCCGCGCGGGCGGCGCCCAGCGTCTTGCCCATCTCCGTGGTCATCAGCCGCGCCAGCCGGTCCTTTTCCGCGTCCAGGATCTCGCCCGCGCGCCGCATCTTTTCCGCGCGCTCCGCCAGCGGGGTGCGGCGGTGCCGCTGAAAGGCGTCGGCCGCGCGCTGCAGCTTCTCATCCACCTCCGCCGCCGTCAGCGCGTCGAAGGTCCGGAGCGTCTCCCCGGTCGCGGGGTTGAGGGTGGCGATGGGCATGGGATCGTCTTTCCTGATGCGCGGTGCGGCGTTGGGGGCGGCCGGTGGTGGATTGTCGGATGTCGCGGCCGTCCGCAAGAATGAGGCGCCGAACAGCGTCCGGAAGAATTAGCACGGTCCTGCATCAGACCCTGCCAATCACGGTGTTCGCCGCCAGGAGCGAATGAATTCGGAAATATGTACTAGACGCACACCCGTCCCGAACAGGACTTTAGGGATTGAATTGAATCCGGATACAGCCGGACACCGCCGGATATAGCCGGATTTGGCGGCCCCGAAACGGTCCAGACGCGAGACTCTTGTGATCCCGAATCGACCGTTTTCGATCCGCCCTATACACTGAATCGTGCATAAATATGTTGGCAGGCACTAGGCGCCCGGTTACTATGACTCACCTTCCCCTGCGCGGCGAAAAAGCGGAACTGGAGTTGATCCCCGCAATTGAGGTAGAGCCGACTATCCACACGCCGCGAGATAGACGTCCTCTAGCATGCCTGTTCGTGCGGAACACGCGCCAAGGAAGCATAGAAGACTGTGAGGGAGAAGTGGTTGCTGCCTATGGCGTAATCGATGGGGAGCGCGTCCCGCTTGAAGGTCCGCCGTTCCTGCTCAGATGGGGTAAGACGCATACCGCCGATCCCCACAACCCCAAGCACTCGTTGGCGAAGTCTGCGATTCTGGAGGTTGCCAGAGCCGATTGCAATTGGGGCCGTTGCAGCCTGCGGTTACTGTCCTTCCATCCCGAGCGCATCGTTGCCGGGCGTCATGAAACCGGCGACCACTTCTTGCCCGAGCACACGCGCTACGTGCTGGACATCGAGGTTTCCGCCCGGAATACTGCTTCGGTGCGGAAGGAGTACCACGTTGAGGTTGGGTTTCCGGAGGACCGGGGGAAGCCTGATGGGGGAGGCGGGTGGACAGGTGGACAACGGGCGGAGTTGCTCGCGTTTGAAGTTCTCACGACGCCCGAAAGCCCGCACTCCCAAGACGGTGTGAAAAAGAAGTGAGTGGAGCGAGGGGGACGGCACATGAGCCGCCCCCCTTTTCTATTTCAGCCACTCCGGCGGGCTCCGTGTCGGTGCCAGACCCCACGCACGCAGACGGTAGCGATCCGCACGCTTTGGCACTATCCTGTCTGGATAGGTGACTTCATGCGTTCGCCCTTCTGCCACCCCCCGGAAAGTGCCTTCACAGCCGCGCCAACACCGCATCCCGCCGCCGCCCGCCGCGCTGGACCGCCTGCGCGTTCTTGAACAGGTAGAGAGCACGACAGGGCTTGTGCTCTGGCGTGCGCTGGTGGACGTGCGGCTATGGGCCGCCGCACCAGACGAGCGGCGCATTCTGTTCCACGCGCCAAACGCGGACGTGCGGGAGCGGTACGCACTGGCGCGTGCCGAAACTCCAGAACTGGCGCCTGCGCTGGGGACATTCGGCCTGCTTCTGCAAGCGCCTGACTTGCTGGACGCGGCGCAACTCGCGGAAGCGTGCGCCTTGGTCCACGAGTGGGCCGATGGCCGCGGGCTCTACATGACTTCCCTCCTCTTTGCCGAGGCCGCCGCATACGCAGAGCCGGACAACCCCGCGCGCGCCAACCTCGCGGCGCGGACTGCCCGAATGGTGATGGAGTACGACCGTGTTAGCGCGTGGCACCTCCGTGCCCACAAACTGTCCGTGCGCGCCAAGAACGACGGCGAGAAGGTTTCAGCGTTGATCGGATACGGTGCCATGATGAAGGCGACCGGCAGATACGCCGAAGCGCGCCGTTTCTTCCAGCGGGCTGCGAACAAGGCGACGGAGACCGGGCGGCGGAAAGAGGCGGGCATGGCGCATCACGATTTGGCGAGCATCGCGGTGGAGGTAGGCGACTTCCGGTTAGCGGAATTGCACACAAGCGCCGCGCTCCCGCTCTACCCGAACGACCATGCGCGCATTCCCGCGCTTGCGCACGACTTCGCTTTCGCCCTGATCCGTCAACACCACTACACCGCCGCGCTGTACCTGCTGGAACGCGTGGTGCCGCTGATCCGCAGGCCAGAGGAGCAGGCCGTTGTTATTTCGTCGTTGGCGTGGGCGGCAGCCGGAGCCGGGCGGCTAAACCGCCTTGCCGAAGCAGAGCGCACGGCGGCTGAACTGGTGGGCATCTTTGACGAATACGGCCCGGCGGTGTTCATCCACTTGGCGGAAGGCTGGCGCGCGTGCGCCGAATGGGAGCGCGCGGACCGTTACGCCGATGCCGCGTTGCGCGCAGCCGAACGGCGAAAGGAAGCACACCTAGCGCGCGAAGCGGCCAACCTGCGCGAGACGATCCGGCAACGCGGAAGACCGGAGCGGGATACGCAGCCGGGGCCGCGTACCAGGGCCGTGCTGCGCGACGTGTCGGCACGGCTGGGCAGGTGGAAGCAAGCTCCGGGCTAACCGCCCGGAGCTTGCCCGCATTCAGCCGCCGGAGCCGAGCGTGTGCCCGCCGCCGCGCTGCGTGGTGTCGCCCTGCGTGGTCGTGGTGCCGGGGGTGCCCCCGCCGGAGCCCAGCGTGTGCCCGCCTCCGTCGTAAGAGGGACCGGCGGGAGATAGGGGGGCGGAAGTGTCCCCACCGCACGCGGCGGCGCCAACAACCAGCGCCAAGCCAGCAACGATTCGCCTTGCTTTCACGATTGCCTCCGGAATGAGAGAGTAGGGGTTTTCGGGTAACGCACCCCTAATCTAGCCACGACACACCAAATCAGCCACGAATCCAGACTAACCCAAACCCGCCAACAATCCAAGTTACAGATGGTGCGAGCCGACATTAGCGTTGCTCGCATGGATACCAATAACCCTGCGGACAAGCCCGCACAGAGCCCGGCGGCCCCGCCGTCCGAACCGGAGCAGGCGCCGCCGCTCCCGCCCCTTTCGTCCGTCAACGTGACGCTGCATCCGATTGGCCGGTACTACAACGGCGGTTTCTTCGGTAGCGGCAACTAATGGCAGACAGGGATGCGCGCCGCATGGTTCCGGGACGGCATACTCTGGGCAGTCTGCCGGAGTCGGTGGGACGGCTTGACCCCGCAAATCTGCCCGCCCTCCCGCCCATCGTGCCCGCCGCCGAAGACGTGACGGACGGGGCCGAACCGCTCCACACGATCTACGTTGCCACATGGTACGCGGCGCGCGAGCGGGCGCCCGATGCGGGCCGCGTACTGGTGGACTTGATGGACCGTGTAGAAGCGGCGTGGCCCGCCGTGCGTGACCTGCAACAATGGTTCGAGGCGAACCATACGCGCTCGCGAGAACGGGACGCCTACGGGCACCTGCTGGCCTTCATCGGCGCCGATCTGGTGGACATGTTCCGCGAAGTGGCGGGCGGGGTGACGGACCTTGTGCCCGGCGGGCACAGGTGGGAAGCCGATGCCGATCCGGACGATGTGGCGGGGGACGTGGACACCTTCGTCCGCTACCTTGCGCTTCTGCACCTTGCGGTGCAGAAGGCACCAGTGCCGGAGCCGTTTGCCCTGTTGATTTCGTCCGTCGCGGAACGGCTCCGGGGGTGGAGTGACGAAGTGGTCGCGCTGGTGACGGCGTGCGCCGGGGATGAGTGAAGCGGGCGCGGACGCTCTGTTGGACGCTCTGGTAATGGGCTTAGCACTGTGGGTGTGCCACCGAACGCTTATCCACGACTTCGACCGACTGTACGAGGACGCGCCGCACAGGCGGGTTGCGCTGGTGCTCTGGTGGGGGCTGGCGGCGGTGTGTGCGGGGGCGCTTGCGGACGCGCTGCTGCGGCTGGGCGCGGCCCTGCGGTGAAAGGCGCACTGGGAAGTGAAGCCGAAGACGCTTGGGTGGCCTTGTTGGTGCTGGGCAATATCTGCCCCAGCCGCGAGACGGCGGGGCGCGACTTCCTGAACCTGCTTGAGCGGGAGTTTCAAGCGAGCGGAATGCAGGTGCCGGAGTGGATAGAGGAGTTGCGGAGCGGCTACCATAAACGAGCGGGGCGGCTACTTAGCCGCCCCGCTTCACGTCTACTGACCCGCCGTCCCATTCATGGGTGGGATCGGGGACGAACAAGGTCGTTTCATAATTCCCCAGCAGTACCAGCCAGCCACCGGGGACAGCCGCGCGATAGTAGTGATGCGTTCTTTGATCCTGCTCATAGGTCAGTTCCTCAAACCGGAGCGGAGGCCGTTCATCAGTCACGTTGACGCGCTCTCCCTGCCCGTCTGCCGCCCGTTCCCCGGGGCAGGTTTATGACAGGTGTTTCCGCGGATGCGGTATGCTTGGGTTTTCTGGAGACACGAGACGGGGCCGCCGCATCGCGCGACGGCCCCGTCATCATCCATCCACCAGCCGTTCAGCTCAGGAGTTCGCGGCGGCGGCCTGGGCGGACTCGGCGACGTCGCGCAGCTGGTGCACGGCGACGGCGTAGGCGGCCAGGGGGCAGTCGCCGCCGCGCAGCTCGCCCAGCAGCTCGCGGTAGGCGCGCACCTGCCGCGGGTGCTCCTTTTCCACCTGGTCCAGCGCGCGCTTCCCCTCGCCGCCGTTGTGCGAGAGCACCGCCTGCACCAGCAGCCGCTGCGCCCGCTGCACGTCATCGCCCAGGGCGGCGGCAAAGCGGCGCTCCCACGGGTCGCGCCCGGCCGTGCGCACCACCGCCTCGCGCAGCCGCGCCGTGCCAAAGCGCTCCGACACCGCGTAGAACGCCCTGGCCGTCTTTACCTCGTCGGTGCCGGCGCGGCGGGCCACCTCCACGATCTCCAGCAGCTGCGGAAGGAAGCGCAGGGTGATCAGCCGCTCGCCCAGCGTGCGGTCCACGCCCAGGTCCTGCAGCTCGCCGAGCCGCGCCATGAAGATGCTTCGGTCCTCGCCGCTCACCACCTTGGCGAAGCTGCCGCGCAGCACCGACAGCCCGCGGCGCGCGTCCTCGATGAGCGCGTCCGTCGCGCCGTCGCCCGGCACGTTGGCCAGGATCCACGCCGTGGTGGCCTCGAGCACGCGCCCCAGCCCGCTCAGCCAGCGGTAGATGGTCTCGACCGGGTGCTTGCCCTCGAGCGCCGCCATGTCGGCGCGGATTTCGGGCGCGCCGCTGATGCGGCTGGCCACCAGCCACGCCCGCACGATGTCGGGGATGGAATTTCCGCTGTCGCGCGACAGGCGGTGCAGGAAGCTGCTCCCCATCAGGTCCACCAGGTCGTTCACCAGCTGCGTGGTGACGATCTCGCGGCGCAGCCGGTGGGCGCGCAGCCGCTCGGGCCCGGCCGCCTCCACCGCCTGCGGCGGAAAGTAGTTGACCAGGTACGACTCCGTCGCCGGGTCGTCGGGCACCTTGCTGGCCAGCAGCTGCGCCTTGGCGAACATCTTGGCGTGCGCCAGCAGCACGCACAGCGTGGGGCGCGACAGCCCCTTGCCCTCCGTGCGCCGGTCCGCCAGCTCGGCGGCGCCGGGGATCCCCTCCTTCTCGCGGTCGATCAGCCGGTCGCGCTCCAGCGCCGTGATCAGCGCCAGAAAGTCGTCCAGCGACTCCGCCGAGCGCCGCTCGTCCAGCGAAACGGCCAGCGACTGGCTGACGTTGTCGTGCAGCACCAGCCGGCTCACCTCGTCCGTCATCTCGCGCAGCAGGGCGTTGCGCGACTCGGCGTCCAGGTCGCCGTCGCGGACCACCGGGTTCAGCAGGATCTTGAGGTTCACCTCGTGATCCGACATGTCCACGCCGGCGCTGTTGTCCAGCGCGTCGGTGTTGATGCGGCCGCCCTGCAGGTGAAACTGGATGCGGGCGCGCTGGGTGAGCCCCAGGTTGCCGCCCTCGCCCATCACCTTGCAGCGCAGGTCCTCGGCGTTCACCCGCACCGGGTCGTTGGTGGGATCGCCCACCTCGGCGTGCGTCTCTTCCCGGTCCTTGAAGTAGGTGCCGATGCCGCCGTTCCACAGCAGCTCCACCGGCGCCGTGAGCACCGCGCGGATCAGCGACTCGCCGTCCAGCACCGTCACCTCGTCGCCCAGCCCCAGCGCGCGGCGGGCCTCGGGCGTAAGCTCCACCTCCTTGGACCCGCGCGGCACCAGGATCGCGCCCGCCGACAGCTTCGACCGGTCGTAGTCCTCCCAGGAAGAACGGGGGAGGTTGAAGATGCGCAGCCGCTCCTCGAACGACGTCGCCGGGTCGGGATCGGGGTCGATGAAGATGTGGCGGTGGTCGAAGGCCGCGATCAGCCGGATCTGCTTCGACAGCAGCATCCCGTTGCCGAACACGTCGCCGCTCATGTCGCCGATGCCGGCCACGGTGAACGGCTCCTTCTGGATGTCCTTGCCCATCTCGCGGAAGTGGCGCTTGACGCACTCCCACCCGCCGCGGGCCGTGATCCCTTCCTTCTTGTGGTCGTAGCCGTTGCTTCCGCCGCTGGCGAAGGCGTCGTCCAGCCAGAAGCCGTACTCCGCCGCCACCCCGTTGGCCACGTCGGACAGGTGCGCCGTCCCCTTGTCCGCCGCGACCACGAGGTACGGATCATCCCCGTCGTGCCGCACGACGCCGGGGGGCGGCACCACCTTGCCGTCCACCAGGTTGTCGGTGATGTCGAGCATCCCCCGCATGAGGGTGCGGTACTGGTCCGCCGCCTCGGCGCCCATCCGCTCGCGGTCGTCGAAGCGCTTGCGGGTGATGAAGCCGCCCTTGCTGCCGTTGGGCACGATGACGGCGTTCTTCACCATCTGCGTGGTCACCAGCCCCAGGATCTCGGTGCGGAAGTCGTCGGGCCGGTCGCTCCAGCGAATGCCGCCGCGGCTGACGGGGGCGCCGCGCAGGTGCACGCCCTCCATCCGCGACGAGTGCACGAAGATCTCGTACAGCAGCCGCGTCTTCTTGAGCTCGTCCACGTCGGCCGAGCGCAGCTTGAACGACACGTACGGCACCCCGCCGCTGCGCACCTGGGGATCGGCCCCGCCGGTGCGGAAGTAGTTGGTGCGCACCGTGCCCTCCATCAGCGCCAGCAGGCGGCGCAGGGCGCGGTCGTCCGCCAGCGAGGCGACGCCCTCGAGGCCTTCCATCAGCCCCGCCCGCACCTCGGCCTCCGTTTCCTTTCCCGCCTGCGGCCCGAAGCGGGCGTGGAACAGGGCCACCAGCCCCTTGGCCACCTGCGGATACGCCGCCAGCGCGCGCGAGACGGCGATGCGGCTGGGGATGGCGCCCACCTGGAAGGCGTACTCGGCGTAGGCGCGCAGCAGGTCGGCCTCGCGCCAGCGCAGCCCGGCGGCCAGGGTAAGGCCGTTGAATGGGTCCTCCACCGCGTCGCCGGCGCGCACGGCCAGCAGCGACTCGGCGAGGACCGGCGCCACGTCGTCGGGGATCTGCGTGCCCTCGCGCGTCTGCACGGCGAAGGAGTAGATCATGAACCCCGCCCCGGGGGTGCGGACGGTAAAGGTGTCCACCTCGATCACCCGGACGCGCGCATCCTCCAGGATGGGCATGAAGTCCGAGAGCACCAGCCGCTCGCCGCGCAGGTACAGCTTGAGGAGCGAGCACCCCGCGGGCGCGGTCTCGCCCTCCAGCGGCTGGCGCAGCTGAAGCCCCACGGCCTCGCCGCGGCGGTCCAGCGCCTCCATGTGCAGCACGTCGTGCACGGCGGCGGCCGGCGAGACGGCGGCGCGGTACTCGGCGCTGAACGCGGGCCCGTAGGCGCGCCCCAGCCGCAGCGCCTCGGCGTCGTCCTGCACCATCTCGCGCAGCGCGTCGTCCAGCCGGTCTTCCCAGGTGCGCACCAGCCCCGCCACCTCGCGCTCCAGCGCGCGGGCGTCGGGCACCTGCGCGCCGGGGGCGGTGGAGAGGTAGAAGTGCAGCCGCGCCCGGTCGCCCGCGTCCATGGCCACGTGCGAGCTGAGCACCTGTCCGCCCACCTGCTGGGCCAGCCGCTCGCCCACGATGCGCCGGGCCTCGCCGCTGAACCGGCCGCGGGGCAGGATCACCATCACCGCCGCCTCGGCGCGCGCGCCGTCGGAGCGCACGACGACCCGCAGCTCCTCGCTGAAGAGCGAAGCCAGCGCCGCCTTCACCTCGTCCGACAGCTGTGCCTCGGAGGCCTCGAACAGCTCCTCCTTGGGCATGCTGTTGACGATGGTGACCATCTCCTTGTAGTCGTGCCCGCCGGGAAGCGCGCCGGACGAGTCCAGCACCCGCTGCAGCTTGCCGCGCAGGATGGGGATGTCCTCGGCGGCGGTGGCGTACGCCTGCGAGGTGAACAGCCCCAGCAGCCGCCGCTCGCCCCGGATGCGCCCCTGCTCGTCCAGCGTCTTTACGCCCACGTAGTCCATCCGGGCGCGGCGGTGCACGGTGGACTCGCGGTTGGTCTTGCTGACCACCAGCACCGGCCCGCCGAACAGGCGCGAGCGCACGTCCTCGTCCACCTGGCTCACCGGCACGCCGTGCCCGTACGCGGACGACGACGTGTCGCGCAGAATGCCCAGCCCCGAGCCGGGGCGCACGGCCAGCACGGCGTCGTCGCCCTCGCCCTGCACCACGTATTCGCGGTAGCCCAGGAAGACGAAGTTGCCGTGGCCCAGCCAGCGCAGCAGCTGCGCGTCCTCGCTCAGCACCTCGGCGCGGCCGGGAAAGCGCCGGGCGTACTCCTCGACGGAGCGCGCCAGCTCTTCCGCGGTCTGCACCATGGCGGCGAAGTCGCTGGTGGCCTCGACCACGTCGGCCAGGCTGCTGCGCACCTCGTCGCGGATGGCGTCGCGGCGGGCGGGGTCGTGCACGCGCGCCACCTCGGCGTGCGTCAGCGCCTCCAGCGTCCCCTCGTCGCCGCCCACCTCCACGATCTCGCCGGCGGCGTCGCGGCGAATGCGCAGCACCGGATAGACGTACTGGTGGATGGCCAGGTCCTGGCCGGCCAGGTACTCGCGGATGGTGTCGACGATGAAGGGCCGGTCGCCCACCTCGGCGCGCAGCACGGTGACGGGGGCGCTCCACCCCTCGTCCTCGGGGTTGACCACCTGCACGTTCACCTGGTCGGGCCGGGCGTTGCGCAGGAACTCCCACGCGCCCAGCGTCATGGCGGCCAGCTGGTCGGGGCCGCGCTCCTCGAGCAGGTGCCGCGGCGACTTGGCGAAAAAGGCGCGGGCGAACTCGCACAGGAGCGCATTGTCGGCCCGGGCCAGGCCGGTGAGGTGCGCGCAAAGCTCATCCACCGTGACGGCGTGGGCGGGCTGGGTCAGCGTTGTGCTCATGCAGCGTGCGTGCGTTGCTTTGTGCCGGTTGCATTCGCCGGGCGGTCCGGCGGGGGTGGCAATGTAATGGGTGGGTGGGGATTTGGCACGCGGGGAGAGGTTACAGGGGACAGGGGACAGGTTACAGGGGGATAGGGAATAGGGAACAGGGAATAGGGAATAGCCTGCACGATGTGGATGGAGGGCTCGCCCCGGACCCTGCCGCGACGTTGATACCCTCTCCCGCTGCGAGCTTGGGCGTGCGGGTGAGGGCCCCGCCGCGCGGCGGAATCCGTCCAGGCGCGTGCCCGCTGTCCCCTGCAACCTGTCCCCTGTAACCTATCCCCTGAAACCTCAGGCCCCGCTTCACGGTACAACCCATCCGCATCCCTGCAGCTGGCCCGCTCGTTGCCACCGAACGCATGCGCCTATTGACGCGGCGGACGTTTTCGCCAATCGTCGTGGGTTGAAGAACGCTGTACACCGTCCAGGAGTCACGCCGATGTTCTCGCAGGTTCACCGCTTCCGCACGCTGGGGATGGCCGCCCTGGCTGCGCTCGGCCTTGCCGCACCCGGCCTTGCCGCGCAGGCCCAGCCCGACACCGTTCCCGTGGACGAGCGCCCCAGCGGCCTGGTTACGCGCGAGGAGCTGATGGCCGACCGTCTGCGCCGCATCGGCGTCGACAACCCGGACCCGGCGCCCACCGCGCCCCGCAACCGCGCCGACAGCGTGGAGTGGATCCGCTGGCGCCGCGCGGCCAACGCGGCCACGGGGCGGCGCATCGTGGTGTCCATCTACGACCGCAAGCTGTGGCTCATCGACGGGCGCGACACGCTGCTCGAGGCGGTGGCGGGCGTGGGGATGGGCGTGGTGCGCGGGCCCAAGGGCATCGGCATGCGCGACTTCAGCACGCCGCGCGGGCGGCGCACGGTGCTGGCCAAGCAGGCGGACCCCAAGTGGACCCCGCCCGACTGGCACTACGAGGGGCTGCACGACGGTCCGCTGCGCCAGTTTCCCGCCGGCGGAATTCCGCTGGAGGACGGCACGCGCGTGGTGCGGCGCGGGCAGCACCTGGGCGTTCAGCGCGGCGCGCAGTTCGACACCATCCCCGCCGAGCGGCCGCTGGTGTACGGCGGGGTGATGTACATTCCCCCGTTTGGCACGGTGAACCGGCAGATCCCCGACGTGCTGGGCAAGTTCAAGCTCGACACCGGCGACGGCATCCTCATCCACGGCACCAACGACCCGCTGGCCGTGGGGTTCTGGGGCACGCACGGCTGCGTGCGCCTGTTCGACGACGACATCGAGTTCGTCTTCGACAACGCACCCGTGGGAACACCCGTCTTCATCTACTGACGACTTCAGTAGATGGAGGATGGATGACGGATGACGGATGATGGATGATGGATGACGAGAAGCCCCGTCCGCGGCAGCGCGGACGGGGCTTCTGTGTTTGCGGCGGGGGGCCGCCTCGGGCGAATGAATTCGCGGCTGGACCACGCGATGCCGGCCTTCGCCGGCGGTTTTTCGCCGCACGCCCACCGCGGTGCGCCGTTGAAGCCTCGCGCGGTTTGCGAGGCTTTCCGCTGTCGTTGCGGCGAGTTTACTCGCTCTCGGAGATGCCGGTCGGCGGCGCTCTCCCCTCCATTCCGCGGCGCCCGCCGCCCAGGCGAATGAATTCGCGGCTGGACAACGCGATGTCGGCCTTCGCCGACGGGTGTGCGCTGTTGAAGCCCCGTTCGGCGCGCGCCAGCGAGCCGGGACGGGGCTTGTCGCTTTTCCAGCAGCGGGTTTACCCGCTCATGGATCGCGAGGCGAGTCGGCGAGCTCCTCCATCACCCCCCCCGCCTCGGGCGCCAGCTGGATGGACTGCATCACGCGCTCGGCGGTGCTGTCGGTCTGGGGGTTCACGGGGCCCAGCACCTGCACCTGCCACAGCGTCTGGCCGCGCAGCACGGTCAGCATCTCGCCCATGGCGGCCTGGCCGCGCACGTCGAAGCGCATGGAGGTGCGGACGGAGGGCGCGCCGGACGTCTGCACCCGCGCCTGCGCGTGCGTGAACTTTTCGATGGCGGGGTTCTCACGCACGGCGTTCAGGGCGCTCTGGGCGGAGCTCTCGGCGCTGAGCACGGCTTGGGGGCGGTAGATGACGCGCGAGACGCGAATCTCCGTGTCGTCGATGGTCCGGCCATAGCTGTCGATGCGCTGCACCATCTCGCGCACGGCGGGGTCCAGGGCGGCGGGCACCTCGGTGGTGATCTGCAGCAGGCGCCCCGGCGTCGCCAGCGTAATGCCGGCCACGGTGACGGGCCCCCACTGCTCGCGCTTGGCCGCGGTGCGAGGGCGGTCGCAGGCGGCCAGCGCGCACAGCACGGCCAGCGCGGCGGGGAAGGCTCGGACGGATCTGGTCACGGTGTGGGGCCTGGATGTGAAAGACGCCCGCGCCGCGGAGTGCGGGCTACGCGGCGTCCAGGTCGCGGACGATGAGGATTCCGCGCTGCTCCGAAGGCACGTACGTCATCGACACCTGCACCAGCCGGTCACCGCCCGCGAAGCGGAATACGTAGCGAAAGCGCGCCACGGCGGTGGCGTTCGCCTGTACCATCTCCCGGTAGCGCCCCTCGAACTCCTTTACCGAGGTGCAGGGCGCCACGTCGCGAAAGAAGCTGCGGCCCAGCACGTCGGGGGCGGCCAGCCCGCTGTAGCTGCTTTCGAACGCGTTGAAGGCCAGGATCACCCCGCCGGGATCGATGGTGATGAACCCGAACGGCAGGCGGTTGGACGCGCCGGCATCCAGCTCCAGCAGGTGTTCCACGGGCAACATGCGCAACTCGGCGGCGCAGGTGGCGCAGAAGCCGATGGGCGGGCCGGCGTGGGGCCGGTCCGCGGGGAACGATCGGTCGCAGAGCACACAGGTGCCCCGCGCGGACAGCGGCGAGGTCTCCATGCCGCACAATCTACAGCGTCCGCCGTCGTCAGGGGAGAGCCGCCGGCGTCTGCTCGCCGGCGGAGGGAGGGTGAAGGGGTGAAGGGGTGAACGGGGAGGGACGATCGGCGCGGGTGAAACGTGGGAGGGCATTCCGCCGGTCGGTCATCCCTGGTGGCGGGTTCGGTTGCGGCGGGGTGCGGGGCGCACGATCTTGTCGAATCACGACAGTTTCTCCCACGTACGTCCTGGATGACTTTCCTCTCCGACCCGCCCCGGGCTTCGGGCGCGCGCCGGGACCGGGCCATTGCCCGTGTTCCGCTGCGCGACCAGGTTCACCACGCCATCGTCGACCGCATTCTGCGCGAGGAGCTGCGGCCGGGCGCGCGCATCAGCGACACCACGCTGGCGCGCGAGCTGGGCGTAAGCCGCACGCCCATCCGCGAGGCGCTGCTGCGGCTGGAGCGCGAGGGGTTTCTGGAGGCGGACGTGGGCCGCGGCTTTTTCGTAAAGCCGCTGAGCGTGCGAGAGGTGCGCGAGGTGTACCCGGTGCTGTGGACGCTGGAGGTGGCCGCGCTGCGCGGCACCCCGCCGCTGACGCACGAGCGGCGCGCGGAGCTGGACCGCATCAACGCGGCGCTCGAGGGCGAGCAGGACCCGGAGCGGCGGATAGACCTGGACGAGGCGTGGCACCGCACGCTGCTGGAACCGTGCGGCAACGCGTACCTGATGGGGCTGATCGCCACGCTCAAGACGGTGATCCGCCGCTACGAGTACGCCTACATGCAGAACGCCGGCTACATCCCCGTCAGCACCCGCGCACACGAGCAGATCGCGGAGCTGCTCTCCGCCGGTGACGTGGACGGCGCGGCGCCGCTGCTGGAGAACAACTGGCGGTTCACGCTGGAAAGCCTGCTGAAGTGGCTGCGCGAGGTGGTGTGAACCGAGGAGCGGGGGTCGTGCGCGTCGGCGGGCCTCTCTCCGGGACCGGCGTTGCCGCGGACGGTGGCGCGGGTTCGCCCCAGGAGCGAATGAATTCGCCGCTGGAAACGCGCAAAGTCGGCCTGCGCGGACTCGGCGGCCCGGCGGTGTGCGGCGGCCCAGGCGCCTGCGCGTCCGCAGCCGGTAAGGCCGCGCGGCGGCCCACCTCGTACATGTGCTCACGCCCCGGACTGTCATTCCGAGCGAGCGCCGCCCCGCACCTTCCACCTACCCCGCACCCGGCGCGCGACCGAGGAATCTACTGTCGGCCTCTTCCGCGTTTGTCGTAGCGCTCTGATCTCGCCCCACAGGTCCGTCACTCAGCGGGTATCGCTCACATTCCCTGAATTGACTTCCTGAGGGAGGCGCCGCCCCGTAACGCGCTTGTACACTGCACTTTGACGCCGACCGAAGGACCTTGCCGGCAGAAAAGAGGGGCCGGCTCCACGTCGTGAAGCCAGCCCCATGGTGCCGCGGAGTAGATCCTTCGGTCGCGCGCACTCGGTTGTGTGACGTCCGGTTGCACGTGGTGCGCTCCCTGAGAGCGTGTTTAAGAATCCGACGCTGCGCATCCAGGCCGATCGCAGATCTACCAGCGCTGTCATTCCGAGGCACGGCCACGCCGTAGCCTGCTTTCACACCAGAGGGTGCAGGGTCGAGGAATCCCCTGTCGGATTGCTGGAGGGCAGACGCGGTAGCCCGTGCTTCCCTTGCGGCTGCGACACGGGCGGACAGGGCCAGTGCCGGAGCGGTGCGGCGGGGCACCAGCAGCAGACAGTAGATTTCTCAGTCGGCGCGCCGGAATTTCGTGCGAGCCGATGGTGCGGTGTGGCGCCTCCTTCGAAATGACAGACCGGCGCGACCGCAGGGATTCTTGAACACACTCTCAGCCTCAGGAAGTCACGCGTTGGCATGATATCCGGAGGCCTCTCACGTGCGGGGGAGGATGGCGAGGATGCCCATCAGGCTGTTCCTGCTCTCGCGGCGCCGACCGGGGACGTGCAGCGACGAGGGCGTGGAGCCATCCAGGTACAGCCCGTCGCCGCAGCGCAGGCGGTCGCGAAAGAAGAGCGCCAGGTGCGCCCGCGTCAGCGGATCGTCCGTCTTTACCAGGTACACGGAGCGGCCGTCGACACACACGCCGTTGCGCACGACCCGCGTACCCGCAAGCATGCTCGCTGGCGTGGCGCCCGCGGCCGGGCCGGCGAGCGCGCCGTCCAGCAGGAGCGCGGGACCGGATTGCGTCGCCTCGGCCATCTCGGGGATGCGCGCGCGGGCGGCGTTCGACTCCACGATCTCCGCGCGCCCGGCGGACGTCACGAAGAACACGGCGTTGGGCTGCTCGTAGAAGTTGCCGCGCCCTTGCCGCAGGTTCAGCGGCGCGAGCACGCGGCCGCGCTCCACGTGCAGCCCGTCCGGCGCCGTGAATCCAAAGATCCCGGCGTTGCTCGCGGCCAGCAGCGTCTCGCCCTGCGCGCGCAGGGCGGTGGCGAGGCGCGCCTGGCTACCGTAGCCGCGCCCCGCCGCGTCGCGCCAGTACAGCTGGATCCGCGTCCGCGCGGGGTCGGCGCGGACGATGGCGAACCGCACGCCGTGCCACGTCTCGGTGCGATACTCGAATCCCTCGGGCTGGGCGTGGCCGCGGCCGGGCGCCGCCCGCACCGCCGCGGCGGCCAGCGCGACGGCGGCCAACGCGAGCAGCGATCCGATTCTACGCGATTGCATGATCGGCCTCCCGTGATGGGGAACGGGCACGGCAACTCTGGCGCATGCCCCCATCCTGGTTGGATGTGCTGCCCGGCGGCCTTTTCTCATCCCTCACCGCCGCACGGTGATGGGGCGCCGCGCGGTGGCGGGGGGCTGGCCGGGGGCGCGCACCGTCACCTCGAGCGTGTAGTCACCGGGGCGCAGGTCGGCGGGGATTCCGACGGCCAGCGACCGGCCGACGACCGGCCCCGCCTCGACCCCCTCGATCCACCCCAGCCGCATGGTCCGCGCGGCCTCGACGATGCCGATGGCCTCCAGCCGACGCCGCCCCCACACGGCGGTGCCGGGGATGAGCCCCACGCGCACCTCCAGCGAGTCGCTGGCCTGCACCCGGTACATCTCCCAGAACACCCCCACCCGCTCCCCCGGCGCCACCACCGCCGAGCCGCGGGCGAAGCGCGCCGCCTCCATCAGCTCCGTGGGGCGCGCCTCGGCGTGCGCCAGCAGCAGCAGGTCCGACACGCGCGCGTCCGGGTCCCACGCCACCGCCTGCCGCTGGCGCGCCACGGAACGGGTGGAATCTTCCCGCAGCTCCAGGCTGACCACCGAGCCGGAGCCGGGCACCTCGACGATCAGCGAGCCGCTGGAGGCCGTGGGCTGCCAGGGCGAAGACGCGCTCCGTCCGCCCGCGTCGTCCATCGCCACCAGCTCGGCGTGCAGGCGCGGGTCGGGCGGCAGGCTGTCTTCCGAGAGCGCGTATCCCGCCACCACCATCGCGCCGCCGGGGCGGGGAAAGGCGGCCATCTGGTGCGGCAGCGTCATGATGTGCCGCGCGTACTCCGGCGTGTAGCGCGTGACCGTGGGCTCCGGCTCCGAGAGCGGCCATTCGTCGCCGCGCAGCCGGGCGGGGTCCGCCGCGGTGGCCAGGGGCGGGATGAACTCCCAGCTGCGCGGCGCGTTGTAGCCGATGGCCGAGGTGTTGTCGGACGAGGCGTAGAACAGCGGCTCGTAGCGCTCCCACGCGGTCAGCCAGCCGTAGCGCAGCAGCAGCACGCGCAGGTCGTCGGCCCAGCGCACCTGGTCTACCCGGCGGGCGCGCTGCAGCACGTGGTGCATGGTCCAGCGCGCGTAGTGCTCCGTCAGCCGGTCGTTGCCGGGCCGCGACCACAGCGGGTCCGCCAGCCACCAGACGCGCCGCGCCAGCCGCTCGCGCTCCTCCGGCGGCGCCACGCGCCAGGCCCGCTGGTCCTCGGGCTCCAGCAGCACCTCCACGTCCGTCCAGCGCGCGCGCTCCTCCGCGTCCATCTCCCGCAGCGCGGCGTCGAACGCCTGCTCCGCGTCCGGGAACCGCTCGGCCATGTGCAGCGTCAGCCCCTCCAGCGCGGCGCACCACCACCGCTCGGCCCTGCACTCCCGCGCGGCGGCGACGGCGCCCGGCTCGTCCCCCGCCTCCAGCAGGTAGCGAATGCGCTGCCCGGCGATCCACCCGTCGCCCGGCAGCGCGGTGGCCGCCCCGGCCAGCGTCGCCACCAGCTCCAGGCGGCGCTGCGTGATGGCGGGCGGCTCGGCCGGCGGCTCGTCGCCCTGCTCGTCGTCGCTGAACCGGTAACAGAAGCGGCCCACGGTCACGTCGCACTTGCCCCCGCCGCGGGCGTGGGTGCGCGGCAGGCGCTGAAAGCGAAAGCGCTCGAAGCCCGCCTGCGCCGCGCGCGCCTGGCCCAGCACCGCGGCGGAATCCCGCCGCGCTTCCCTGGATGCATCGACCGTCACGCGCTCCGTCTGCGCCTGGCCAACGGTGGGGAGGATGAGGACGATGGAGCCGGCGGTGACCGCGAATCGAACGAAAGCAGGAATCATAGGCGCGCTCCGGTACGTGGGGAGAGCAGAAGGGGTCAGTGTCCGTGCCGCATGGAGCGGACCGCGCGCACGAATCCCCCGTGCAGCGGGTGCGCGGGCTGCGTAGATTGCGGATGACGTACAGGGTTCGCCCAACGTGGGCATCCCCCCCACACGCTCCACGGCCACCATCATGAACAACGATCGACCGCGGCAGATCTGCAACGTCGTCTTTGCCGTGGGGCAGGCGGCGGCGCCGGCCATCACGCCGATGCTGGGGCTGCCGCAGGTGGGCAGCGTCTCCGACCGCTATCCCACGTACGTGGTTCCCGCGGGCTACGCCTTTTCCATATGGGGGCTGATCTTTGCGCTTTCCCTTGCTTACGCGGTCTGGCAGGTGCTGCCGGCGCAGCGCGCCAATCCGCTGCTGCGGCGCGTGGGGTGGCTGACGGCGGCGGCGTTCGCGGGGAGCACGGCCTGGGAGTTCGCCTTTCCCGCGGGGATGTACGGGGTGAGCGTGGTGCTCATCGTCATCACCCTGGCCTCGCTGGCCGTGGCGGTGGCGCGGCTGGCCGCGTGGCGTACGCCGTTCACGGGCACGGAGCGCGGGCTGGTGTGGACGACGTGCGGCGTGTACCTGGGATGGATCACCGTCGCCACCATCGCCAACGTGGCGCAGGCGCTGAGCGCGGCGGGCGTGGTAGAGCTTGGCCTTGGCGGTGAGGCGTGGGGGATGGTGATGCTGGCCGCCGCCGCGCTCATCGCCGTCTTCGTCACGCGGGCGACGCGGAACGCCGGGTTCGCGCTGGCGGTGGTGTGGGCGCTGGTCGCCGTCTTCGTCGCCCGCCGCTCGCCGCCCCTGCTGACGCAGTCCGCCGCCGTCGCCTACACCGCCCTCGCCGCCGCGGTCGTCGTGGGAGCGGCGCTGGTGCTCAGCCGTGGCCGGCGGGCGCGCACCGCGTGATCCGGCACCGCATCGCGTCTCCTGCTGAATCCGCGGAAACACCTGTCATTCTGAGGAAGCGCCCACCGCAGGCTCTCGGGAAAGCCGCGAAGCCAGTGGCGCGACCGAAGAATCTCCTTCCCCTCGCGCGGAACCTTCCCCCGGGCATCGCCCGGGAACACACCGTGACGGAAAGATCCTGCCGCCCAGATGGAGATTCTTCGGTCGGCGCCACGCTCTTGGGCGGGAGGAGAGCACCGTGCGGCGCCTCCCTCAGAATGACAGGCTGAACAAAAATCGAGGAAACACCTGTCATTCTGAGAGAGCGCCCCACCCCAATCTTCCGGAAAAGCTACCGAGCCAGTGGGCGCGACCGAAGAATCTCCTTCCCCTCGCGCGGAACCCTCCCCCGGGCATCGCCCGGGAACACAGCGTGGCGGAAAGATCCTGCCGTTCCCGACAAAGATTCTTCGGTCGGCGCCACGCTCCTGGGCACACGGAGAGCACTACGCGGCGCCTTCCTCAGAATGACAGGTTAAAGAAAAATTGAGGAAACACCTGTCATTCTGAGGAAGCGCCCACCGCAGGCTCTCGGGAAAGCCGCGAAGCCAGTGGCGCGACCGAAGAATCTCCTTCCCCTCGCGCGGAACCCTCCCCCGGGCATCGCCCGGGAACACAGCGTGGCGGAAAGATCCTGCCGTTTCCAACAAAGATTCTTCGGTCGGCGCCCACGCTCCGGGGGTAAAAGGAGAACACTGCGTGGCGCCTCCCTCAGAATGACAGGTTTGGTTGGATGATTTATGAATAAACGTTCATAATCATCCGGTACCACCGACGTTGCGGTAGCCGGAGGCGAAGACCAGGGCGACGAGGACGATGAGGATCATCCCGTAGGCCGCGGCGCCGCCGAAGTCGAACGCGCGCAGCTGCGACAGCATCTCTACGGAGATGGGCCGCGTGCGGTGCGTGTAGAGCAGGATGGACGCGACGAACTCGCCCAGCGCGGTGACGAACGCCAGCAGCGCGCCGGCGGCCAGGCCGGGAAGCACCAGCGGCAGCACCACACGGCGCGCCGTGGTCCACCGCGACGCGCCCAGCGACGCGGCGGCTTCTTCGAGCGAGGGATCCAGCTGGCGGAAGCTGGCGAGCGCGGCGCGGGTGACCAGCGGGATGTTGCGGACGAAGTACGCCAGCGGCAGGATGGCGAAGGTGCCCACGAGGACGAAGCGGCCGGCCAGCGGCTGGTTGACGTTGAAGGTGTACGCCAGCGCGATGGCCAGCACGGTGCCCGGCAGCGCCCACGGCAGCGCCACCAGCGCGCCGATCAGCCATCCCCCGCGCACCCGCCGCCGCGACAGCAGCCACGCCGCCGCGTACGCGAACACCACGTTGGCCACCGTGGCCACCGTCGCCATCCGCAGCGAGTTGATCACCGGCACCAGCCGCTGCGAATCGCTGAAGATGCGCGTGTAGTTCTCGGTGGAGTACTCCGGCGGCAGCGCCTGGATGGTCCACGTGCCCTCGGGGACGAACGACACCAGCAGCACCGTGGCGTGCGGCAGCAGCAGGAACCCCACGAACGCCGCCGCGGCCAGCCCCACCAGCCATCCCCGCCCGCCGCTCTCGCGCCGCCCCGCGCCCAGCCCCTTGCCCGCGCCCGTGTACTCGCGCCGCGACTCGTAGCGCTGCAGCAGGAACAGAAAGAGCAGCGACGCCAGCGCCAGCACCACCGCCTCCACCGCCACCAGCCCGTCTTCGCCGTTCAGCTTGCTGTTGTACAGCTGCGTGGTCAGCACGCGAAATCCGCCGCCGAACACGTACGGCGCGCTGAACGAGGCCATGCTGGTCATGAACACCAGCAGCGCCGCGCCGCCCAGCGCGGGCGCCAGCATGGGCAGGGTCACGCGGCGCAGCGTGGTCCAGCGGTCCGCGCCCAGCGCCGCCGCGGCCTCGGCGTAGCCGGCGTCCAGCCGCGACAGCCCGGCCGAGACGAAGAGGTAGAAGTACACGTACATGGTGTACGCGTGCACCAGCAGCACCGCCCACGCGCCCGAAAGGCGCCACGGCGCCTGCTGCAGCCCCAGCAGCGTCTGCACGCCGCGGGTAAAGAACCCGCTTTCGCCGTACAGGAACATGAAGCTGATGGTGCCCACCAGCGGCGGCAGCAGCACCGGCATGGCCGCCAGCGCCCCCAGCACCCGCCGCCCCGGGAAGTCGCGCTGGGCGAACAAAAAGGCCAGCGGCACCCCGATCAGCGCCGAAAGCACCACGCTGGCCAGCGAGATCCACACGCTGTTCCACAGCGCCTCGCGCTCGCTGCGGCTGCCCAGGAACTGTGCGTAGTGCTCCAGCGTGAAGCGGCCGCCGTCCAGCACGCTGTCCGCCAGCACGAAAAGGTTGGGATACAGCACCAGCCACAGCAGGAGGACGAGAACGATCCCCGTCAACACCCACGGCGTACGCCCGGACTGCGTCACTCCGCCACGGTCAGCCATCCATCCTCTCCGCGCGATCTTCCATTTTCAGCCGATTGGTGCGATGGTTGTTGCCCGCGCGGCGCCCGGCCTCGCGACCCCGTTCCCCTCCCAGGAGACATCCCCATGAAGAGCTCGCTGAGCCTGGCGCAGCTGGAAGTAGAAAGCTTCGAGACCGCCGGCGACGATGCAGATCTGGAGATCCCCACCGGGTGCACCGTCGCCGAAAGCTGCGCCTTTCCGCCCGCCTGCCCCTGGCTGGGCTAGCCGTCTCCGGACCCGTACCGAGAGCACCCGCGCGGCATCCCGCCGCGCGCATTCCCCTCCTCACAGGAGATTTCCCGATGAAGAAGAGCTCGCTGGACCTGACCCGCCTGGAAGTCGAGAGCTTCGAGCCCGTGGGCGAGGTGGCCGCGTTCGGCCGCGTGGGCCAGGGCACCGCCTGCTTCGAAACCTGCAAGACCGACCCGACCAGCGATCCCGACGTGGAAACCTGCGGCCCCCTCGGCTGCGACTGACCCATCCACCATCATCCTGACCGGAAAGAACACGATGCGCAAAGCCAAGCTGAGCCTGGACACGCTCCGGGTCGAGACGTTCGAAGTGGCAGCCGCCGGCGAGGGCCCGCGCGGCACGGTGCACGCGAATGCAGGAACGTTTTACGGCACCTGCCAGGGCACCTGCGTGAATACCTGCGGCGGGCCCACCTGCGAGTATCCCTGCCAGACCGCGGACACCTGCTACCTGACCTGTCGTGACGCGTGCGCCTGGACGAATGGATACCAGGTTTGCAAGGAGACACCCTGAGCCGGGTTCCGCAAGTGACGCCGCCACTCCAGACCCGCCGGAGCGGCGGCGTTTTTCGTTCAGTGCGCGGGCTCTTCCGCCGCGTACGCCACGGGCTCCGCGCGGCCGTGCAGCGCCAGGCGCACGGTGTCGCCGGGGTTGGCCTCGTGCGGACGGCCCTGCACCAGCACCTCGGGGCCGCCCTCCGTCTGCACGCGGTAAAAGGTGGCGGCGCCGGCAAAGCGGCGGTCCGCCACGCGCGCGGCGATGGCGTCCGCCGCGCCCTCCGGCGCCAGCTCCAGCGCCTCGGGGCGCACCATCAGCCGCACCGCCGCGCCCGCCGTCCGTGGCGCGTCGCCCGCCAGCCGCGCGCGCCACACCCCGCCGGCGGCCAGGCGGCAGAGGGCGTGCTCCCCCTCCACCGACAGCACCGTGGCGCCGAAGAAGTTGGCGCGGCCCAGAAAGCTGGCCACGAACGCGTTGGCCGGCGCGCCGTACAGCTCTTCAGGAGTGCCCAGCTGCTGAAGCCGGCCCCGGTTCAGCACGGCCACGCGGTCGCTGAGCGCGAACGCCTCTTCCTGGTCGTGGGTCACGAAGACGGCCGTCATCCCCAGCCGCTTGAGCAGCGCGCGCAGCTCGTCACGGGTCCGCTCGCGCAGGGCCGCGTCCAGATTGCTGAGCGGCTCGTCCAGCAGCAGCAGCGGCGGCTCGGGCGCCAGCGCGCGGGCCAGCGCCACGCGCTGCTGCTGCCCGCCCGAAAGCGCCTGCACCTTGCGGCGCGCGTAGGGCCCCAGCTCCACCAGCGCCAGCGCGCGCTCCACCGCCGGCGCCAGCGCGTCGCGCCGGTCGCCCCGTGACTTCAGGCCGAACGCCACGTTCTCCCACACGTCAAGGTGCGGGAACAGCGCGTAGTTCTGGAACACCATCCCCACGTCGCGCTTTTGCGGCGGAAGCGTGCTCACGTCGCGGTCGCCCACCACGATGCGGCCGGACGTCGGCGTCTCGAAGCCGGCGATCATCCGCAGCGTAGTGGTCTTGCCGCAGCCGCTGGGGCCCAGGAGCGTAAGGAACTCGCCCGCGGCCACGTCCAGCGACACGCCGTCCACCGCCACCGTCTCGCCAAAGCGGCGCGTCAGGTTTTCGAGCCGGAGCATCTACAGAGTGCGAGAGTGCGTGAGTGCGTGAGTGCGATGATGCCGGTTGATCCGCCTGACGGCGGCGCGACCCGCGGGAGGCCCTTCCCCGGGCCTCGCTCCGCTCGTTCCTTGCGGAGAGAGGAGGTGTGGATCCGCCGGCAAAAAGCGAACTTCCGGCTGCGGACGCGCAGGTGCCTGGAACGCCGCACACCGCCGGGCCGCCGAGTCCGCGCCGGCGGACTTTGCGCCGTTCCAGCGGCGAATTCTTCGCTCCTGCGGGCGGTCTGCACGGTGCCCTTCTGAGCCGCGAGCGTCTCGTCCGCCATCAGGCCCTCACTTGGCGCCCTGGTTGCGGACGTGCTCGTCCCAGTAGCGCATCCAGGCGGGGCCCTGCTGCTGCAGGCGCGACCAGTCGATGGGCTCGGGCTTGATCTGGCCGCGGATGGCGCGCAGCCGCTCGGGCAGCGAATCCGGCGGAACGTCGTTGCGCGCGGGAAGGCGAAAGAAGTCGCGCGCGGCCGGCACCAGCGCCGCGTTGCTGCCGATGAACTCCACGAACTGCCGCGCCAGCTCGGCGTTGGGCGCGCCGCGCACCACCGCCACCGCGTCCACCAGCAGGGGCGTGCCGCTGCGGGGGATCACGTAGTCGATGGGATAGTTGTTCTGCGCCTTGATCATCTCGATGTCGGGCAGGTCCCACAGCGTCACCACGCCCTCCTGCCGCGCCAGCTTCTGGTACAGCATCGTGGGATTGAGGACGTACTCGCGCGTCTGCCCGTCCAGCCGCCGCAGCCAGGCAAAGCCCTGCGCCGTGTCGCCCGTGGCGCGCAGGGAGCGGTCGATGATCATCCCGAAGATGGTGCGCATCGTTCCGCTGGCCATCGGGTCGCGGATGATCACCTTGCCCTTCCACTGCGGGGCCAGCACGTCGTCCCAGTCCTGCGGCGCCTGCGCGGCGGGGATCACGGCCGAGTTGTAGGCGATGACCTCGGGCGTCAGGTAGTTGCCGTGCCACAGCCCCTGCGCGCTCCTGGCCTCCGCGGGCAGCCCGCCCGCCCAGGTGGGGACGAAGCGCTCCAGCAGCGAGTCGGCGGCCGCCTGCTCGAAGAGCGGCGCCGGCGCGCCCCACCACACGTCGGCCTGCGGGTTGGCGCGCTCCGAGCGAATGCGGTCGTAGACTTCCTGCGAGCCCATGTCCAGCGCCTGCACGTCCACGCCCGGGTGCAGCGCCTCGAACTGCTTTTCGAACGCCTGCAGCATCTCGCGCCCGTGCGGCGAGTACACGGTCACCACCTGGCTGGCGTCTCCCCCGCCGCCGCACGCCGCCGCCAGCGCCAGCCCCGCCAGCGCGACCAGCCTGCCCCGTCTATTCAGCATGTGCCTGTCTCAAGGATGTTGATGCCCCGGGTTGCCGAGGCTCGGCGGGGTGCCCCTCCCCCGGCCCCTCCCCGTTCGTTCCTCACGGAGAGGGGAGAATTCGATCGCGCTCCAGACGGCTTCGTGCGCGTCCGCCGGCGCCCCCTCCGCTCGCTTTGGCTCGCACCTCCCCCAAAACCCCTGGGGGAGGTTGAACTGCGATCGCGCTCCGGATACCTGGACTCGCGTCACCTCTCTCTCTCGCCGTTTGCGGGGGAGAGGCCGGGAGAGGGGGCCTCTCTCCGGCGCAGGGCGATGCGATTCGCAGCGCATCGAACCCGGCTTCACCCCAACCTCCCCCAGCAGTTTTGGGGGAGGTGGGCGAGTAATGCGAGCCCGGAGGGGGCGCCCCGCCCCTCGCGCCGATCCCGAGGAAACGCCAACTCTCGGGCGCCGCCGGGGAGGGCCCGGCGGGCCTCACGCCGCCGTCAGCAGGATCGGCTTGCCGCGGGTGATGACCAGCGTCTGCTCGTAGTGCGCGGCCAGGCCGCCGTCCGCGGTGCGCACCGTCCATCCGTCGCCCGACTCCACCCACTGGCCCGTCGTTTCGCCGATGATGGGCTCCACGGTGATCACCAGCCCCTCGGTGAGTGGCTGGTTCATCCGCGCGTCGTAGTAGTTGGGAACGCTGGGCTCCTCGTGGATCGTCCGGCCGATGCCGTGGCCGTTCAGGTCGCGCAGCACGCGAAAGCCGCGGCGCCGCACCTCGTCCTCCACCGCGCGGCCGATGTCGTTCACGCGGTTCCCCACGCGCGCCACCTCCATCGCCCTGGCGAACGCCGCGCGGGCGCAGTCCGCCAGCCGCTGCGCGCGCTCCACCACCGGGGGCACGGCCACGGTGACGGCGGCGTCGGCCATGTAGCCGTCCTTTTCCACCGTCACGTCCAGCTTGACCAGATCGCCGGGCTGAATGACGCGCGCGCCCGGAATCCCGTGCACCACCTCGTCGTTCACGCTGATCAGCACGTCGCCGGGAAAGCCGTACACCATCTTCGGGGCAGAGCGCGCGCCCTGCGCCCGCATCACCCGCCCCCCGACCTCGTCCAGCTCCGCGGTGCTGATGCCCGGCCGCAGCGCCTTTTCCATCGCCCGGATGATCATCCGCACGATCTTGCCCGCACGCTTGAGGCCTTCCAGGTCCTTCTGGTTCTCGATCGACATGAACGGCAGGGGACAGGTTACAGGGGATAGGTTACAGGTTACAGGGGACAGGTTACAGCCAGCCTGCGATTCCGACCGGCACCGTGCCGGCCCGGCCTGCGATCCGAATGAATTCGCCGCAACAACTACACAAAGTCTGGCTGCGCGGACTCGGCGGCCCGGCCGCGTGCGGCGTCCAGGGCGCCTGCGCGTCCGCAGTCAGGCCACCCCCGCGGCAACGCCGCAGAGCTGTCGCCACGCGTATACGCTCTCCCACTCCCGCACTCCCGCACTCCCGCACTCCCGCACTCCCGCACTTCCATCCGCTACTTCGCCCCCAGCGCCAGCAGGTTCGCGAACAGGCGGTACGCGCCGGGGACGCCGGCCGGGAACTGGCGAAAGAACGCCAGGCCGGTGTAGACGTACGTGCCCTGGCCGTGCTTCGCGATCAGCAGGCCGCCGCGCAGCGGGGTCTCGCCGGGGTCTCCGGTCTCCAGCAGAGGCGTGTACGCGGGGTCCCACGTCTGGGCGAAGTACAGGCCGCGCTCCTGCACCCATCCCGCCCAGTCCGCCTCGCCGATGCGGTTGGGCGTGGTGAACACCGGGTGGGCGGGGTCGATGATGCGCACGGGCGCGCCCTCGTCCGTCACCCGGCCGTGCGGGCGCGCCATGGTGATGGGAAAGGGCGTAAAACCGCCCTCCACGATCTCGTACTTGTTGTACTGCACGATCATCGTGCCGCCGCGCGCCACCCAGTCCAGCAGCCGGCGGTTGTGGGCGATCAGGTCGGTGCGCACCTCGTACGCACGGCTCCCCGTCACGATGACGTCGAAGCGGTCCAGGTCGCCTTCGGCAAGGTCGTCCGCGTCCAGCAGCTCCGGCGTGATCCCCAGGTTGGCCAGGAACCCCGGCCCCTCCTCGCCCGCGCCCTCCACGTACGCCACGCGCAGCCCCTGCGGCACGCGCAGGTCGATGGCGCGCACCACCGAGCGCGCGTCGTGGTACAGCGGACGGGCGCGCACGTGCGGGTAGTCGATCATCTGCACCCCGCGCGTGAACCGCTCGCCGCTCTCCGCCACGAACACCGCGGAAACGGGATGGTCGCCCGCCGCCGCGCCGGCCGCGGGCGTCACGGTGAAGCGCACCTCGCGCACCTCGCCCTGCCCGGCAAAGCGGACGGGGACGGAGGCCGGCTCCACGCGCCAGCCGGCCGGCGCCTCCAGCCGAACCTGGCCGGCGATGCCGTCCCGCTGCTCGGCCGCTAGCCGCACCGTGTAGTCGATGGGCCGCGGCGCCGCGGTGGAAAGCACGCGCACGGGCGGGTCCAGCAGCACCGAGACCGCCGGCACCACCATCACCGGCCGGCGCAGCTCGCCCTGGCGCGGGTCCACCTGCCGGTAGGTGAGGTCGGTGCAGAAGTTGAGGGCGACGCCGTTCACCTGGCCGTGGCCGCACGCCGTCAGCGGGTCGGGCCCGAACGGCTCCGCCAGGGGCTCGCCGCCCCGGTCCGGGTCCCAGGTGTACAGGTCGCCCTGGCGCCGGTCCAGGAGAAAGTACGGCTCCGTCACCCGGGCCTCGCGCGGCACCTGCAGGCGCCACCGCCACGCGGACAGCGCCCCCGGCGCCACCGTGCCCGACGGCGCCGCGTTCTCCGGCAACGACGTGGCGGACCACTCGCGGCCGTCCGTCGTGGCGAGGCCCACGTTCTCGATCCGGAGCGAGTCCGCGCCGCCGTTCCACACCGAGAGCTCCACGTCCACCTGCTGCCCGGGCGCCAGCCGCGCGTCGCTCGCCAGTCCGTCCACCACGATGCCCAGCGCCGACAGCGCCGCCTCTTGCACCTGCGCCATCTCCGCCTCGATGTCGCCGGCGAGTTCGGCGACGCCGTTGGTGCGGGGCAGGGAGTCCTGCGCCAGGCGCAGCGTCCCCAGCGCCTGCAGCAGCTCGGCGGCGCTGGCGCCCGGCTGCAGCGGGTTGAACCGCGCGCGGACCGCCTGCACCTGCTGCTGGTACCGCGCCAGGGCGCGCGCGGCCGTGCTTTCTCCCGGCTCTCCGGGAGCCAGCGTGGTGTCGATGCCGGCCCAGATGGACGACTCGGTGCCCGTGCCTGCGGGAAACACGCGGCCCAGCGTGCTCCAGCGCGGACCGGGGAGCTCGGCCTGCCCCATGTCCTGCGAGCGGTGCAGCGAGCGGCTCGCCATCGCCAGCTGATACGGCGAACGGCCGAGGAGCGGGTCCAGTGCACCGGTGGGCACGCGCACGGTGGCGCCTTCGGTGTTGCCGCGGAGGGACTGGTACAGCTTGGCCACCTGCCAGGGGCGCAGCATTCCGGGAAAGCGCGCCGGGTCGGCCGCGGCCGTGAACGCCTCCTGCGCCAGCATGGCCGACACCTGGTGCTGGCCGTGCCCGTCGCGCGGGGTGCCGCTGAACACGGTGACGATCACGTCCGGCCGGTACTGGCGAACCACCCACACCACGTCGCGCAGGATCTCTTCGCGCGGCCAGTGGCGAAAGGTTTCTTCGGCGCTCTTGCTGTAGCCGAAGTCGTACGCGCGGGTAAAGAACTGCCGCGCGCCGTCCACGCGGCGGGCGGCCAGCAGTTCCTCGGTGCGCAGCAGCCCCAGCCCCTCGCCCAGCTCCGGCCCGATGCCGTTCTGGCCGCCCTCGCCGCGGGTCAGGGACAGGTAGGCCACGTCCGCGCCCTCCCGCAGGGCGAAGTGGGCCAGCAGCTGGGTGTCTTCGTCGTCGGGGTGGGCGCCCACCATCAGCACGCGCTTGGTGGTGCCCAGCTTGCGCAGCTGCAGTCCCAGCGCGGCGGCGCCGCGGTACTCGCCGCCCCCGTCCTGTGCGCGGGCGGGGGCGGGCGTGCAGGGCAGCAGCAGCGCCGCCGCCAGTCCGATTGCGAGGCGTCTACGGTTCATGAGATCCAAGCTATGTTGGGCGTTTCGGGCGCACAATCTCCTGCCCCCGTCGCCACGGGGTCGCCACGGGCTGAAGCCCGCGGCTGAAAGGGCCACAAGCCCGGTCTCGGCTCGTTGCACTCGCCGAACCGGGCTTCAACACCAACCTGTCCACCGTCCTCGGACCGTGCCCACGCGAGCGGGGCTTATGGCATTTCTAGCCCCGGGTTTCAACCCGGGGTGCCCGTCCGTGGCGCCCAGCCCGGGGTGCCCGACCCGGGACGGCCGCCCGCCCCATTCCCGCGACGCGTGGCCATCTCCGGTGTTTACCAGAGGGCGCAAAGACATTAGAATGAAAGCGCTTCACCCTCCCTCCGCCACCCTCCCATGCCGCGATCTCCCATGCCTCCGACCTCCGCGTCCCCGCCCGTGCCGTCGCTCAGGGAGCAGATGGTGCGCGAATCGTGCTCCATGGTGCGCCACCTGGTCACCAACGGATCCCGCCTTCCGCCCACCGTCATCCAGTCGACGGACCAGTTCGAGACCGCGCTGGCGCAGAACCAGCCCATCGACGTTACGGCGCTCGCCAGCACGCACGAGCGGCTGTCGCGGCTGGTGTCGCCCGCCCGGCCGGGAACGCTGTACCTGCTGGACCATGCGCAGCAGCCGGGAAGCCGGTCCAGCTCGCTGGGGCCCGTACGGCTGGTGCAGCAGCTGGTGCGCGTGGCCATGGTGTGCGTGGGCATCTTCATCATCCTCAGCGTGATGGCCATGGCCGACGCGCACCCCACCGTGCAGCTGTTCAAGCGCGACCTGCTGGTGGTGGAGATCATCATGCAACGGGTGTTCTGGCTGTCGGCCGCGGGGATCGGCGCGTCGTTCGCCATGCTGTTCCAGATCAGCGAGCAGATCATGGCGCGCACCTACGATCCCGACGAGACCGCGTCCACCTGGGTAAAGTTCTTCCTGGGCGTGGTGGCGGGCTTCATCCTGGTGGCGCTGGTGCCGTTCGACACCACGGCCGACACCGGCGCCGAGGCGCTGGGCCCGCCCACCATCGCGCTGCTGGGCGGGTTCTCGGCCTCGGCCGTGTACCGCATCCTCACGCGGATGGTGGAGGCGCTGGAGTCGGTGTTCACGGGCGGCGCGCGGGAGCAGGCCGCCGCCGCGGAGAAGACCGCCATGACGCGGGCCGCCGAGGAAAGCTCGCAGGGGCGCATGGCGGTGGCCGGGCAGCTGGTCGAGATCCAGCAGCGGCTGGCCGCGGGAGAGGCGCCGGAGCGTGCCGCCGCGCAGCTCCGGCAGGTGGTCGCCGCGCTGGTCCCCTCGTCGTCCGAGTTTCCCAGCGGCGCGACTGCCCCGGAGCCGCGGCGCACGCCGACGGACGAGGCTCCCGACAAGGTGCCGGCCTTTGCCGTGGTCTCGGCGCCGCAAGACGCTGCGGCGTCGGTGGATGCGTCCGCCGCGGCGGATTCCGCCACGCACCCTGAGGGAACGGCCGCCGCATCGGGGTGAAAACCAGCCCTTGACAAACGCACGGGGAGTCGATTACACTCCCCGCCCTGGGAGTCGCGTCCCTGATGTTACCGGCCTTCGCACCGCCTTTGCGGGTTTGATGCGGAACGCCGGCCCCGGACCACGGAGCACCGTGGACCGGAGGCATCAGGACGCGGCTTTTTTGTTTTGCGGCGGGATCGGCTTTCCCGCCATCGGCTCACACGCTTCGACTGACAGAACGAACGACGATGCAGCGACCCATCCACAACGCCCGACATGCGCAGCCGGAGGCCTTCATGGCCTGCTCCGGTACGGCGCCGTCGTGCGCGGTGGAGCCGCGAGAGACAATCGGGATCGTCGTCCTGGCGGGTCGTGGCACGCGGGCGGGATGGGCGGATTGCGGGCTGGCGAAGCCTGGCGTCCAAGCGCATACGGGCAGTCTGGCGGGGCGGGACCGGCGGATTGGGAGGGAGTGGTACAGGCAGCGCGGGAGGACCGTGGCACGCCCCTGATTTGGGGCGTGATCTCACGAGCCACAGGGAGCGACGCACCATCGCCCCGCCCGCGCACCGACGCAGGCGGGGCGATTTTCGTTTCACGACAGCGCGGGAGGTGGATGGGATGATTCACGAGGGCAGTCCGCGGTAACACGCGGGGCCGGCGGGGCGCGGAGCCCTGAAGCGGGTGGACAAACGCGACCCCTCGTCAGAAGGGCGAAGCGTTCCCGCCGGCCCGAAGAGCAGGAACGAGGTGCTGGGTGATGGTGGCCGTAGCTCAACGGATAGAGCGCCGGATCGTGAATCCGGAGGCGGGGGTTCGACTCCCCTCGGCCCACCCCAGCGCACCGCAGGGATACAGGAATGCCCGTAGCTCAGCCTGGATGGAGCACCGAGCAAAACGGCTTCCGCCGCACACTCGTCCGCCTCGCGCGGGCCGATGGTGGACGCTTAACGGGACTCGGCGGACGCGGGTTCGAATCCCGCCGGGCATTCCGGAAACGCAGGGTAGGGAATAGGGAACAGGGAATAGGGAATAGCCGGATTTTCGCTTCGAAGGGCCGTCGGCGCGTTCATGGAGCGGCGGACGGAGCAGGATCGTGGGCCTGTAGCTCAGCGGTAGAGCGCCACCTCGCCGGACCTTGTCCGCGCCCAGCCGGCGCGGGCCGATGGCCGAGGATTACCGACTGTCAATCCAACGGGGTCGCGGGTTCGAATCCCGCCGGGTCCACTGCGGGAAAGATAGGGAACAGGGGATAGGGGACAGTGGGATTTGATGGGCTGGATCTTTCCACCCCTCGACGCGCGCGGTTGCGAAGGGAGGGAGGCGGGGGCGCGGGTGGGTCGAACAGTTTCGGTTATCGCTCCAAACCGACCCCGGAACAAGCGACCCGGGGGCCGAGCTGATTCCTTATCCATCCGTGCCGGCTTTTTCATGGAAGTCCATTCATCACACGCGGCCCGGGCGGGTCGCACGGCTCCGGTTATCGCAGACGTACCCCCGGAACAACCCCGCGAGGGCCGGGAACCGGACCGACCATCATCCGCCCGGGCCGCGTTTGAAAGCACACGAGGAGCCGCGTCCGGCGTGCACCCTCTCCGTCCCTTGCCCGCCGCGCGCGGGCCGAAGGTGGAGGGTTACCTGGTCGCACGGGTTCGAGTCCCGAACCGGCGCGCGCTCCACGCAGGTCCGGCCCTCCGGGTCGATTTCGTCGGATTATCGTTCACAACCACCCCGCTACGCAGTACAGGGGAGGAAAACGCCGGCGACAAAACCTTATCCGGAAGGCCGGAAACCCCGCCGCGGCGGCGGGTCGAATCGAAACGGGTTATCGGGCCTGGTGCAGTGTGAAAAGCTGTCCTGGTCAAACCCGGCGAAGAGGATCATCCGCCGCCGCGGCACATTCATCCATCTCAGCCCGGAAAGGAGGGCGAGAAGAACATGCTGGATTTCACGAAGCACTTCGCGACCCGCGTCCGGGCGATGCTCACGCCGCAGTCGGAGCCCATCCCGGGCTCCGGGCAGGTGCCGAACTCGGCGGGCGGGTACGCCTGGGCCATCAACCACTGGGACCGGCTGGACCGGTTCCTCGTCCTGGGAAGCGAGGGCGGCACGTACTACGTGACCGAGCGCGCGCTTACCCTGCAGAACGCGCACGCCGTGGCCGAGTGCCTGGCGCAGGACGGCCCCCGCGTGGTCGCCCGCGTGGTGGAGATGAGCGAGGGCGGCCGCGCGCCCAGGAACGACCCCGCGCTGTTCGTGCTGGCCATGGCGGCCGGCCTGGGCGACCCGGACACCCGCGCCGCGGCGCTGGCCGCGCTGCCCCGCGTGGCGCGCACGGGGACGCACCTGTTCCACTGGCTGCGGTACGTGCGCGGCTTTCGCGGCTGGGGCCGCGGCGTGCGGCGGGCGGTGGCGGGGTGGTACACGCAGAAGCCGGCGCGCGACCTGGCGTACCAGCTGTTGAAGTACCCGTCGCGCGACGGGTGGAGCCACCGCGACGCGCTGCGGCTGGCGCACCCCCGCCCGTCCACCGACGAGCAGCGCGTGCTGTTCGCCCGGGCGGTGTCGCGGACCCGTGAGCCGGTGGAGGGCGAGGGCGCCGCGCTGGCGCTGGTGCGCGCGGCCGACCGGCTGCACGCCGAGGAGATGGATCCGCGGCAGGCGGCGAACGTCATCCGCGACAACCGGCTGACGCGCGAGATGGTGCCCACCCACCTGCTGGCGCACCCCGTGGTCTGGGAGGCGCTGCTGGAGGACATGCCCCTGACGGCGCTGATCCGCAACCTGGCCACCATGACGCGCGTGGGGCTGGTGGCGCCGGGGAGCCGCGCTTCGCACAAGGTCGCGGAGCGGCTGCGGGACGCGGACGCGCTGCGGCGGACGCGCGTGCACCCGGTGCAGGTGCTGTCGGCGCTGCGCACCTACGCCTCGGGGCGCGGCGTGCGCGGAAGCGGGACGTGGGAGCCGGTGGCCAAGGTGGTGGACGCGCTGGACGCGGCGTTCTACCTGGCCTTTGGCGCGGTGCAGCCGGCGCGCAAGCGGATCATGCTGGCGCTGGACGTGTCGGGCTCCATGGGGGCCGCCCGGGTGCTGGGGATGGAGCACCTGAGCTGCCGCGAGGCCTCGGCGGCGATGGCGCTGGTGACGGCGGCCACCGAGCCGGAGCACTTTTTCACCGCGTTCACGGCGGGGAGCCATCCGTCCATGCACCGGGGGCTGAACACCGGGCTGTCGGCGCTGGACATCAGCCCCCGCCGGCGGCTGGACGACGTGGTGCAGTCCATCAGCAACATCCCGTTCGGCGGGACGGACTGCGCCCTGCCCATGCTCGAGGCCGAGCGCAACCGGTGGATGGTGGACGTGTTCGTGGTCTACACGGACAACGAGACCTGGGCCGGGAGCATTCACCCGTCGCAGGCGCTGCGCCGGTACCGGGAGCGCACGGGCATCGCCGCCAGGCTGGTGGTGGTGGGGATGGCGTCCAACGGGTTCAGCATCGCGGACCCGGACGACGCGGGCATGCTGGACGTGGTGGGCTTCGACGCCGCCGCGCCCCAGCTGATCGCCGACTTCGCGCGGTAGAGGGCACGGACCGGGACGCCGGTCCGCGCCCCTCCGTGGGGGCCGGACCTTTTGATCCTGGAACGTGAACCTTTTGCGGGGCCGCGGCTGAGCGCCGCGGTCCCCTGATCTACCGAACGAAAGACGGAACCCGTATGAACACCGTGAAGCACAAGGAGGAAACGCCGGACCCCCGGCCCGGGCCGGGGGACTACTACATGGTGATCGCGCAGTACAGCACCTGGTACGTGTCGCCGGCGACGGCGGCGCAGCTGGGGCGCGCGCTGGACCGGCGCTGGCGGCCGCGGTGGCTGAAGTTCGTGGACATGAGCGGAAGCCGCGCGTGGGTGCGCACCGACAGCATCGAGTGCATCAGCGAAAGCACCGAGCGTCAGCGCACGGAAGATCGCCAGTTCCAGTACCTGCGCCGCAAGGAAGAGCGCACCGACCGCCGCTGGGACGACGACGAGTACTGAGTGGAGGAGGGCGGGTGCCGGTCGAGAAGCCGGCACCCAGCCCGATTGGCAGAGATCGTGATGGATGCGGCGGCCTCGTCGCGCGCCGGCCCAGGAGCGAATGAATTCGCCGCTGGAATGGCACGAAGTCCGCCTGCGCGGACTGCAATCGGACATCGGGTTGGCGACCTATGCTCTGTCTGGAGTGCGGCAGGCAGGTACGGAGCATCAACTACCGGCATTTGCGCGCGTGCTGCGGCTTGAGCCCGGGCGAGTACCGGGCCCGGCATCCGGACGCCGAGCTGATGGACCCGGACGTACGGAGCTCTATCAGCCGGCCGATGGAGCAGAACCCGCGATGGAAGGGACGGACCGGCCGCAGGTGCACGGGGTGCGGAAAGACGCTGTTCCGAAAGTCGCGCGGCGATCGCTGCGTACAGTGCCGCGACCGCTCGGGCGAGGCGAACCCGTTTTTCGGAAAGCGGCACGATGGGGAAACGCGTGCACGGATGAAGAAGGCGGCGACGCTGCGAGATCCATCCACCTATCGCGGTGGGCGTGCGGATCCCGCGTTGCTGAGCCGGCGCCGCAGCGAGGAGTGGGCGCGGCGCTCGCCCGAGGAAAAGGCGCGGCACCTGGAGGCGTTCATCGCCGCGGGGCAGCGACACAACAAGAAGAACCAGAAGACGCGGATCGAGTCGCTGGTTGCCGCGATGCTGGACCAGATGGGGGTCGACTACCGTCAGAACGTGCAGATCGGCCGCTACAACGTGGATTTCATGATCGGCTCGACGATCATCGAGTGCTACGGCGACTTCTGGCACTGCAATCCCGCGCTGTGGCCGGCCGAGCGATACAACGGATCGCTGCACCCGACGGCGGGGCAGAAGTGGGCGCGGGACGCAGGCCGGCGCTCGACGCTGGAGCAGCAGGGCTATCGATTTGCTGAATTCTGGGAAACGCAGATCCGCGACGCACCACGCGAGGTGGAGCAGGCGATCCGGACGTTACTGGGGATGGGAGACGAGGACGATGTATCAGCGACTGAATGACAAGACCATCATGTTCGGCCAGCACGAGGGGACGGCGATCGACCAGATCGTCAACGTCTCGGCCAAGGCGGAACGTGCGGCGCTGCTCGCGGACGGGCACGTTGGCTTCACGATGCCGATCGGTGGCGTGGCGGCGTACGACAACAAGGTGTCGGTGGTCGGCGTCGGCTTCGACATCGCGTGCATCGCGGCGGGGACGCCGGTCACCACGGCCGACGGCTACAGCGTGGCCATCGAAGACGTGCGAGACGAGCACCCGGTGGTCTGCTGGGACGGTGCGGCCACGCGGCCCGTTTCCCCGCACATGGGCGCGGTGCCGCGCGGAACGCGCGAGGTGCTGGAGATCGCGCTCGCCAGCGGACGCACGCTGCGCGCGACCGGCGACCACCAGATCCTGACCCGCTCCGGCTGGAAGCAGGCGGACGAGCTGGGCGCGGACGACGCCGTGGCGTGTGCTCCGTACGTCGGCCTGCCGTTCCAGGCGCAGGGGTGGGAGGTGGCGGTGGACGTGGCGAACCCGCGTGCACGCGAAGAGCTCGCCGGTCGCGGGCTGCTCCCGCTGCGCGGTGACGATCCGCGGCTTCCGGCGCTGGTCCGCGTGCTGGGCTACGCCAGCGGCGACGGGCACCTGACCGGGAACGGCAAGCGCGTGTCGCTCTACGTCTTCAACGACCAGGACGCCGCGGAGCTGGCCCAGGACATCCGCCGGCTGGGCTTCGAGCCGCGCGAGCACCGCCGGCTGCGTGGCGAGGGCCGGCGCGAGGAGATCAACCTGTACGTGGATTCCATCGCGCTGCACGCGCTGCTGGCCGGCCTGGGTTCGCCCGTGGGGAAGAAGGACTGGGCGGAGTCGCCGATGCCGTGGCTGGTGCAGGCGGCGCCGTGGGTACGCGCGCTCTTCCTTTCCGCATTCAGCAGCGCGGAGGTGACGACGCCGCGGGTGCACCGCAACGGCACCATCCCCAACCTGCAGCTCAAGCAGGCGGGGACGCACCAGCACGCCATCGAGTTCATCGCCGGGCTCCTGCGCTCGCTGGACTTCCAGGTCTCGGTCGCGGAGAGCGGGCCGCGCCGGGGTGACCGCATCACGTCGGTTCTCCAGATCCTGGGCGGGCAGGCGGAGCAGCTGCGCTTTTTCCGCGACGTCGGTTTCTGCCGCTCGGTCGAGAAGCGGGTCGCGATGGCGGCTGCGGCGAGCGTGGCCTGGCAGGGCGAGCGGTACGCCCGCAATCGGGACGCGGCCAAGGAAGAGGCTCGCGCGCGGAAGGCGGCCGGTGTGGGGTGGCGGACGGTGACGGCGGACGTGTCGGCGGAGTTCGGCGTGTCGCCGGGCTTCGTCTACCACTCCATCTACGACCAGCGCGGCCGCTCGCGGCGGCTTCCGGGCGAGGCGGTAGTCCCGGACGCGGAAGGCGAGATCTGCTGGGTGCCGGTGGAGCGGGTGCGGCGGGACGGGACCGCCGCCGTGTACGACGTGGTGACGGGAGACCCCGCCCAGTGCTTCATGGCCGGGGGCGTGGTGGTGCACAACTGCGGAAACGCGGCGATCCGCACGGACCTGACACTGGCGGACATCACCAAGGGCGGGCTGACGCTGGACGAGATCAAGCGCAACCCGCACCGGCTGGCGCAGGACCGCACGGCCAACCGGCTGGCGGACGAGATCCAGAGCACCATCAGCTTTGGCATCGGCCGCAAGAACAACGCGGACGACGCGCCGGTGGACCATCCGCTGTTCCTGGACCCGGCATGGTACGCCATCCCCAACACGGGCGGCTACCGCGACACGCTGCAGGACAAGGCGCGCCGCCAGCTGGGCACGGTGGGCAGCGGCAACCACTACGTCGACGTGTTCGCCGACGAGAACGGCGCGGTGTGGGTGGGCGTGCACTTTGGCAGCCGCGGGCTGGGGCACACCATCGCCAGCGACTTTCTGGCGCTGGGGCAGGGGCTGGACTGGGGCCGCCGTGCGCCCGAAAAGGAGGTGCTGCTGGACCTGGCGCAGCCGCTGGGGCACGACTACTGGCAGCTGATGGAGCTGGCGGGCCAGTACGCGTACGCCGGGCGCGAGTGGGTGGCGCGCAAGGTGGTTGAAATGCTGGGCGGCACCGAGCTGGAGCTGGTGCACAACCACCACAACTTTGCCTGGAAAGAGACGCACGCGTCGCCCCGGGGCGAGGAGCGCGAGTACGTGGTGGTGCGCAAGGGCGCCACGCCGGCGTTTCCGGGGCAGAAGGGCTTCATCGGCGGGTCCATGGGCGACGACGCGGTCATCGTCCAGGGCGCCACGCCGTCGGACGACGAGACGGCGGCCCTGCAGCGCGAGGCGCTGTTCTCCACCGTCCACGGCGCGGGCCGCGTGATGAGCCGCACGGCCGCGGCGGGCAAGGTGCACCGCAAGACGGGGCGGGTGATCACCCCGGGCCGCATCAACCGCGAGATGGTGGGCGAGTGGCTGGGCAAGAAGGGCGTGATCCTGCGCGGCGGCGGCCTGGACGAGGCGCCGCAGGCCTACCGGCGCCTCACCAAGGTGCTGGACGCGCAGGGGCCGACCATCCACGTGGAGCACACGCTGCATCCGCTGATCGTGGTGATGGCCGGCGCGGGCGAGATCGATCCGTACAAGGATTGAAGGGAAGTGCGGGAGTGCGTTAGTGCGTTAGTGCGTGAGTGCGTGAGTGCGTGAGTGCGTGAGTGCGAAAGTGCGAAAGTGCGAAAGTGCGAAAGTGCGAAAGTGCGGGAATACGGGAATAGAAGAGACCCGGTACTTCCGTCTCGCACTCGCCTGCTCATCAGGTGGCGCGGAATGGATCGGCGGCATTGTAGGGTGTCCGGGCGGGGATTACCTTCGCCTCGCCCCACCCGTACCGCGCCGGCCCGTCCGGCGCGATCCATTCTCCCTGTCACACGCCGGAGACGGTTGCATGAAGCGGATTTCTTTCATTCTGGCGGCGCTGCTCGCGACGTGGGCCAGCCCGGCCCGCGCGCAGCAGGGAACGCTGCTGTACTGGTGGACGCAGGCCGGCGCACAGGGCGAGTGGCTGCTGCGCACCGTCTATTCGGGTGGCGCCTCGTGCCCCGCGCCGGCGGCCGTGCGCGCCATGCCGTCGGACAGCTTTCCCGTGCTGGTGTGCCAGCAGCGGCTGGGCGCGACGCCGGTGCAGCTCCCCGGAATGCCGCGCCCGGCCGCGGCGCCTCCCACGCGGGTGCAGCGGGTGGTGGCCATCGGCGACACGGGGTGCCGGGCCAGCGAGCAGGACTGCACCGATCCGGCGGCCTGGCCCTTTGCCGCGGTGGCGTACCACGCGGGCCAGGCGAAGGGTGACCTGACGCTGCACGTGGGCGACTACATCTACCGCGAAACGTTGCGCGACTGCGGCGGAAAAACGCCGTGCGGAGACAACTGGGCGGCGTGGAACGCGGACTGGTTCGCGCCCGTGGGCGAGCTGCTGGCGGCCGCGCCCTGGGTGTTCGCGCGGGGGAACCACGAAGACTGCACGCGCGGCGGGCGCGGATGGTTCCTGTTCTTCGATCCTCGCGACGTGCCCGCGGGCGGGTGCGCCGGCACCACCGACCCGTACGCGGTGCCGGTGGAGGGCGTGGGCACGCTGCTCATCATGGACACGGCGTGCGCGCCCTCGTACTCCACCGGCTGCTGGCCGCTCAACGGGCAGAACGACCCGTCGAAGGCGATCCCGGCGTACGCGGGGCAGTACCGGCGGCTTTCGGGGCTGATCACGCAGGGGCAGCCGGCGTGGCTGGTGACGCACGTGCCCACCTGGGCGCGCGACTATCCTAACCAGGCAGACTCGGCGGGCTCGTACATCCTGCAGGCGGCGCTGCGGCAGGCGCTGCCCGGCGGCGAGCTTCCGGCGGGGGTGGGGCTCTCGCTGGTGGGCCACGTGCACGCGTGGGAGGCGCTGGACTTCGCGGCTCCGCGCACGCCCATCCTGGTGCTGGGCGACGGCGGCACGTCCGAAAGCGAGGGGCTGCCGGCCACGCTGGGCTCGCCGGCCGGCGGGGTGGCGGTGGAGGGATACTGGCCGGGCTTGGCGTATGGATACACGGTCCTGCAGGCGGCGGCGAACGGGTGGACCGTCACGCTGGTCCCTCTCGCCGGCACGGGCACCGGCGCCAGATGCACGCTGTCGAACGGCCAGCTGGCCTGCTGAACGACGGAGTGCGTGAGTGCGTGAGTGCGTGAGTGCGGGAGAGACTGATCATCCACTCCCGCACTAACGCACTAACGCACTAACGCACTAACGCACTAACGCACTAACGCACTAACGCACTAACGCACTAACGCACTTCATCCCTCCGCCAGCACGCGGCGCAGCGTCGCCAAGCCGTACGCCAGCCGCGACTTCACGGTGCCGATGGACAGGTCCAGCACGGCGGCGGTCTCGTCCAGCGACAGGCCGTCGATGTAGTGCAGGGCCAGCACGGCGCGGCTGGCGGGGGAAACGCGCTCCAGCAGGCTCGGAAGGCGCGGGAGCAGGTCGTCGGGCGCCGCCGGGGGATCGGCGGTGTCGGGCAGGTCGGGCGGAAGCTCGTCGTGCAGCTGCTGATGCGCGCGCAGGCCGCGCAGCGCGCGAAAGATCTCGCGGCTGGCGATGCGGCGCGCCCACGCGGCGAACGCGCGCGGCTCGCGCAGGGTGCCCAGCTTTCGGTAGATGAGCAGCAGCGCATCCTGCAGCACGTCGTCCGCGGCGTCGGCGTCGCGCAGCATGAGCATGGCGAACGGGCGCAGCAGCGCGTCCGCGTGCGCCAGCAGCGCCTCGAGTGCGGCGCGGTCGCCGGACTGCGCGCGCAGCACCAGCCACACGGTGCCGCGCGCGTCCTGCTCCGATCGGGGCATGGGGATGCGGAGGGCTACGCGTCGGCCCGCCGCTCGTCCAGCAGCTGAATGGCGTGCAGCAGCCGCGCATCCGCCGCGCCGGCCCGGGCGGCGATGGCGGCCAGCCCCAGCCCCAGCGTGCTGTACACCAGGATGCCGGTGATGAAGATGAGCAGGTGCGTGTCGTTGTCGAAGTCCATCACCATCAGCGCCAGCCCCAGCAGCACCACCTCGATGAGCGCGGCGGCGTAGAGGGCCGTGCGGCTCATGCGGTCGCGGCGGTCGGCGGCGGCCAGGGCGGCGTGCACGGCGGTCGGTCGGTCGGTGGTCATGGGAGAAGTCTCCAGTGTTTGTGAATGCCGGTTCAGGATCAGCCGCCGCGGGCGCGCGTGATCATCACCAGCGCGATGATCGCCGCCTCCACAATGACGAAGGCGATGACCGCCCACTTCTGGATCCGTACGTCGCGGTTGGTCATCAGGCCGATTCCGGTGCGGGTTCGTCGGCGGCGCATCATCCCAATCGTGCGCCGCCACACGACTGGAGGGGATGTGGGGCCCGGGTGTTCGAAACGGACGGAAACTCTTTGAGCGGAGGGTGTGACGATGGGAAAGAAGAAGACCAGCCAGCAAGGTTCCTTTTGAGGTCACCAGCAAGCGCCGGCGCGGCTACCCGTCCGAGACCAGGGTAAAGCGCGGCGTGCGCATTGTGCACGGCGACAAGGAACTGCGGGAGAAGCTGGGGCGCAACGACCTGTGCCCCTGCGGCAGCGCGAGGCGGTTTCAAGAAGTGCTGCATGAAGTCCGGCGGCCACGACGGCTCCAACCGCCACGACTACTTTCAGGGAGTGATCGTGCCGGACCTCCCGCAACGATCTCCCGAGTCTGGCGGCGCTCCGCGCATGCTGCTGGATGAAAACGAGGATCTGTCATTCCGAGGCCCGGCCACGCTGCACCCGGACGATCACTCCACGGGTTGCAGGGCCGAGGAATCTGCTGTCGGCTCGCGCGAGGCCGGACGCGGTAGTCCCGCGCCATCGCCGCGGCGGCGAAACAGCCAGACGGGGCCCGTGTAGGGGCGTCGCGGCAGGCCACGAGGAAACGGAAAGCAGATTCCTCGATCGCGGCCGCGCCCGGAGTGGAGGATGGTTCCGCGCGGCGCTCTCCCGGGAAGTCACGTCCGAGCGAATCGTGGGGCTGAACCGGCTCCGAGGCTCCGACAGTAGATTCCTCAGTCGGCGCCAGGGTCCGGGGCGGAGAAAGGTACCGCGCGGTGCCTCCTTCGGAATGACAGATCGCGATTCGCGTCGGCTTTCATCCTCCGCCGTTGGCGGTCGCGCGGAGAGCCGGAACGTCACCGCGATGATGATGCCCGTCGCGGATCTGATCCGGTGATCGCCAGGTGCGGACGCGCAGGTGCCTGGGAAGCCGTAGATAGCCGTGCCGCCGAGTCCGCGAAGGCGGACTTTGCATTTTCCAGCGGCGAATTCATTCGCTCCAGCGGGCGGACGGCACGTTGCCGGATTCGAATCGCAACGAGCAGTATCTGCCGCCTGGGCGGCCCTGACGCAACACTGATCATCGGTTCATGCTCCTGACCATCCGCACCACGCACCGGCCGGCGACGGACCTGGGATACCTGCTGGGCAAGAACCCCGCGCGAACGCAGTCGTTCGAGCTGGGGTTCGGGGAGGCGCACGTCTTCTATCCCGAGGCCGACGAGTCCGCGTGCACGGCGGCGCTGCTGCTGGACGTGGACCCCGTGGGCCTGGTGCGCGGCAAGGGCGGCGGCGAGGGCGCGCTGGACCAGTACGTCAACGACCGGCCGTACGTGGCGTCGTCGTTCCTGTCGGTCGCCATTGCGCGGGTGCTGCGCAGCGGGCTTACGGGCGCGTGCAGGGAACGCCCGGAGCTTGCGCAAACGGCCATTCCGCTGGAGGCGCGCCTGGCCGTGCTCCCCGCGCGTGGCGGCGAGGACGCCGTGCGCCGCCTGTTCGAGCCGCTGGGCTACGCCGTCGCCGTGCAGCCGCACGCGCTGGACGCCTCGCACCCCGAGTGGGGCGACAGCCGCTACTTCACGGTGACGCTGGCGGCCGTCACGCGCCTGTCGGAGCTGCTGACCCACATCTACGTGCTGGTGCCCGTGCTGGACGGCGCCAAGCACTACTGGGTGGGCGACGAAGAGGTCGAAAAGCTGGTGCGCCACGGCGAAGGCTGGCTTTCCGCCCACCCGGAGCGCGAGTGGATCGCCGCGCGCTACCTGAAGCACCGCCGCAGCCTGGTGCGCGACGCCATCGCCCGGCTGGAGCCGCTGGAGGCGGCGGACGACGAGGCGGAGGATGCGCCGGCTGCGGGTGAAGAGGGCGCGCTGGAGGAGCGCGTGAGCCTGAACCAGCAGCGGCTGGCGACGGTGCTGGCGGCGCTGCGCGGCAGCGGCGCCCGGCGCGTGGTGGACCTGGGATGCGGCGAGGGGCGCCTGCTGCGGATGCTGCTGGACGAGCCCGCGTTCACCGAGATCGTGGGGATGGACGTTTCGCACCGGGCGCTGGAGATCGCGGCGGACCGGCTGAAGCTGGAGCGCATGCCCGAGCGCCGCCGCGAGCGCATCCGGCTGATGCATGGCTCGCTGATGTACCGCGACCGCCGGCTGGAGGGCTTCGACGCGGCCGCCGTGGTGGAGGTGGTGGAGCACATGGACCCGCCGCGGCTGGCGGCGTTCGAGCGGGTGCTGTGGGAGCACGCGCGGCCGGGCACCATCGTGCTCACCACGCCCAACGCCGAGTACAACGTGCGCTGGCCGTCGCTCCCCGCGGGCGACTTTCGCCACCGCGACCACCGCTTCGAGTGGACGCGCGCCCAGCTGCAGGCGTGGGCCGGCGGCGTGGCGGAGCGGTTCGGCTACACCGTCCGCTACGCGCCCGTGGGTCCGGACGACGCCGAGGTAGGCTCGCCCACGCAGATGGCCGTCTTTACGCGGGTGGACTGACCGGCCGGGTCCGGTCCGCGGAGGTGATCAGCGGTTGCGGACCAGGCCCACCACCAGCCCCGCGACCCCGCCCGTCAGCACCCCGCCGCCGATGAACACCGGCACGGCGAGTCCGCACATGGAATCGCCCGACCGGCAGTTCTCGTCGAACGCGAACAGCGCCGCCGACGCCAGCACGCCCGCCAGCGCACCCGCCCCGGCGCCGACGGCGGTGTGTCCCATGACGGAAAGCCGGCGCTCCGTGACCGCCTCCCGCCCACCAGGGGCGGCGGGCCGCAGCGCCGGCGGCAGGCCGCGGTTCGCCGCCAGGACGCCGGGTGCCATCTCCGCGGCGGGCGCGGGCGGGGCGTGCGCCACGGCGCCGGGCGCGACGTCGGCGATGCGCTGGGCCCGTGCGGGCGTGGCGAACGCCATCGCCAGGCAGGCGAGGGCGGTGAGCAGGGTCTTCATCAGCTGCGGCGGGTTCGGTGGATGCGATGCGTTGCGGAAGATTCCGGCAGCGCGTGATACAGATGTTCCGTGAAAGAAGGTCCGCCGCGGCGGATCTGGAGGGATACGATGTCGAAGAACCTGCACCTGATCCTGCCCGTGGGCACCCAGGTGGTCACGCGGCGCGCGGTGGCCACGGGGGCCGGCGTGCCCATCTGCCCCGCCGGCGCCGTGGGCCAGGTGGTGGGCGCGCCCGCGGACTACTCGCACGCGTACCGCGTCCGCCTTCCCGACGGCGTGGAGGTCTCGCTGCGCCGCGACGAGCTCAGCATCCGCAAGCAGGAGCAGGCGGGCGTAATGGGCGATCCCGGCGAGGTGCTGCGCGACCACGACCTGTACGCGCACGTCGTCTACCGCTGCGTGGTGGGGTCGCGCGCGTACGGATTGGAGAACGACGCGTCGGACGTGGACCTGCGCGGCGTGTACCTGCCGCCGGCGGAGCTGCACTGGTCGCTGTACGGCGTTCCCGAGCAGCTGGAGAACCCGGCCGCCGAGGAGTGCTACTGGGAGATGCAGAAGTTCCTGGGGCTGGCCCTCAAGGCCAACCCCAACATCCTGGAGTGCCTGTACACGCCGCTGGTGCAGCACGCCGCGCCCGTGATGCAGGAGCTGCTGGAGCAGCGGCACCGGGTGCTGTCGCGGATGGTCTATCAGACCTTCAACGGCTACGTGCTTTCGCAGTTCAAGCGGCTCGAGGCGGACTTTCGCGCCAGCGGCGCGCCGCGGTGGAAGCACGCCATGCACCTCATCCGGCTTCTGCTGGCCGGCATCGCCACGCTGCGCGAGGGGCACGTGCCCGTGCGCGTGGACGAGCACCGCGACCGGCTGCTGCGCATCAAGGCGGGCGACGCCGCGTGGGACGAGGTGAACGCGTGGCGGCTGGCGCTGCACCGCGAGTTCGACGCCGCGTACGCATCCACCGGCCTTCCCGAGCGGCCGGACTACGAGTGGGCCAACGACTTCCTGGTACGCGCCCGGAGGAGCGCGGTCCGGTAAATCATGTGAATTGAAGGGCGGGGAACGATGAAGATGATGATGGATTCCGTGTTGATGGACGAGGTGCGCGCGCACCCGTATCCACTGCTGTTCGCCACCGTGAGCGGGGCGCACCTGTACGGCTTTCCCTCGGCCGACAGCGACTACGACCTCCGCGGCGCGCACCTGCTGCCGCTGGACCACTTCGTGGGGCTGGAGCCGGGCGCCGAGACGGTGCAGACGTCGCGCGTGCGCCAGGGCGTTGAGGTGGACCTGGTCACGCACGACGCGCGCAAGTTCCTGGGGCTGCTGCTGCGCAACAACGGCTACGTGCTCGAGCAGCTGTACTCGCCGCTGGTGGTGCACACCACGCCGGAGCACGCCGAGCTGCGGCGGATCGCGGCCGGGTGCATCACCCGGCGGTGCGTGCGGCACTACGTGGGCTTTGCGGCCAACCAGTGGCGGCTGTTCGAAAAGGAGCAGCCCCGGCGGGTAAAGCCGCTGCTGTACGTGTACCGCGTGCTGCTTACCGGCATTCACCTGATGCGCACCGGCCGCGTGGTGGCCTCGCTGCCGGAGTGCAACGCGCACGTGGGGCTGCCGTACGTGGACGAGCTGATCGCCCGCAAGACGGCCGGCCCCGAGCAGTCGGTGCTGGCCGACGCGGACGTGGAGTTTTACCGCGCCGAGTACCTGCGGCTGAACGAGGTGCTGGTGGACGCCGCCGAGCGCAGCCACCTCCCCGACGAGCCGGCCGCGCGCGCGGCCCTGCACGACCTGCTGCTGCGGATCCGCCGGACCCCCGCCGCCATCGCCTGATGGCGGCGGCGGGAACGGCCTGGTACACGACGGAGCCGTTCGCGGCTGTGCCGGCCTGGAGGACGAAACCTCCGCGCGTCGCCCTCTGTCATTTCGAAGGAGGCGCCGCGCGAACCCGTCCTTCGCGCCAGTCCCTGGCGCCGACTGAGAAATCTACTGTCGGAGGCTCGTGGCAGGCTTTCGACGCGACGTGGGTTGCGGATGGCCGGCTCATCGGTGGTCCCAGCCACCCACACGCGTTGACTTCCTGAGGGAGGCGCCGCGTGTGCCTTTCTGGTACGATGGAGCCTGCGCGCCGACTGAAGGATCTCGCCGGCACAACGGCGGGGCCGGCTTCAACGCTCGGATCCCGGCCCTGCGCGGGGCAGACGAGGTCATTCGGCCGCGCGCAGGCGGTTGTGTGGAATCGGGTTGCACGTGGTGCGCTCCCTCAGGACGTCATCGCTTTCGTTGTGAGTTCGGGGTTTGGCAACACCCGTGGCCTGCGCGCAGAAACTCCAGGGTGCAGTCCGCGCAGGCGGACGTTGCGTTTTTCCAGCGGCGAATTCAGTCGCTCCTGGAGGCGGGCGGCACGGCTGCCCGCCTTTGATGATGAACCACGCTCCACATCCGATGACCGATACGACCCAGGAACACGCCGAGTCCCGCGCCACGCCGCCGCGCACCCTCAACATCCCCGCCCTTTCGCTGGTGGTGATGGTGGGCGCGTCGGGGTGCGGCAAGAGCACGTTCGCGCGGCGGCACTTCCGGCCCACCGAGGTGCTGTCGTCGGACTTCTTTCGCGGCATGGTGGCGGACGACGAGACGGAGCAGTCGGCCACCACCGACGCCTTCGAGACGCTGCACTTCGTGGCGCGCAAGCGGCTGCGGGCCGCGCGGCTGACCGTGGTGGACGCCACGAACACGCAGTCCGCCGCGCGCAAGCCGCTGGTGGCGCTGGCGCGCGAGACGCACGTCATTCCCGTCGCCATCGTGCTGAACGTGCCCGAGCGCGTGTGCCAGGCGCGCAACCGCGAGCGCACCGACCGGCAGGTGCCGCCGCACGCCATCACCAGCCAGACCCAGCAGCTGCGCAAGTCCATCCGCGACCTGCGCCGCGAAGGCTTTCGCCACGTGTTCGTGCTGGACGAGGCGCAGGCGGACGCGGTGGAGTCCATCGTCCGCGAGCCGCTGTGGAACGACCGGCGTCACGAGCACGGCCCGTTCGACGTTGTCGGCGACGTGCACGGCTGCGGGGACGAGCTGGACGCGCTGCTCGACGCGCTGGGCTACGTACCTGGCGACGACGGCGTCCGCCGGCATCCTGACGGCCGCAAGGCGGTGTTCGTGGGCGACCTGGTAGACCGCGGGCCGCGCATCGTCCACGTGCTGCGGACGGTGATGGCGATGGTGCAGGCCGGCAGCGCGCTGGCGGTGCCCGGCAACCACGACGTCAAGCTGGTGCGGGCGCTGCGCGGGCGCGACGTGCGCATTACCCACGGGCTGGACCGCTCGCTGGCGGAGCTGGAGGGCGAGGCGCCGGACTTCCGCACCGCCGTCGCCGAGTTCCTGGACAAGCTGGTGAGCCATTACGTGCTGGACGGCGGCGCGCTCGTCGTCGCGCACGCGGGGCTCAGGGAAGAGCTGCAGGGGCGCGGCTCCGGCGCCGTGCGCGAGTTTGCGCTGTACGGCGAGACCACGGGCGAGACGGACGAGTTCGGCCTGCCCGTGCGCCACAACTGGGCGGCGGAGTACCGCGGCCGGGCCACCGTCGTCTACGGCCACACGCCCGTCCCCGGGCCGGAGTGGCTCAACCGGACGATCAACGTCGACACCGGCTGCGTCTTTGGCGGCCGGCTTACGGCGCTGCGCTGGCCGGAGCGCGAGCTGGTGTCCGTCCCCGCGGCGCACACGTACGCCGAGCCCGCGCGCCCCTTCCTCCCCGCGGAGGCGGCGGCGCCGGCGCTCACCGCGCAGCAGCGGCAGGACGAGCTGCTGGACCTGGACGACGTCACCGGCAAGCGCATCGTGCAGACGCGCCTGGCCGGCCGCGTGACCATCCGCGAAGAGAACGCGGCGGCGGCGCTGGAGGTGATGAGCCGCTTCGCCGCGAATCCCCGGTGGCTGGTGTACCTGCCGCCCACCATGTCGCCCTCGGCCACCACCGCGGAGCCGGGCCTGCTGGAGCACCCCGCGGAGGCGTTCGCGTACTACCGCAACGAGGGAATTCCCGCGGTGGTCTGCGAGGAAAAGCACATGGGCTCGCGCGCGGTCGTGGTCGTCTGCCGGGACGAAGAGGCGGCGCGGCGGCGCTTCGGGGTGGTGGATGAGGGGATCGGCATCGTGTACACCCGCACCGGCCGCGGCTTCTTCGACGACGGGGCCATCGAGGCGCGGGCGCTGGGGATTCTGCGCGACGCCATGACGGCGGCGGGGTTCTGGGACGAGCTGCGGACGGACTGGGCCGTGCTGGACTGCGAGCTGATGCCGTGGTCCGCCAAGGCGCAGGAGCTCATCCGCGGCCAGTACGCCGCCGTGGGCGCCGCCGCCCGCGGCGCGCTGGGCGAGGTGGCCGACGTCCTCGGTCAGGCGGCGGCGCGCGGCGCGCCGGTGGACGGCCTCCGCGAAAAGTTCGCCGGGCGGCAGGCGCTGGCGGCGGACTACGTTCAGGCGTACGGGCGCTACTGCTGGCCGGTGGAGTCGGTGGACGACCTGCGGCTGGCGCCGTTCCACGTGCTGGCCACGGAGGGCGCGCTGCACGCGGACCGCGACCACCTGTGGCACATGGACGTCATCGGCCGGGTACGCGCCGCGTCGGACCGGCTGCTGTACGCCACCGGGCACCACGTGGTGGACGTGACGGACCCGGACAGCCAGGCGCGCGCCATCGCCTGGTGGGAGGAGATGACGGGCGCGGGCGGCGAGGGGATGGTGGTAAAGCCGCTGCAGTTCACCGCGCGCGGCCGGCGGGGCGTGGTGCAGCCCGCGGTAAAGTGCCGCGGCCGCGAGTACCTGCGCATCATCTACGGCCCGGAGTACACCCTGCCGCAGAACCTGGAGCGGCTGCGCAGCCGCGGCCTGGGCGCCAAGCGCTCGCTGGCGATGCGCGAGTTCGCGCTGGGCATCGAGGGGCTGGAGCGCTTCGTCCGCGGCGAGCCCCTGCGCCGCGTGCACGAGTGCGTGTTCGGCGTGCTGGCGCTGGAGTCGGAGCCGGTGGATCCGCGTTTGTGAAGGGGTGAACGGGTGAACGGGTGAACGGGGTGGCGCGCTGCGACGTGAATCGAACTGCGTCCGCCGGGGTGCCCCTCCCCCGGCCCCTCCCCACTCGTTCCTCGTGGAGAGGGGAGACTTCGATCGCGCTCCGCAGGTTTTCGGCTCGCGTCACCTCTCCCCCTGCAGTTTAGGGGGGAGAGGCCGGGGGAGGGGGGCGTCGGCGGGCGCCAGTTCGATATCTGCCGTCGCGCCCAATCCCCTCCCCGCTCGTTCCTCTCGGAGAGGGGACTTCGATCGCGCTCCGCGGGTTTCGGCTCACGTCACCTCTCCCCCCTGCAGTTTAGGGGGGAGAGGCCGGGAGAGGGGGGCGCCGGCGGGCGCCAGTTCGATATCTGCCGTCGCGCCAATCCCCTCCCCGCTCGTTCCTCTCGGAGAGGGGAGACTTCGATCGCGCTCCGCAGGTTGGGCTCGCGTCACCTCTCCCCCCTGCAGTTTAGGGGGGAGAGGCCGGGAGAGGGGGGCGCCGGCG
>NZ_DASWNM010000097.1:0-5360 GCF_036399255.1 Longimicrobium sp.
CTGGCCGTGCGCGTTGATGGCGTTGGCGCGGCTGCTGGCCCCGCCCAGCGTTCCCAGGTCCACCATCCCGCCGCCCGGGGTCCAGAGAAACGCGTGGAACGCCGCGTTGCCCGCAAGGTCCGACTGGCCCACCACCTGCCCGGCCTCGTTCATGTCGGCGGGCTCCGTGCCTGTTCCTCCCAGCGTTCCCAGGTCCTGCATGGACCCGTTCTGCCAGAAGAAGCCGCGGGGGCCCGACGTGCCGGTGACCTGCCGGGCGTTGTTGATCCGCACCGCGTCGGTGTTCCACTGGCCGGGGAGCGTCCCCAGCGGGATGGTGGCATTCTGCGCCGTCCACAGGACCGCCCCTCCCACGGCGTCCCCGGCATCGTTGATGGCGTTGCCCCCGCCAGGGCCCCAGCTCGTGCCCGCCCGTGACCAGCGGTACACCGCCCGGCCGGAGTACACGCCGCCCTCGGTCCAGCCGGTCGCCAGGCCGGCGTCGTTGATGGCCCGGCCGACGCCTGTGATCCAGTAGCAATACACGTCATCCCCCACCTCCTCGCACTCTTCCGTGCCGCCCGCGATCAGCTCCATCTCCCCTCCCGGCTCCCAGAAGAAGCCGACGTCGATCCCCGGGTTGACGGAGGTGTTCCCGACGATCTGTCCCGCGTCGTTCATGTCCTGCACGAACACCCCACCGTACCCCAGATCCCCGATGTCCATCTCGACGGAGCCGGTCACCAGCAGCCTGGGCTCCGCCGGCCGGGAACGGACGCCGGGACCGGTCGGCTCGTCGTCGTAGCACGCGGAAACCGCGAGCAGCAGGAGTGCCGCGGCGGCGGACCGGCGCAGGACACAGCGGGGGTGGGCGTTCCAGGGGAGCGGGCGGGGGGAGAGGCGTGACATCGGGGCCTCCGGGAACAGCGGAAAGGGCAATGCGATGAAGAAGGACGCACGCCGCATCCTAAACGCCAATTCACGCATCGGCAATGGTTTTCGATCCCCGCCCTCGCCCCGCGCCGCGTGCTCGTCCGGACCGGGGTGTGGAGCAGGGGGAGGGGGCGCAGAGTGGAGGCGGGCATCACCGGGCGAGGGAGATCCGCCCCGCGCACGAGATGGAGACCGGCTGAATTCCGCGATGGAAGCGGTCGCAAGTCCTGTCCGGTGTGCTGCGCCGGACGGGGCTTCGACTTCATGCGGGATGTCCGATCCGCTTGCCGCCCGGCCGCCCCGCGCGGGCAGGGCCGGAGGCGCCCCTGCGCATCCTCCCCCGCCCGCTACCGGGTGACGGTCAGGGCGTGGACGCCGCTGGACGCGCCGTCCTTGTCGTAGACGTGCACCAGCACGGTGTAGGTCCCGGGGGCCGCGTAGGCGTGCGGAGCCAGGACGGCGTTGTTCCCCTGCACCCCGGCCCACCCCTCCGAGCGCGTCCCGTCGCCCCAGCGAACCACCCACCTCCACGGCCCGTCTTCGGTGCCGGCGTCGGTGAAGCCGAAGGTGAGGAGGGTGTTGAGCCAGGTGGCGCCGGTGATCACCGGCCGGGCATTGAGCGGCGTGACGGTTCTGCGGTACTCGCGCACGCTGCCGTCCTTGTCGCGGATGCGGGCACCCACGGCGTGGCTCACGTTGTCTGGCCGGCCACTGCAGGTGCGCCACGTGGAGCCGCCGAACGCCGTGTACCCTCCCGTCCCGCAGTCGAACGCGTAGGCAAAGCCGGCCCGCCGGTCGATCGCGGACGAGTCGGTGGCGTTCAGCATCTCCAGGGTAAAGTCCTGGCCCTCATACGGAGTGAGCAGCCGCAGGGCGGCCGTCGGCGCCGTGCTGCGCACCGTCACCGAGACCGTCGCGGTGTCGGCGCGGGACGCTGCGTCCCAGACGATGAGGCGCACCGTATACGTGCCGTTGTCGCCGTACACCTTGCTCCAGGCGAACGCGGTGTCCTGATGGCGGCTTTGCGCCGCGGTCCCGTCGCCGAACTCCCACCGGTACAGCAGCAGTCCGCCGTTCTCCGCCGCGCTTCCCTGGCTGCTCAGCAGGATGCGGCCCCCCTCCGCGACCGCGTACTGTCCGCCCGGCGGCGGCGCGATGACCGCGTGGGGCCAGCGTGGCGGGCCAATGGTGACCACCGCGTCGTCCGTCCAGGTCACACCGGCCGCGTCGGTGACGAACAGCCGCACCGGGTACGAGCCGGGGGCGTCGAACGCAAAGCCCGTCTGGGCGCCGGTGGAGTCGGCGACGCCGTCGCCGGTGAAGTCCCAGGCGAAGACCAGCGCTTCGCCGTCGGGGTTCAGGGTGGCGGTTCCGTCGAAGAGGATCGGCTCTGACTGCTCCCCCTGGTAGGGGCCCCCGGCGTCCGCGGTGGGCCCCACCCGGATGGCGATGTCGTCCCAGAAGCGGCCGCGGTTGAACTCCCCCACGTTCTCGGTGGGATGCGCGGAGCCCCCGGCCACCTGGCCGCGGTTGTTGATGACCTTGCCGTAGCCGTTCCCCAGGATCTGCATGCCGCTGGCCCGGCTCCAGACAAAGGCGTACGGGACGCGGTACCCGGCCCGCGAAAAGCCGGTGACGATTCCCGCGTCGTTGATGTCCAGCGCCTCGCTGCCGGACAGGGCGGGGTCGGGTGCGGGGCGCGTCGGATCATGGACCAGCGGGAGGGTCCCCACGTCCACCATTCCCTCCGCGGCGGTCCAGAGAAAGGCGTGCCGTGTTCCACCGGCCGTTTCGGCCCACCCCACCACCTGGCCCCGCGCGTTGATGGCGCTGGCGTGGCTGTTGGCCCCGCCCAGCGTTCCCAGGTCCTGCATTCCGCCCCCCGGGGTCCAGAGAAAGGCGTGGACCGCGGCGTCACCCGCGACGCTGGAGCGGCCGACCACCTGCCCGGCCTCGTTCAGGTCGGTGGGCTGGGTGCTGCTTCCTCCCAGCGTTCCCAGGTCCTGCATGGTCCCGTTCTGCCAGAAGAAGCCGCGGGGGCCCGACCCGCCGGTGATCTGCCGCGCGTTGTTGATGCGCACCCCGTGGCTTCCGGACTGTCCGGGAAGGGTTCCCAGCAAGGTGACCAGGTCATCGAAGGTCCAGAGAAACGCCGGGCTGCCCCCCACGGCGTCCCCGGCATCGTTGATGTCGCGTCCGGGACCACGAGCGTCGCCGGGGATCTGCGTGGCGGGTGGCCAGCGGGCGGTCGTATAGCCGTCGGAGCCCGTGACCATGCCGCCCGCATTGATGGCCAGGGCGTCCCCGGGGATGATGTAGCACTCGAGCCCCCAACGCGTCTGCTCACACCACTGGTCGCCCGCGATCCATTGCATCGTCCCTCCGGGCTCCCACAGGAAGCCGACGTCGCCGCCGGCGCCGTTCGCATCCTTCCACGTGTTGCCCACGATCTGTCCCGCATCGTTCATGTCGTGCACGAACACGCCCCCTCCGCCCAGGTCGCCCAGGTCGGTTTCGATGGCGCGGGCCCCCGCCAGCCGGGGCCCGCCCGGCCGGCCCAGGGTGCTCGTGGGGTCGTCCACGCAGCCGGCGCCAAGCAGCAGCGCGGCGAGCGCCGCGGTACGGAGCAGGGGAGCCGCCGGGGAAGCAGGAGGGAGCGGCGTGGAGGAGAGGCGTGACATCGGGGCCTCCGGGAACAGCGGAAAGGGCAATGCGATGAAGAAGACGCAGCCGCATCCTAAACGCCAATTCAAGGGAGGGCAATGCTTTTGTTCTCCCCGGGCCGCGTGCTCGCCCGGGGTGGGGCACGGGGGCGGAGGCAGCGTCGCCGGAAACGAGATCCACCGGGATGAACGCCCAAGGGACGGATGTCGCGCGGAGGTCGCGGAGGAAAACAGAAAGGACGCGGAGATCTCGGTCTTCGCGTCCTTTCTCCGTTCCCCGGGTTGATCCCTACGGGGTGGCGGTGAAGCTGTAGACGGCGCTGGCGGCGAGCTGCCGGTCGGTGACCTGGAGGGTCGCGGTGTAGGGGCCGCTTCCGGCGTACACGTGTGAAACCGTGATCGCGGAGGGGGACGCGGAGCTCGCGCTTCCGGTCGACTGCGTGCCGTCGCCCCACCGCACCACCCAGGTCCACGGGCCATCCTGGGCGCCCGCGTCGGTGAAGCCCGCAAAGAGCAGGTGGCCGTGCATGGCGGCCCCGGTGACCACGGGGCGTGCGTTGCGCGTGACGAGGGTGCGGGTGTACTGGCGCACCGCGCCGTCCTTGTCGCGGATGCGGGCGCGCACGACGTGGGTGGTGTCGTTGGCCCGTGCCTGGCAGGTGGTGGTGGCGGAGGCGCCGTACGGCTCGTAGCCGCTCCCCGCGCCGCAGTCGAAGGCGTAGGTGAACCCCGCCCGCCGGTCGGCGCTGGACGAATCGGTCGCGCTGTTCAGCGCCACCGTGAAGTGCGCGTTCTCGTACACGGTGGTCGGCACGTAGAGGACGGCCGCCGGAGCCGTGTTCCGCACCACCACCCCGACGGTCGCGGTGTCGGAGCGCCCTGTGGCGTCCCACACGATCAGGCGGGCCGTGTAGGTGCCGTCGTCGGCGTAGGTCCTGGTCCAGTTGAACGGGGCGGTCTGAAAGCGGCTCTGCGCCGACGTGCCGTCGCCGAACTCCCACCGGTACAGCAGGGGCCCGCCGTTCTCGCCCGCGCTTCCCTGGCTGCCCAGGACGATGCGGCCCCCCTCCGCGACCGCGTACTGTCCGCCCGCCGGCGGCGCGATGACGGCCCGCGGCCAGTGCGGCGGGCCGATGGTGACGCTGGCGTCGTCGGTCCGGGTGGTTCCGGCCGCGTAGGTGACGAAGAGGCGCACCGTGTACGAGCCCTGGGCGGAAAAGACGAAACCCACCTGCGCGCCGGTGGAATCCGGGACCCCGTCGCCGGTGAAGTCCCACGCAAAGACCAGGGCATCGTTGTCGGGGTTGGCGGTGCCGCTGGCGTCGAAGAGGACCGGCTCGTCCTGCTCGCCATGGTAGGGCCCCCCTGCGTCCGCCGCGGGGAAGACGACGTCGCGCCAGAACCGGCCGCGGTTTACCTCGCCGACGGGCTCGGTGGGATGCGCGGATCCCCCGGCCACTTGGCGGTGGTTGTTGATCACCTTCCCGTAGCCGTCGCCCAGGATCTGGAATCCGCCTGCCTGGTTCCAGACGAAGGCGTACGGAACGGGATAGCCGGCGCGCGAAAAGCCGGTCGCCTCGCCTGCGTCGTTGATGTCCAGCGCCTCGCTGCTGGAGAGGGCGGGATTGGGGGCGCCGCGCCGCGCGTCGGGGACCACGGGGAGCGTGCCCATGTCCACCATCCCCGCGCCGGGGGTCCACAGAAAGGCGTGCCGGGCGCCGCTCGCCGTCTGGGCCCACCCCACCACCTGGCCGTGCGCGTTGATGGCGTTGGCGCGGCTGCTGG